>CAWCAF010000012.1:0-42915 GCA_963793385.1 uncultured Acidimicrobiales bacterium
CGTCGACCAGGAACTGATCGACCTGGCTGCGCGCTGGATCCATCGGTTCCGGTTCGAGCCTCGCAGAACGTGTTGCCGCAACTGGCCGAACGTCGGTTCGCGTACCCTCTCGCCGACGAACAGCCGACGGTGGCATCGGTGGTGTTCCGCTCCCGGGCGGTTCTGATCGACCAACGAACGCTGGCTCAGCCACTCCAGGGTGACACGCTCGTTTCGTTCACCGAGCAGATGGCAGGACTCGGGTTCAGTCTCGTGAACGCCGACGGGGACGGTTCGATCCTGCTCTACTTCCGGCCATGACCGAACCGCGGCGCTCCTTGCCGCCGCTCACACGTTCGCAGATCCTCACCTGGCCGAACCTGTTCACCTTCGTCCGAATGTTGTGCATTCCGCTCTTCGTCTGGTTGCTGTTCGGACGAGAGAACCGGGCCGCGGCCGCGTGGTTGCTGGGCGCTCTGGGAAGCACGGATTGGGTGGATGGCTACCTGGCCCGTCGCCTCGACCAACGAACCGAGTTCGGTGCGCTGTTCGACCCGACCATCGATCGTCTGCTGTTCCTCGTCGCCGTTCCCTCCATCATGATCGACGGTTCCATGCCACTGTGGGTCGGGGCCGCCATCCTGGTGCGCGAGGTGCTGGTGGCGCTCGGTGCGCTCTACCTCGGCTACCGGGGCGTCGAACCGTTCGCGGTCACCTGGGAGGGCAAGACCGGAACGTTCCTGCTCTTCATCGCCGTTCCGATGTTCCTGGGCGCCAACTCCACGCTGTCGTATGCGCCGGTTCTCGACGTGCTCGCCTGGATCTTTGCGGTTCCAGGCCTCGGCTATGCGTACTGGGCCGCGTTTGGGCAGTACCTTCCACAGGCGCGTGCTTCCCTCGGCTAAGTTTGCTGGTCATGGACGTACCTGGCCATCTCCGTTACTCCTCGGACCACGAATGGATCCGTGTCACCGACGGTCGGTGTGTCGTGGGAATCACCGATTACGCCCAGGATGCACTTGGCGACGTCGTCTACGTCGATCTTCCGGAGGTGGGATCAGCGGTGACGCTGGGCGACTCGATCGGTGAGATCGAGTCGACCAAGTCCGTATCAGACGTCTATTCGCCACTGACCGGCACGGTCGTCGAGGTCAACTCCGATCTGCTCGACTCGCCCGAGAAGGTGAACTCCGATCCCTACGGCGATGGCTGGATGTTCGTGATCCAGCCCGACGATGCCGACGTCATCGATGGCTTGCTCGACGCAGCGGCCTACTACCGCATTGACCGAGGGCTGAGTCGGTGCCGATGGGTTCTTCTTGTCCAGCGTGCGGCTACGACAACCAGCTCGGTGCCAACTTCTGTTCCTCGTGTGGGGACGAACTCCGAGCCATCACCGACTCCGAGACCGAACGGATTGCCGTGGCCGAAACCGGCGACGTCGACGGTGTCGACCGTACCGAGTTCGGCGGTTCTGCTGGTCCGCCAGGGACCCAAACGAGGCAGTCGAATCGCTCTCGACTCCGATGTCATCACGATCGGTCGACAGGAAGACTCCGACATCTTCCTGGATGACATCACCGTGTCGCGAAATCACGCAACCCTCGAACGCAGCGCTCGCCGGTTTCACGGTGATCGACAATGGCAGCCTGAACGGCACCTATGTGAACAAAGAGCTTGTCGAGACCGTCGAACTCGTCGACGGTGACGAGCTGCAGGTCGGTAAGTTCAAGATGGTGTACTTCGCGTTGGGAGCGCAGCGATGA
This sequence comes from uncultured Acidimicrobiales bacterium, assembly GCA_963793385.1. Lineage (GTDB taxonomy): Bacteria > Actinomycetota > Acidimicrobiia > Acidimicrobiales > SZUA-35 > JABDIY01. The sequence continues at coordinate 1,746 of CAWCAF010000012.1, forward strand.
GCCGGATCCGGGATCATTGGTCGATCGGAGAGGTTCTGTCGCTCCTGCAGGACGAGTTTCCCGAGGTCACGATCTCGAAGATTCGTTTCCTCGAGAGCCAGGGTCTGATTGATCCGGAACGGACACCATCCGGCTACAGGAAGTTCACCGACGCCGACTACGACCGTCTGTACTGGATTCTCGAGCAGCAACGGGACAACTATCTGCCCGCTGCGGGTGATCAGGGATCGTCTCGACGAGGGCCAGGAGATCGCTTCGGCCCCACGCCGCGATGACAGTCGAATCGGCGGAGAACTGCCCGACGATGAAGCCGAAGAGGAACTCACCGACGACGGTCCCAGCCCACCCCAGGTCCCCGAGGGGTATGACGCCGTCGCCGTCCGAAGACCGACCAGTCCCTGTCGTTCACCGAGGCGTTCGCCGACACCGAGGGGCCCGTGCCCGCTGCCGGCGACGAACCCCACCCGGTGCGATCCGACGGGGACAATGCGCTGGCGACGGTGATGAAGGCCGAAGCTCGGGCCGCGGAGCCACTCCGGGAATCGCGGGCGAGGATGCCCGGGACTTCGGTGGCCGGCGGAGGCGAGCCCGTGAGGAGAGCACGGTCGAGGAGAGCCGGTCGAGGCGAGCCGGCGAGGAGAGCCCGGTGAGGAGAGCCCGGTCGAGGAGAGCCCGGTCGAGGAGAGCCCGGTCGAGGCGAGCCCGTCGAGGAGAGCCCGGTCGAGGACGAGCCCGGTCGAGGAGAGCCCGGTCGAGGAGAGCCCGGCGAGAAGAGCCCGGTCGAGGAGAGCTCTGGCGGAGAAGCAGCCAGCTCCGGACCAGCCGAGGCGCGGCCCCCGCAATCGATCGCGCTCCCATCTCTCGAGGAGGCGGCACCTCCACCGAGGGCACCAGCGATGACGTGGGCGCTTCCGATGACGAGGTGGCTGACGAAGCGACGGCCGACACACCGACGAATGAGGACGAGATGAGCGACGAGCCCGCAGCACCCCACAAGCCGGCACCGCGCCTGCTCGGCACCCGAAGCGAAGCGCCGCGGCCGGTGACCAAGACCACCGCCGAGGCTCTCGCTCCGCCACCGCGCCCGTCGCTCCCGGGGTCCTCGGTGGCCCTGACCCGGGACGAGTTGGCCGATCAGAGTGGCAGCACCCCGGGCATGATCGCCGAACTCGAAAAGCACGGCATGATCAGTCCTCGTCGGGTCGGCTCGGCGGTCCTCTTCGATTCGACGGCCCTCACCATCGCTCGGCTGGCGGTGCAATTCGGTCGGTTCGGCCTCGAACCCCGGCACCTGCGCACCTTTCGGCTCGGTGCGGAACGTGAGGTGGCCCTGCTCACCCAGAGCATCGGCCCCACCCTCAAGGCCAACAATCCCGAGACCCGACGCCGGTCCTTCGACACCCTCCAGGACCTTGCCGAGCTGTCGGCCAGCCTCCGGTCGATCATCGTGCGAGACCTTGTGGCCGACCTGGAGCCCGGCGGCTAGATTCGTCACATGGCGATCGAGATGGAGCTGGTGGGTGTGAAGGTCCGGATGCCAGCGACAACTCCGGTGCTGGTTCTGCGGGAGGCCGAAGGTGAGCGGAGGTCGGTTCCCATCTTCATCGGGGGTCCCGAGGCTCACGCCATCGATCTCGCCATCACCGAAACGAAGACGGCCCGACCGATGACCCACGATCTGTTCACCGAGGTGGTCGGCGGACTCGGAGCGACCCTCGAGCGGGTCGTGATCACCAAACTCGTCGAAGGAACCTTCTATGCCGATCTGGTCTACCGCGAGGCCGGCGGGAACGAGGTGGTGTTCTCGGCCCGCCCGTCCGATGCGGTGGCACTGGCGGTGAGATCCAAGGTTCCCATCCTCGCCGAGCTCGCGCTCATCGACGAGGTCGGTTTCGTCGACGAGGAGGTCGAGGCCGAGGTCGAAGAGGACGACATGGTGGAGGAGCTACGGAAGTTCCTCGACGAGGTGAATCCCGAGGATTTCCAGCCCTGAGGTCCGTCTCACGACGGCCCAGGTTGCAGACGGCCCAGGGTGCAGGAGACGTCCGCGTCGGCGATGCGGACCCGGCTCAGCCGCTCTGGGCGGTGCCGGGCCGGAACGGTCGGCGAGGATCCGATCGAGGTGAGGGTTCGCCCCGAGCCGGGTGGAGCTCGACGATCGCAGCATCGACCTCGTCCTTGACCCCCGAGAGCGGCAGGATGTTCAGCACTCCCTGCCCGGCCTTGAGGATGTCGATGCAGCTCGCCACCGTCCTGGACCACGACCGATCGGTGTCCGTTGATCACGAGGTTGGCCGATGCGACGTCGGTACCGAGCTGGTTGCGGATGTAGCTGAAGACCTCGCGGACCATCTCGAGTTTGAGACCGGCATCGAGCAGGGTCTTGATGATCTTGAGTTCGAGGAGATCCCGGTAGCTGTACCGGCGGCGTGATCCCGAACCGGCCGCCTCCGTGACCGACGGGCGAATCAGGTCGGTGCGAGCCCAGTAGTCGAGCTGGCGATAGCTGATGCCCACGATTTCGGCCGCCTTCTTGCCGCTGAAGTGGTCTTCTCTCGGCATCCCAGGCTCCCTACGTCCACGTAATTACTTCAATGTGAGAATACGGTGGGGGCGCGGTCCGGTCAAAACAACTGCACGAGTAGTAGCCGAATCGTCACACAGGGGGGTGTACTCTCGGTAGCGGAGCACGAGAGCCGATCGCGATCGCGGCCGAGGTTCTCGGCGTCGACGGTCACGGCGCCTCGCCCATCCGATCGGCACCGATCGCGGCGTCTTCTCCGTGTCTGGCGTGTCGGTTTGGCTCTGAGGTCGTGGTGTGCGCTCGGTCGTGGTGAAGATGCCCCGGCCAGGACCCAACGGCGAGGTTGCGAGGCGCACCGGCGCCTACGACCGCGAGCGACTCTTCTACGGGAGCCTCTGGCCACGGTTCGCTGCCGGCTCCGAGGTGTCACGGGATCGTGGAGACCGCCGCGGGTCCGGCGTTCGTGCTCGAGGACCTGACCCGGTGCCGTCTCGTCGATCAGATGGTCGGCTTGGACGATGCGGACACCGAGCTGGTCGTGGAAGCGCTCGTCGAGCTGTCACGACGGCCTCGATCTCGCCCGAGGCGCAGAACGCACCACGTCCGTTCGAACACGGCGTCGGCGTTTACGGACCCGGCGCTCACCACGGGGGTCGGCGCGGCTCGGCGCACATCGACGACCCCCGTTCGCTCGGCTGCTGGAGCGACGGGATTCGCTGATCGAGGAGTGTGCCGGGTTCGTCGGGGCCGGTCCTGTGCCACGGCGATCCTCGCGCCGACAACGTCGCCTTTCGCGTCGAGGTCAGCGATGTCTCGAAGGCGGTCCTGTTCGATTGGCAGCAGATCGCCATCCAGGTCGGGGAAGCGGACCTTGCGTGGCTACTCGCCACCAGCATGGACCCCCGAGCGACGGCGGAGAGTCGAACGGACGCGTCGTGACGATGTACGCACACGCCATGGACCGTGCGGCCGACGAGTCCTGGCGCGGTATCGAACCGCCTTGGTACTACCGGGCCTGGCCGTGCTGCTTCTCGGTCGCAACGTCGGGCGTCAGGGCGGCTGGCCGAGCTCGTCGACCTGAGCGTCGAGCGGATCGGCGCCGCCGTGGCCGATCATCTCGTCGGACCCCTGCGCCTGAGTCACCGCCTCGGCGCAGGGCCCTACCGGTAAGCGGTCGGATCAGGCTGGTCAGGAGTCCGATTCGGCTCTGGGCGGGCCGATCTCGTGGCACCTGGTCGGCGAGAAGCGCCCGATTCTTGCCCATCCCCTTGGCTTCGATGAGCGCACGGTCGGCGAGGTCGAGTGTTTCGGAACTGGTCGCATCCGGAACATGAAGGGCAACTCCGGCGCTGAGCGTGGTCTGTTCGTTGATCTCGGCCCAGCCGACGACCACACGCTCGGCGACGGTCAGCGGGTCGGCGAAGGCCTGCCGAGCGACGATCAGGAATTCGTCGCCGCCGAGGCGGGCGCTCGTGTCCGAATCGCGGAGGGTGGTCTTGAGATGTTTGCTCAACATCCGGAGGACCTCGTCGCCGGCGGCGTGGCCCAGTGTGTCGTTGACGATCTTGAACCCGTCGAGATCGAGGAGCACCACGGCGTCGCCTGGGGCCAGCGACCGGAGCAGTCGATCGGCGTGTCGGCGATTTCCGAGGTCGGTGAGGGGATCGATCAGAGCCCGCCGATGCAGCTGGTCGATGACATAGAGGTGGCCGATCGCGATCGACACGCTGTTCTGAAACAGATACGCCATGTCGATCACGAAGGGGCGGTCGCTCGAGACGATCGGGTGCATCAGGACGGCCCCCGCCGGGGTCCCTTCGTCCGTTGGTAGCGGGATCAGGAGGATCTTGCCGTGACGCTCGGTCGAGACCAGCAGGGGTTCGGTCCGGATCACCGCATCGGCGATCAGCTTGGCGGTGGTCGCCTCGGGGACGGCGGCGACCGGTGGGCCGTGGGTGACGGTCAGAAGATCACCCGAGGCATCGCGGAGAACGACGGTCGCTCGCTGAGCACCGAAGGAATCCAGTGCCGCATCGGCGATCTGATCGGCAGCCTCCTCCAGTGAGGAGGGCCGTCGGAACTGGCTCAAGACCGAGCTCAGACGATCGAGTTCGGCCAGGCGACGATCGTTGCGGTCCGACACCTCCGAGGTTCTGGTGGTGAGATAGGACACGAGTTCGGCCAGGAGTGCCATCGCCGGGACGGCGACGATGGGAAGGGCCAGAGTGAACCGATCCGGGTCGGTTTGTCGTCCGAGCAGCAGGAGCACCAGGACGAGAGGAGCCGCCGCCAGTGCCACGCCGGGGGGTGACACGAAGCCCACGTACACGAGGACGAATCCGGCCACCAGGGTGAGCCCGATGATGCCTCCGTCGGTGTCGGTGATCCCGGTCCAGATGACCGCCGCCGAGGTCGCACCGACCACGATGATCGGTGGCAACAGACGAAGGCTGGGCAGTCTACTGAATGCGGTGGTGAAGAGCGCCGATCAGCGCCAGGGCCAGGAGAATCAGGCCGATGCCCGCCAGCGTCGGTCGGCCTCGTTACCGCCCGGGTTGCCGGAAATTGAGGTCGAGCAATGGCCAGAACGGAGGTCGCGCCGAACAGCGCCGCCGCTGCAACCTCTATTCTCCTCGACCAGAATCTCTCCGCCACGTTCTCTCCGTGTGCTCCTCCAAGACTATGACATGCACATGGAGGTGATGTGCTCCGTGCCTGCGTGACCCGCCGCGCCTTCTCGACCACTTAACAGAGTGGCGTACCCACGGACCGTCACCGTATGGGCAAACCTCTTGCTTGTCCTACGGACCAGACGGCCTCATGCGGGCGGATCGGTCTCTGGAACAGCGAGCCGACGTGGCCGGCATCGTTGAAGCTGCGCACGACCCACTCGTCGGTCGTCCGCACGATTTCGGTGATCGAACCGTTCCTGGCGTCGGACATTCGTACGGGGTTCACGCCGAGCGCATGGCCGACCGCAGCGCCGATCACCCCACCGTGGCAGAACACCGCCACGGCCTGATCCGGATGGTTCCGGTGAATCGAGTCCAGCGCACCGACGACCCGTTCGGTCAGTGCGAGATTGCTCTCCGCCTCGGGGATCTCGCCCCATTCCTTGTGACGGCGGAGCGCTTCGATGGCCGGATGCATGCTCCTCGGCCATCGACCGGAACCGACCCCCCTCGGCGATGCCGAGGATACACCTCCCGCAGGTCGGGTTCGATCAGAACTCGTTGGCCCGAACGCATCGCCAGCGGCTCCGCGCTCTGTTGGGTGCGGGTCAGCGACGAGGCGTAGATCGCACCGAAGACCTCGCTCATCGGCCAATCGGCGGGCGATCCTCTCGGCCTGCCACAGACCCCGGCGTGACAGGGGAGGGTCGCCGTGGCCGTCGTGCAGCGCAAACGTCTGTCCCTCGATGGCGGGGACGGTCTGTCCATGACGTATCAGCACCAGTCGGGTGGATGCCGGAGGGGCGGCGTATTCCGACTGGGGGTAGGAGGCGGGCGGCATTCTCCTCAACCGTAGTGACAAATGCGCCAAGTCGAGGGCGTCGAGGTCGGCCCCGGGCACACTGGACCGGAGTGAAGCACGATCCGTGAATCCCGTGTTCGTCACCTGTGGGACGACGAGGTGACCGACCCATTGGCCTGGCTCGAGAACGCCGACGATCCCGAGGTTCTCGCTCTCCTGGACGCCGAGAATCGACGGGTTGTCGAGACGATGTCCCGGCTCGATGGAGTTGAAGAACAGCGATCTTCCACGAGATCAAGGACCGGGTTCAGGAGACCGACCTGAGCGTGCCCATCCGTAAGGACGACTGGGAGTACTACGGGCGGACCGAGGAAGGACAGCAGTACGGGATGCACTGCCGTCGTGCGGTGAACGGAGTCCCGACAGTGCCGAGATCGTCATCATCGACGAGAACGAGCTCGCCGCCGGGACCGACTACTTCGACTCTCGGCGTGTACGACATCTCCAAGGACCATCGGTTGTGCCTGTACGGGATCGACACCGACGGCGACGAGAAGTACGAGTTGTACCTGATCGACATCGAGTCGGAACGAGCGCCGGCATCGCTCGGAATCGGTGGTGTGTCGGCCGGTTCGGCCTGGGACAACGCCGGCACGTCGTTCTTCTACGTTCGACCCGACGAGACCAGCCGGCCCTCGGAGGTGTGGCGTCACCTGATCGGCACGGACCCGGTCGAGGATCGATGTGTCTACGTCGAACCCGATCCCCAGTTCTTCCTCGGCCTGGGCAAGGACCGCGACGACTCGTTCATCCACATCACCCTCGGCTCGGCGGTGACCGACGAAATCCGCCTGATCCCCGCCGATGATCCCGGGAGCGAACCGATCGTGGTCATCACGACGGCGTTTCGGTACCGAGTACGGCGTCGCCCATCACACCGAGCCCGACGGTGGGGGCCGGTTCTTCCTCCACACCAACGTCGACGCCGTCAACTTCAGGCTCTTGTCGGCTCCCGACGAGGCGGTGCTGTCGGGCTCGACCCAGCCGGAGAACTGGACCGAGGTCGTCGCCCACCGGGAAGACGTGACGCTCGCCGGATTCGATGTCTTCGCCAACCATCTGGTTCTGGTCGAACGCAACAACGGGCTGCTGCAGTTACGGATCCGGCGTTTCTCCGACGGGGACGAGCACGTGATCGATCAACCCGAGGAGGTGAGCACGGTCTATCCCGGGAGCCAATCCGAGCTGCCGACACCGTCGACTTCCGGTACATCTACACCAGCATGGTCACCCCGCCCACCGTGTACTCCTACGACATGGATCGTCGAGCCCGCACCATTCTCAAGCAGACCGCCCGTGCTCGGCGGCTTCGACTCGGCCACCTACGCCACCGAACGCATCTGGGCCACTGCCGAGGACGGGACGAAGGTGCCGATCCTCCTGGCATGGCGGCGCGACCGTGACGATGGTCCCCACCCGCGGTCCTGTACGGCTACGGCGCCTACGAGGCTGCCATGGATCCGGCTTTCTCGATCGCTCGCCTGTCGCTGCTCGACCGCGGGTTTCACCTTCGCCGTCGCTCAGGTGCAGGGGTGGCGGCGAACTGGGTCGGCGATGGTACGAAGCCGGCAAGTACGAGCACAAGACGAGGAGCTTCGGCGGATTTCGTCGCCTGCGCCCGAGAACTGCTCGATCGCGACCTCACGACGCCCGCTCAACTCGGGATTCGGCGGCGGATCGGCCGGCGGACTTCTCGTCGGAGCCGCCGTCAACCTGGACCCCGGATCTGTTCGGGGCTGTCGTCGCCGAGGTTCCCTTCGTCGACGTGGTCAACACGATGATCGACACGACCCAGCAGCTGACACAGATCGAGTGGGACGAGTGGGGCAACCCGTTGGAGTCCGAAGGCGATCTACCGAGCGATGACCGCCTACAGCCCCTACGAGAACGTGAGCTCGCGGCGCGTATCCGCCCGTGTACGTGACCGCCGGCCTCAACGATCCCCGGGTCCGATTCTGGGAGCCGGCCAAGTGGGTGCTACGGTCTGCGTGAGACACAACACCGGTGCGTCGCCGATCCTGCTGAAGACCGAGATGGGTGCTGGCCATTTCGGCTCGACGGGACGCTACGACGCCTGGCGCGACGAAGCCGAGATCCTCGCCTTCCTCGTCGATGCGCTCTCGCGCGCGACCTCAGCGCCCGGTGGGCATCGGATCCGACGAGGAAGACCGGTCGGTTGAGTCGGCGGCGTCTCGTCGACCATCCAACCGGGCCGCCGAGGTGTAGTGTCAGATAGAGTTCCCCAGGGCGCCGCAGGAGGTAGGCCAATGAGTACTTCGGAATACGAGAAGCGATTGGCCCGCTACGAGATCACGCTTTCTGAACTGCAGGAGCAGGTCAAAGCGATGGAGGAGGAAAACGTCTCGCTCCGCCGTCGGTTGCAGGACGCCCCCAAGCGGGTCAGGACGCTGGAGGAGCGGCTTCTCGACACCAAGGGGCAGTTGGCGCAAGCGGTCAGTCAGAACGAGAAGCTCACCTACACGTTGCGGGAGTCACGGGAACAGATCAGCGCACTTCGCGACGAGGTCGACAAGCTCACCCAACCGCCCGTCCGCCTACGGAACGCTGTTGGGCGTCAACGCCGACCAGACCGTCGATGTGTTCACGAGTGGTCGGAAGATGAAGGTCGAAGTGCACCCGGCGATCGAGGATGCCGAACTCGTCCGTGGCGCCGAGGTGGTTCTGAACGAGAGCCTCAACGTCGTCAAGGTTCGCGACCCGGAAAAGGCGGGCGAGGTCGTCACCGTCAAGGAACTCCTCGCCGATCGGCAACGTGCGATCGTCGTCGGCCGAGCCGACGAAGAGCGGGTCGCCGAACTGGCCGAGCACCTGATCGGTGAGCACATTCGTGCCGGCGATGCACTACTGCTCGACGGGCGTTCCAGCCTGCTGATCGAGAAGCTCCCCAAAGCCGAGGTCGAGGACCTCGTGCTCGAAGAGGTGCCGGATGTGGCCTACGAGGACATCGGCGGCCTCGACGAACAGATCGAACTGATCACCGACGCGGTCGAACTCCCGTTCCTCCACAGCGAACTCTTCACCGAACACGAACTGCCCGCTCCCAAGGGGATTCTGCTCTACGGGCCACCGGGCTGTGGCAAGACGCTCATCGCCAAAGCGGTCGCGGCGTCCCTGGCCAAGAAGGTGGCCGAGAAGAGCGGCGACACCGAGACCCGCAGCTTCTTCCTGAACATCAAGGGCCCCGAGCTGCTGAACAAGTACGTCGGCGAGACCGAGCGCCAGATCCGGCTGATCTTCCAGCGGGCACGGGAGAAGTCCGAAGAGGGCATCCCGGTGATCATCTTCTTCGATGAGATGGAGTCGTTGTTCCGGACCCGGGGCAGCGGCATCAGCTCCGACATCGAGAGCACGATCGTTCCTCAGCTGCTGGCCGAGATCGACGGTGTGGAGACGCTGAAGAACACGATTGTCATCGGCGCATCGAACCGGGAGGACCTGATCGATCCGGCGATTCTGCGACCGGGCCGACTCGACGTGAAGATCAAGATCGAGCGACCAGGTCCGCGAAGCCGCCGAAGCGATCTTCTCCCGCTATCTCACCCCCGAACTCCCGATTCATCGCAGCGAGACCGCCGGCGTGGGCCACCGCGACGATGCCATCGCCCGCATGGTCGACGCAGCCGTCGAGTTCATGTACCGAACCGACGACGACACCCGGTTCCTCGAGGTCACCTATCAGAACGGTGACAAGGAGATTCTGTACTTCCGGGACTTCTCCAGCGGCGCCATGATCGAGAACATCGTTCGGCGGGCCAAGAAGCTGGCGATCAAACGGTTCCTCGCCGAAGGGTGAAAAGGGCATCAAGACCGAGGATCTCCTGGCGTCGGTGACCCAGGAGTTCAAGGAACACGAGGACCTGCCCAACACCACCAACCCGGACGACTGGGCCAAGATCTCGGGCAAGAAGGGCGAGCGGATCGTGTACGTCCGCACGCTGGTCGGCCCGGCCGGCACCGACAAGACCGGTGGCAAAGCGATCGAACAGGTCGCAACCGGCCAGTACCTGTAGATCCCTGCAACCGCCGAGTGTCCCGAAGCGTCGGCCTCCGGTGTTCGGCCTAGGGCTCTGTCGCACGAATGCCTACTGGTGCTCTGGTGCCGGGAGCTAGCCTGCGAAGGTGGCCGTCGCGAAGATCATTGGCATCGAAACCGAATACGGCATCATGGTGCGGGGGTCCAATGAGTGGAACCCGGTGTCGGCCTCCAGCCTCCTGATCAACGCCTACCTCGGGCGTGGCCGGTTCGGGAGCGGTCAATGAGCGGTCGGCGCCGATCGCCTGGGATTTCGTCGATGAAACACCGGGGGCCGACGCCAGGGACATCCTCCCTCCCGAATTCGCCATGCCCCCCGAAGTGGAAACCCACCTGGTCAACGCCGTGCTCACCAACGGTGCCCGCTACTACGTCGATCATGCCCACCCCGAGCTGTCCACACCGGAGTGCGCCGATGCGTTGAGCGTCGTGCGATTCGACCGGGCCGCCGAGCTGATCTGCATCGCATCGATGGATGCCGCCAGGAGCCTGCTCCCGCCCGATCAGGAGCTGGTCGTGTACAAGGACAACTCCGACCGCAAGGGAAACTCCTACGGTTGCCACGAGAACTATCTGCTCGATCGCAATCTGCCGTTCGGCCAGATCGTCATCGGCGCCACATGGCATTTCGTGTCACGCCAGGTGTTCACCGGTTCGGGCAAGGTCGGTTCGGAGCTTCCCGGTGTGTCGGTCGACGACGTTCCCTTTCAGCTCACCCAACGCGCCGAGCATTTCGAAGAAGAGGTGGGTCTCGAAACCACGTTGAAGCGCCCGATCGTGAACACCAGAGACGAACCCCATGCGGACAGCCAGCGGTACCGGCGTCTGCATGTCATCGTCGGCGACGCGAACATGGCCCAGTTGCAACCTTCCTCAAGGTCGGCACGAGCGCATTGATCTTCGCAATGATCGAGGACGGTGCGCTGGATCTCGGTCGGGAGTTCGAGGACCCGGTTCGGGCCATGCATGAGGTGAGCCATGACCTGACCCTGCGTCAGCCCCTCCAGTTGCACGGCGGCACGACGATCACCGCGCTCGAGATCCAGTTCGACCTTCTCGAACAAGCCGAGAAGTACACCGCTCAGCGCGGCTTCGACAACGTGGGAGGCGACGCCGTTGGACGTCAGGTCCTGGGCGCCTGGGGCGAGGTTCTCGACCGGTCTCGAAACAGACCCGGACTCGGTCGCCCACATGGTCGACTGGGTCGCCAAGAAGCGACTCCTCGACGGCTTCCGTGATCGACACGGATGCGGCTGGGACGACAGTCGCCTGCGGGCGCTGGACGTCCAATACCACGATCATGCGCCCAGCCAAGTGTCTGGCCCTACGAGCCGGGCTGGAGACGCTGGTCGACGACGGCTGACGCCGAGACCGGCCATGCGCACGCCACCCACCGACACCAGGGCCTATTTCCGGGGACGGTGTCTGGACAAGTTCGCCGACCAGGTCGTCGCCGCCAACTGGGACTCGATCGTGTTCGACGTCGGTGACGATCCGCTTCGGCGGGTGCCGATGATGGAGCCGACTCGGGGTACACAGGCCCACGTGGGTACCCTGCTGGATGAGAGCGACACCGTCGCGGAACTTCTCGAACGGTTGGGCGCCTAGCTCGCCGTTCGTCGGGATCCGCAGTTGGAGATGAGGTAGAAGATGGCTGAACGAGAGCAGATCAGGCGCAACGCCCCTCCCCGGGACGACGGTCAAGGCGACGAGGGCGGCCAGACCCATGCGAGTGGCAAAGGCGAAGAACTCAAGGCCGAACTGGACGATCTCCTCGACGAGATCGACGAGGTGCTCGAAACCAACGCCGAGGACTTCGTCAAGAGCTACATCCAAAAGGGCGGCCAGTGACCCTTCCCCGGTTCCCGCTCCACGACGATCCCGGTCCGAGCTTCTCCCGGCTCGTCCGCAGCTACGGTCTCGCCCCGGACTACTCGGCGGTGACCAAGGATGCCGAGATCAGCCATGCCACCACCGTCGTGGCGTGCACCTTCGCCGACGGCGTGGTGATCGCCGGTGACCGACGGGCCACATCGGGCAACCTGATCAGCCACCGCAACATGAAGAAGGTCTTCCCGGCCGATCGTTGGAGCGGTGTTGCCATCGCCGGTGCGGCCGGACCGGCGGTCGAGATGATCAAGATGTTCCAGCTCCAGCTGGAGCACTACGAGAAGATCGAAGGTAATCCGCTCACCCTCGAGGGCAAGGCAAACCAGCTGTCGATGATGGTCAGGGCCAATCTTCAAGCGGCGATGATGGGCCTTGTCGTGGTGCCGATCTTCGCCGGCTACGACCGGCGTCGCCAGTGCGGTCGGGTGTGGGCCTACGACGTCACCGGGGGGAGCTACGAGGAGACCAATCATGTCGCCTCTGGTTCGGGTTCACTGCACGCCCGCACCGTCATCAAGCTGGGGCACCGACCCGACCCAGTCGCAGAGATGAAGCGGTCGACCTGCTCATACGAGCGCTCTTCACCGCCGCCGACGACGACTCGGCCACCGGTGGACCAGACCAGATTCGGAACATCTACCCGATCGTGGCGACCATCACGGTCGAGGGCTACGAGGAACTCGACGAGCCGCAGGTTGCCGCCCGCTTCGGCGAGTACGTCCGATCGCTCGGCACGCCATCGTCGACGGAGGTCTGAATCGTGAGCATGCCGTTCTACGTCCCGCCCGAGCAGATGATGCGCGATCGCGCCGACTTCGCACAGAAGGGCATTGCGCGTGGTCGGAGCCTGGTGACCTTGCAGTATGCGCGATGGGATCGTTCTCGTGGCCGAGAACCCGAGCCGAAATCTCAGGAAGATCTCCGAGATCTACGATCGGATCGCGTTCGGCGGGGTCGGCAAATACAACGAGTACGACCAGCTCCGGATCGCCGGGATCAGGGCCGCCGACCTGCGGGGTTACACCTACAGCCGCGACGATGTCGACCCTCAGACCCTTGCCAACCAGTACGCCCAGATGATGGGCCAGATCTTCACCCACGACATCAAACCGATGGAGGTGGAGATCCTCGTGGCGTCGGTAGGGTGCCACCACGACGATGACCGGCTCTTCCACATCCGGTACGACGGTTCGGTTTCCGACGAAGACGGTTTCGCAGCATCTGGGGGGTGACGCTGAGCGGATCCGCGAAGCTCTGCAGCGTATCGACACCACGTCGCTGGATCTCGCCGGTGCCTTGAAGGCCGGGGTCGAGGCGCTCTCCGACGAACAGCCGCTCACCGCTGACAAACTCGAAGTAGGTGTGTTGGATCGGCACGGCGAGGGTCGGTGCTTCCGTCGGCTCGAGGACGCCGAGATCGAAGGTCTGCTGGAGTAGCCAAGGTCGGGTGTGAAAGCGCTCCGCCCGCCCATCGGTTTCGATTTCCTCACGACACCTGACGCTTCGATGTATCGCCGCAACAAGCCAGCGGCGAAACTTGTCGGGTGGCCCGAACGACGTCCGAGAACCGCACCCTACGGATCACCCTGATGAACGATGTCGAACTCGTCGCCCTCGGCCTCGAGACCATGCTGGACCCTCACGGTCGGTTCGTGGTCGAGCACGTCGATCTCGACGGCGGTCGGATCCCTGCCACCGATGTCGCGTTGATCGACGCCTTCGACGGGGGCCAGGGCTCGCTCGACCGGATGCTTCACGCCGTCGACAACCCGGCGGTCGGAACCGTCGTGCTCTATTCCTTCACCGTCACCGAGCCGCTCGTCGAGTGGGCTCGGACCGTCGGCCTTGGAGGCGTGATCTCCAAGGCGACAAGCGGAGCTGCGCTGGCCGCCCTGCTCTTCGACGCCGCCGCCGGACGATTCGTTCAGGCTGTGAAGAACGACGACAGCGTCGATGACCGGCTACTTCCGCTCGTGAAGGACCTGTCCCTGCGGGAAGCCGAGGTTCTCGCACTCCTGGCCATCGGTCGAACAAATGCCGAAATCGCCGAGAAGCTCTTCCTCTCGGTCGAAACGGTGAAGACGTACGTGTCGAGAGTCTTCGCCAAGATCGAGGTCCGCAATCGCACCGAGGCGGCCTTGTGGGCTGCGAAAGTGGGTCTGGGCGATGCGGAGAACCGCCGGGTCCTGCAGACGGTCGGAATGATCTCGCGTGACGCCGACACAGACGGATTGTTGTCCAGCCACTAGGTTTGAACCGTGGTGTACAGCCGTCGGATCTATGGGATCGAAACCGAGTACGGAGTGACCTGCACCCTGCGTGGTCAACGGCGCCTCAGTCCCGACGAGGTCGCCCGGTACCTGTTCCGCAAGGTGGTGAGTTGGGGGCGGTCGTCCAATGTCTTTCTCGCAAACGGTGCCCGGCTGTACCTCGACGTCGGATCACATCCGGAATACGCCACGGCGGAGTGTGACTCGATCGGAGAGGTCGTCGTCCACGACAAAGCGGGTGAACGCATCCTCGAACAGCTTCTGGAATCGGCCGAGGAACGGCTGCGCGACGAAGGAATCCGGGGAACCGTCCACCTGTTCAAGAACAACACCGATTCGGCCGGCAACAGCTACGGATGCCACGAGAACTACCTCACTCGGCGCACCGACGATGTCAGTCACTACAGCGAGATCCTGATCCCGTTCCTGGTGAGTCGACAGATCTATGCGGGAGCAGGAAAGGTGCTGCAAACCGCCCGGGGGGCCAGCTATTCGGTTTCCCAACGCGCCGAACACATCTGGGAAGGGGTCAGTTCGGCGACCACCCGCAGCCGACCGATCATCAACACCCGGGACGAACCACACGCTGACGCCGAGAGATATCGACGGCTCCACGTGATCGTCGGCGACTCCAACATGAGTGAGTACACCACCTACCTGAAGGTGGGCGCAATGGCGGTGATCCTGCGCATGGTCGAAGACCCGAGCTGTGTCCTCAGAGACCTGACGTTGGAGAATCCGATCAGGGCGATCCGGGAGATCAGCCATGATCTGACCTTCAAACGGAGGGTTCGGCTCCAGAACGGCCGGGAAGCGAGCGCCTTCGAGATCCAGAGCGAATACCTGAACCGGGCTCTGCGGTATGCCGAAACAAAAGGCCTGCCCGACGACGAATTGCGTGCGCTGCACATGTGGGAACACGTGATGACCCACCTCGAGACCGATCCTTTCAAACTGGATCGCGAACTCGACTGGGTGATCAAACACAACCTCATCGAAGCGTTCCAGAAGCGACATGACCTGAAGTTGAACGATCCCCGAGTCCAGCTGCTCGACCTCCAGTACCACGACGTCAGAATGTCGACGAGCGTGTTCTACAAGCTCCAGAAGAAGGGGATGGTCGAGCGGACGCTCATCGATGCGGAGATGGAGGCCGCGATCGAGGAACCACCGCAGACGACGCGGGCCAAGCTCCGGGGAGACTTCATCAAAAGGGCCAAGGAACGCAAGCGGGACTACACCGTCGATTGGGTGCACCTCAAGCTGAACGACCAGGCCCAGCGGACCGTACTGTGCAAAGACCCCTTTCGCCACAGCGATGACCGGGTGCAGAAGTTGATCGATTCGCTGTAGCGGTTCGGCCGATACGCAGCCGGGAACCCTACGATGTTCTCACGATGTCGACCAGGATCTCGCGGGCTGAACGGCTGCTCAACCTCACTGCAGTCCTGCTCGATTCGAGACGGCCGCTCACCCGCGAGGAGCTTCGAGAACGGGTCGACGGTTATCCCGACGACGACAACTCGTTCCGTCGACAGTTCGAACGTGACAAGGACACACTCCGCGAGGTCGGCATCCCCCTGACAGTTGTCGACGTTCCGTTCTCCGACAACGAACAGGGGTATCGGATCCCGCCCGATGAGTACTACCTCCAGGGCGCGGAGTTCACCCCCGCCGAGCTGGCCGCGCTCCACGTGGCGACGATGGCCGTTCAGTTCGGGAACACCGACGAGGAAGCACTGTGGAAGTTGGGCGGACTCGGTGTGACCGACGTCAGCGAGGCCAGATCGGGCGCCATGTTCACCGGCCTGATCTCGGAGCTGCCGACCGACGCCGGCCTTCTCGAGGTCTTCGGTGCGATCCAGCGACATCGAGCGCTGGCATTCGAGTATCGCAGCGCCAGCGGCACCCGCCGGCGTGAGGTGGAGCCGTGGTCGTTGTACTTCCAGCGGGGTCGCTGGTACCTGACCGGCTTCGACCGTACCGCCGACGGGGAGCGTCAGTTCAGACTCGACCGTATGAGCGACCTCGAGCAGCTCGACGACCACCCGACCCGCCCGATTCCGGCGAGGGAAGCCACGGTGGTGTTGCGACCTTGGGAGATCGGGACCGCCGAACCCGTCGAGGTGGAACTCTTCGTGGCCGAGCGGGCTGCGGTCCCGGTCAGCAAACGCGTGGGTTGCGAACCGATTCGCCGCGAGGCCCTCGGCGACATCGACGGAGCGGTGTTCAGGCTCTCGGTGCGAGCGGTCGACGCGTTCGTGTCGTTCACCCTCGAATGGCTGGAGGATGCCGTCGTGCTGGGACCGCCAGAGGTTCGCGTCGGCGATGATCGAGACGCTGACCGCATCGACCGAACGGGACCGGTCGTGAGCGGTCCTCGCACGGCAGCCGACAGCATGAGGCTTGTCCTGGCCATGGTGCCCTGGATCATCGACCACCCGGGTGCGTCGATCGATCGGATCGCTGAACGTTTCGGTCAGAATCCCACCACCGTGCTGAGGACACTGGAGATGCTGTCGTTCGTCGGCGTCCCGCCCTACAGCCCCGATGCGCTGATCGAGGTGCGCATCGAGGACCAGAGGGTCTGGCTCAACTTCGCCGACTATTTCTCCCGCCCGTTGCAGCTTTCGACCGGGCAGGCCCTTGCGCTGCTGGCGTCGGCCGATGCTCTGCGCCGGATCGATGGCGCCGATGTCGACGGATCGTTGCACAGCGCTCTCACGAAACTCGCCGACGCCACCGGTGTCATCCCAGATCGCCAGCTCGACATTCGGCTCGGTGACACTCCTCCGGACCGTCTCGCCGAGATTCGTTCGGCAGCTGCGGAGGGCAGAGAACTCAAGATCACCTACTTCAATCACAGCAAGAACGAGACGTCGAAGCGGACCATCGTGCCTCGCCGTGTCCGTTCCGCAGGGGGTGCGTGGTACGTCGACGCCTACTGTTGCTCCGCCGAAGACGAACGTTCCTTCCGGCTCGACCGAATCGTCGACATGACCTCCGGTGATCGAAGGGCCGAACCGCCACCGGCGGTCGAGATGCCGCCGGCCGGTGAGGTCTTCCGGTCCCACGGCGATCTCCCGACGTTGACCTTGCGTCTGGGCAGAGACCAGCACTGGGTGAAGGACAGCCTCCCCATCGTCAGCCTCGTCGACATCGACGAGGAACTCATCGAGGTGACACTCGCGGTTGCGTCGAACACGTTCATGGAACGCCTGTTGCTGCAACTCGGTCCCGCCGCCCAGATCGTGGCCAGCGAGGTCCCCGATCCTGACGGCGTCGCCGCCGCAGCGGCCCGTCGAGTGCTGGCCCGGTACGGCGAGTAGCCTGCGGGACGTGAAGGACGAGGAGGTCGGCGACGACACCCGACGAAACACCTCCCTTGCCAAATGAGGGCCCGAGGCCCGCCCACCACGGTGAAGCCCTCGTGGCGGCATTGCTGCAGTCACAGCGGCCGCTTCAGTCGCAGCCTTCACCGGTCGACGACTCATCGGTGAGCCCGCCGACGACCCCGTTGACCGCATCGTCGGTGATCGACCAGGCGACCGACGGATTGGGGCCTGCGACCGCCGCCGAAGTCGCCGGCCGATCTCCACGAGATGGTGGCCGTCGTCTCGCAGTCCGGGCACGGTGCTGATGACGACATCGATCGCGATGCGTCCGTTGGCGAGTCCTCGATCGACGACGGTCCGGTCGACACCCCCGGCGAGGATGGAGATGACAGCCTCCTCCGCAACCTGTTGGAGTGGTTCGTCGTGCTCGGCGCAGCGGTGGCGGTCGCCGTCCTCCTGCGGAGCTTCGTGTTCCAAGCGTTCTACATCCCATCGGAGTCGATGGAGCAGACGCTGTACGAAGGCGATCGCATTCTCGTCAACAAGATCGGCTATCGCCTACACGACGTGAACCGCGGTGACGTCGTGGTCTTCCGCCGCCCCGACGATCAGCCCGGTGAGATCCGTGACCTGATCAAACGAGTGATCGGCCTGCCCGGAGAGTCGGTGGAGGGGCGTGACAGCACGATCTTCATCGATGGTCGCGAACTGGTCGAGCCGTATCTCGACGAGGGTTCGTTCGCCGACTTCGGCCCGTTGACGGTTCCCGAAGGGGAGATGTTCATGATGGGCGACAACCGTGACCAGAGCCTCGATTCGCGCCGGTTCGGGACAATCGACGAGGACAGGGTCGTGGGGCGCGCCTTCGTCCTGTTCTGGCCGCTGGATCGGCTCGGAACCCTCTGAGTGGTCAATCCTCGTCGACGATCTCACTGAACGAGGCGTAGTGGTCGCCGGTGTAGTACAACTCGCCATCGGCTCCCGCCACGATCCGCCGCGCTCCCCGAGTCCGTTCACCCGGGGTGATGACCGTGTACTCCCGGTAGTGACCTTCTTCGCGGTCGGGTAGCAGACCTTCCCGGTTCTGGAAGACGAGTCCGTCCCGATCGAAGTCGAACGGTCCGCCGTTGGCGATCGAGTCGAGCGTGTCGATCGCCTCGAGCGGCAGCTCGGTCACGAGGATCGGATCGAGCTCGGAGAACCTCGGTGGGCCGTCGGCTTCGCCGAGAGGCACGTCCGTGGCCGCGGTGGTGAACGGTGTGGTGGGCGATGCCGTCGTCGAGGTCGTGGCGACACCGCCGCCGGAGTCGACCGTCGCTCGGTTCGAACCGAGGTTCACCAACCAGATGGCGGCGACGAGCAGGATCGCCGACAGCACCACCAGCCAGACCTTTCCGGTCGACCCCACGTTGGGTGAGGCGGATTGGCGTGGCGGGTCGGTCACCTCGGGCTAACCCAGCCTGAAGAACTGGGCAAAGGTCTCGTGCAGTCGGTCGACGTGATCGCTGAACACACCGTCGATGCCCATGTCGACCAGCATGGCGATCGCACGATGCTGTTGGGCGTCCCAGCCGAACGCCAGCCGATCAAAACGGTGAACCAGTGCCACCTGACCTGCGTTCCAATCGGTGGCGTGCATGTTGAGCGCATCGATGCCGCGGTCGCCGAGCGTGGCCGCTCGCCGCTCGACTCCCTCCTCGATTCGATTCAGCCGAGCCGAATTGACGAGTCGAGCTGACGTGTCGTGCCGCCACCGGCTCAAGACGTCGATCTCGGGATGGCACAGCCACAGCTGTCCCTCCGCCCCAACCGACCGTGCGAGATCCACGGTGGGACCGAATGCGGCCCGGTCCTTGACATCGAGACTGAGGTCGAGGTCGGTCCCGAGGTGGTCGTAGAACTCGGCGAGCGAGGGAATATGACTGGGAAGATCTGCCCGCCGGGTCTCGCCGATTCGCTTCTTCCGGAAGCGGGTTCGGACCACACCGTCGTGGTCCAGGACCACAACGCCGTCGGCCGTAACACAAACGTCAGATTCGAGCCCGGTTGCCCCGAGACGTTTGGCGAGGTCGAACGCCTCGAGGGTGTTCTCCGGTGCGTGCGCCCGTGCGCCCCGGTGGGCAAAGGCGATTGGCGGCATTCGTAGGGATTCGTGACGCGGGGGCCGGGGCCGAACCGAAGAGGATGAGGGTTGAATCGGTTCGTCGGGCGGCATGGGAGCACCAGTGACATTGCAGATGTGTTTCAGCGGCTGCGAGGGTCCACCGCGTGGGTCGAATGTCCCTCCAGACTAGGTCGCTTGTGGGGCGAGGAGTCGCAGATGTTCTTTCAAAGACTCAAGTGTTCCATGACCGCTGCCGAACCTACTTGTGACCCAAGTAGGAGGACGTAATCCATGGCAACCATTCGTGCCAGCTGTCAAGACTGCGGTGACGTGGAACTGACAACCGCCGACGTTCACGTGCGCATTTGCGACAACAACAACATCGGCACCTACGCATTCCGTTGCCCTCACTGCGAGATGACGGTCGTCAAGAGCGCCGAACCCCGCACGATCGACCTTCTCGTAGCGTCCGGCGTCGCCTTCACGACGTGGCGTCTTCCTGCCGAACTCGATGAGAACCACCAGGGCGCCCCGATCAACCATGACGACCTGCTCGATTTCCACGACCTCCTCAACGACGATGCAGCGTTGGAACAGGCGATGGCGGAGTTCTCCCAGTAGACCGACACGTCTTGGTTCGCACCACGAACGAGACGCCACAGAAGATGCGGGCATGGCCTCCGGGCCGGCCCGCATCGTGCGTTTTGGCTCCGAGCCGAACCGTGCCTCCACCCCCGATTCGCCTAACCTGACACCATGTTCAACGTCGGTGGTGGTGAGATCCTGCTCATCGCATTGCTGGCGCTCATCGTCGTGGGTCCTGAGCAACTCCCGGGCCTCCTGCGCAAGCTCGGTTACTACGCCGGCCAGGCACGGGAGATGAGCACCTCGCTCCGGGCCGAGTTCATGGCAGGAGCCGAGCCCTTCCAGGACAGCATTCGAGAGTTCCAGCAGGGCATGACCGACTTCTCCCACACGCTGTCCGACGCCGCCGACCCCAAGAAGTGGGCTGAGGGCACACCGAACGACGAATCCGGGCACCGGCGGCGGGATCCGAGACCGCCGAGCCGATCTCGACGCCCGACAGGACCAAACAGCCAAAGCTCGAAATGACCCCGCCGGTCGAATCCGTGGGCGCCGCTGCCCGGCAGTGGTGCGGACTCCCGACGAAGACGTCGACGCGGAGGCGGAGATCTCGCCCGACGGGTCCTCCAGCGACGAGATCCACCACCGAGCGCTCACCGAGGGGTCCGATACCGACGAAACCGAACCCGTCGCCGGAAGCTCGAGCGGCAGCCGATCAGGTGTGACGAAGAATCGGATGATCGGGCCCGCCGTTACCGTGCTGCCGCCGTTCACCGGCTACAAGCCCGACGACGAAGCGGAGCACGCCGTAGAGTCGGCGCCCGATGAAGAATCCGTTTAGGAGATCACGATCCGGGGGAGCCGACCCGGTCGACATGACCCTGCTCGGTCATCTTCAGGAACTGCGCGCACGATTGATGAAGTGCACGGCGGCGGTCGTCGTCGGCGCCATCGCCGTCTGGATCTTCTACAACCCGATCTTCGACTTCCTGGCCCAGCCGTACTGCAACCTGCAAGAACAGAGCGATCTCGACTGCACGTTCCTGGCCACGAACCCGCTGCAGCCCTTCAACGTCAAACTGACCCTGTCCGGCTATGGCGGCGTCATCCTGGCGCTCCCGGTCATCCTCTACCAGATGGGGCGATTCGTGCTGCCCGGGCTCTATCCCAACGAGAAGCGGGCGTTGGCTCCCTATCTGGCGGTGGCCACGTTTCTGCTGTTCGCCGGGCTGGTCCTGGCCTACTCGTTTCTTCCACGAGCACTCGACGTGTTGGTCAACGATCTCGGCGGAGAGCGATTCCAGGCCTTCTTCCAGGCCGATGAATACCTCAGTTTCTTCACGAAGATGCTGCTGGCGTTCGGGATCGCGTTCCAGCTGCCGGTGGTTCTCGTCTTCCTGCAGCTGGTCGGTATCGTCCAACCGGAGACCTTGAAGAGCAATCGGCGGGTGGCGCTGCTGTTCGTCGTGGTCCTCGCCGCCATCATCACACCCACCGGGAGATCCGTTCACGCTGTCGGTGCTCGCCGTGCCCATGTACCTGTTCTACGAGATCGCCATCTTCATCGGCGGTCGACGTCGGAAGAGATCATCGTCCCCGATCGCGACCGGCTAGCCGTGGGAACCGACGACTCGTTCATCCCGGATCGGTTCCAGGTGGCGGCCACCGACGCGGTCGACGCCGGGCGCCACGTGGTCGTTGCCGCGCCGACGGGTTCGGGCAAGACGTATGTGGCCGAGCATGCCGCCCGCCGGACACTCGATGCGGGCCGGCGGATCTTCTACACGACGCCGATCAAGGCGCTGTCCAACCAGAAGTTCACCGATCTGCGTGCCGAACACGGGTCGGATCGTGTCGGTCTGTCTGACCGGCGACAACACGATCAATCCGGACGCACCGATCGTCGTGATGACCACCGAGGTTCTGCGCAACATGCTGTACGCCGGCGCCGATCTCGACGAGCTCACCGTCGTGGTGCTCGATGAGGTGCACTACCTCCAGGATTCCTACCGGGGGCCGGTTTGGGAAGAGGTCATCATCCACCTGCCCCACCACGTGCAGCTGGTGTGCCTGTCGGCCACGGTGAGCAACGCCGGGGAACTGGCGGCGTGGATCGATGCCGTTCGGGGAACCACCGAGCTGATCGTCGAGACCGCCCGACCGGTCGAGCTGGAGAACCGCTACGTCATCTCCGATCGTGACGGTCGTGGTGTCCAGGTGATTCCCACGTTGATCGGTTCGAAACCCAACAACCGCGGATTCGACTACGACCTCGATGCGTCGTCGGATCGACGGTCGACCAAGAAGAACGGCGGACGGGGCAAAGGACAGATCGGCGCGGCGCTGGCGGACCCCAACCCGGCTCGAAGTGCTACGGGAGCTGCGCCGAGCCGAGATGTTGCCCGCCATCCATTTCATCTTCAGCCGCGCCGCCTGCGACGACGCAGCCCGGGAGATCACCGGGTCGGGAATCGTTCTGACCACCGCCGAGGACAGGGCTCGAGATCCGGGCTCTGGCCGCCGAGCGGGTCCGGTCGCTCAGCACCGATGAGCTGATCACCCTCGGATACGACCGATTCATCGAACAACTCGACGTCGGAGTCGCCCCTCACCACGCCGGGATGGTGCCGATCTTCAAGGAACTGGTCGAAACGGCGTTCGCCGCCGGTTTGATCAAGATCGTCTATGCCACCGAGACCCTCGCCCTCGGTATCAACATGCCGGCCCGTTCGGTCGTGATCGACAAGCTCACCAAGTGGAGCGGTGAACATCACGAGTTCCTCACCCCCGCCCAGTACACCCAGTTGACGGGGCGGGCGGGGAGGCGAGGAATCGACGAGTTCGGGCAGGCCCTGACCCTGTGGTCGCCGTGGGTGGGTTTCGATCAGGTTGCGTCGCTGGCGTCGAGCCGGGACTTCGTTCTGAGCTCGGCCTTTCGACCGACGTACAACATGACGGCAAATCTCGTACGCCGGTACGAGCCCGACCGGGCAAGACAGCTCCTCAACCTCTCCTTCGCCCAGTACCGGGCCAACGCCGGCATCGTTCGGTCCGAGCAGGAACTCGAACGGTTGCTCGCTCGCCGAGGCCAGCTGGTCGGCAAACTCGAGAGCGAGTTCGGTCCGATCGACGAGATCAAGGCGGTCCACCGCGAACGGTCGACGCGCTCACCCGAGGATGACCCCAGCGACGATCTCAGCTTTGCCTGAGCCAGCTGAAACCGGGCCAGATCATCGAGGTGGACGGTCCGGGACTCCCACCGCATCTCGCCGTGGTCTCGGTCGCCTACCGCAAGGGGAACCGGGTGCGGGTCAGCGCGGTCGACGTGGATTGTTCCGTGCACGTCGTCGACGGCCGGTCACTCGATGGCCCACCCGTCCTGGTCGGGACCGGTGGAGGTTCCGGAACCGTATCTGCCTCACAGCATGTCCTTCCTCCACGACATGAGCCAGAACCTGGCCCGGGCGCGGCTGCTCGAGCTCCAAACGTCGGCGCCGACTCGACAGCGCCGATTCGACTACCGCCAGGTCCCGCCTTCCGGTGAATCGTTGCCCCGTCCGGCGGTGAAGGGACTGAAACGACTCGCTCGGCTCGACGCCGACATCGCCCGACTTCACCGTTCCGTGCTCGCCGACACCGACTCCCTCGCTCGTCAGTTCGATGAGGTCCTCGGCGTGCTACGGGAACGAGGCCACGTCGAGGGATGGTCGCTGACCAGCTCGGGACGGCGGTTGTCCAGCCTTTACCACGAGGCGGACCTCCTCATCGTCGAAGCGCTCGAGGAGGGCGCATTCGATGGCCTGACGGCGCCGGAGTTCGCCGCTCTGGCGTCGGTGTTCGGCTTCGACGAGCGGCGCAGTTCCCGCACCCGAACCGAGCACCGATCCAAGAAACCGTTCGATGGCGGGTGTCTTCCCAACCAGCGAGCTGCGGCGGCGGTACCGCTCGGTGGAGCGCCTCCATCGGTCTCTGATCCGACATGAACGGGACGCCGGTCTCCCTCTCACGCGATCTCCCGGACCCGGGCTTCATGGCCGTCGCCTACCAGTGGGCCTTGGGGGCAGCGCTGGACCCGGTGCTCAACGAGAGCGACACCACACCCGGTGATTTCGTGCGGACGATGAAGCAGGTCATGGATCTGGTGAGTCAGCTGGCGCTGCTCGCTCCGGTGCCAGCCACCCAGCGGGTCGCCCGCAAGGCGGGCGATGCCCTGTACCGGGATCTGATCACCATTTCTCCGGTCGAGAACGCCGTCGAGGCGCCGGCGGTCGAACCGGATGCGTCGTCGACCGACGCCGCCTGACGGGCGCGACGATGGTCATTGGCAAAGGTGGCAACTACGGCACGCCGTTCGAGATCGATTCCTCGATGCCGGTTCTGTCGTCGGACTGCTCTGGTTGCCGCCCACATCGTCGCCAACGGGTCAGAGCCGTGCACGGTGGACGGTGGTGACCTCCTGCGCACCCTCGGTGGCGGCGCTGGCCATGGCGTTGCCACCCTGGCCTACCCGGTCGATCTCCTCCGCGTCACCCTCGACGGCAACCTCGTCGTCGCCGGTGTCGCCCACGTGATCGCTCGCCACTTCATGTGGCGGGGCGAGTTTGCCGCCGCCATGAACGCCGCCTGGCTGGGGGAGAGGTACCTCGGTCCACGGGCCCACCCCAACGATGGTCTGGTCGACGTGACCTTTGGTCGACTCGGTTGGCAACAGCGCCTGCTCGCTCGGCGCCGTGTTCGCACCGGTGCCCACCTGCCCCATCCCGACCTCACGATGGTGAGAAGAGCGCACTGGGAGCACCAGTTCTCCAGGTCGTTGCCGGTGTACGTCGACGGTGTGGCCGTGGGCACGACACAACGCATCGCAGTCGACGTCGAGCCCGATGCCGGTGTGATCGTGGTGTGAGCGCACAAACTGGGTAGCGGTCCGCGGCCGGGAGCGGTCCCCGCAATACCCTTGGCAGCCGTGGGAGCGTATGTGGCAGAGGAGTTCAGCTCGGCAGAAGCCGACGTGCTACGTCGTTACTTCACGAACCTGGACAGTCCGGTGTTCGCTCTCGTGAACCTGCCCGAAGTGGTCAAGGGAGCGTTGTTCGCACGCTACTCGCGGTCGTCGAAGAGTCTTCGGCGACTCTTCCTCGATGAGTTCGTCAATGAACTCGACATCGAAGGCGATGCCTCCATCGACGCAACCGTCGGGCTCGACCGGGCCGAAAGCCTGTACGAACGGATCTTCGTCGAATACGGTGACGATTCGGTGGCCCAGCTCGGTGGTGTTCACCTGGCCTGCGAGCAGGCGTCCAACCTGCTCACCAAAGTCCTGGAGTGGGGTCGACTGGCCGCCTACCTGGAGCAGTCCACCCGCTACATCCCCTACGACTCCCGCTACGGCGGCAGATACCGCTACTACCGGGATCCCGAGATCCTGGCGTCCAACCTGGGTACCAGGTTCGTCGGCGACATGGATCGCCTCTTCGACACCTACGCCGAGCTTGCTCCCCGGGTCGAAGACCACATACGTACCGTGACACCGAAGGCTCCGGGCGACTCCGATTTCGTCTACCGCCAGGCTGTCAAGGCCAAAGCGCTCGATGCGGTCCGTGGGATTCTTCCGGCGGCGGCCCAGAGCAACGTCGGCATCTACGCCAGCGGCCAGGCGTACGAGCAGATGCTCATGCGGATGCGGGCCAACCCGCTGCCCGAAGCCAACGTCTACGCCGACCTGATGCTGACCGAGCTGCGCAAGGTCATCCCCTCGTTCGTGAAACGGGTCGACCTGCCCGACCGGGGAGCCGCCCACAGCGAGTACCTGAGCGACATCAACACGCACATGTCGTTCGCTGACCGACGAGCTTCTGGAACGCCCGAGCCGCCCGAAGAGCGAGCCCGGGTGGAGCTGGTCGACTTCGATCCCGAGGCCGAGGTGAAGCTGGTCGCTGCCATGCTGTACCCCTACAGCCGGCTGTCGGAAGAGCTCCCTGATCGAACAGGTCCATGCGATGAGCGTCGAGGAACGCACCAGGGTCATGCAGGCCTACGTCGGCGACCGGCGGCAACCGCCGGCACCGCCCCGGTCGGGCTCTGGAGCGTCCGGCATATCGCTTCGACATCCTGGCCGACTACGGCGCGTTCCGCGACCTTCAACGTCACCGGATGCTGACGATCGAGTGGCAACAGCTGAGCCCGAATCACGGTTACACCCGTCCCGGGCTCATCGACGAGATCGGGCTCACCGACAGCTTCGACGCCGCCATGGACCGCTCGGCAGCTCTCTTCGGCGAACTCGACCATTTCGGACCCGCCGCCTCCTACGCGGTGTCGCTCGCCTATCGTGTGCGCTTCATGTTCGATCTGAACGCTCGCTCCGCGATGCACATGCTCGAGCTGCGTTCGACCCCGCAGGGTCATCCGGCCTACCGCTCGGTGGCCCAGGACATGCACACGGCGATCGCCGAGACCGCCGGTCATCACGCGATCGCCGGGATGATGAACTTCGTCAACCACAACTCCGAGGCGGACCTCGAACGGCTCGAGGCTGAACGAAGGGCCGAACAGAAACGCCTGGCCTGAGGATTGTTCGTGCCCGCTTTTCGACGTAGTCCGTTCAACCCAGTAGCCGATGGGCCGATAGGCCTTGATGCGTAATCACTCTCGAATCGGGCGTCTCGTCGCCATCCCCGCCATCGCCGGGCTTGCCTTGGTGTTGGGAGCGTCGCCCGCCGCTGCACACGAGTCACACACGGTGGCCTCCGGCGAGACGCTCGGTCATATCGCACTGAAGTACGGCGTGTCGGTGGATGCGATCGCGGCGGAAAACGGAATCTCGAATCCCAACAGGATCCGCGTCGGCCAGGTACTGAGCATTCCCCACGGCTCAGGCTCGGTGGCGGCCACCGTCGATGGTCCCCGACCGGTCGACCCGGCCGCATTCTCGGGCGGCAGCGGCTCCTACACGGTGCAACCCGGGCGATTCCCTCAGCCGTATCGGTTCGAAACTGGGTGTTTCGTGGAAGGAGATCGCCGGCAGAACGGTCTAGCTCATCCCTACGTGATCGGGGTTGGACAGACTCTCAAGGTGCCCGGGTCCGTGGCCAACTACCCGAACCTTCCACAGCGAATTCTCGATGACCCGCCCGTTTCGCCATTCTCCCCAGCCTCGAGAAGTGGTCGGCACACTACGGTGTCCCGACCGATCTGTCTGATGGCAGTCGCCTGGCAGGAGTCGGGTTGGCGCAACGATCGGGTGCTCGAGCGCCGGAGCGTTCGGTATCGGACAGATCATGCCCGCCACCGGCGAGTGGATCGCCGCCGCGCTCATCGGTGACACGAGCCTCGACCGCGCCGAGCCCGAGGACAACATCAGGATGAGCTCGGCGTATCTCGGATGGCTGCTTGAAGGAAATGGGCACGGTCGACGACGCCGATGGCGTGCGTACTACCAGGGCCAGGGCTCGGTGCGTGCCAACGGTTGGTACGACAGCACTCGCTCGTATGTGGCCAACGTCAGCGCCCATCGAGCGTTCTTCACGACCCGGTAGGTGACGGCGCAGGCTCGAACCGCGGGAGCGGGCGACACGACTTCTGTGCACGACTCCGGGATTGGACCGAAGGTTGCGGTGGGAGTGGCTGGTCCAGTCTGTACAGTCCGCCCGATCCAGCGGTTGCGTTCCACAAAGGTGTCCCATGGCTGACGAGTTAGAAATCGAGATCGCCGACGATGCGCTTGACCCCGATCTCGATGACGAAGCCGAACTCGACGAGGACGTCGACGAGGACGAACTGGTCGAAGACGACGATCTCGTCGATGACGATTTCGCCACCGACGAAGTTCTCGTCGACGAAGAGGACGATGAGGACGAAGAGGAAGAGGAAGCAGCCCCGCACCCCAGAGCCCGCAAGGTGGCCGCCGACGAAGACGAAGACGACGAGGACGTCGACCCCGACGACATCGAAGCCGATCTGAGCGACATTCTGCAGGACCGGATGGCGACCGACGACGACGACGAGGATGACGAAGGCGACGACGACGCCCCCAAGGTGTCCGCCCAGCGCGACCGTGAGTTCGTGTGCGAGAGTTGTTTCCTGGTGGTGAACCGGAGCCAGTTCGGATTCGCCAAGAATCCCCGCTGCCCTGTCGGCGATCCGGATTGCCCCTCCATATCCCTGATCTTCTCCTGAGGAGGAATCAACTCATGGCTTCGAGCGACGAGCGCCACGATTTCGACATTCGCGATTTCCTCCTGTACGCGCCGATCGGCTTGGTGTACGAGTACCAGAAGATCATCCCGCAACTCATCAAACGAGGCCGGAGCCAGGTGCAGCTGGGCATGTTCATCGGCCGGATCGCCGCATCGAAGGGCACGTCGGGCGCGGAGAGGGTGGCGGCCGACGCCCTGACGACGATGGCGACCATCGCTGCCCGCGGCGTGACCGAGTTCGGTCAGGTCGTCGGGCTTGGCTCCGCCCGACGACGACGCACCGCCCCTCGACATCGACGGAGAGTACCCTGCAAGCGCAGAGATCTCGGCCGCCGAGACAAACCCGGCCACCCCGGAAACCGACGCGACCAGGGCAGCAAAGGCGGCGACGGGTCGGTCGCCTCGCCTACCCATCGCCGGCTACGACGACCTGACCGCCCGTGAGATCGTCGACCTTCTCGACGACCTGACGTCCGCTCAGCAGAATCGTGTTCGAGCCCACGAAGCGAGCATCGGAACCGCAAGACGATTCTGGCCAAGCTGGATCGCCTCGAGCGGGCCTAGGCCCCGCAGTGTCGTTCGAATCCGCTCGCCTGGGCACCGCCGACGACCTCGACGACATCGAGTGGCTCGGCGCAGCGGTCATCGGCCCCACTGCAAGACCAGCGGGGAGGACCCGTCTTCTCCCACCGGGAACTGGGTTTCACAACACCGACGGAGCGATTTCAGCAGGCTATTGCCGAATCCGATGGCATGGGAGTGGTCGGCGAATTCGACGGCGTCGTGCTGGGCTACGGCGTTGTCATCGTGGAGAGCCCTCGACGACGGCTCGCTCCTCGGTCGACTTCTGGACTTTGCCGTGTATCCCGAGGCCCGCGGCGTCGGCATCGGCGAGGCCATGATGGATCTGGTCGTCGATCAACTTCGGGCTGCTGGCTGCAGGGGAGTGGACGCATGGGCGCTTCCCGGCGACCGCAGCGACCAAGAACTTCTTCGAGACCTTCGGGCTCAAGGCACGGCTGCTGACCGCACACAGAGCGCTGTAATACTGTCCGCTCTCGTTCGGCTCGAGCGCAATGGCGCTCGTGCCTCGTCCGAGCGGCTCGCTGTCGCTCGAACAATGCTGAGGTTCGTCGGTGCTGCCTTCGTCCCTCGGCAGCGCCTAAGGATGTTGTGCTTGCTGTCCGTCTCTCGGTGCGGCTGAGCGCAATGCGCTCGTGCCTCGTCCGAGCGGCTCGCTGTCGCTCGAACAAGCCGCGAGGTGATCACTCCGGATCGAGGGTGTCGTCGGCACCCGGTTCGGAGGGTTTCGAGCCGGAATCGTTCGAGTCATCAGTGACCGTCGCTGCAGCATCTGGTGCCGGAGGCGTCTCGGCTGGTCCGCCGAGCGAAGCGTTTTCTTCGCCGGGTGGCGTCTCAACCGCTGTCTCGACCTCCGCTTGAGCCTTTTCGTCGACCTCTTGGTCAGGCTCAGGCTCGGGAACGACGGTGCCCGGACGGGGGCGAGACGGCGTCTTCAGCAAGTCGGACGGGCCGCTGCTGACCCTCTTCCCGCCACCCTCACGGTCGCGCCGGGGCTTTCGGTCCGGCCCGCTTCGGCCCCGCTCATCTCGGTCGCTGCGACTGCTTCGGCGATCGGAGCGCTCACCTCCACGCCGGGGACCGGCAGCCTTTCGGGCTGCACGCACTCGCTTGGCTGCAGCTTTGGCTTCGGAGGGGTCGATGCTGTAGTGAGCGGCGATCGCCGGTACGCGATCGGCAACCGACCTGACGATGTCGAGGAACTGCTCGTCGACCCCGGCTGGATAGTGCTCCGGTTTGACCGCCGGCCCGGATCGGCGAGAATGCCAGGGCGTCGAGAACCGAGGCCCACCGGTCGGGAGGCGTGTCGCTGCCCATCGCCGCAGAGGTCTGCGACGCCAGCTGCTCGGCGAGTTCGACCGGAATCGGTGAGCCGGCCTTGACCGGACGTGACGTGAGTCGGAGCGCCCGAATCGTTCGCTCCTCCTTGATCGACGTCTCCAGATCGCTCAGCCATGCGCGATGGTCGGCCTCGATGCGAGTGGTCAGGCTCTCACGCAGACCAGCGGCGAGGGCCCTTGTCTCCTCGTCTCGAGCGCCGTTGTCCGAAGCGACGACGACCGAACGCAGGTCGCGAAGGTCGAGACGGTCGATCTCGGCCATCGCGGCCTCGGCCCGATCGCGCCACTCAGCGGTCTGAAGTCGGGGGTAGAGCTTCTCGGCGATCGAGATGATCTGTTTGGCGTTGGGGTCGCCTTTGGATGCGGTCCGTACCGCCGGCAGGCCGCCTTTCAGCAGTTGATCTGCGATCGGCCTGTGTTCTTCTGGTATCTCGGCGATCGCCGCGTCGCGGTGCACCCGGCGCGGTTGGAGCCTGGTCGGCCGGGGTTTCCCCTCACCTTTGGGTTTGCGTTCGGTCCGAGGGCCCTTCTGGTCACGCCGTGGCCGTTTCTCTGTCGCCGGCCGGTCGTTTCCGATCGCCCCGACCCCGATCGGGCCTACGGTCATCGCGATCTCGTCCCTTGCGGGCACGCACCTCGGTGACGAGCTCGTCGTCGCGCAACGGTTTGCTGATCAGTTCGAGCAGGTCCGAGCGGACTTTCTTGGCCTTGGGAGCGAAGACCTCGAGGATCTCGATGCCGTCGAGGTGGAACTCGGCTTCGACTCGCACGACGTCGCCGATCTTGGCGTTCGGATACAGCAGCGACGCCGCCGAGCTCCCCCTTGGGCTCACGGGCGCCGGCGGCTCTCCAGGTCCAGGTGTCGGCGTCTTTCGTACTGGTGAGTTCGACCTCGATACGGCGAGCCATAGAGGGGCAAAGGTTATCCGCCGAGATCCGCGTTTCGGTGTGATCTCGTTTCTCGATCGGCTGAGCGTTCGACCGATGGAAACGCGTGGAACCCGCCGTTACTGATGTCCGTTGCCCCACCTGCCACATGATGGCACGGAGCACCGACTACCGCCACCTGCCCCCGTTGCTGATCGACGACACGTGTCGGCTGGACCTACGGCACTGCCGGAACTGCGGCGAGCACGTCGTGCTGCACGCGGGCTCGCCGGACGAACTGAGCTCGGACGCGACCGTGGGGCCGGCCCTGGCGGCCGGCCCCACGAGTTCGTTTCAGTAGTCGGCTGTCAGCTCTGGCCGTACCGGTTGTCGGCTCGGTTGACGAACTCGACGTCGAGAGCAACGTAGAAGACAACGCTGCCACGCTTGTCGAACTTGCGGAGATCGGGGTTCGTACCCGAGTCGTTGGTGCCCTTGATCCTGTCGAGCCAGTAGGCGTAGCCGACGGGGTCCGGGTCACGCAGGAGCACGTTCTGGTACACCCGGGTGAGGAAGTCCTCGTCGCTGACGTTGGCGCCGTAGAGGTTCTGGAATTCCGCAGAGGACGCCGGGAACGCCTGCGGCGATCCGGATCGTGGCCCGGGGGCCGTCTGATCTCGGGCCGTTCGCCTTCCGACACCTGGATCCAGTACTTGGCACCGGCGATGTCGGGTTCACGGTTGAAGAACGCCTTGTAGAGGCGGAGGATCTCGGCGTGTTTGGCCGGGTTGTAGTTCGACGCCTGGATCAGCTCGTCGATCGTCGTGGCTTGAGCACGGGTGCCGGTGAATGGGGGCTCCTCGTCACCCGGGGCACCAACGTGGCACAGGAGAGGATCTCGGTGTTGGTGTTGTTGGTGACGAGGATCGTGTACTGCTCACTGTTGAGATCTCGCGGATGTGGTCGGTGAAGGGGGTGCTGTTGGTCAACGCACCCTCCACCGTCCGCAGGCTTCCGGCAGTGGCTTCGTGCGAACCCAGGAGGGGGTTGTCGTCGGGGATGTCGGGTTGCTCGGACCGGACGCCCGAACACTGCTGATCGGCCGGCTCGGCGATCCTGAAGTTGTAGGTGCTACGTCGCCGGTTGGCCGCACTCAGCTCGGCGACCAACGTCAGCAGATCCCGCAAGCACCGTTCGTGTTGTTGCCGAGATAGGCCGGGCCGGCGATCCCGGAGTCGTTCTCGGCGACGAAGTCGAGGTCGTAGTAGTTGCCGGTGAGCGGTTGTCGCCGTTGCGTCAGGCGTGAGCGTCGCACAGTTCGACGGGATCGTCTCTCGCACGGTCAACCCGCCACGATCGGTCGGACGGGTATCGTCGGTGTCGCTTTCCAAGCCGTGAAGGACGAAGGAGTAGCCACCGAAGGCAGCCGCTTGTGCCGGGGTGAGCAGAACCTGCGGTGTTCGATCGACAGCGTGTCGAGAGCGGTGCCTGTTCCGGCTGTTGGGGCCCACGGGCTGTTGTTCCAGACGGCGATCGAGCGAGTAGCTCGCCGACGGCGGCGCGGTCGAACCGATCCTCGTGATGCTCTTCTCGAGGTTGGTCGTCAGGTTGGCGAACGTCCCCGGCTCACAGGAGCTCGAGCCCCGCAGGGTGATGACGTGGCGGTTGTTGCTGGGGTCCGAGCCTCGGTGAACAGGTCGTCACCGGCGTACTCGAGGTTCACGGTGAGGACGGGTGCCCTGGAGGGTCACCGACCCGGACACGGCGATGTCGCTGCCGTTGAGCGTGACGTTCGTAGCGTTGAACGTCTGCTCGGTCGGTGATGTGAGTTGGGGATCCGGTCCGGTTACGGCGATCGCCGGCCCGCCGAATCCCACGACCGCAGCCGTCGCGGTCAAGAAGGCCAGTGTTGCCCTCGTCGTCCTTCGTTTCATGGATGCTCCTTGTTGTTGGTTAACAGCGCCCGGAATGGGTCACTACCCCACGGAGGGGCACAGTAGACCGTCGGATCAGCGCTTCCTAGGGCACGCGAGCAAGGTTTTCCTGCCCAAATGATGTCAACTGGCCCAGATGCAGTCGCCGAGAGGCGTCCGAGGCAGAGATGAGCCATGCAGGTCTACTCGGCGGGCTGGATGGCACGTCGGCGCCTGCCCCTGAGTTGCACGCCACGGAACGGTTGCTTGTCGGCGTCGGCCAAGCGGATGGCCAGGCGAAGACTGTCGGCGGCCCGGGCGCCGATGCGACCGCGTTCTGCTCCGGCGACGAAGACCGCCAGCGCCTCCCGTAGCAGCACGTCGTTGTGGTTGCAGGCCTCGCACAGCGCCCGGGCCGCCACGTCGATGCTGGCCAGCTCCGCCTCGACCGATCTCGGCTCGGCACGGTTCAGCCGAATCGCCAGCCGGGCAACGAGTTCCCAACGCGGAGCCTCCCGTTGTCGAGTCATGGCGAGCCTCCGTCGATGGGTGTGATGTGATGGCCGTCTCGTGCCGCTCGTCGACGACGTCGTAACACAACCTTAAAGCCCATGTCGAGGATGTTGCAACCAGAAATCTGCGGTGCCGCCGCGACACCCTCAACCGGAGGTCGAGGGTGTGCGGGTGTGCGGGCGGGCGGCGCTCGTCGGTGCAGCGGGATCGTCGCGTTCGCCGGGGCTCCTGCATACTTCCGGGATGGGTCACCACGGTCCGCTCAGGTTGGGCATCGACACCGGCGGCACGTGCACCGACGCCGCGCTCGTGGCCGGAGACGGGAAGCTGATCGCATCGGCCAAGTCGCCGACCACCCATGATCGGCTGTCTGACCGGCGTGGTCACCGCACTCGACGCGGTTCTGACGCACGCGGACACCCTCGGCGTTGTCGTCGCCGATATCGTGACCGTCGCTCTCTCGACGACGCTGGCGACCAATGCCATGGTCGAAGGAACCGGAGCCAGCACCGGGCTGATCCTGATCGGCTTCGCTACCGAGGACACGGCCAGGATCGATGGCCTCGACCGAGCCGCCGAGGTGCGTGCAGGTGGCAGGCGGACACGATGCCCACGGCAGACCGCTCCGCGACCTCGACACCGAGGCGATCGAAATGGCGGCCGAGCGCCTGTCGGGGTTGGAGGCGATCGCTGTCGCCGGCATGTTCGCCGTACGCAACGACCAGCACGAAACGGCGGTTCGCAGCCAGCTCGGCGCGATGGCGGCGACATCCGGCATTCCCGTCACGTGTTCGCACACCCTCAGCGGAGCGCTGAACGGTCCTCGCCGGGCGGCCACGGCGCTGGCCAACGCGCGCCTCACCGCACCGCTGCGACGGCTGCTCGATGCGTTTGCCGACGGGGTTGCCGCGCGCCGGAATCGACGCTCGGCTCCTGGTCGTGCGTTCCGACGGGTCGGTGATGTCGCTGTCGGAGGCCTTCGATCGCCCGGTGGAGACGATCCTGTCCGGTCCGGCGGCATCGTTGCTCGGTGGCGTACATCTCGCCGGCACGGGCGATGCGGTCGTCATCGACATCGGTGGTACCACGACCGATGTCGCCGTTGTCACCGGCGGTGTGCCCGAGCTCGTGGACGACGGTGCGGTCGTCGGCGGCGTCGCCACGATGGTGCGGTCCCCTTCGATCACCACCCGAGGGTCTCGGCGGTGACAGCGAGGTCGGCTGGATCGAGGACGACGATCGCCTGACGCTGGGTCCCGGGAGGGTGATCCCGGTCGCGGTCGCTGCGGCCGCACACCCCGAGATCGTCGAGCTGCTCGAACGGCAGAGGTCACGCCGACCGATGAGCGACACCGACGGACTCTTCTGTCTGACCGGCGACGGGCGGCTCATCGAGGCGTCGCAGACCTATCGAACCCGCCGTGAACTGATGACCGCCCGCCGTCACGCAGCACGCGGACATCTGAGCTTCGTCGGGCCGACCCCGACCGATGCCGCCATCGTGCTCGGCCTCGCCGATCCGTCGAGCATGGCCATGCTCATCGACAGCGCCGCCGCCGGCTTGGCTCTGGCGGGCTTTGCCCGCTGCCGGACCCGCTTGGGTCGGGAACGTTTCGACCGATGCACACGCTGCCGCCCGGGCGATCGTTGCCGAGGTCCAGACCCGCAGCGGCATGATAGTCGCCGATGCGATCGGCGTTCCCGACGATGTCTGGGCCGCGTCGCGACGGGACTTCCGGTGTGTACCGGGTCGCCGTCGAGCTCGACCGGCCGATCGTCGGTGTCGGTGCATCGGCCCAGCTCTACCACCCGCCGTTGGGTGCGATGTTCCGTACCGGCGTCGTCGTCCCGTCGGGGAGTGAGGTCGCCAATGCCGTGGGCGCAGCGGTCGGGCAGCGTCCGCCTTCGGGAGACATCGATGATCACGCCGACCAAGCAGGGCGACTTCATCCTCCACCGGCCCGGAGCTCCCGGCTCTTTCGATGCGCTCGAGGTCGCAGTCCACGAAGGAGCCGACCGCCTCGGGCGGTTGCTGCTGAGCCGATATGTGGACTCGGGACTGGGAACGCCTGGTGAGCCGCGAGCCCGACGTCGAGGTTCGTCGCCACGACAACATCGTCGATGTCGGTGGGTCGGAGTTGTTCGTCGAGACCACACTCGAAGCCGTTCTGTTCATCGCTTCGGTGCTTCCGGGAACTGCGGTGCCCACTCGATCGTCGGAATCGACATGAGTCACAACAAGGTCCGCAGAGTCCTGGCCACGAGCCTCGGCCTCCTCGTGATGAGCACGCTCTTCGTGATCGGTGCCGGGGCACCGGCCTCGGCGTGCAGTTGTATGGACTTCGAGTCCGTCGGTGCGAACTGGCGACCACATCGCGGTCTTCGTGGGGGAGGTGGTCGAGGAGGACCGACTGGACGGGAACGGGCTCGGCGAGGTCGACATCGCGTTGTTGTACGACGTCGAATCGGTCTACAGGGGTGAGATCGCCGAACGGGTGATCGTGCACACCACCGACGACGTCGGCGCCGGGTGCGGTCTCGGTTTCCGCGGACGGACCGCCGTCCTCGCCTACCTCGACGGCGGACATCTGGTGACCAATTCGTGCTCGGCCATGCCGCTGCTCGACGAGGGTGATGCAACGCTGGCGCTGCTGGATGAGACCTTCGGCGCCGCAGGTTCCCCCTCGCCGTCGGCGCCGTCGGACGACGGCCCGCCGGTGGGCCTCGCTCGTCGGGGTGCCGGTCTTCGCCGGTCTACTCCTGCTCGGGATCGTCCTGATGCTGCGGGCCAGGGATGCAGCCTGATCCTGGCCGGCCGCTACCGTGACCGACGATGACAGCTCCAGCCGACGGTCGGGACAGCCTCACCTCCGGACGACACACGCAAGCGGCGGCGAGTCGGCCTCGCTCGACTTCGTCCGTGAGAAGGTCCGAGCCGACACCGAGTCCGGGCGCTTCGATGGTCGGGTGCAGACGAGGTTTCCACCGGAACCGAACGGTTACCTTCACATCGGTCACGCCAAGTCGATCTACCTGAACTTCGGCATCGCCGACGAATTCGGCGGCCGGTGCTACCTGAGGTTCGATGACACCAACCCCGAGACCGAGGAGACCTCGTACGTCGATGCGATCCGGGCAGACCTGGACTGGTTGGATGTCCACCCCGCCGGTGAGGCCAGATACGCCTCGGACTACTTCGACCAGCTCTATGCGTGGGCCGAGTCCCTGATCGAGAAGGGTCTCGCCTACGTCGATGATCAGAGCGCCGAGACGATCTCGACCCAACGCGGCGGTTTCGGCCAACCCGGTGTCGAGAGCCCGTTCCGGGACCGGTCGACAGCGGAGAACATGGAGCTGTTCAGAGGCATGCGCGACGGCGCCTATGCCGACGGCGAGAGGGTGCTGCGGGCCAGGATCGACATGCAGGCGGACAACATGTGGCTCCGCGATCCGGTTCTGTACCGGATCCGCCGGGTGTCCCATCACCGGACGGGTGATCGTTGGATCATCTATCCCACCTACGACTGGGCGCACGGTCAGAGCGACGCCATCGAGGGCACCACCCATTCGATCTGCACACTCGAGTTCGCCGACCACCGGCCGCTGTACGACTGGTGCCTCGAGCATCTCGACCTGCCGGGCGACCGGCCCGAGCAGACCGAGTTCGCCCGTCTCGAACATCACCCACACCGTCCTGTCGAAGCGGGTCCTGAGGACCCTCGTGCACGAGGGGTTCGTCGACGGTTGGGACGACCCCGGATGCCGACGATCCAGGGACTGCGACGGCGCGGTTTCCCGGCGTCGGCGATCAGGGCCTTCGTCGACCGGGTCGGGCGTGGCCAAGTCCAACTCGCACCGTCGAGATCGAATTGCTCGAATCGTTCGTCCGGGACCGAGTTGAATCGCTCGGCGCTGCGCCGTATGGCCGTGATCAAGCCCTTCAAGGTCGTGATCACCAACTGGCCCGCAGGGCCAGTGGAGTGGGTGGACGTCGTCAACCATCCCGACGATCCGGGGGCCGGCACCCGTCCTGTGCCGTTCTCGGGTGAGTTGTGGATCGAGCAGGACGACTTCCGGATGGAACCGCCACCCAAGTACTACCGGCTCACACCGGGCCGTGAGGTGCGCCTGCGGGCGGCCTTCTTCATCACCGCCACCGATGCCGTCGATCGACGGTGATGGGACCGTCGTCCAGGTCAACGCCACGTACGATCCCGAGACCAGGGGCGGCACCGCGCCCGACGGCCGCAAGGTCAAGTCGACGATGCACTGGGTGTCGGTCGGGCACGCCCGGGACGCCACCGTTCACCTCTATGATCGCCTCTTCGTGTCGAGCCATCCCGGTGCGGATGGTTCGGACCCGCTGGACGTCGGTGAACCCGCATGCTCGCGAGACGTGTGCGGCCAAGGTCGAACCGGCGGTCGGTGACGTGGAGCCAGGACAGGTGGTTCAGTTCGAGCGGCTGGGCTACTTCGCCGCCGATCTGGACGACGCGACGATCTTCCACCGCACGGTCGGCCTCCGCGACGAGTGGGCCAACCTTCAGAAACGATCCCGCTGAACCTCGACCGAGGGGAGCCCGCCCCTATTCCTCGTGCAGCGTGATCGAGAAGGGATCGAACCCGAGCGGGTTGGCATTGGCGGAGGTCTGGGCCAGTTCGGCGGCCTTCTGGGCCAGCTCTGCAGCCCGCTCCGCAGACGACTTGCGTTTGGTGGCAATCTCCTCGTTCACGAAGTACACCGAGGCCACACGGTCGACCATTTTCGTGTCGAGATTCGGGGGGAGCGTTTCGTACTCGCACACGCCCAAGGCGAGCTCGCAGAAGTCAACCGCGAGATAGGGTCGCAGCTCGCCGAGTTGTTTCTGGGCATGGTCGCGGAGTCGCAGTGCGCCTTCGGCGGTCACCTGGAGGCCTTTGGCCTTGGCCACCCTCGCCAGTATCCAGTTGAAGGCCTCCTCCTCGACGGGACCGACGAACACCTTGTTGCGCAGACGGCGCAGGAAGGCGTCGTCGCCGAGTGCGTTGGGATTGAGGTTGGTGGAGGCGACGAGTTTCAGTTCGAAGGGCACGGTGAACTTGGTGCCGTTCGACAGCTTCAAGAAGTCGACGTTGCGACTCAAGGGAATGATCCATCGGTTGAGCAGGTCGGAGGGACGGATGGCCTGCCGACCGAAGTCGTCGACGACCAGAATGCCGTTGTTGGCCATCATCTGGAGCGGCGCTTTGTAGACACCGGACTTCTCGTCCAACTCGAGGTCGACCATGTTGATCGTCAGTTCACCACCGACGATGACGAGCGGACGTGCGCAGAGGACCCATCGGGGGTCGAGCCCGGGCGGTTGCTCGGGCAGCGGGTGATGGATCGCCGGATCGAACAGGGTGATGATCTGACTGTCGACCTCGACCGCTCGAGGGATCATGACCGCATCGTCGTGGATGCGGATCATCCGCTCGGCCAGGCTCGTCTTGCCGGTGCCGGGCGGCCCGTAGAGGAAGATGGCTCCGTCATTGAGGAAAGCCGGACCGAGCTGGTCGAGCAGCTTGTCGCTGACCACGAGGTCGTTGAACGCCGCCTTGACGCTTTCGCGGTTGATGCGCAACTTGGCCTTCTGGGTGTTGACGGTCCGAACATAGAGCGAGAGCGGGACCGGCAGTTTCTCCGAGTAGCTCGATTCCCGCATCCGATCGATCGTGGCGAGCCGGCCCTGTTCGGTCAGGCCGACCAGGTAGTCGCGGCCGTCGAGGCCGTGGAACTCGAGCATGTTGCGGCCACGGAACTCCTCGGCCACTCCGGTCGCGATCGCCAGGTTCAGTCCGATCTCGATTGCAGCAGCACGAATCGTGGTGCGGCGAGCTGCCATGACCCGTCTGCAGAACAGGTCTTCGACCATCCCCGCGGGAATCCCGAGGTCCTCGATCCTGGTCGGCATCCGGTAGGCGGATTCGACACCCGGGATCCGGCGTGACCGGCGGCGCGCTCGACCTGGGTCGTGACGTCATCGCTCACGAGATGAACGTCGGCACGTTCGGCGGTCGCCTGTAGCGCCTGGTGCACTCCGCTTCGAGGTCGGCCGGTCGGTACGAATGGATCGCCTTCCGTGCTGCATGGTGTCGGCGGGGTGTGACCTAGCCTCGGGTCATGATCGATCTGCGGTCCGACACGATGACACGACCGAGCGTCGGAGATGCGGGAGGTCGATGGCGACCGCACCGTCGGTGACGACGTG
Source organism: uncultured Acidimicrobiales bacterium (assembly GCA_963793385.1). Classification (GTDB taxonomy): domain Bacteria; phylum Actinomycetota; class Acidimicrobiia; order Acidimicrobiales; family SZUA-35; genus JABDIY01. Next base: position 41,682 of record CAWCAF010000012.1, read on the forward strand.
TTCGGGAGGACCCGACCGTCAACGAACTGGAGGCACGGACCGCCGCTCTGCTCGGCCACGAAGCGGGGCTGTTCGTGCCCGTCGGGCACCCAGTCCAACCTGTGCGGCATCATGGCCCACTGCCAGCGAGGTGACGAATACCTCGTCGGCCAGAACGCCCACACCTACAAGTGGGAAGGGGGCGGAGCAGCGGTCCTGGGCAGCGTGCAGCCCCAGCCGATCGAGATGGCCCCCGATGGCACCATGGACCTGCACGTCGTTGGCCGGCAGGATCAAGGTTCAGCCGAGCCTGTACCACTTCGCCATCTCGAAGACTTCTCGCCCTCGAGAACACCCACGACGGCCATCCGTTGCCGATCGAGTACGTCGGCCGCCGCCCAGGCGGTGGCCGAGAGGCCGGCCTGGGCCTCCATCTCGACGGCGCCCGCCTGTGGAATGCAGCCGTCGCCCAGGAGCGTGACGCCGGCTGCGGTCGCGGACGGCTACGACACGGTGTCGGTGTGTCTCAGCAAGGGACTCGGCGCACCGGTCGGCTCGGTGCTCGTGGGCGTCGTGAGCTCGTCGAGCGGGCACGTCGATGGCGCAAGATGCTCGGCGGCGGTATGCGACAGTCGGGGATCGTCGCCGCGGCCGGGCTGTTCGCGCTCGAAAAGAACATCGATCGATTGGCGCGATGATCACCGACGAGCGGTCGCCCTCGCCGAAGGTCTCGGGGCTTGGCTGGGCGTGCCACGTTTCGCGCCAGGCGACCAACATGGTCTTTGTCGACGTGGCCCGACCTGACGGCTCGGCGATCGACGTCGCCGGCTTCAATCAGGCGCTCGGGGAACGAGGCATCGTCGTCAGGGGCGGGCCGTCGTTCCGGTTGGTCACGCACTTGGATATCGACGACAAGGCGATCGACACGACGGTCGCGGCTTCGCCGAGACTCCTCGGGCTTGATCAGAGGTGTCGGGCCCTACGCCACCTCCGTCCACAGCGGATACTTCATCGAGTCCGTAACCTCGAGCCGCGAGCGCCGTCGATCCACCGGCACCGGACCGCAGTGCGTAGGTCGCCGATGACGACGTGCAATGCCAGACCGTCCTCGCAGAGGGAAATCGCATTCGGTGAATGACGTCTTGTTCGATGACATGGACCTCGTGCGGGCAGTATCTCGATCGAGCCGGCCTCGGTGATCGAGCCGTCGTCCGCTTCGACGAAGACGTCGACGGCGAGACGTCCGCGGAGGGCC
>CAWCAF010000013.1:0-39066 GCA_963793385.1 uncultured Acidimicrobiales bacterium
CATTTTCCGCATCTTTAATGCTGACCCCGATCTGGACATCCTCTGCAGGGCTGTCAACGCACTTGATATCGTCCTGGTCGCTGTCGATGACACCGTCATTGTCAAGATCCAGATCGACGGCCACTTCCTGGCTGTCTGGAATACCGTTGCCGTTTTGGTCGTCATCGACCAAATCGGTCGTAAAGGAGCCGACCGCAGACCAATCCGATTCAGTAGCGTGGTTATTGATAAAACGCACCTGCCAGATATAGTCCGTGTCTTCTTCCAGGATCAGTTTGGGCACCTTCAAGGAGGTGAACGCTGAATGACTGGTGACATCGAGGACACAAAAATTGTCCTCCGCCCTGAATATCTGCCACCTGGATTCGGTATGAACATCGTCGATGTTCGGATCATAAAATTCGTCGGTCCTCAACTGCGGGGTCAAAGCGACAAGCTCATTGTCTAAGGGGGTTAAAATGACCGGGGCCTCGGGCGGGAAATGATCTTCATAGAAATTGGCACCGGTTCCAGCCTCGTACTCTTCAAAATTGGTGGCCCCGTCACCGTCCGGATCTAAAGCAGCATCGTTGACCAGTGGATCCAGGTCATTTTCTATTTCCCAGGCATCGGGCATTTGGTCGCCGTCATCGTCGTCATCGGAATTGTTGCCGTAGCCGTCACCGTCGGTGTCCGTGGTTTCAGTCGAATCATGGGGGAAGGCGTCCTGGCTATCGGGCACACCGTCTCCGTCGCTGTCTACCGGATTGGGATCCACATAAACAAAGCTGGCCGTAATCGTATGATCCTGGGTGACGTTATTAAAGGTATAGGAGCTGGCCGTTCCGATCAAGGTGCCATCCACCCGAACCTCCAGGATTTGATAGTCTTGGGCCGCAGTGATGCTAAATGTTTGAGGATCACCATTGTTGACCAGCACCGATCCGGAAGAGGACACCACGGCGCTCGCCCCGGCGGGGGTCTCGTACCTGCTCGAGGAGATGTATCGATCCAATGCAGGAGTTGTCAGGCCCCAAACTCGTGGCGTGGGATGATCCGAGCAGGCTGTCTGGCGGTCGGTTACGGCGCAGACCGGCGCGGCCGTCAGATCGACCTCATCGAAGCCGACGAATTCGACCAGGACCAGTACGACTCGGTGTCCGACGTCTTCGTGATCCCCTCCGGGCGTCCAGCTGATCCGCTCGGATCTGTTCGTGCACCTGGGCGGTTTCGATGCGGCCATGGCCGGGGCCAACGAGGATCTCGACTTCTGCTGGCGGGCGCACACCGTCGCAGCAAGAGTGATCGTCGTGCCACAAGCGGTGGCCCGACAGTCCCGCCCGATCCCATCCAAGAACCTCTCGCTCCGGTTGTACCGGCGGCGGTGCCGGTATCGGCTGAGAACGTTGATCGTGACCTCGTCACGGTGGTCGTTCCCAGTCTCGATCCTCGGAGCCCTCGCCTCGTTGGTCCTGGCGGCGGCCGGCAACACTTCCGGGGCCGACCCGCCCACGCTCGAGCCGCACTCGGGGCCGTCGGATGGAATTTCGGTCGGATCGGCAGCGCCTTCGGTCGCCGCCGGGCCCTTCGCTCGATCCGGCTGGTCGGCGGTCGCGACATCCACGCCCTGCAGAGCCGTATCGGCCCATCGGTCGGCAGCATCGTCGAGCGCTCCGTTCGGCCAACCGGACGGCTGGTCCACTCGTTCCGCGATGTTCGAGGGCCAGCCTGGTCGATGAACGTCAACGGGTCGGATCGTCGGTCGTTGCGTTCCTCGGCTTGGCCGCACTGCTCATCCTGCTCGGGAACTTTGGGTTGCTGCGCGACGATCCTGTCGTCGTCGGCCACAACCCGATCCTCGGCGAAGGCCGCGATCTCTTGACCCAATGGTGGAGCGGCTACCGAACCAGCGGTATCGGAGGGTCGGGTGCTGCTCCGGCCTCCTTCGCCGTGCTGGGCGTGCTGGAGATGGCCCTGTCGTGGTCGAACCGGGTCCTGTTCGTCTCCCTCCTGGTCGGTCCGCTCGTGTTGGCCGCCGTCGGTGCGTTCCGACTCGTCCGACCACTCGGCAGTGCGAGAGCGGCGGCGATCGCCACGGCGGTGGCTGTGGCCAACCCGCTCACCGGTGAGGCATTGGCTGCGGCCCGCTGGGACACGCTCGTCCTGTGGGGGTTCGCCCCCTTCGTGCTCATCTCGGTCGCTCGAGTCGGGGATATCGATCCGTGGAACTCCGTCAGGCGCTCGCTTCCGGTCCGGCTCACGCGGTTCGGCTTTCTCCTCGCGGTCGTCGCAGCATGTGCGCCTTCGGCGATCGTCATGGGGCTTCTGGGGTCGGTGGCTGTGGTCGCTTACGGGATCGTCACCGGGCGTGTCTACAGGGTCGGCTACGGCCTGGCGGGGCTCGCGGCGGCGGTGGTGGTGCCTGCGGCGCTGCATCTTCCCTTCACCCGAGACGTCCTGGTCGGCGACGGGTGGGAGTGGATCGTCGGCCGGTCCTCGCCCGAAGCGGACGTATCGGGTTTCGCCGAGATTCTGTTGTTCGCGCCGGGCCGATCGACCGGTTCGGTCCTGATGTACGGACTGCTCGCCGCCGCCAGCCTGGGTTTGCTCTTCGGTCGAAGGACTCGCTACGACGCAGCCGTCCTCGGCTGGTCGGCCGCCCTGGTCGGCTTCGCCGGTGCATGGTTGGCATCGTCGAGGCTCGAGTCGGCGCTGTGGCCGGGAGCCGATGTGCTCCTGGTGATCGCCGGAGCGGGACTGACCTTGGCGGTGGGTGCGTCGGTGCGATCGGTCGAGGTCGATCTGAAGCGGTACACCTATGGCTGGCGTCAGTTCGCCACCCTGTATCGCTGCCGCTGGTGGATTGGCCGTTCTCGTCCTCGGCTTCGGTCAGGCGCTCGACGGCCGGCACAACCATCCCGAGGTCGGATATGCCGAGATCACGGAGTTGCTGTCCTCGGACACGGGTGAGACCAGAGCGCTCTGGCTCGGCGATCCCCGAGTCGTACCCGTCGACATGACGACGACGCCGAGCGCAGGCATCGACTACGCCGTCACGTCGGGCGAAACCACGACGATCTCTGACCGGTTCGTCCCATCGGTATCGCCGGCCACCCGCGAAGTGGGAGTACTTCTCGACGTCGCGTTCGCCGGGGACACCGTACGGCTCGGACGAATGCTCGCACCGTTCGGGGTCGACTACGTGATCTACCAACCACAGCTCGCACCGGCGCCCTACGACGGACCGTCCTTCGACATCGATTCGACCGTCGATCTTGCTCTTGCCAATCAACTGGATCTCCGTCGACAGCCAGGAACGCTCAATCTGATCGTGTTTCGGAACGAGGCGTCGAAGGGGACGACTGTCCTGCTCGACGAATCGTTCGACACGTCGGACAGCTCGATCTCTGGACCTGCTCGATTCAGACCTGAGCACGGGTGTGGCGCTGGTGGCGGAGAATCGGAGTGCGGTGTCGGTGGACTTCGCAGCCGACCCCGCTCGTGTCACCGGCGAGCGGGTGCTCCTCGCCCAACCGGTCCACGGGTGGGTGGCGAGCGGAGGCGCAGCAGGACTCGAAGGGACCGTTGGTGGCCTCACCGTCCTCGAGGTCGACGATCCCGGTCAGTCGTTCGGGGCCGACTACCGGCCACCCACGTCATGGTGGTTATGGCTCGGCGGTCAGTTGGTCGATCGTCGTCTCGGGCTCATCGTGGCCACGCGCACGGCCGCACCGCACAGATCCGAGCAGCCCCGGACCGGCGAGCTGACGTTGGACCTGACCGAGCTGGACTCCGGCCGTGGCGAAGAAGCCGACAGGCGCCCCGAACCGGTCGAGGTCATCGCCGGATCAGGTGATCCCCCATGATCGCGTTGCGGGCGGTTGCCGATCATCGGTGCCGTGGCGGCGCTTCTGATCGCATCGTTTCTGCTGGACCATCTGCCGCAGACCGAAGAGGTCGAACTGCTGGCGACCGATCCGGCACCGCTCCGCAGTTCGTTGTCGGACCCGGCGCCGCTGACGACGTCCTGGTACTGCGCCATCGGATCCAGCCGGCCGGGCGGATACGCCGACCACTCGATCAGCGTCACGAGCGTGAGCGATGCCGATGCCACCGCCACCATCTCGATCCTCACCGACGAAGGTCCCGGCCCGACCGTGCGACTCGAGCTGCGGCCCCTACACGACCAGACGATCGATCTGGCCGCCGTCAGCTCGGCGGAGAGCGCAGCCGGCAGTGGTGGAGATCGTCGGAGGTCGAGGTCTGGTCGGCCACGAGGTGGCCACCGCTACGGGAGCGATTCGGGGCCGTGCGCCACCACGGTGAGCGGACAGTGGTATCTGGCCGCCGGGAGTACCCGCCGGGACACCGATCAGTATTTGGCGTTGCTGAACCCACTCGGGGAAGACGTCGTCCTCGACGTCACGTTCCGCACAGCGACCCGCGAGCGCCGTCCCGAGGACCTCTCCTCGTTCGTGGTGCCCGGTCGCACCGTCCGGCTCGTGAACGTATCTGATTACGTGTCGATCGAGGCGGTGGTGGCCACCTCGATCACGACCATCCAGGGCAGGGTGGTGGTCGAGCAACTCCAGGTCGCCAACGGTGATCTGGGACCGGTCGGCTCGGCGTTGGTTCTCGGCACACGCCGGCACCGGCGACCGAATGGTTCCTTCCCGCCGGCCGAGTCACCGAAACCGGCGACCACCAGCTCGTCGTGTACAACCCGGGCGAGGATCAAGCCGAACTCGAACTCTACTTCGACCTGTCCACCACCGATCGCCGGTCAGCCTACGGCCTCTCGGCCATCGACCTGACCGTTGCGCCGGGACGGTTCGAATCGCTCGATCTCGCCGAACTCCTTCGGGCGCTGCAGGTCCCGCTGCCGATCGAGTTCGGTGTCAGGGTTGTGTCGGACAACGACGTTCCCGTTCTTGTCTCTCGTTCCCAGTTGTATCCGCCGGGTCGACAACTCATTGGTCGGAGCCGAGGACACCGGGATCCACGGTTGAAGTGGAGGAAGCGGCGTCCGAGTGCTCGACTGACCCCGCCGTTGAAGAACCGCAGACCCCGACACCGTCACCGGTGCGTCGGAATCGCTCGTGTCCCGATCGACCCGTCCACGATCGAGCGACGAGATCCGCTCGGTGGCAACCTGCTGCGCCAGGACGACGATCATTCCGACGTTCCCGAAGATCAGCTCGAGACCGGCGCAACCGTTCACATCCTGGACGACGACGCCCAGACGTCGCCCACAACGGGACTGGCCTTCAGCCCCGGGTCATCGGTGGTGGCCCGGGAGTGGTTGGTTCCCCACACTCGAGTCGTACCCGATGGTGGCTCGGTAGTGCTGATCACAGCTGTCGAGGACGCACTCGTGACCATCCGTGGCATGGTGGACGGGCAGTTGTTGGAGGCCGAGCGGGTTGCGGTCGACGGTGAGACACGGCGCGTGGTGCCGATCCTGCTGCCGGTACCCCGATCGGCGCTGCTGATCACCAGCAGTTCACCGATCGCGGTGGAAACGCAGACGGTCGACGCAGACGGAGTCCTGACCCTCGGTGCCGCCGTACCCCTCATCGCTCGGTAGCTACCTGCGCAGACCGATATCGTCGCCGCCATGGAGCTTCGCATCGGCATTCTCGTTGCGCTGACAGTGCTGGCGGTCGGTGCTTCGCTCCTCCTGCGCCGGAGGCGACCGGATCCCCCCTCGTCGCCCAGCTACCGAGCGATCGCCGAGATCGATCGAACCGAGTTCGTCGACCCGACGGCACCGTTGTTGATCGCAATGTTCGGCTCGACCAACTGTCACACCTGCCCGGTGGTGTGGGAGATCATCGAATCAGCGGTGCGTCCGGGCGTTGCGATCGAACGAATCGACGTGCAGGACGATCCGACCCGCCACAAGAGGTACCGAATCGACGGCGTTCCCACAACCGTCGTCGCCAATGCCGACGGCACGGTTCGACGGACGATGTTCGGTCCGATGGCACCGCGGAGGATCTGGCGGGGCAGTTGCTGCCTGCGAGCTAGAGGCTCGACGTGGGCTCGGTTGAGTCAGCTGCCTTCGGTGGTGTCCCGAACGACGGCCGAGGAAAGTGGATCGCCCGGCGAGGGAGCACTGAACGGGCCGATGTTGGCCTCATCGAGGGTTTCGGGCTCGATCGATGCCGCCGCCGGGTTGTTCTCGGCCAATGCGATCAGGCGAAGCACCTCTTCACCGCTGACCGTCTCGTGTTCGAGCAAGCTCCGTGCGATGAGGTTCAACGCCCCCCGTTTCTGCTCGAGCAGAGCGGAGCAGCGCACCTCCATCTCCATGAGGATTCTGCGGGTCTCGGTGTCGATCAGCGTGGCAGTCTCTTCGGAGTACACCCTGCGAACTCATCATGTCCTCACCGAGGAAGACCGGTCCGTTGTCGCTGAGACTCATCGGTCCGATCTCGTTGCTCATACCCCACTCGGTGACCATCCGACGGGCCATCTGGGTCGCCTGACGCAGGTCATCGGACGCCCCACTGGAGACCTCACCGAAGACGATCTTCTCGGCGTTGCGACCGCCGAGCGCCATCACGATCCGGTCCTCGGCCTCCTGCTGTTCGAGCTTGTGTCGATCGCCCTCGGGCAGCGTCATCGTCACGCCCAGCGCCATACCGGTGGGGATGATCGTCACCTTGTGCACCGGATCGTGGGTGGGCAGCGCCGCTGCGCACAGGGCGTGACCCGCCTCGTGGTAGGCGGTGCGCTCGAGTTCTTCTTGCGGTTCGGACCATCGATTCGCGTTCGATGCCGATGAGGACCCGGTCGCGAGCCTGATCGAAATGCTTGCGAAGCAATCTTGGCCTTGCCCTGCCGAACGGCGAAGAGGGCCGCTTCGTTGACGAGGTTGGCGAGGTCGGCACCCGACATTCCCGGGCGTGCCTCGGGCAATGACGTCGATGTCGATGTCGTCGGCGAGTTTCTTGTGCTTGGTGTGTACGGCCAGGATCGCCTTGCGATCGTTGAGCTCCGGCAGCGGGACGACCACCTGACGGTCGAAACGTCCAGGGCGCAGCAAGCGCCGGATCGAGAATGTCGGGTCGGTTCGTCGCAGCCATCATCACGATGCCCTCGGTCGCCTCGAAGCCGTCCATCTCGGACAGCATCTGGTTGAGGGTCTGTTCCCGCTCGTCATGGCCGCCACCGAGGCCGGCGCCGCGCTTGCGGCCGATCGAATCGATCTCGTCGACGAAGATGATCGCCCGACCCATCTTCCGGGCTTCGGCGAAGAGATCTCGCACCCGACTGGCGCCGACGCCGACGAACATCTCCATGAAGTCCGAACCGGTCACGCTCAAGAACGGCACACCGGCCTCGCCCGCCACCGCTCGGGCGATGAGGGTCTTGCCGGTTCCGGGAGGCCCGACGAGTAGGACGCCCTTGGGGATGCGGGCACCGATCTCACCGAACTTGTCCGGGTGCTTGAGGAAGTCCACCACCTCGGTGATCTCGCGCTTGACCCCGTCGTAACCGGCCACGTCGGCGAAGGTGGTGCCCGGACGCTCGCTGGAATAGGTCTTGGCCTTGGAACGCCCGATCGACATGATCCCGCCCATCTGGCTCTGCTGGCGGCGGGAGATCCACCAGAAGAACAAGATGATGAACCCCAATGGCAGGAAGAGGGGAAGGATCGTGTTCACGAACACGTTGCCGGAGTTCGTGAACGGTTTCACATCGACGTTCTCCGCCCGCAACAACTCCAAGTCAGCCTCGGGGATTTCACGGGGGCTATAGGTCTTGGCCACCGAGTCGTCCTTGTTCGTCACCTCGATCTCGAAGGTGGCGTTGTTGAACGTGATCTCCTTGACCTCACCGGCCTCCACACTGCGGATGAACTCGGTGTAGGAGATCTCGGTGGCACTGGTTCCGGTCCCGCCTTCGACCGCAAAGACGAGGAGGACGATCACGACGGCGCTGACGAGCAGGATCGCCCAGCGAGGAACACTTCCTTCGCCCTTCGATCCGGGCATCCGCGGGTTCCGGCCTTGTTGCGGAGGAGGCAGATTCGGGCCTTGATCTGGCATGTTGTCCATTCTAGGGGTTGTGCGTCGACGGTTCGTGGTCGGGCGTCGGCGCAACGACACCCGTCACAGATACTCGTCGGCTGATGCTCCCGCAGACTGAACCCGGGCTGCGGCATACCGTGCCGTGGACGCCCTGGGTCGCGCTCGGCATCTGGGTTCTCGCCTTTTTCGGTTCGGCCCTCTGGGTATCGGTCCTGGCCGAGATTCGAGGTGAAGCACTCACCGGTTCGGCGCCGCCGATCTGGCTGTTCGTCGGACAGTTCGCTCTATGGGCGGCCTACGGCACTCCTTCCCCTGGTCGTCGCCAAGCAGCACGGAGGGTCCATACGCCGGACCTTTCGAATTTCCTTCGACGGGCGCGCCCTGGTGACTCTGGGGGCTTGCCGGCATCATCCTCCAGTTGATCGTGATACCGCTGATCTACATTCCTCTCAGCAATCTCATCGATACCGACGTCGGTCGGCGATGTGGCCGAACGGTTGATCGACACCGCCGGCACGAACATCGATCTCATGCTTCTCTTCGTCATGATCGTGGTCGATGGCACCGCTGGTCGAAGAGTTGTTCTTCCGCGGCTTCCTGCTGCCGGCGCTCGCTCGATCGGATGGGCGCTCGGCAGCGATCGTTCTCAGCTCGGTCTGGTTCGCCGTCAGTCACCTCCAGCCGATCCAGTTCCCCGGACTTCTCGCCGTCGGACTCGCACTCGGCTACGCCCGCGTGGCGCACCGGACAGCTGTTTCCCGCCATCGTCATGCACACGACCTTCAACGCCGTGACCTACGGGGTACTCGTGTCACAGCTGTAATACTGTCCTCACTCCGCAGCTGCCACATTGTCCGCGCTCCGGGCTGCGCCCGTCGTTCGGCTCGCTGACGCTCGAACAAAGCTTCAGGCTGCTGGGTGCTGCCCGCCTCCGGCGGTCAGCCTCACGCAGTGCGACATTGTCCTCACTCCTGGGCTTGCGCCCGTCGTTCGGCTCGCTGTCGCTCGAACAATGCTGCAGGCTGCTGGGTGCTGCCCGCCTCCGGCGGTCCAGCCTGCGACATGTCCTCACTCCTGGCTTCGCCCGTCGTTCGGCTCGCTGTCGCTCGAACAATGCTCCAGGCCTGGGTGCTGCCCGTCCCTCGGCAGCCTCACGAGTGCACATTGTCCTCACTCCTGGGCTGCGCCCGTCGTTCGGCTCGCTGACGCTCGAACAATGCTCCAGGCTCTGCGTGCTGCCCGCCTCCGGCGGTCAGCCTCACGAGCTGCGACATTGTCCTCACTCCTGGGCTGCGCCCGTCGTTCGGCTCGCTGTCGCTCGAACAATGCTTCAGGCTCTGGGTGCTGCCCGCCTCCGGCGGTCCAGCCTCACTCCGGGACATTGTCCTCACTCCTGCGCCCGTCGTTCGGCTCGCTGTCGCTCGAACAATGCTTCAGGCTCTGGGTGCTGCCCGCCTCCGGCGGTCCAGCCTCGCTCCGGGCTGCGCCCGTCGTTCGGCTCGCTGACGCTCGAACAATGCTTCAGGCAGGGCAGCTACCCCACGCGAGTGCGGCGGGTGGCGTGCGCGCCGACATGATCCAGCGCAGCTCCGAGATCGACGTCGTCGCCCGCCAGCTTCCACGTCCGCAGATCACACGTCTGGCACGAACTCATGATCAGATCGTGTTCGTCCACGCTCATCCTCACGGTCACCAGCTCTGAGTCGCAAGTGGGGCAGGGATGTGGAATTGGTAATGCCACGATGAGTCCTCCGAACAGCCATTGGTCAACGCTGCACCGATCGTCGCTTCGGCGGTGACTGTGAGAGACGCCACCGAAATGGGTCCACATGCGCACCCCGTTCTGGGCCTGGCGCCCCAGGACAACGGATCGTCGTGTAGGTCGATCGGCCCATCGTCGGTGTGCCACCGCCCCCGCCGAGGAAACTGCCAGACTGGAGTGGTTGTGCTGATGTCGAGCGAGCGGTCTGTCCAGAGGTCCCGGCGCCCGCGCCCGATCCGATCGAGCGGTGGGGCAAGTGGGTGAGTCTCGCAGCAGCGTTCGGTTGCACGCGTCTTCGTGGTCCTGCAACTGCGGCCTGACCTGTTGGTTGCCGACACGACGCCCTCGGGTGGCGACATGGGTGCCCACGTGTGGGGCCCCGCCTACATGCGAGACCACCTGCTGAGCCAAGGGCCGCCTCACCGGCTGGACCCCCGACTGGTACGCAGGATTCCCGGCCTACCACTACTACATGATCGTCCCCCCGCTGGCGATCATCGTGCTCAACGCCGGCGTGAACCCGTGGCTCGGGATCCCCATCGCCGCCGCCGTCCTCTTCGCCGGATGGGTCGCCACCCGCCGCCCCGACGTGAAGAACTCCGGCTTCACCGGTCTCGTCTGGTTCATCGCCGTCACCGTCGCTCTCAGCGCCGTCTTCGTGCCCTACGGCATCGCGTTCAAACTCGTGTCGGTCGCCGGGTTCGTCTCCATGCCCACTCGCCGGATGGGCGATGGCACGGCTGGCCCAAGCCTCCGAGCCGATTCCGGCCCTGGTCGCCGTCGCCGTCACCGTCTTCTTCTTCGATACGAACTTCAACATCTACGGCGGCAACATCGCCAGCACGCTGGCCGGCGAGTTCGCGTTCTCGATCAGCCTCGCTCTGTCGATGCTGACCATCGGCTGGCTGTTCCGGAGCCTCGACACCGGACGATGGCGAGCGTCATCAGCGGTGCTTCTGGCGATGGTCGCCCTGACACACGTGATTCCTCTCATCTTCGTGATGTTCGTCGTCGTCGTGCTCATCGTGCTCGTTCCCGCTGTGCCCCGTTGGTGGGTCCTCGCCGTCGGCGCGGGCGTCGCGCTGTTCCCACTCGGGTCTCAGCGACATCGTTTTCCACAGGACGGCGGCTGGCCGCCGTCGCCGTCCTACCGATCGTGCTCGTTGCGCTCGCCTCGCTCTCGGCGGCCATCATCGATCGGGCCAAGTTCATGCTGGTCGTCGGTCCGTCCGGAGCGCTCATCTCAGCGATCTGGCTGTTCCCGTTCTATGCCCGCAGCAGCTACTTCAACGACATGGGCTGGGAGCGGCTCGATGACTACTGGCCATCGTTGGTGAACACGCCGATGCGCCTCGCCCTGCCTGTCGCCGCAGTTGGGGCGCTCCTCGCCTTCGCGTTCAGGGATCGACTCGGAATGCTGTTCACGATCGCGGCGATCGCTGCAGCGGTCGGCGTCGCTCACCTCCCGGCCGGGAAGCTGTGGAATGCCCGACTGCTGCCCTTCTACTACCTCTCGGTCTATCTGGTCGCTGCGATCGGGGTCGCGCTGCTCGCCCGGGTGATCGGTGCCGCCGTGTCCGAACGACTGGACGCACCGGAACCTTGGACCGTTCTCGGAGTGACCGGTGTGGCAATGGCTGCCTCGCTCATCGGGATCGCATTCACACTTCAGAACCTTCCTTTCGGCGGGACCAACGAATCCGGTCGATACTCCTTTGCCGGGGTCGAGGGTGGCGAACGAAGCTTCATCCCAAGTTGGGTCACCTGGAACTACAGCGGCTACGAGGCGAAACGTAGTTACGCCGAATATGCGGGGGTGGTACAGACCATGGAAGCCGTCGGTGCCTCGAACGGCTGTGGTCGGGCCATGTGGGAGTACTCGAGCGAACTGGACCGCTACGGGACTCCGATGGCGCTGATGCTTCTCCCGCACTGGACCGATGGGTGCATCGGATCGATGGAGGGTCTCTACTTCGAGTCGTCGGCAACAACTCCGTTCCACTTCCTGAACCAATCGACGCTGTCGACCGCACCATCGCGGGCCCAGCGTGATCTTCCCTATCAAGACTTCGACATCGACAAGGGCGTAGCCCAACTCCAGACCACCGGCGTCCGTTACTACATGGCCCAGAGCGACGAAGCGATTGCGGCGGCGGACCAACATCAAGCCCTCAGCCGGATCGCCGAAAGCCCGCCGTTCGTCGTCTACGAGGTCGATGGCACGCCGCTCGTCGAAGCGCTGGACTACGAGCCGGTGGTGGCGTCGGGCCCCCGTGAGGAGTCGATCACCGATCTCAGCACTCGTTTCGAGATCGGCTGGGAGAGCCAGGCGGTCGCCTACTACAACGATCCCGGTGCGTTTCAGGCGCTACCCGCCGAAGACGGACCGAACCGATGGGACCGGGTCACCAACCTCATCGCCAGTGACGGCGCTCCGACCCAGCCCGTCGTGGTCAGCGATGTTGCGGTCGGTCGTTCGTCGATTTCGTTCTGCCGTCGACAAACCGGGAACTCCGGTGCTGGTCAAGGTTTCCTACTTCCCCAATTGGTCGGTGTCGGGTGCCGACGGCCCCTACCGGGCTGGACCGAATCTCATGGTCGTCGTACCGACCGACACCCAGGTCCAACTGACCTACGGTTACACCTGGGTCGAGTACCTCTCGTTCCTCATGTTCGCCCTGGGGTGCGCGGCCACGGGAGTGCTGGCGTGGGACGGCGCCCACACCCGTCCCATTCCTCTCACCGGGTGGGCCGCAATCGGAGGGACCCGAGCCCCTCGACGACGACCTCGACGAAGCACTCCAGCCGGATCTGTTCGCCCAACTGTTGGCGGAGAACGAACCCGGCGGCGCTCGGGAGCCAACCGTTGTGGCCGATCTGGAACATCCGCAGGTTGGCATCGCCAACCGGATGCTGAGCGCATTGGAGACGGAGAGTTGAGAAGCCGGCTACGACGCTTTGCTCTCGTCGGCTTGCTCGCGACCGCTATCGACTTTCTGGTCCTCTTCGAGGGGTTCCGGCGCTACGGGTCCGACCGGTTGTGGGCGGCCAACGTGCTGGCCCTGGCGTTGGCCTCGGGTTTCGCCTACGTGGCCAATCGCCTGTTCACGTTCGGGGGTGACCCGAACGCCCGGTGGGTTCGACAACCCGCACTCTTCTTTGCCGCAGCCACGTTTGCCGGCGCACTCGACACCGTGGTTCTCCTCAGCGTGTACTCGACCACGGAAGGCTCGTCGTCGCCAAGATCCTGGCGATCAGCAGCGGCCGCAGCCCTGCGCTGGTTCGTCTACCGGTGGATCCTGTTCGGTGTCGTACGGCGGGAACTGTCGTCGAGGGTGGACCGGCCGCCGCCCGATGGGGCGCTACCGGCTCTCGGTCGTGGTGCCGGCGTTCAACGAAGTCGACCGTATCGCCTCCACGGTCGAACGGCTGCGAGCCACGCTCGAGCCGGCGGTCGGTGCCGGCGAACTGCAGATACTCGTGGTCGACGACGGATCGACCGACGACACCGCCGATGCCGCCGCCAGGGCCGGAGCCGAGGTGCTCCGACAGGAGCGAGAATCGCGGTAAGGGTGCAGCCGTACGCGCCGGCATGGTCGCCGCCGAGGGCCGCACCGCGGTGTTCACCGACGCCGACCTCGCCTATCCGCCTCGCCATGTGCTGGACTTCCTTCGCGAGGTCGAGAGCGGATGGGATGTCGTGGTCGGCAGCCGCCGTCACCAGGACACGGTCACCCTCGTCCGGGCTCAATGGTTCCGCGAGACTCGGTGGCAGATTCGTCAATTGGTTGACCCACATCGTGTTCCTCGGACGTTTCCGCGACACCCAGTGCGGTATCAAGGGCTTCCGCGGCGATGTCGGCCGGGCGATCTTCGAGCGCTGCCGGGTGGACGGGTTCGCATTCGACGTGGAGATCTTCCTGATCGCGGAGCAGGACCGCCTGTCGCTCCTCGAGATTCCGGTGTCGGTCGAGAACCGTGAGGGTTCCACCGTTCGACCAGTGCACGACACCGTCATGCTGTTCGTCGATTTCGTGCGGGTTCGCCGGGCTGTCGGCTGGGGCTGGTACCGGCCCAACCCCTCCCAACAGAGGTTCTGGAACGCCGCATGATCGAACCCGGACCGCAGGCCCCAGGAATCGCCACCCTCGACGGTCCAGAGCTCCCAGCAGGCGACTTCCGGGCGGGGCTGAGTTTCGGCCGTCGGCGTCCTCGCCGAGCAATCATCCGGCCCCGATGGCGCAGCGCAAACGTCACCCGACGCGGCATTACATTGGAGGCGTGCACGACCTCTCGGCAATCGTAAAAGCCTATGACATCCGGGGCATGTACCCGGATCAGATCGACTCCTCCACCTGCGAAGCGCTCGGCGTCGGTTTCGCCGAGTTCATCAAGTCGGTCGAGCCGGACACGACCGAGCTGATGATCGCCCACGACATGCGACCATCCGGTCCCGAACTGGTGGACGCGTTCACCCGCGGTGCCAACCGGCAGGGCCTGAACGTGGCCAACATCGGTCTCGCATCCACCGACATGATGTACTTCGCTTCCGGCTCCGAGGACAAACCGGGCGTGATGTTCACCGCATCCCACAACCCGGCCCAGTACAACGGCATCAAGGTGTGCCGATCGGGGGCGGCACCGATCGGCCAGGACACCGGGCTGATGCAGATCAAAGCGACTGCCGAGTCCTACGCAGCGGGGGCGGTCGATGCAGCGCCCGGAACCGGGCACCGCCCGCTCGCTCGAGATGCTCGATGCGTTCGCCGATCACGTCAGGAGTTTCATCTCCACCGACGGGCTTCGGCCCCTGAAAGTTGTTGCCGACACCGCCAACGGGATGGGAGGACTGGTCGTACCCAAAGTCTTCGAGGCGTTGCCATTCGATCTCGAGGTCATGTATGCCGAGCTCGACGGAACGTTTCCCAATCATCCGGCCGACCCGATCCAGATCGAGAATCTGGCCGATCTGCGGGCCCGTGTGGTCGAGGTCGGAGCCGATATCGGCCTGGCCTTCGACGGCGACGCCGACCGGGTGTTCCTCGTCGACGAGACCGGCGAACCGGTCAGCGGTTCACTCACGACGGCCCTCCTGGCCCGGGTCACCCTGCGCATGACACCCGGGGCCAGAATCATCTACAACCTGATCTGTTCCGACGTCGTTCCCGAGGTCATCGCCGAAAACGGTGGGACTGCCTTTCGGAGCCGAGTCGGTCACTCGTTCATCAAGCAGCTGATGGCCGAAGAGGACGCCGAGTTCGGCGGCGAACACTCGGCGCACTACTACTTCGCCCGGAACTGGCGGGCCGACAGTGGCCTGATCGCCGCCGTCATGGTGCTCTCGGAGCTGTCGGCCAGCGGTCAGACCCTGAGCGAACTGCTCGAACCACTCAAGCGGTACGCCGCATCGGGTGAGATCAACACGCGTGTGGACGACACGGCCGCCGTCATAGAACACGTGGCGCTCACTATCGCCGATGCCGAAACCGATCGGCTCGACGGCCTGACCGTTCGACATGACGACTGGTGGTTCAATCTGCGCCCTTCGAACACCGAACCTCTGCTTCGACTGAATCTCGAGGCGGCCGATGACGCCGCCGTCGCCTGCATGTCGCCGAAGTCGAAGCGGTCATGGCGGCGGCGTGACCAGCCGACGTCTTTGACGTGGAGAAGCTCATCTGCACGATCCAGGAATATGCATGGGGTGACACACGATCGATTCCCCATCTCCTGGGTATCGAGCCCGACGGTGCTCCCAAGGCGGAGCTGTGGATGGGGGCCCACCGCCAGGCGAGCAGCCGGCTCGCATCCGGTCGTTCGCTCGCCGACCTGATCGAGTCCGACCCCACCGCGGCGCTCGGTCCGGTCGTGTCGAACCGCTTCGGGCAGCTCCCGTTCCTGTTCAAAGTCCTCGCCGCCGCCCGTCCGCTGTCGATCCAGGCCCACCCGACCCTCGAGCAGGCCATCGCCGGCTACGAGAGGGAGAACGCAGAACGAGTGCCGGTCGATGCGCCGGACCGCATCTACCGGGACCCCAATCACAAACCCGAGCTGATCGCCGCCCTCACCCCGTTTCGACGCAAAGTGTGGATTTCGGCCACTGGCGGAGAGCCGACAGCTGTTCTCGCTTCTCGTATCGGGGGGAAACGGTGAGGAGCTCCAGCCGCTCACCGAACTGCTGTTCGGAGCCGGAGAACCGGCGTCGGTGTATCACCGTGCGGTCGCCTCGGTCCTCGGTACGCCCGGATCTGCCGAGACACCGGGTGGCGGACGCCACCTGCCGGCGGCCGCGGAGCATCTCCTCAGCCGTCGGTCCCGCCGCCATCGCACCCTTCGAGGCCGAACTGAAATGGACCGGACGGATAGGCGAGCTGTACCCGGGCGATGCCGGCGTCACCGTTGCACTGATGCTCAACCACGTCGTGCTCCAGCCCGGGGAAGCGATGTTCCTCGGTGCCGGGAACCTCCACGCCTATCTGTCGGGTGTCGGAATGGAACTGATGGCGAACTCCGACAATGTGGTCAGAGGAGGTTTGACGGCCAAACATCGTGACGTCGACGAGCTTCTGCGGGTCGTCGACTGCTCACCGATCGATGTTCCCGTCCAGCGTCCCACCGCCGACACCTGGTCCTACGCCGCCGGGGCCGACGAGTTCTGCCTGGACAGGCTCGTCGACCCCACGGTTTCGCACCGAACCGATGGCCCTGAGATCCTGTTCGTTCAACACGGCGAGGTGGCGTTGAGCTCCAGCGTGGCCGATCTCGTCGCAGCGGCCGGCGACGTCGTCTGGATTCCGGCATCGGACGATGGCTACGACCATGAGCGGCGAGGCCACCGTATGGCGAGCCCGGGTGCCGCTGTGACTAGTCTCTAGAAGGTGACACTGGAATCGTTTCTGCTCGAAATATCTGGCGTGCCCGGAGGACAAAGGTCCTCTCTACTACCTCGAGGACGAGAACACCCTCTACAACCCCCGGCTGACCCGGCGCTACCGGATCGAGAACGACATCCCGGTGCTGCTCATCGACGAGTCCGAGACGGTCGACCCCGCCGAGCACGAACGGATCATGAACCGCATCCAGGAGCTGTCCCTCTCTCCAACGTTCACCCCCGCCGAGGACGAGAACTGATGGCCGAGCCCCTCGACACGCTGGGCATGTGGGAGGCGACGATGGCGCTCCCGGACCAGATCGAAGAATCGATCGCAGCGATCGGAACGATCGGTGGACTGCCGACGACCGCCAATCTCGAGCACGTCATCATCCTGGGGATGGGGGACAGCGGCTTCGGTGGTGACGTCGCAGCGGCGGCGGCTCGACCCTTCAGTTCCCTTCCCATCGTCGTGTACGGCGGATACCTTCCACCAAGCTGGGTGGGCAGCACGACCCTGGTGATCGCGATCTCGGCGTCGGGTACCACCGAGGAGACACTCGAGTCGCTCGAGGCAGCCATCGAAGCCGGTGCGTCGCTCGTGGCGATCACGACCGGAGGCGAACTCGAAGACCTCGCCCGGCGGGCGGGCGCCCCTGTGCTACCCGTCGTCGGGTCCGCCCCCATGCCCCGGGCGGCGCTCGGGGCTCTCGCCACACCTGCCATGCTCACCCTCGAGCAGCTCGGACTGTTCCCCGGCGCTCGCAACTGGCTCTCCGGAGCGGTCGAGCAGTTGAAGGGCCGTCGTGACGAATTGTCGTCGCCGAAGTCGCCGGCCAAGAGCGTCGCCCGTCGCATCGGTCGGACGATGCCGGTCATCTACGGCGGCGGCGTGATCGGCACGACGGCGGCCAAACGCTGGAAGATCGCCGTCAACCACAACGCCAAAGCCCCTGCGTTCTGGGCACCCATGCCGGACCTCTGCCACAACGAACTGGTCGGCTGGGGCCAACATGGCGATGTGACACGACAGGTCTTCACCGAAGTGCAGCTACGACACGACTTCGAACATCCACAGACCGCCCGAAGGTTCGACTACGTCGAGGAGAAGACCCTCGAGGTCATGAACGACGTCGTTTCGGTCGCGGCCGCCGGCGAAGGTCCGATCGCCCAGCTACTCGACCTGGTGATGATCGGTGACTGCACGAGTCTCGAGATGGCTGCGGCCGAGGGGCTCGACCCCGGACCCTCTCCCGATCGTCGAGGACTTGAAAGAGTGGCTCGAGCGTTAGCACGCCCCCGCCAGTCGATCGGCTGTGCTACCGGTGCAGGTAGTCCTTCAAACCCGCTGCCCCTTTGCCGGCGATGCGGTTGAAGATCGGCACGACGAGGAGATCGAGGACTCGAAGAGGTCCGTTCAACAAGAGATCCGCTTCGTAGGTCACCACCGAGCCCTCGCCGTCAGGTGTGACCGCGACGACGTCGTCGGACTGGTAGAACTTCGCTTTGGCGACAGCTCGGTAGCGTTTGCCCTCCTCGAACTCCTCCATGACGTACGTGAGGGGTGAAGCGGGCGCCGGGCCCACACCCTCGACCACCAGTTCGTACGCCGCACCGACGCCGGGTTCGGTGCCGGTGACCTGCGAGGCGGACCGTACTCCGGGATCCCAATCGGCGAAGTTCGTCATGTCGGCCATGAGGTCGAACGCCTCCTTGGCGCTGAGCGAGGTGGTGATCGAGGTTTCGAAGTGAGCCATGGGGACAGTCTTCGGTGTTTTGGGACCGACCGCCAAACCGGCCGTGACCGGACCGATGTCCGAGCCGGCAAATGGCTCGGATGGATCAGAACCTCTCTTCGAATCGGGCCTTATGCTCCATACCATGACAACGACGGATCAACGCCCGCTGACACTCGCCGAGGGCGACTTCAAGGTGGCCGACATCGGGTTGCACGGCGTCGGCCGGAAGCAGATCGAACTGGCCGAACACGAGATGCCCGGCCTCATGGCGATCCGGGCCGAGTACTACGACGAGCAGCCGCTTGCCGGTGCGCGGATCATGGGCAGCCTCCACATGACCGTGCAGACGGCGGTACTGATCGAAACCCTCACCGCTCTGGGCGCCGACGTCCGGTGGGTGAGCTGCAACATCTTCTCCACCCAGGACGAAGCGGCGGCCGCAGCCGTCGTCGGCCCCACCGGCACCTCGGATCGCCCCGAGGGAGTACCGGTGTACGCCTGGAAGGGCGAAACCCTGGAGGAGTACTGGTGGTGTACCGAACAGGCCCTGAAGTGGCCGGGTCATGACGGTCCGACCCTGCTTCTCGACGACGGTGGTGATGCCACACTTCTCGTCCACAAGGGCGCCGAGTTCGAAGCGATGGGTTCGGTTCCCGACGCCACCGAAGACGACTCCGACGAGTGGGGTGTGATCGTCGATCTGCTCAAGAAGATCCAGGGCGAGGACGGTCAGCTCTTCACCCGCATGGCGGCCGGCATCAGAGGTGTCAGCGAAGAGACGACCACCGGCGTGATGCGTCTCTACGAGATGCGCGACAACGGGACCCTTCGATTCCCGGCCATCAACGTCAACGATTCGGTGACCAAATCGAAGTTCGACAACAAGTACGGCACACGCCATTCCCTGCTCGACGGGATAAACCGCGGCACCGATGTCATGATCGGCGGCAAGACGGCCGTCGTCATGGGCTATGGCGACGTCGGCAAGGGCTGTGCCGAAGCGCTGCGAGGGCAGGGGGCACGGGTGATCATCACCGAGATCGACCCGATCTGCGCTCTGCAGGCGGCCATGGATGGATACGAGGTCAACACGGTCGAACGGATGCTCGACCGGGCCGACATCTTCATCACCTCGACCGGTAACAAAGGCATCATCACCACCGAGATGATGAGCCGAATGAAGCAGGGTGCCATCGTCGGCAACATCGGTCACTTCGACAACGAGATCGACATCGCCGGCCTGTACCGGAGCTCGGACATCCAGCGCATCAACATCAAAGCCCAGGTCGACGAGTTCCGGTGGCCGGACGGCAAGAGCATCATCCTTCTCTCCGAAGGGCGCCTCCTCAACCTGGGAAACGCCACCGGCCACCCCAGTTTCGTTATGAGCGCATCGTTCGCCAATCAGGTCCTGGCTCAGATCGAGTTGCACAGGAACGCGGACAGCTACGACCTGGGCGTCACGACGTTGCCGAAGATCCTCGATGAAAAGGTGGCCCGGCTCCATCTCGATGCGTTGGGCGCACGGCTGACCGAGCTGACGGGGGAGCAGGCCGACTATCTCGGCGTACCGGTGGAGGGTCCCTACAAACCCGACCACTATCGCTACTGACCTCCGCAATGGTGGTGCGCGACGATGTCGGATACCACCTCGCCTCAGATGATCAGATCACCAGGTCATCGTCGACCCGTGTGGGATGACCTGTGCCGTCGGTCGCCGCCGTCGTACTAGCCGTCGTCTTCACCGCGGCGGCGGTGTCGAAACTACGGGACCGCCCGGCAACCGTGCGAAGTTTCGCTGATCTCGGTCTGGCATGGCCGAACACGTTGGCGTCGATGGTGCCCGGTTCCGAACTGGTTGTCGCCGTCGTCCTGTTGATTGAGCCCGGGTGGGGTGGGGTCGTGTCGTTCGGCCTGCTCGCCGCCTTCACCGTCGTTCTCGCCAACGCGATCGTCAATGGCCGCCGGGTTCCCTGCCGCTGCTTCGGGGGCACCAGTGATTCGCCGGTGTCGTGGCGGGATGTCGTGCGCAACCTGTGGCTCCTCCTGCTGGCGGTCACCGCCTCCACGGCCGATTCGTTGTCCTGGCCGTCGCCCTCGGCGTGGGTCGCATCGGGTGTGTTGATCGCTGCCGGACCCGTCGTTATGGCGGTCATGGATCACCGGTCTAAGGTGATCGGATGAGGTGCCACCGAGCCGTCGTGACAGGCATCCGGTGGCGGCTCTGATGGGGTGCTCCTCGGCAGGTGACGCCGACCGGGACCAGACCGATCCGCCGACGGCCACCGTCCTCGGTACGACCGTCGACTCCGACGCACCCGTCCCGACCCTCGGGTCGGCCGTCTCGACCGAACGCGACTGAGGCCTCGAGCTGGCTGCGTCAGGGTCGGGAGGCGATGGCTCCGGCGATCATCTCGCGCGGCCTCCGTTGCCCGAAGGTTGCGGCAGCCACAGCGAGGGACGAGCCGGTGGTGATCACATCGTCGACAATGATGACCTGGGCGGTGGGCGGTCGACGTGCCCAGTCCGGTCGAAGATGAAGACGAGGGCCGCGGATGCGCTCGGCCCGATCGGCTCCCCGTTGGGCGCTGCCGCTGCGCCGAAACGCCGGTCGGCGATCGATCCGGAGCTCCCGGCCGACCGCCTCGGCCAGCAGTCGACCCTGGTCGAAGCCCCGTAATCGGCGTCCCCGGGAACTGGCCGGGACCCAGGTCAGGACGGTGGAGTCCCTGAGGCAGGGTCGGAGAAGCCTGGCCAGGGGCACGGCCAACGATTTCAACAACTCGGGTCGTTCGCCTCGTTTGATGGCCCGGATGATCGATGCCATGACCGGGTCGTATTCGGCCACGGCCATGACCTTGTCGAACCCGCTGATCGTCCGCATGGGGGGCGGCGCCAGCTGATCGACGCACGATGCGCAGACGCCGGCGAGGTCGGACGAAGACGACCGGGCGGTGATCCTGGTCCGGCAAGCTGGACATCCTCGCTCGAGAAACATAGAGGTCAAGCGTAAACAACCGTAGCTTGAATTCAACGGCGCCGGGTAAGGCTGGAGCGGTGACCGGTCGATGAAGGATGTATGGCCGAACGCCCCATCACGGTCGCTCTGTGCGACGACCACGAGATCTACCGGCGAGAGTTGATGACCGCGCTCGAGCGGGATCCCGGGATTCAGGTGGTCGCCGAAGCCGAGGTGCCCAGCGGTCTTGGGACCGGTGATCAACGAACACCCGCCCAAGGTCATCGTCGTCGACCTCACACCCGCTCAGGGTGAGGCCACCGAGATCATCAGCACCATGCGGGATCGGATGCCGATCAGTGCGGTGCTGGCTGTCGGCGGGCCGAACGACCAGTTGGCTCCTGCGTTGATCGCGGGGGCGAGCGGAGCTGTTGACAAGAACACCGCCCTGCACATGGGACCGACCATCGTCCACGCACTAGCCAAGGGAGAGCTGTTCCTGGACCGGCGAGCTGCGGTATCGCTGCTCAAGGCCCTCCACGAACATCCTCGCCGGTCGAGTATCCCGAGCCGGCAGCTCGAACTCGTCGACCGGCTCGACGAGCGTCGAGTCGATCATCGATCTGGGAGCCGGCGACGCGCTCGAGGATGCGGCCACGCAGCGGCAGCTCTTTTCGTTGCTGGTCAGCTTGCGGGGCGTGCGAGTGCTCGGAGCACCGTCCGGCTGAATCTGTTGGCTGCGTGAACCGGGCCCGGAACAGTGCACCTGTGTCGCATACCCTGACGAGAGTGTGTGACCCACAGCGGTAGGCTGGTGACGGCTATGAAGCTCTTCGACAAAATCCTCAAAGCCGGCGACGGCAAGCGTGTGAAGACCATCCAATCGGTCGTGCAGCCCGTCAACGCTCTCGAGTCCGACTTCGAGATCGCTCAGCGACGACGCACTGCGAGCCAAGACCGGCGAGTTCCGCGGCCGCATCGACAACGGCGCAGATCTCGACGACATTCTGGTCGAGGCGTTCGCCGTCGACGCGCGAGGCCGCCAAACGGGTTCTCGGCCAACGCCATTACGACGTCCAGCTGATGGGCGGCGCCGCACTGCACTTCGGATGGGTCGCCGAGATGAAGACCGGTGAAGGAAAGACCCTGGTCTCCACCCTTCCGGTGTACCTGAACGCTCTCGCCGGCAAGGGTGTGCATCAGGTGACGGTCAACGACTACCTGGCCTCGCGCGACGCTGACTGGATGGGGGAGGTGCATCGATGGCTCGGTTTGTCGGTCGGTCTCGTCGTCCCGGGCCAGAACGACAGCAGATTCAAGCGTGAGCAGTACGGATGCGACATCACCTACGGGACCAACAACGAGTTCGGCTTCGACTATCTCCGGGACAACATGGCCAGGACCAGGGACGGCATGACCCAACGCGGTCATGCCTATGCCATCGTCGATGAGATCGACTCGATCCTCATCGACGAGGCCCGAACCCCGCTGATCATCAGTGGCAAGGTGAAAGGTGCAGCCGATCTGTACGACCGGTTCTCCCAGATCGCTTCCCGTCTCGAACGTGACGTCGACTACGAAGTCGACGAAGAGAAGCGTCTGGTGACCGTCACCGAGGACGGCATCAACACCGTGGAGGCGATGCTGGGTATCGAGAATCTCTACGACGGAGTGCAAGGCGATCTGGTCCACCACCTCAACCAGTCGTTGCGGGCCAAGGAACTGTTCAAGCGGGACAAGGACTACCTGGTCGCCGACGGCGAAGTGAAGATCGTCGATGAGTTCACCGGCCGCGTGCTCGATGGTCGACGCTGGTCCGACGGTCTGCACCAGGCGGTCGAATCCAAAGAGAGCGTGCGCGATCAAAGAAGAACAGCAGACGATGGCCACCGTCACCCTCCAGAACTACTTCCGCATGTACGACAAGCTGGCCGGCATGACGGGAACGGCTCTCTCCGATGCTGCCGAGCTCGAGACGACGTACGGGCTGGCGGTCGTGCAGATACCCACCAACGAACCGATCGCCAGAGCGGACCAGCCCGACCTGATCTACAAGTCAGAGGAGGGGAAGTTCGACGCGGTGGTCGACGACGTTGCCGAGCGGGTCCAGACTGGGCCAACCGGTCCTCGTCGGCACGGCATCGGTCGAGAAGTCCGAGAAGATCAGCCGAGCTGTTCGACGAGCGGAGGATCGCCCATCAGGTCCTGAACGCCAAGCAGCATTTCCGCGAGGCCGATGTGGTCGCTCAGGCCGGCGCTCCGGGAGCGGTCACGGTGGCCACCAACATGGCCGGCCGTGGCGTCGACATCGTCCTGGGTGGGAACCCGGAGAAGCTCGCCGAACGCGACACCCGCGCCGAGGGTTTCGAACTCGGCACCGAAGAGGGGGAGGCATACTATCGCAAGCGGTTCGACTACTGGACGGCCTTGTGCAGCGAAGACGGGGAAAAGGGTGCGACAGGCGGGCGGGTTGTATGTGCTCGGGAACCGAACGGCACGAATCCCGACGAATCGACAACCAGCTCCGAGGTCGATCCGGCCGCCAGGGTGATCCGGGGGAGAGCCGGTTCTACCTGAGCCTCGACGATGATCTGATGCGAATTTTCGCCACAGGGGCGATGAGCGCGGTGATGGACAGGGCGATGCCCGACGACGTGCCGATCGAATCCAAGATGGTCACCAAGTCGGTCGAGCGGGCCCAGACCACCGTCGAACAGAGAAATGCCGAGACCCGCAAGAACGTCCTGAAATACGATGAGGTCTTCAACCAGCAACGCAAGATCATCTATCAGCGGCGACTGCAACTCATGGATCAGGGCGACCTCCGTGACGAGACGATCGAGGCGATCGGGACGACCGCCGAAGGTCTGGTCTCGACCCACTGCCAGGATGATCTCGACGACACGTGGGATCTCGATGGGTTGATCACTGACGCCCGACAGTTCTGGCCGACCGAGCTCACCCCGTCCGACCTGGTCAGTTGTCGGAGCCTGGCCGAGCTGGCCGAACGCCTGAGCGACGATGCCGTCGACGTGTTCGAGAAGCGAGAGGCCGAGCTGGGTGCCGACGTCATGCGGCAGGTCGAGAATCAGATCATGCTGCAGCTCATCGACCAACGCTGGCGGGAACACCTGACCGAGATGGATCAGCTCCGGCAGGGAATCGGGCTTCGGGCCATGGGTCAACGAGACCCGCTCACCGAGTTCCAGCGCGAAGGCTTCGACATGTTCAGCGCGATGATGACCGCGCTCGAATCCGACTACGTCAGGTATGTCATGCACGTTCAGGTCGTTCAACCGGCGCCGGTCGCGACCCAGGAAGTGCCCGAGGAGTCGAAGGCTCCGGAAGAGACGGCCCAGGTCGGCGACGTTGCAGCCAAAGGACTGAACGCACCGGTCCCGACCGCGGTCGACGTGCACGCCGAGAAGGCCGACGTCGACGCCCCTTCCGCTTCCGCCCGGCCCGAAGCGGCCGCACCCCGGGCCAACAGGCCCAAGGTCAACGACGAATGGGATTCGACCGGGCGCAACGAGCCGTGCCCGTGTGGGAGCGGCAAGAAGTTCAAGAAATGCCATGGAGCGGCGTAGGTGGCCGAGATCGACGACACGATCGACCATCTCCGGACCGAACTGGTCGAAGCTGACGAGTACCTGAAGATCGACGAATTGCGGGCACGGCTACCCCAGCTCGAAGCCGAGATGGGACGACCGGACCTCTGGGACGATCCGGATCGGGCCCGTGAGGTGCAGACCGAATTCACCCAGGTCAAGACCGATCTGGATCTCTATGGCGAATTGAGCACGTCGATCGACGACCTGGAGGTCATGGCCGAACTTGCCGCCGAAGAAGAGGACGGATCCCTCGACGAGGAGATTGACCAACTGTCCCGTCACCTGACCGACGAGTTCCATCAGCTCGAACTCAGAACGTTGTTCAGCGGTGACTACGACGCCGGCGACGCAATCTGCGAGATTCACAGCGGCGCCGGCGGTACCGACAGCCAGGACTGGGCTGAGATGCTGTTCCGTATGTACAAACGGTGGGCGGAGAGTCGTGGCTTCAAGGTGGAGGTCGACGATTGGCAGGAGGGGGCTGAAGCCGGCGTCACATCCACCAGTTTCGAGATTCGAGGACGGTACGCGTACGGACTGCTGCAGGCCGAGCGGGGAGTGCATCGGCTGGTTCGGATCTCTCCGTTCGACCAGCAGGCCCGTCGACACACCGCTTTTGCCAGCTTCAGCGTGTGGCCCGATGTGGCCGCTGCCTCCGACACGATCGACATACCCGACAAAGAGCTGCGTATCGACGTGTTCCGCTCGTCGGGCGCAGGCGGGCAGCACGTGAACACGACCGACTCGGCGGTCCGGGTCACGCACCTACCCACCGGTGTGGTCGTCTCGTGCCAGCAGGAACGAAGCCAGCACCAGAACAAGGAACGGTGCATGCAGATGCTGAGCGTGCGCCTCCTCGAGCTCGAACGCCAAAAACGCGAGGACGAACTGGCGGCCGAGGCGGGCGAATCCAAGAGCACCGAGTGGGGGAGTCAGATCCGAAGCTACGTCTTGCAGCCGTATGAGCAGGTGAAGGACGAACGGAGCCAGCACACGTCGGGGAATCCGAGGGGTGTGCTCGATGGCGATGTACAACCGTTCATGGAGGCCTGGCTCCGCTGGCGGAGGGTGTGAGCCCCGACGTCGACTCCTGTGCGAGGTAGTGACCCGGTAAGAGAGGGTGCACGAACTAGTCTGAGGGGCTGATCGGGACAAGGAACAGATGTGATCAAACTCGAGAACGTGACGAAGGAGTACAAGGGTCCATCGATCGCCCTCAAAGACGCCTCCGCCGAAATCGACAAGGGTGAGTTCGTGTTTCTCGTCGGTCCCTCCGGTTCGGGCAAGTCGACCTTCCTGCGCCTGCTCAACAAGCAGGAGGTTGCCGATTCGGGCCGAGTGCTCGTCAACGGCAAAGACGTGGGTGGCCTTCATCCGTGGAAGGTGCCGCTTCTCCGACGGCAGATCGGTTGCGTCTTTCAGGACTTCAAGCTGTTGCCGTCGCGGACCGTCCGCGAGAACGTCAGCTTTGCCCTCGAGGTGATCGGGAAACCCAAACACATCATCCAGACCCAGGTGCCGGCGATCTGCGAGCTCGTCGGTCTCGGCGACCAGATCGACAAGCTATCCCCATCAGCTCTCCGGCGGCGAACAGCAGCGGGTGAGCATCGCCCGCGCCTTCGTCAACCGACCCGTGATCCTCCTCGCCGATGAGCCGACCGGCAACCTCGACCCCCAAACCGCCAACGGCATCATGTGGTTGCTCGACCGGATCAACCGGTCAGCCAACACCACCGTCGTGATGGCCACCCATGATCGGGGGATCGTCGACACCATGCGGCGCAGGGTGATCGAGCTGTCGAACGGGTCGATCGTCCGAGACCAGAGTCGTGGTGTCTACGACTGATGGCTGTCCGACTCGACTACATCGTCAAGGAGACGGCGAACAACATCGTCCGAAACCCTTCGCTCAGCATCGCAACCGTCCTCACCGTTGCGGTTTCGCTGTCGCTCCTCGGGGCGGCGCTCGTCATCCAGCAGGGCGTCTCCGGTCTGAACACCCGGTTCAAGGATGATGTTGAGTTCATCATCTGGATCAACAACGACGCCAGCCAGGAACAGATCGATTCGGTTCAGCGCGCCCTGGATGATTCGCCGGTTGTGAAGAGCAGCACGTTCATCACTCGTGAGCAGACCTTCGCCGAGTTCGAGGAGTACTTTGCCGAGTCACCTGAAGTCCTGGCGGCGGTGACGCCCGAGGACCTGCCCACCTCGTTCCGGGTGGTTCCGGTCAATCCCGAGCTCAGCGTGGTGGAACAACTCGGGCGGCAGTTCACACCACTGCCGGGGGTGCGCCAGGTCGATTTCGCCGGCGATTACATCCGGCGGCTCAACCAGTTCTCCTCCGCGGCCAGCATCACCATGACCGTCGCCGCCCTGGCCAGCGGGCTGGCGTCGAGTCTTCTCATGTACAACACGATCAGGACGGCGCTGTTCGCTCGGCGTCGCGAGGTCGAGGTGATGCGCCTCGTCGGGGCGACCAACTGGTTCATCCGTGTCCCCTTCATGCTCGAAGGGTTGCTGCAGGGGCTGGTCGGAGCGGCGTTCAGCACCGGTGCGGTCTATGCGCTCAATCGGGTCGTGGGCGACGCCGTGCGTGGCGCCGACTTCCGGCTCTTCGATTCGTTCGCCCTCGACAGCGGCCAATTGTGGACGATCACCGGGGTGCTGCTCGCTGCCGGCGCCATGATCGGCTGCGGTCGCCTCCGGCGTGGCCGTCACCCGGTATCTCGAGGCCTGATTCCTGTCGAGGACGACCGTCGGGTCGAGGGTCGTCATCAGAGGCTGAGCCGCACGATCGCCAGGAGTGCTCCGAGCACGCTGATGATCTGGATCAGCAGCCGGATCCGCTGGTCGACCCATCCGCGTACAGAGGGAGCGCACATCACGCCGGCGAGCCCGAAGGGCATCAGTGCGACACCCGTGCGAATGTCGGTTGCGGACAGCGCCCCCCCGATGGCCAGTCCGACGACGGTCATCAGCACGCCGAGCACCATGACCGTGCCGACGGTCGCTCGGAGGTTGTCGCCCGTTCCGCTCTGGTACATCAGCGCGAGAGGCGGTCCGCCGATCCCGGTGGACGTGCCGAACAGGCCGCTGAAGAAACCGGCGATGCCGTCAGGGTCGCAGTGTTGTGGGGAATGGGACGGGTGAATGCGGTGACCCCGACAGCGAACAGGACCAGACCGGCGCCGGCGTAGGCGAGCACGGTCGGGCTCACGGTCTTGACGATGATCGTGCCGAGTGCGACACCGGGTATCCGCCCGATCACAAGCCGCGTCGCTTCACCTCCAGTCGACGTCCTGACGGCTTCGCACGAAGACGATGAACAGGATGGGCAAAGTGGAGATGAGGATTGCCTGAGGCAACAGAACCGGATCGACCAGAACGATCACCGAGAATGCGGTGACGATCGAGCCGAACCCGAGGCTTCCCTGGACGACGGCTCCGACGAACATCGCCAGCCCGACAGCGATCAGGCCACCGAGTTCGACGTGCATCGGCGGTCAGGCTACACCGGGTTGCTGGCCGTTCCCGGAGGCTCGAGCCGGGCTGATCGCAACGTTGGACCCAAGCCGCCGTTGCTCGGTTCGCCCGGTTACAACCGCTTCCCGATCGCTCGGGAACGCTGTGCCGGAGTTCCGCCCACCGGAGCCTCCGGCCGTGGCTCGGAGACCCGTACGGTGACCAGGATCGCCACACCGACCGCGGTGGCGGTCACCAACCCGAGGGCGACGGCGGTGGTCGTCAGCGACGCCAGGAGGGTGATGATCACCGGCATTGCCATCCCGCAGTACGCGGCAAAGTAGAAGGTGGCACTGAGCGTTCCGCGATTGGATCGATCGGCGATCGCATCGGTCAGCGCAAGGCCGGCGGTCAGCAGGGCTCCCGACGCCGCTCCGAGCGCGATTGCCGACACGGGCACCAACCACCAGGCGCCGATGAGGAACGCCAACGTACCGAGGCCGTAGCCGCTCACCCCCAGCCACATCGCGGTCTTGAGGGCCGTTCGAGTGGACCTACTCCTCGCCAGCAGAGGCCGCGACAGCAGAACCGAGCATGGCGGTGAGGGTGCCGGTGATCCCGGCGATCAGGACGTCGATCCCGCCGATGGCGTCCCGCAGGATCACGGGAAACAGAGCAAAGCTGGTCGAGGGAAAGCCGAAGACCCAGACCGCCGCTGGAGCGAGCACGCCGAGGAAGTCGCGACGTGACGACTGGGGCACACCGAGCCGCGGCCGGAGACTCACCGTCGGATCGGCGGCGTCGGGTTTCGGGGATCCGCCACATCGCAGCCAGAACGAGCACCGTGACGAACGGCATGAACGAGGTAGGGGATCGACGAGTGGCGAGGGCCCGAATCGGTCGTACAACGCCGAGGTGATCGGTCCGAAACCGAAGCCCACGTACATGATGATCGTGGTCGTGCTCGCAAGTCGCAGACGACGCTCGTCGGTATCCGCACCGCCGGCCAATTCGGTGAGCCAGGCGGTGCCGACCGACAGGACGGCGCCGCTGACGGCGCCGAGTAGGAGCCGGCCGACGAACAACAGCAGAAGTGAGTTCCGACCCACGACCAGGACGATTGACGCGGCCGCTGAGAGGGCGGTGAACGGAATGATGAGGGGTCGTCGGCCGAAACGGTCCGAGAGGCGCCCGGCGAACAACAGCGAGGTCAGGATGCCACCCACGTACACGGTGAAGATCCCCACCGCACCGGTGTCGGACAGGCCGAGACGGTCCTGATAGCGGAGAATGAGCGGGGTGCTGACATTGGTGCCCCAGGCGACGACGAACAATCCCGCGGCGAGAATGCGCTGTTGGCGGTTCACCGGATCACCCTATTGATCCCCGTGCGAAACCCGGCCGGCGCAGCGCGACGGTGGGATGTCGCCTGTCGCGACGCCCCACCGTCGAAGGAGTTGGTCGGTCGGCTATCGGCGGGTCGCGCCCAACAGTCGGACGACGTAGTAGAACATGGTCATCAGCGAGCTGAACAAACCGAGGGCCGCCGCGACATGCGCCCACGAGGGGAACTGCCGCACGATCTTCTGGGTCTGGTAGAGGATGCTGGCGCCCATCAGGGCGATCATTCCGACACTGAACCAGACGCCGAGTCCGAAACCGAAGATGATTCCGGCGATGATCAGACCGAGGGCAGCGAAGCCACCCCACATCATGATCGGGCGGATGAAGGACAGGTCCTTGCTCGTGGTCATCCCGATGACGGTGAGGCCGGCGAAACCGATCAACGTGATCACTGCGGCCTGCCAAATCGAGAATCCCGGCATCGGCGTTGAACACCGATGTGAGGAGCGGTGCGAACACCACCGAATAGAGAGCGGCCATGCCGAACAGTCCGGCGTATTGGGCGCCGACGTTGTCGATTCGAGTGGCGGCGTTGGAGGCGATCGTGCCGCCGATCCAGAACGCACCGAGCAGTCCGAGCCAGAGAAGTCCTCCCCGTTCGCCGAGGAAGACGTTGTGGATCGCATCAGCCAGGCCGGTCACGAACAGTGCGGTTTCGAACACGACGAAGGCCAGAACGGCCAGGGCGACGTGCTGATAGACCCGCACGAGAAACGCCGAGCGCACGTCCTCATCGGAGTTGATGGCGGGGATGTATTGGGCCTGTTGTGGATAGGCCATGTAAGGCAACCTCCTAGATTGCAGTTCTCCTCAGTATCTCACGTTTTCTCGGCCGAGAAGGTTCCGGGCGCTCAACGAATTCCGGGGATCGGTACCGTTGGAGCCGTCATGGCCACCAAGATGATCACCACCAATCGGCAGGCGCACCGGAATTTCGAGATCACCGAAACGGTCGAGGCCGGAATCGTGCTGGCCGGCTCGGAGGTGAAAGCCCTCCGAGAATCGAAAACTCAGCTCAACGATGCCTACGCCAGATTCGACAACGGTGAGCTGTACCTGGTCGGCCTGCACATCGCCCCGTATTCACGAGCGGGAACCCATGTCATCCTGGACCGGGCCCGCCGCCGAAAACTGCTGCTCCACCGTCACGAACTCACCCGCCTGTCATCCAAGCTCAACCAGGACCACCTACTCCTGGTTCCCATGGCCATCTACTTCAAGAACGGCCGCGTCAAACTCGAGCTCGGCCTCGGTCGGGGCCGCAAAACCGTGGACAAACGACAGCTGATCGCCAAACGAGACGCCGACCGCGAGGCTCGCCGTGAGCTGGCCGATCGGAACCGTTGAGTCGGCGCTGGGAGGCCGGCGGCCGGCATTCTGCGACCCGAGGTAGAATGAAGGTGCTGTTTGACAATCCAACCAGCACCAGGGGCTGATCGGTTTCGACGTCGAGACCAGAAGCCGTTTGTGCGACCCGAGTTGCTCAGACTCGTTAAACGGGGCTCATTGAAGACGGCAACAAAACCGACTTCGCTCTCGCCGCCTGATTCTCAGGTGACAAGAGGAACACTGCGAGCCGTGAGGCCACGCAGGGCCTGACCACTACAGCCCGGTAACAGAAGTAGTGGTGGACGGTGGGAAAGACCACTGACGGACAGGGAAAGACCTCTGGCTCCGGGGAAAGACCCGGCGGTGCTCTAACCCGGTAGATGGACAGCCGTAAGTCCGAATCTCGGGAATGGTCGTAGCGTGGGCGGTGCCTGCTTGGCGGACGGGGGTTCGATTCCCCCCAGCTCCACTCGGTGATGTGTCGGGACATCGGAAACCCTTGACCTGCGGGTCGAGGGATTCTTCAGGACTGAGCGGCCACGAACTTCCCGGCGTTGATCGCTGCGTCGGCGGCTGAGGTCAGCTTGACGCCCAGCACATCCTCGGAATGGGCGCTCGATACCAGTCCCGACCTGGCCAACCGGGGAGCCATCGCCTTCATGTCGCTCATGAACCGGGCCATGATCCGGATCAGCCAGCTCGGTGCCTGCCGGGTCGTGGCCTTGCTTCCGGGCAGGGCTTCGTTGAGGATCTTTGCGGTTTCGATCATCGTGAGCGCACCAGCCGCTGTCGGCAGCCGCTGGCCAGCGGCTGCCCCGACTTCGAGTGAGAGCCGGTGCATCTCGGCAACTTCGAGCACGTCGACCACCGGCAAGGAGAGGTCGGGAAGCATCGGATCGGACCCTCTGTAGAGACGTTCGATGAGTTCGAGCGACGTGCCGTACTTGGTGTCCAGCGGTGCGCCCCACACCATGCCCGGGTTCACGGTTGACAGCTTGATCTCGGGAACCTCATCACGAACGAAGTCCCAGGCGGCGCGCTCGGCCAGGGTCTTGGAGTCGTCGTAGGCGGAGGTGAGGGGCGAACGGGTCGGTGACCAGTTGGTGTGGTCGAGGACCGTCTGGTCGCTTCGCAGCGTGTCGTTGTAGATGGCCACAGAGGAGGACGTAACCACCACTCGACGGACCCCGGTGGCCTTCGCAGCTCGCAGCGCACGAAGGGTCCCGTCGACGGCGGGTCGGATCAGCTCCTCAGGGTCCTTGGGCGAACCGAGCGGGAACGGCGAGGCCGCGTGGAGCAGTGCATCGGCGCCCTGGAGCGCTTCGATCCACCCGTCGTCCTTGGCGAGATCGAGCTGCACGAAGCTGAGTCGGTCAAGCCCATCGGGTCCGACCGCCGCTCTGGTTTCGTGGGCCTTGGCATCGGAGCGGACCGAACCTCGTACCACGTAGCCGTGATCGAGAAGGGTCTTCACGATGTGCTTTCCGATGAACCCGGAAGCCCCGGTCACTACGACGGTCTTGTCAGCCATGTGTTCGATGTCCTTTCGCGCACCATTCCCAGGCCGCTGTGCTCGGCGACTGACCACAGAGGCGTGGTGGTCGTCGATTTCCCTGCTGAACGGGTCGATCGGGCACCAGCTCAAGCAACCAACATGTCGGAGAGGGAGACAGACCGATCCTAGGGCCGGCCTCGTTGATGAACAGCGGTGGCTTTTCCTGGCTCGCCTCGTTGCGGCCTCGGCCCGCTCAGGCCATGGTCAGGCCGCCGGAGACGCTCAGGGTCTGGCCGGTGATGAAGCCTGCGTCCTCCGAAGCGAAGAAGGCCACCGCAGCAGCGATCTCGGAGGGCCGGCCCAGGCGTTTCATCGGGACGGCTCTCGTCATCGCAGCGATCACACCGTCAGCGTTGTCGCTCGAGGCCACGATGCCGTCGAGGAGAGGGGTGTCGGTCGGTCCGGGACACACGACGTTGGCGGTCACGCCACTACGGGCCGCTTCTCGGGCGATCGTCTTGGTGAAACTGATCACCCCACCCTTGGCGCCGGCGTAGACCGCTTCGAGCGATGACCCGACCCGGGCGGCATCGGAGGAGATGTTGATGATGCGGCCCCAACCCTGAGCCGCCATCGGGCCGAGGCATGCGTGCACGGTTCTCAGCATCCCTTTGAAGTTGACCTCGATGACCCTGTCCCAGAATTCTTCGTCCGTCTCGGTGAACCGCATGAGCTCATCCCAGCCGGCGCAGTTGACGAGGATGTCGATCGGGCCGTGTTCGGCGATGACGGCGGCCACGGCCGTCGAGTCGGTGATGTCGAGTGTCGCCACCTTTGCCTCACCGCCGATGGACGGCAAGTGTGTCGGCAGCGCCCGTGCGGTCGATGTCGGCAATGATCACCCGGTGACCGTCAGCCGCCAGACGCTGGCAGATCGCACGACCGATGCCGCTGGCGCCACCTGTGACGAGCGCGGTCCTGGATGACGTTTCAGGCGCGGGCATCGACCACCTTTGATCGGCGTGAAGCGCAGAGCAGCAAGGAGCGGCCCGAAGGACAGGTCAGGACAACCAGGCCTTCCAGGTGTCCTCGTGGGTCGCGACCCAGTCGGCTGCAACCTTGGCCGGGTCCTCGCCGTCGATCTCCATCGACGGCAGCATCTCGAGCTGGTCGTCGGTCGTGATGGTGAACTTCTCCAGGAAGCTGAAGACGGCCGGGTCCTTCTCCTGCAACTTGGCCGAGGCCGCCTTGAAGATCACATCCTCGGGGTAGTCGCAGTCGACGCCACCGTCGCCGGCCGCAGCCGATTCGCCGCACGCATCGGAATAGGCCGGCAGCGCAACGTTGACCAGGTCGTACTTGGCGACGGCGGCGGTTGGCGTCCACCAGTAGAGGACGATGGGCTCACCGGCGGCCACCCGGGCGTCGACCTCGGCGACGGTTGCGGGCTCCGATCCGGAGAACTGGACCTGTAGCGGGCAGGCCGAGGTTCTCGATGATCTGCTCGTCGTACTGGGAGTAGGAGGGGTCGGTCCCGAGGAATCGACCGTGGTCACCGGTTTCGGCGGTTGCGAAGAGCGCGGCGTTGGCCGGGTCCTGGAAGCCTTCCCACGTGGCCAGCGACGGGGTTCTCGTCGATGACGTACTGAGGGACGAACCACCCGATCTTGCCGACAGCACCCAGATCGCCCATCCGGACCACGGTGCCGTCGTCGAAGTAGGCGGTCTCGGCATCGGTGACCCCCGACGGCCAGATCTCGAGCACGGCATCCAGAGACCCATCGGCCATCCCGGTGAACATCGCATCGTTCTCGTCGACCTCGACGATCTCGACCGGATTGCCCAGCTGACTCTCGATGAGGTTCTTGGCCACTTCGACGTTGAGCCGGGAAGCTGACCAGGGGTTGACGATCAGGGTGATCGTTTCGGTGCCCACCACCGCCGCCGGTGACGTCGCTCCGGCGCTCTGTCTGGCGGTGTCGTCGCTGCTTCCGCAGGCGGCCGCAGCCAACCCGACAGCGGCGAGGACGAACAGAAGCTTCTTCATTTGGGCTCTCCTTGGATCAACCGGTGTGGTTGACGCACCTTGGTTTACATTAGTGACCGATGACTCATCCTGCGACTCATACCGACATGGCGTTGGAGACGCGTGGGGTGTGGAAGGTGTTCGGTCCCCGACCCGGCGACCGCCATCGAGATGTCGAGGAAAGGGAACAGCCGGGCGTTCGTCCTCGACTCCACCGGCTGCACGATCGGGGTGAAGGATGTCTCCATGGGGGTTCACACCGGGGAGACGTTCGTGGTGATGGGGCTGTCCGGGTCCGGCAAGTCGACCCTGGTCCGGTGTATCGCCCGCCTCACCGGCCTCACACGAGGGTCAGGTCCTGCTCGACGGCCAGGATCTGACCGCCATGGACGAGCGGGCGTTGCGGGAGGTCCGCCGGAAGAAGCTCTCGATGGTCTTCCAGCACTTCGGGTCTGTTCCCCCATCGCAAGGTGATCGACAACGCCGCCTACGGTCTCGAGGTACAGGGCGTGAGCAAGGCCGCTCCGCCACCAGAGGGCGATGGAGGTTCTCGCCGTCGTCGGCCTCGAAGGTTACGAGCACCATTATCCCCAGCAGCTGTCGGGCGGTATGCAGCAGCGGGTCGGCCTGGCCAGGGCCCTTGCGGTCGATCCCGAGGTGTTGTTCTTCGACGAGCCGTTCTCGGCACTGGACCCGTTGATCCGCCGGGACATGCAGGACGAATTGATCCGACTCCAGCAGGCGATGCAGCGCACGATCGTCTTCATCACCCACGACTTCGCCGAGGCGATCAAGTTGGGCGATCGGATCGCCATCATGAAGGACGGCGAGTTCGATCAGGTGGGGACCGCAGCGGAGCTGATCACCTCGCCCGCCACCGAGTACGTGCGGGAGTTCACCAAAGACATCCCCAAGGTGAAGGTGCTGACCGCAAGCGCGGTGATGCGCCGCGGTGGCGACGACGCCGGCGTGCGTCACGTCAACTTCGACGATTCGGTCGAGTCCCTGCTGCCGTGGCTGTTGGAGGATCCTCAGCCGCTCACGGTGGTGGATGCCGAGCGAAATCCGATCGGAAGCATCGATCGAGCGGTGGTGTCGGAGTTGCTCAGGAGCGACCGATGACCACGGCGACGGCCCGGCACCATTGTCAACACTCGGCGACCGGCCAGGAGCTGGGCGCCGTTTCTGGTGCTGGTCGCAGGTGCGATCGTTCTCCAACTCGCGTTCGGATGCGGCGAGGTGTTTCCCGCCCGATGGGACACCGTTCTCGAGTCGCCGATCGACGAGGGGGGCGCATGGCTGCGTTCCAACCGGCTCTCGCACCCTGTGTTCACGTCCTTCTTCACGCCGATCAGCAGTTTCGTGAGCGCTGTGATATCCGGCATCGGGAATCTCCTGCTGTGGCTGCCCTGGTTCGTCGTCGTGGCCGTCGCCTTTCTCATACCGGCTCGGGTTCGGATGTGGAAGGCGGGGGCGGTGGCGGCCGGTGCACTGTTGTACACGGGCCTGATCGGGCTGTGGGAGGACACCATGCGTTCGCTGGCGCTGATGTCGGCGGCGGTCCTGCTGGCCGTGGTGATCGGACTGCCACTGGGTATGTGGGCGGCGCTGCGCCCTCGCGTGGAGCTCGCCATGCGGCCGGTGCTGGACGCGATGCAGACCATTCCGGCATTCGTGTACTTCCTCCCGCTGTTCATGTTGTTCGGCATCGGCAACGTGCCGGCTGCGGTGGCAACCGTGATCTATGCGCTTCCCCCGGTCGTGCGGTTGACGACGCTGGGGATCAAGCAGGTGTCGCCTCAGGCGGTCGAGGCGTCGAGGATGTGCGGAGCCACGACTCGCCAGACGCTGTTCAAGGTGCAACTGCCGATGGCGGTGCCCACGATCATCACCGGACTGTCGCAGACGATCATGATGGCGTTGGGCATCGTGGTGCTGGCGACCTTGGTCGGTGCACAGGGTCTCGGGTCGCCAGTGCTCCAGAGTCTCAACCAGCGCCGGACGGGCAGGGGAATCGCCGCCGGCCTGGCGATCGTCGCCGTGGCGATGGTCCTGGACCGCATCTGGAAGTCGTTGGCCGAGCGGGATCCGTCGAGGCGGGTGCCCGCACGAGCCAAGCTGATCGCAGTAGGCGGTCGTCGTGGCGGCCGTGGTCATCGGCCGGGCGGCCGGCGTGGGTCGGCTTTCCCGAGGTGTGGGACTGGTCGTTGTTCGACCCCATCGACGACGCGGTCGACCTGGGCCGCGGGACAACCTCCGCTGGTTCACCCGGCCCTTCAGCGACTTCATCGTCGTCTGGCTCTACCTGCCCGCCCGGGATTTCCTGACCGACACTCTCGCCTGGCCGGTGGTCGTGTTCGTGGTCGGTTGGGGGTGCTGGCGGGTCAAGGGCCCGGGACTGGCCGCATTCGCCGTCGCCGCACTGATGACCATCGGACTGATCGGGATGTGGGAACTGTCGATCGACACGCTCGTGCAGGTGATCATCGCCACCATCCTCGCCGTTGCGGTGGCGGTGCCCCTCGGGGTCTGGGTCGGGCGCAGTCGCCGGATGGAGGCGGTCGTGGGGCCGCTTCTCGATGCGCTCCAGACGATTCCCTCGCTGGTGTACATCATCCCGGCGGTGATCCTGTTCACCGTCGGCGTCGTGCCCGGGATCATCGCAACCGTCCTCTATGCACTGGTTCCAGGGGTACGGATCACGGCGCTGGGCATCCGAGAGGTTCCGGAGGAGAGCATCGAGGCATCGCGCACCTTCGGCGCCACCCCCGGTCAGACGATGCTCGGCGTTCGTATCCCATTGGCTGCACCGACGATCATGGCGGGCGTGAACCAGGTGATCATGCTGGCGTTGGCGATGGTGATCATCAGCGGCCTTGTCGGGGGCGGCGCTCTCGGATTCGAAACCGTCCGCGCCCTGAAACGGTCACTCTTCGGGTGGGGGTTCGAGGTGGGCCTGGCGCTCGTGCTGATCGCCATGATCCTCGATCGTTTCACCGAGGCGTTGGCCCAGCGGCTCCAGCCCCCTTCAGCGGTGGGCTGAGTTCGCATCGAGCTCTGATCAGTCGACGGATCGAACCGCCCGAGCGACCTCGCCCCAACGTTGCAGGGCCGAAGGGTTCATGCGCAGCTCGTCATCGAGAAGGTAGAGCGCTATCCGGTCAGCCGACGGGTGGTATCGATCGATCAGCCGATCGGCCATTTCGTCCCACGGTGCGACCACGGCGTAGGCCGACAGCATCTCGTCGGTGATCGTCTGGCGCATCCCGTCCAGGTCGCCTGCCTTCATCTGCGCCCGCAGCACGCTCGTCGTTCCGTCGAAACCGAGATCGTCGAACTGAAACGAGTAGTTCGGCGTTGTCCCGTAGAAGGCGATCTGCTGCTTGGCCCGTTCGACCATCGGCGCCCTCTCCTCTGGGGTGTCGCCGGCGACCGCGAAGACGGGGATGATCAGGTCGGCGCCACCGGCGGCGGGAATGAGCCTGCGTTCCAGGTAGTGCTGAGAGTGGAAGGGGTGGACGTGGATTCCGTCCGCCACCTCTGCCGCGGTCTTGACCATGAGGGGGCCGACCGCGGAGATGTCCACCTTGACCGGGTGATCGTGGGGTGGCGGGGCCCAATCATGGGGAAGCAGGGACAGTTTGTAGAAGGGCCCCTCGTGGTGGAGCGGTTCCCGGCCATCGAAGGCTCGAAAGCAGGCCTTCACCGCACGGACGTAGTCCCGCATCCTGGCAGCTGGCTGGGAGAACTCGGCGCCGTACCGCCGCTTGACGTGAGCGCGGACCTGGCTTCCCAGACCGAGCCGAAACCTCCCGCCGGTGTTGGCGGCCATCTCGTAGGCGATCGAAGCCGCCACCATCGGACTGCGGGGGAATGCCACCGCGATGCCGGTGGAGAAGAACAGCGTGGGCGCTGCCATCGCAGCGGCAGCGATGCGCATCCAGGGGACCGAGCTGGTCTCGGTGAACAACAGACCCGAGAAGCCGGCTTGTTCGACGTTCCGTGCGAGCGTGACGGTGTCGTCCCACGTCGAAGGGCCCACCATCACGTCCAGTTCCATGACAACTGCCTAGACGACCCGTGCGCCAGGACGCAAGGCGACCCCTCGCCCCTCGGACGGCTCT
This sequence comes from uncultured Acidimicrobiales bacterium, assembly GCA_963793385.1. Lineage (GTDB taxonomy): Bacteria > Actinomycetota > Acidimicrobiia > Acidimicrobiales > SZUA-35 > JABDIY01. The sequence goes on from CAWCAF010000013.1 coordinate 38,804, forward strand.
CGTGTGGCTTAGTAGCTGTAGAAGCCGCGCCCGGACTTGCGGCCGAGCAGACCCGCTTCCACCATCCGGGCCAACAGCGGCGGTGGAGCGTACAGCTGCTCCCTGAACTCCTGGTAGAGCGAGTCGGCGACCGCCATCGTGGTGTCCAGCCCGATCAGATCGGTGAGCTTGAGCGGTCCCATGGGGTGGGCGCAGCCGGCCACCATGCCGTCGTCGATGTCTTCCCGAGAGGCGAATCCGGACTCGTACATGCGAATGGCGGA
>CAWCAF010000014.1:0-11816 GCA_963793385.1 uncultured Acidimicrobiales bacterium
GACCAAGGGGCCGACCCGGTCCTGAAGTGCGGGTCAGACCGGCTGCACGGTCAGTCGGTAATAGAGCTGAATGAGAGCGTCGGTCGTCGCCTTCCATGAGTAGTGTCGGGAGCGGACTCGGCCCTTCTCGATGAGCGTTCCGCGGACTGTCGGGTCGTGGAGAGCGGAGATGACGGCAGGACCCAGGGCGGCCAAGTCATCGGTCGGGACGAGGAGGGCGGCATCTCCGCACACCTCGGGCTGGGCGCCACCGTCGGTGGCGACGACGGGGGTGCCGGCAGACATCGCCTCGAGCGGGACCATCCCGAATCCTTCTGACTTCGCCGCCGACACCACCGCCTGCGCGTGGCCCAACAGGGCTCTCTTCTCCGTCTCGGACACGAATCCGGGGAGGATCACCTTGTCGGACAGTTCCCGCCGATCGGCGAGCATCCGCTCAAGGCGATGAGAATCCGAGCCCGCTCCTCCGGCGATGACGAGACGAAGGTCCGATTCGAGGAGCGGCGCCAGGCTCGTGACCAGCTCGGGGAACCGTTTGCGGGGTTCGATGGTGCCGATCGCCAGCACGTAGTCGTGGCCGTCGAGGGCGGCAACCAGGTGGGCGGGTAACTCGGCGGGCTCGACCGGGTCGACAGCCAAAGGGACCGGGTGAACACGCTCGGCCGGCAGGTCGAGAAGACCCTGGATCTCCTCGGCCGCAGCGTAGGAGAGGGCATGCACGTGGGCTCCTCTCCGCAGGGCGCGCTCGACCAACGTCGGGAACAGTCGGGCGATCCTGGGGACCTCGTCGGGTCGTACCCAGGGGCCGGTGTCGTGGACGGTGATGAGTTCGGCGATTCCGCGACCGGGGGGCGGACCGTAGAAGTTGGTCCCGTGTACCAGGTCGACACTTCCGAACAGGCGGTCCACCGTCGGATAATCGAACCGTTTCCAGAGCTCGAGCAGAGGGCGGGCCGGCAACGATCGAAGTGAACCGGTGAAGCTCGCCGGCAGGTGCTCTCGTACTCTCTGTTTGGATTGCCCCGTCAATGCGATCGGGATGATCTCCAGGTCGTCCCGAGCGGCCAAGGCTGCCACCAGCTCATGGGTGAAGCGGCCGATGCCGGTGAGCGGCCCGGCCAGCGGTGTGACGTCGAGGCCGATGCGCACGGCCGAAGTGTAGGTGGTGGGGCGAGGTCGGCCGTGCTAGTCGGCGCTGTTCCAGAGATCGCTGAGCTGGTCTCTGTGGACGCCCCGACGCTGGGCCATCTCCGCAAAGATCATTTCTTCGAGATCGCTGGTGACCTCGAGGAACACCACGCCGTAGTAGGCAGCGTTGCGGAGGTTGGGTACGTCGTCAGCGGGGCGGATGTGCCGTACTTCCACCTGACCGTGCTGGCCGTTGTGGATGTAGCGCAGCCGCGATCCTGCCCGGACCGAGTCGACAGCGGGGCCGACGATCAACGCGCCTGCGACGCTCAGGTCCACGACCGTCATCGGGATCTCGGCAGTCTTCTTGCCGAAGACCTTGCGATTGTTGGGCACGATCCACGAAACGGTCAGATCGTCGACGCCGAATCGCTCCGAGAGCCGGGGAAACTGGCCCGCGAGCACCGAGTAGTGACCTTCTGCCGTCATCTTTCCTGAGTCGGCACCCTGACCGGGTGCACTGATAGGTCATCCGGCCCATCTCGGTCGGTGCCGGGCTCGTGGCGGGAGGGTTTCCCCATGCGTTGCCGATCAGAATCGGCCACGCTCAGGAGGTGATGACCACCGTGAGCGAGGAACGGTGGAGCGCGCCCAGCGTTCCGCCGACGAAGACCCGGTCGGGTCCTCCCTCGGCGGGCGACCCGATCTCGGCGGACCAGGACGTCGATCCGGGGTCCGGACGCCGATGGGTCTGGGCCGCAGTGACCGCGGTCGGCTCCGCTCTGGCCCTCACGGCGGCGGTCGCAGTCCTGACCCCGCAGTCGGCTCGAACCTCGGCGTCCTTCACCGCCGAGGAGATGACCGAACTGAGCGCCGGGGCTGACATCGCCACCGTCAGAATGGCCGCCCGAGCCTGTCCCGGCGCGATCAGGGGAAGCGGATTCGTCGTGGACGGTCTGCTCTTCACCTCTGCCCATCTCGTGCGTTTCGACGATCGTGTGAAGGTCGACCGGCCAGGGCTGCCGATGTTCCCGGCGGTGATCGCCACCAGTCGCACGGCCGATGTCGCCGTCGTCGACGGATCCGACCTGGTGGCACGCGAACTGCAACTGGCGAGAGGCGTCGCCGGCGTGGGAGAGCCGGTGGTGCTGGCCGGTCATCCCTCCGGATCGGACTTCGAGGCAATCCAAGGGCGCGTCCATGCATATGGGTCGGCCGCCAATTGGGGGGTGGCGGGACGAACGGTCATGCTGATCGAACCGGGAACGAGCGCCGGGTTCAGCGGGGGACCGGTACTCGACCGGACCGGCCGTGTCGTCGGCATGTTGGCCGGAGTCGACGCAACGACCGGTCTGACCGTGGCCATACCGGCCGATGAGTTGCGGACGATCGTGGAAGCCGCTGCATCCACGTGGGTCGGTCCGCACGCACCCCGATCGCTCATGTGGCCCAAGCGTGCGGGGAGTGAAGGGTGTTCAGCGTGAATCCTGAAGAATCGACGATGGGACGGCTTCACGGGCCCCTTGCCCGAATGGTGCTGGCGGTCACCCAGCGGGCCTTGCTCGGCCCGCTCGGGGTCGAACGCATGCTCGTAGGGGTGCGGAGTCCGGATGGACGCCTGGAACTGGTCACGACCGGACACCGGCAACGGGGATACCGGGTTCTCCTGGAGCGGGGCTGCCCCCTTCATCTCGGCACTGCGGCGAGCGGATCCCGGCCACAGCGGATCGATCGTCTGGACCGGTGAGCACTGGATCTACCGCTACGGCGTCGTCGTCGAGAGCAGCGAGGAGGTGGTCGTCGTCGCCGCCATCATGACCGACCGGCCGATGAGCAAACCCGACCTTCACGCTGCAGTGAGTTCGGCGATCTACTCGATCCTTGCCGAATCCGATGCGTCGATTCCCGAAGCGAGCATCGTGGTCTCGGTGGCATCGAAGAAGCGCAGGCTACGAGGTCTCCGTGGCACGTGCAGGGGTGCACGGTGACAAGCCGGTGGTTCGGTCGGCCTCGACGGTCGAAGCGGCGACCGCCGAATGTGCCGCCGTCCTGGCCGAGAACGAGCTGGTGATTCGCTTCGCCGACCAGAAGGCGGTCGACGGCGTACCGGTGTCGATCGTCGTGGCCGACTCGCCCCGCTGTCGGGCTCGTGATCGGCGCCAGCGGGCATGTGACACCCGGTGTGGTGTCGCCGGCGATCGCGGTGTTCAAGGCGTCGAACGCATGCGGGCGACTGGCCGCCGAACGGGCGTCTGCTTCCCGCCCCGATCGCACTGCCCGTACGGTGGGTAGCAATCCCTCCCCGGTGAACCGGAACCGCTGTTTCCACCGACTACCGTTGAGCTGCTATGGCGATTCTGCGCGTGATCAAACGTCTGACCTCGCTCGGCCTGATCGTCGTCGCCACCGCCCTGGTCATCACCGCCACCGTCGTCACGATCGCACCGCAGATCGGCAGCATTCCATCCTCTACCAGTAGTGTCGCCGCCGAGATCCAACTGCCCGATCTGGCCCAGCGTTCGTCGATGTATGCCGCCGACGGAAGCTTCCTGACGTTCCTCGTCGAGGAGCAGAACCGGCAGACCGTCGATCTCGAGGACATTCCCCAACAGGTCATCAACGCCGTCCTCGCGGTCGAGGACTCCGATTTCTACCGCCACAACGGCATCAACTATCGCGCCACCTTCCGGGCTGCGCTCGCCAACGTGAACTCCGGCGGCATCGATCAGGGTGGTTCGACCATCTCCCAGCAGGTGGTGAAGCTCTCGCTCCTCGGAACCGAACAGAATCTCGATCGCAAGATCCCCGAGGCGTTCATGGCGATGCGGTTGGAGGACACGTTCACCAAGGACGAAATCCTGGAGCGGTATCTGAACAGTGTCTACTTCGGCTCCAACGCCTACGGGGTGCAGGCGGCGGCCGAGACCTACTTCGCCAAGGACGTGGGCGATCTCGATTGGTCCGAGGCGGCGCTCCTGGCCGGCATCATCAGCCGTCCGGGTGCATATGACCCCACCCGCAACGCGGAGGCGGCTCGGGTGCGGCGAGCTGTCGTGGCGGACCGCCTCGTCGCCGTCGGCTACATCGACGAGGACGTGGCAGAGACGATCAAACGGTCCGAACTCCCTGCTGAGCGCCGCACCCCCAAGCCGATCAAACCCAACGACTACTACGTGCAGGAGGCCTTGGAGGCGGTACTGAACGACCCGTTGATACCCCTGGGCGAGGATTACCAGGATCGCTTCACCAAGGTGTACTTCGGTGGCCTGAAGATACATACCTACCTCGATCCGGCCGCCCAGGCCTCCGCGCTGAGGGCCCGCGACGACATCCTTCCCCAGGACGACCGCGGCTTCACCGCAGCGATGGCCGTCGTCGATACCCACACGTCAGCGGTGTTGGCGATGGTCGGTGGACCCGAGTTCGCCCGTGAGCAGTTCAACATCGCCACCCAGGGTCTGCGACAGCCCGGGTCATCTATGAAGACCTTCGTGCTCGCCGCCCTGTTCGAGGCCGGTTACACGCCGACCGACACGGTTCGTGGTGACAGTCCCTGCGAGTTCGACAACCCCGGTGGTGTCCCCAACCCCTACAAGGTGCGGGGCGGAACGGGCTCTTACTCCTTCCAGCGGATCGACGCGGTCACCCGAGCATCCAACAACTGTGCGTTCGTCCGGTTGGGCCAGGTCGTGACGAACGAGCAGGTTGTCGAGGTCGCCCGGCAACTCGGCATCACGACACCGCTCGACCCGGTCCTGTCCCTTCCTCTGGGATCCAAGGAAGTCTTTGCCCTCGAGATGGCCACGGCGTATGCGGCTCTGGGCAATGACGGGATCCTCAATCGCCCGGTCTACATCAGCCACATCGAGGACAAGGACGGAAACGTCATCTACGAGAACCGTCCTGACGGCCGCCGTGCGGTGTCGATTCAGACCGCTCGCCTGGTCACGGAGACCCTCGAGGGGAACGTGCGCCGTGGGACCGGAACCGCTGGCCGGGTCGAAGGGTAGCCATCCGGCCGCGGGCAAGACCGGGACCGCCCAGAACTACGAGGACGCCTGGTTCGTGGGTTACACGGACTACATCACGACCGCGGTCTGGATGGGACATCCCGACGAAAAGGTGCCGATGCGCAACGTCCCGGGCTGGGGCAACATGTTTGGCGGCAAGGTTCCCGCCACCATCTTCGGCCAGTTCAACAGCGAATACCACGCCCGACTCGAGCCGGTCGCCTTCGCAGACCCTGAGCCCTTCAGCGGAGGTCGACGGCTCAAAGTGCCCGGCGAGATCGACTTCTGCGCCGGTGCATCGTTTGAGGCGCCCGACGGCACCGAACGGGTCGATACCGACGGCGACGGGAAGATCGATTGCTTCCGAGCGATCACCACGACCACGGAAGAGGAGACCACGACGGTTCCACCACCCCCGCCGCCCGTCGACCCGAATGCGCCACCGACGACGGCACCCCCGGCCCCCGAGCCGACCAACCCTCCCGACGAACTCGTGCAGACCACACCGCCTTCCGGTGGCGCAGGCGACGACGGCTGAGCCAGAATCTTCTTCTGTATGGCTGCACCGGGATTCGAAGCACTCCTCAAGACCCAGAAACTGGACACGAGACTCGCTCAACTCGAGCACGCCAGAACTCATCACCCGCTACTCCAGAAGATCGCAGCGGCCAGGGGTCATGCGCTCGAGGTCGCTGCCCGGGTGCAGGACGAGCGGGAGGAGCGCCACAGCCTGGAGCGCGATCAGAAACGACTGGACGACGAGGTTGCCATGATCGACGCCAAACGAAAGGTCATCGAGACCAGGCTCTATGACGGTTCGGTCACCGCCACCAAGGATCTCCTCGCCATGCAGGAGGAGTCCAAGCATCTCGGCGAGCGGAAGAACTCGCTCGAGGACTCCGAGCTCGAGATCATGGAAAAGGTCGAAGCACTCCAGGTTGTGCTCGATGCTGGCGCAGGCCGAGATCGACGGGGACGACGAGTTGATCGCTGAATGCGAGAATGAACTGGCCGAGGAGCTGGCAACCCTCGAGTCCGAGACGTCGGTCGTCGAAACCGAACGAGCGGCGATCGTCGCCGAACTGCCGTCCGAACTGCTCGACGCGTACGACGTGCTGCGACGGTCCCAGGGTGGTGTCGTGGTGGCGCGGCTCGTCGCCGGTGCCTGTCAGGCCTGTCACCTCAATCTGTCGGCGATGCGGGTGGATCAGATCGGCAAGCTCGACGACGAGGTGTTGGTTCATTGCGACCAGTGCGGGGCGATACTCGTCCGCTGATGTTCCTCTGGTTTGCGATTCTCGCACCGGTGATCGTGGCGGAGGTGTTCCAGAGCCCGATGGCCGACTACCGCCTGGTCGCACTCGGGGCGGTGTTGCCGTTGGGGGAGGTAGTGCTCGGTCGACCGCGGTATCTGCACACGCTGATCGTGGCGATGGGTCTCATGGCTGTCGTGATGCTGGCGACCCCGCATCGGAAGCTGTTGCGCAGGAGATTGCTCGGGATCCCGATCGGCCTCCTCTTGCACCTCGTGCTCGATTTCACCTGGGTCGACTCGTCGCTGCTCTGGTGGCCGGCGTTCGGGTTCGATTTCGGTGACGACGTGAACGCTGCGTTCACACGCTCGATCGAGATCGGTCTTCTCTTGGACACAGTGGCGGTCGGGGTCGGCTTCTGGGCGTACCGCCGATACGACTTGGACGTGCTCGCCAATCGTCGTCTACTGGTCAGGAGCGGACGTCTGAATCGATCGGCGATGCCCGGAGCTAGCCGGTAGGCGCCGTCGGATCAGGCCGCAGTGGTCACGAGCACGATCATGCCGAAATGGGTGGCGGATGCAACCACGGTGACGACATGCCAGACCTCGTGATAACCGAAGATGTTGGGCACCGGATCAGGCCTCTTGAGCCAGAAGAGCACGGCACCGGCTGAATAGACAGCGCCTCCGACGAGCAGGAGCATCAGTGCCGTCGGTGAGAGATTTCTGACGATGGCGGGGAGTCCAGCGATCGCCACCCAGCCCACGGCGAGGTACAGGGCGCTCGCCCATGCCAGAAAGCGGCGAGGGGCAAACACCTTGATCGCAACCCCGATGAGGGCGAAGGACCACACGGCGATCAGCAGCGGGATCCCCCATGACCGGGGGAGTGCGACGAGGCACACGGGGGTGTAGGTGCCGGCGATCTTCAAGAAGACGGTGGCGTGATCGGCCCGCCGCATCAGGTGTTGCGCCTTCTCCGATGTCGCCAGGCGGTGGTAGGCCGCCGATACGCCGAACACCGCGGCGAGCGAGATCCCGTAGATCACCGCCCCGACCCGTTCGATGGCCGAGTTCGAGATGACGATCAGGACCGCCGCCGCCGGGAGTGCCGCGACGAACGCCCAGGTGTGGATCCGGCCCCGCCACGAGGGTCGAGGTCGGCCGCAGGCGACGGAGATGACCGGCGAACGAAGACTCACGAGCTCCACATTACCCTACCTACCGGTCGGTAGGTAGGGCTCAGCTGTGGCATTCGACACGGATGCCGCCCCTTTTCGTCGGCGGCCGGACGATGTGCTTAGCTGTCAGGAACATCGAAAACTGGGAGTCAATCATGGCAGAGAGCGTGTACAAGGTCATCCAACTGGTGGGAACCAGCACGGAGAGCTGGGAGAAAGCAGCCGCTGCAGCGGTCGCTCGAGCGAACGAGTCACTCCGCGATATGCGTATCGCCGAGGTGTCCGATCTGGACCTGGTGATCGAGGACGGTTCGGTGACCGCCTACCGAGCCAAGCTCAACGTGTCCTTCAAGTACGCCGACGGCTAGCGGCAGACGGCCGCGGTACAGCGCAGGTCGATCAACGTCGGCGACGCTCGGGCCGGGAACCCACGAGGTCGCCGAGGCCTGCGGCTCGCCCCGCCAGCCAGTTCGATGTTCGATGCGGCCGCTCAGGACGACGCTCGGATCGCCGATTTCGGTGCATCCGCCCGATCGCCACGTACGCGACCAGACCCACGACCAAACCCGCCACGCTCTCCACGTGCCAAGGTTGACGCGTCGAACGAGATCTGACATGGGCAATCGGGCGTGTCCGGGGCGGGAAGAACACCCGACTTCGGTTCAGGTGTCGATCTCCTGGCTCGGCGATGACCTGATCGAGGCTCGACGCCGGACCTAGCGATGGACACCACTAACCTTGTCGCCGTGCGCCTGCGAGCTGTCGTCTTGCTGGGACCCCCGAAGAGGAGGCACTGATGCTGACCACACCGCACCGAACGTCGAGGTTGGCCGTCCTGACGAGCGGGGGTGACGCCGCCGGCATGAACCCCGCGGTGCGTGCGGTCGTCAGGACAGCGCTGGATGCCGGACTCGAGGTGTTCGCCGTGTTCGAAGGGCTTCGGGGCCTCGTCGAAGGCGGTGAACTGCTCAGGCCGGCCACCTCCGGCCGACGTCGGCGGCATCATGTATCAGGGCGGCACGGTGCTCGGTACCGCTCGCTGCCAGGAGTTCCGCACCCGCGACGGCCGGCGCCAAGCTGCCCGCAACCTGGTCGAACGCGGGATCGATGCGCTGGTCGTCATCGGTGGCGACGGCAGCCTCACCGGGACCAGCATCTTTCGCGACGAGTGGCCTGAACTGCTCGACGAGCTGGTCGAGCGGGGCGAGATCACCACAGGCACAGGCCGACGCCCACCGTCGCCTGACGCTCGTCGGCATGGTCGGCTCCATCGACAACGACATGTTCGGAACCGACATGACGATCGGCGCCGACACCGCACTCCATCGCATCACCGAGGCGATCGATGCGATCCAGAGCACGGCGTCCAGCCACCAGCGTTCGTTCGTCATCGAGGTGATGGGACGAAACTGCGGCTATCTGGCCCTGATGAGCGCCTTGGCCACGGGCGCCAACTTCGTGCTCATTCCGGAGAACCCGCCCGATACCGACGAATGGGCGGAGTCGATGTGCCGGGCGCTCGAGGCGGGGCGGGTGATCGGCCGTCGCTCCAACATCGTCATTGTGGCCGAGGGTGCCCAGGACATGCACGGCAACCCGATCACCGCCCAGCACGTCAAGGAGGTCCTCGAAGAGCTGAGCGGCGAGGACACCCGCGTGACGAGCCTCGGCCACGTGCAACGCGGTGGCGCCCCGAGTGCGTTCGACCGCTACCTCAGCACCGTGCTCGGGTACGCTGCGGTGCAGCACATCACATCGTCGTCGGGTCCCGAGCCACAGCTGATCGGCATCCGGGGTCACCACATCGTCAACTCACCGTTGATGGAGAGTGTTGCCAAGACGCGCTCGGTGGCCGACGTCATCGCCGCACACGACTACGACGCAGCGATGGAGATGCGCGGCGGGAGTTTCCGCGACTCGTTCGGGCTGATCCGCACGATGGTGCGCGCCCACCCCCACCCGCCGACGCCCGGACAGCGCCGTCTACGCCTGGCCGTGCTGCACGGCGGCGGCCCGGCGCCCGGGATGAACACCGCCATCAGGGTGGCCGTGCGGGTCGGTATCGATCTCGGCCACGACGGTGCTCGCCGTCAAACGTGGGTTCCGCGGACTGTCCAGGGGCGATGTCGAGGAGATGGACTGGATGAGCGTGAGCGGCTGGGTGGGTCGCGGCGGCGCCGAGCTCGGCACGAGCAGGTCCGTCGCCAGCCCCGAGATGCTGGCCGACGTCGCGCCCAGATCGAGGCCCACGAGATCGACGGGATCCTGATGGTCGGCGGCTGGACCGGCTACCAATCGGCCTGCCAGTTCCGTGCCCACGCCGAGTACCACCCGGCGCTGGCGATCCCGATCGTCTGCCTGCCGGCCTCGATCAACAACGATCTGCCCGCCTCGGAGCTGAGCATCGGGGCCGACACGGCTCTGAACAGCATCATGCACGACGTCGACAAGATCAAACAGTCAGCCGTTGCATCCCGGAGAACCTTCGTCGTCGAGGTGATGGGCCGCGACTGTGGCTATCTGGCGCTGCTGAGCGGTCTCGCCACCGGTGCCGAGCGTGTCTATCTGCCCGAGGAAGGCATTTCACTGCGCGACCTCGAGGTGGATCTGGAGAACTTGAAGGATGGCTTCGAACAGGGCAAACGCCTCGGTCTGGTCATCCGTAGCGAACACAGCGATGCGGTGTACACGACCGAATTCATCAAGGCCCTGTTCGAGCGCGAGGGTGAAGGGCTGTTCGACGTGCGGGGGGCGATCCTGGGCCATGTTCAGCAGGGTGGGGATCCGTCACCGTTCGACCGGATCCAGGCGACCCGCCTGGCGTCGGCGAGCATCAGGCATCTCGTCGAGCAGGCGATGGCCGAGTCGCCGGCCGATGCGATGGTCGGGCTGCAGCATGGCAAGTTGCAGTTCACGCCTCTGGCGAATTTCCCGAGTCTCGTCGAGCCGAACAAGCATCGGCCCTGGGAGCAGGGATGGATGGCGCTGCGACCCGTCGCCGAGGTGATGTCCGGCTCACCTGGTTAGGTTCGGCCCACTCGCAGCGATCGAGGGTGTCGAGCCGCAGGTTTCGGACAGTGTGGTGGACGATTTGAATCGGAGTCAGGCCTTCTCCTCCGAGGTGTCCCCTGGCTTTTTTCTGGCGTTCTGTCCGCAGATTGAAACCTAGCTCCTTAGACATCTCGACATCTCAAGTTGTCACGATGCGGTCCCGATACCGCTTCACATGGACCCTTTCTGTGTCAGTTGCGGCCAGAAGTTCGACAAGTCATGGCGTCGCTGCCCGGCGGCTGTGGCTTCGACTTCTGCCACCGAAGGGTCGGCGAACGGTCCAGGGGATCGTCCAGAGCCTCTTGATGCGGTCGGGATGAAGGGTGACTCCAGCCCCCCAACCGTCCTATCTTCACTCTCGGGGCTTCTTGGGCGGGCGGCCATCGGGCATAGCCGACTCTGGGATCGTATGACCGGTGTTGACGGATCGCCTCGACCTCGATGGCGGTGACCTCCTGGTCCGTTGCGGTGTCGCTGGCCCACTGGACCTGTCTACGAATCGTGAAGTCCTCACGCTCGCCGGGGTGAAGTCTGGTGCGATGAATCCGCTGGAGGCGCTCCACAAGTAGTTGATCGAGTCGGTGAGATCTTTGCCGATGTAGACCTTCCCGTTGGGGTCGGTGATCTTGTTGACGATCTTCCGAGGCACCCGAGAGACGGTACTCAGGCCAAGCACCGGCGGCAGGCCCGCTATTTATCCCGTTTGCGACTATGCGGTCCGTTTCCGGTCCACACGAAGACATGGGTCTCGGTGAGTATGCGTGCCCAGCAACGAGTTACACCGCTGTGGTGTGAGCGAGTGGGGCGATAAGCGGGATTCTGTCGTTGGGCGACCATCCATCTGTGCGATCTACCTGGGGTTACCCGGGAGGGGGGCGGACCGCCCGTTCCCCTGTTTGATCTTGCTCCGCATGGGGTTTACCTAGCTGGCCGGGTCACCCCGGTCACTGGTGCGCTCTTACCGCACCGTTTCACCCTCACCTGTGGTCGGTTGCCCGACCCATCGGCGGTCTGTTTTCTGTGGCACTTTCCTGCGGGTCACCCCGACTGGCCGTTAGCCAGCATGCTGTCCTGTGGAGTCCCGACTTTCCTCGACGATGTTGCCATCGCCGCGGTCGCCTGCCCCACTCGCTGACCCCACGATACCGCCTGCTTGCCGAGCCGGAGGTTCGGCCCGCCCGACCGGGAATC
>CAWCAF010000015.1:0-120736 GCA_963793385.1 uncultured Acidimicrobiales bacterium
CCATCACCAATCGCCTGATCTTGTCATGCGCCCTGCGACACGTTGTTGACCAGCACGTCGACGCTGCCGAAGGCCTGTTCGGCCTGCTCGACCATGCTCCGGATCTCTTCGGGGCGGCTCATGTCGGCCGCGCTGTAGTGCACCTGCCGGCCGCTGGCCAATGCCAACTCGGCCCGCGTGTGCTCAACCGCATCGGCGCCGCCCAGGCCGTTGAGCATGACGTTGTAGCCGCCATGCGCCAGCGCCTCGGCGATGGCCAGGCCGATGCCGCTGGTCGAGCCGGTGACGATGGCTGCGGGTGTCTTGTTTGCCATGCCTGTGCTCCTCAAGGCTGCGCTGCCGGCAGCACTGCGGCCCGGCAGATACCGAAGCCGATGCTGCGCGCGCCGTCGCGCTGGCAGCGCCCGCGCAGCACGATGGCGTCGCCGTCCTCCAGGAAGCTGCGCGTCTCGCCGTTGTCCAGCGTGATCGGCTGCTTGCCGCCGAGGGACATCTCCAGCATCGAACCTTCCTGGCCGGGTTCTGCACCCGACAAGGTGCCGGACCCGAACAGGTCGCCGCTGCGCAGGCTGCAGCCATTGACGGTGTGGTGCGCCACCAGCTGCGCCACCGTCCAGTAAGCCGCTTCGGCAAAGTTGGACTGAGACAGGCGCTGCCCGTCGTTGCCGGCGGCGCGCATCTTGGCCGTCTGCAGCCAGACTTCCAGCCCGATGTCGATGGCGCCCTGCTGGCGGTTGGCTTTCGAGTCGAGGTAAGGCAGCGGGTGGGTTCTAGATCCCGGCGCCTTGGCATAACTGGAGCGAGGAGCGGAAAGGGTCGGTTCACGAGAACCACGGGCCATCGTCCAAGTAGGCCACGCAAATCGCACTGAGCTGCAGGGCCGAACGTCACCAACAGGCGACCTTCGCCTTGCGAGCAAACTCGTCGTCGTCGAAGGGGGACGTAGTCCTCTGGGTCTGGCGCGCCACGTCAGTCAATGTTTCGGCATGGCCGAGACACCCCGAGCGCCCGATGGTGACGACACATGAGCGATCCTGTTCCTCCTTCCGGCTGGTACCAGGCCGACGGTGATCCGCCGAATACCGAGCGTTTCTGGGACGGAGATCAGTGGCGAGGAGGCCCCCGAACCCTGACTGGTTCTGGCACACCAGGAGCGCAGACCACACCACCTGCGCCCGGACTGACCGGACAATCGGCCGGACGAATCCCCTGCTCACCGGACCAGACCGCAGTTCCTGGACCCCTGTCAAGGCCCGCTTAGTCCGCAGGCTCTGGGTTCAAGTCCCAGGGGCGTACGGGAACGACCGATGACATCTTCGAAGGGACCGAGCAGATCCGCTGGCCGAGGCCGACCTGGTAGGGCGGACCAGGTACTACCGGTACGAGGCTGGCGAGGCGCTCGGCGGGCGGTTCTTCGACGGTGCGATCGAGTCCCTGGGTGCGATTGAGCGTATGCCAGGTGCCGGCTCGATTCGGATTGGTGAGCTATGTGATGCCCCGAGCTCTGCCTTCCCGGCGGCTGGAAAGTTTCGCTGTGGTTGGTTTATTTGGAGTGGTCCGACGACGTCGACCTTCTTCGTCTGCTTGCCGACGTCCAAGATCTTGCGACGCTCCTTGGCGAGGTCGTCGGGTCTTCTCGAAGTTCTCCGAGACGCTGAGCGTCCGGCAGCGAAGCTCGCTTCTCGACCGTGCCTCACTCGGCGATGCTGACCATGTCCTACCTGCAGGTTGAATATCTCGAGCACAAGGGCCCAGCTGGTCGTGCTCCTCCGAGCGTGACTACACATTCATCGAAGGATGCGGGTGACCTTCTTGATGGACCGGTCGATGCGCTCCATTCGAGCAACGCCGTTGTGCACCGCCCTATAGGCCTCGAAGTTGTCGCCGAGCTGTTCCTTCAGTCGCTCCTCGGTCGCCGCGTCGAGGGGCTCACCCTTCTTGGTCATGGCCTTCAGCTGGTTGAAGTCCTCCTCGCCCATCTGGCCGGCGAGGAACCCTTCCAGCTTGCGGTCGACATGACGATCGATTCGACGATCGATCCACTTGTCAACCTGTTTGTCTACCCAACCAGCCATGCCGTGCGCCTCGTGTCGTGGGAGACTCGAACCTCGTTGCCAACGACGCCAGCGACCTCACCTGCGCGGGGTGATCCGCCATATCGAGCCGGCGGGTAGATTTTCTGTACGGAAACCAACGAGTCTGGGAGGGTCAAGGGCCGTGACAGAGCAGTGGGCACGCGACCGGGGTTTTTGGCTTTCGGTGCTCTACGCGGTGCCGATCGGTTTCTTGGCCGGCGGCGCTGGGCTGCTGTTCACCTGGACAGTGGGCAAGGCGACAAATTGGCTGTGGCCCGCCGAGGTCGACAACGACGTGTTCGGTGGTGAGCTGTGGTGGGTGGCGTTGACCGTTGCGGCGGGTCTGGGTGTTGCGTTGTTGCGGCAAGGCCTACCGGTGCCTGCGGAGCCGAAGGGGGCGCTCGAGAACATCGGGGCAGCCCACGTCGACCAGCGCTCGGCGGTGCCGCTGATCCTGGTGTCGTTCGTGTCCCTCGTGGGCGGGGCGAGCCTCGGACCCTTCGATGCCGGCACCCGCGCCGGTGGCGCAATCGGGGGTTGGTTCTCTGATCGGATCGACGCGGACGACGAAACCCGTCAGATCAACACCTTGACCGGGATGCACGGGGCGCTCGGTGGCCTGCTGACCTCTCCGTTCCTGGCGACTCTGCTTCTCAGCGAACTCAGGCCGCCCGAGAGCGGCGACCGACATTATCGGGTCCTGGTGCCTGGCCTGGTGGCGTCGCTGTTCGGCTTCTTCGTGGTGTTCAGCTTCGTCGGAGCCACCTTCCTCGACGTCTTCGCGGTGCCCTCCTATGACGTCGAGTACTGGCACTTCGCGGTTGCGGTCCTGCTCGGGTTGATCGCAGCCTTCCTTTCCCGCCTGCTCGGCGCAACGGTCGTCGTCCTGCGGGCCTGGTTCGGGCAGGTCCCCAACCCGATCGCACGTGGCGGCATCGGCGGGCTGGCGATCGGTCTGATCGCAGTCTGTTTCCCGCTCACCCTGGGTTCGGGGAAGGCCCAGCTGCCCGAGATGATCGCCCAGCGCGCCGACCTGGGCGGCTGGCTGCTGGTCGGCGTGGTGCTGGCCAAGATCCTGGCGATGGCGGTGAGCCTCGCCACCGGGTTCATCGGCGGGCCGGTGATGCCCACGCTGTTCGTTGGCGGAGCAGCGGGGGTGGCCGCCCATGTCATCGTGCCCGACCTGCCGATCGCCTTCTCGCTGTCGTGCATGCTGGTCGCGGTCCCGGGAGCGTCGATCAAAGCCCCGTTCTCCATGGCGCTGCTCGCAGCTCTGACCGTGGGTGTCGGACCAATCAGCGCGGCACCGGCCGGGGTCGCGGTCGTGACCGCCTACCTGCTCACCACCGGGCTCGGGCTGTTCGGCAGCCTGCTGCCAGGTAAGACCGCCGACCCCGCCGATCCCGCCAACCTCAGCTACCAGGAGCAGCTCTTCGAGCTGGGCGAGTCCCGGCCTGAGCCCCGAGCCTCAGGTGCAACGTGAGGCTCACGCTGGGCTGGCCAGATTCGAGAGGCGCCGGTACTCCGCTGCCACCTCACCCCAATGGGGTGGGGCGGCTTTTTCGCCGGTCCCCTACTGTTCGAAGAGCAGCGATGTCTTGGAGGAACGATCCGGTCCACGCATGACCGGGCACAGATACAAGGAGGACCAATGTCGGATTCTGGACAGGAGCGGTTCGAGACCTCGATTGGCGAGATCACGTGGGATCACGGGTTCACCACCCCGGAGACCGCGGAGCACATGTATGACGTGATGGATCTGCAGAGGGCGTCCCAGCTGTACCTGTGGTCGTTGTCGATCGTCGGTCAGGCGCAGTGGCGGTCGGCGTATCGGGAGAACTTCCCCGACTTCGGCGAGAACAGCTTCGTGCTCGCCCAGTCGTACGAAGGAAGGCTCGGGGTGCTGACGGTCAACCAGACCTCTGACTATTTCTTCGGTTGGACGAACGTGCAGCAGCGGGCGGCCATCCTGGAGATTCCGGCCGGTGTCGTGGTCGGGCTGGTAACCGACATGTGGCAACGCGGTCTCACCGACGTGGGCTGGTTCGGGCCCAACACCGGCACGGGCGGGACGTATGTGATCTCCGGGCCGGAGACGCCCCGGGATGCAATCCCCGACATCAAGGGCGCGACGATGCTCAGGTCGGAGACGAACAACATCTGGTTCCTGCTGCGGTTCCTTGATTTTGAAGGTCAGCCGCCGGTGAAGGAGCTGCAAGACGGGGTGCGGTTGTACTACTTCGGCGATGAGCCGTCTCAACATGTGATTTCGGCCGGGGACACGCCGTCGCAGAACTACCAGCCCCGGGGCTTGCGCTACTGGGAGCTCCTGCACGAGATCATTCAGGAGGAGCCGGTGGAGGACCGCGACCGGTTCTTCATGTACTGGCTGATGACGTTGGGCATCGAACGAGGCAAGCCGTTCTCGCCGGGCGAGCGAGAGAAGCGAATCCTCGAGGAGGGAGCGCTGATCGGCGAGACCATGGCCAAGACAATGGTCTACTCAGAGCGGCTCCATGGGGTCTTGCGCCACGACGGGTGGCGGCTGATCATCGGTGGTGAGCTGCCCGATGCGTTCGAGCACACCCAGCGCATGCGCGACTACGACTTGTTCGACCCGCGGGCCCGGTTCACCTACGAAGCGTGCTCTTCGTCGCCGAGGATGGCCAACCCGGCGCCGGGTAAAGGCCAGGCATACGCCGGCGTGTTCGCCGACAGCAACGGCGAACGGCTCTACGGCGAACGGTCCTACCTGATCCAGGTCCCGGCCGACGTCCCGGCAGAGCTGTTCTGGTCGATGGTCATCTACGACTCCGACACCCGCACGTTGATCTACACGGACCAGCGCAAGGCGACGATCGGGTCACGGGCCACGCCCGACATGGTCGTCAACGACGACGGCTCGGTGAACATCTTCGTCGGACCTGAACCTCCGAAGGGTTGGGAGCAGAACTGGATCAAGTCGATCCCCGGCCGCGGTTGGTTCCCCTACATCCGGCTGTACGCGCCGTCGGCTCGCTGGTTCGACGACAGCTACACGCTGCCCGAGGTCGAATGTGTCGACTTCGCCGACATCGACCCGCCGTTGGGTCAGGTCGTCGACCTGACCCTAGACGCCTGCCTCCGAGCCGGCCCTCGCCGAGCCATTCATTTAGAGGACGTCTCGACGGTGCCCGAGAGCGGCATCGCCGCCTCGAAGTCCTCTTCGGACTGTTGGCTGATCGGTTCGAGGCTGCTCACGATTGACTCCTGATCTTCGGGGACTTCGAGCTGGACCACTGTTTCCCGACCAAGGAGACCGCCGATCGAATCTACGATCTGATGGACCACCAACGGGCCGCCCAGCTCTACCTGTGGGGGATCCCGCTGGTGGGGATGACCCGCTGGCGGACGGCCTACGAGTCGAGCTATCCGGCCTTCGACGACAACGTGCTGGTGTCGGTGAAGACCTTCAACGAGCGCCGGGGCATCCTCACCGCAAATGAGACGACCGACTACTTCTTCGGGTTCTCCGACACCCGCACGGCGGCAACGGTACTGGAGATCCCCGACGGGTTGGTGGTCGGCATGATCGTCGACATGTGGCAGCAGAGCCCCGGCGACTTCGGGATCTTCGGTCCCAATGCCGGCTCCGGCGACCGGTGCGTCATCGCCGGTCCCAACACGCCGGCCCATACCCTGCCCGAGCCCGCCGACGGCCAGATCGTGCACCAGATCGCGACAGACCGCGTGTTCTTCGTGATGCGGGCGATCGGCGACGACGAAGAAGTCGCCGACCTCGTCAGCCGGATCCACCTCTACCACCACGGCGACGAACCCGGTCTCACGATCATCGACGGCGAGGACAAGTTCACCGCCCAATACCAGCCTCGGGGACTGGCGTTCTGGGAGATGCTCCACCGCGGAATCAACGACGAGGTGGTCGCCGAACGAGACCGGCTGTTCATGTACTGGCTGCGCACCCTCGGCATCGAGAAGGGGAAGCCGTTCGCGCCCACCGACCGCCAGCGTGAGATCCTCGAGGACGGCGCCAGGGTCGGCGAGCTCATGGCCAAGACGCTCGTCTACAACGAACGCCTCGAGGGGGTGCTGCGCCAGAACAACTGGCGCATGATCCTGGGTGGCGATTGGGGCGACGGGATCAAGAACACCCAACGCATGGCCCACTACGACATCTTCGACCCCCGCGCCCGCTACTGCTACGAGGCGGTGACCACCTCGCCGGCGATGACCATCCCCACCACCGGAGGGCAGCCACCGATCGGGCAACCGGTCGCCAAGTCGCAGGCCTACCTGGGCAAGTTCGAAGACGAAGACGGGATCCGGCTGCACGGCGGCGACAGTTACGTCATCCGTATCAACGGACCTGTCCCCGCCCAGCTGTTCTGGTCCGTTGTGATCTACGACGCCGACACCCGCTGCGTCATCGACAACCGCCACGGCGCGGCGGGCGGCAAGGCCACCGTCGGCAGCCGGACGCCCGGGGTCCGTCAGAACGACGACGGCTCCTACACCATGCTGCTCAGCCCCGACGCACCCCCGCCCGGATGGGAGGCCAACCACGTCCAGACCATCCCGGGCCGGGGCTGGTTCCCGTACTTCCGAGGCTACGGCGCGCAGACCACCTTCTTCGACGGCACCTACACCTACCCAACCGTCGAACGGGTCACCGACTTCACACAGATCACTGGGTGAACTGGTACAACCCGAACACCCTCCCCGGAGAACCAACTTCCTGAGTCGCCATCAGACATGAGAGAGAGGACACCATGACTTCAAGCGGTTCAGACGCCACAGTCCGCGAGGATCCTGCCGCGAACAAGGTGGTTACCGTACCGGAACCACGGGTGCTGGATATCGTGGACCGGCCGTTTCCGCAGCTGTTGCCGGGGTCGGGTTCGGTGATCATCAAGACAGAGATCGCGGCGTTGTGTGTTGATGACAAGATGTGGGCCGCTCATGATCATGAGTGGTTCTCCGATCCGATCTATGGGATGGGGCACGAGGGTGTGGGGACCGTCGTTGATGCGGGGAGCAGCACCAAGCTCAGGGATGGAGACCGGGTGTTGGTTTCCCACGGCGGGTTCTGTGGGCGCTGCCGTGCCTGTGTGAACTTCTTGTCGCAGGCCCATTGCACGGCGATCGCCGGTGGCGAGGTCGGAACGAGCGAGCAGCCCCCTGCGTTCTTCGTTGACGGTCTCGCTCCGATTGAGCGCAAGAACAACTCCCAATCGGGCTGGGCGGCCCTGGCTCAGTACCGTCTCGCCGATGAGGGGACCTGCACCGTTCTCCCCGACGACCTCGAGTTCAGGTACGCCATTGCGGCTGAGTGCGCGGTGGGGATGGCGTATTGCGCCCAAGACTTCATTCACGTTCGCGACGGGAACCGCCTGCTCTTGCTGGGTAGTGGTCAGCGCCAGTTCTCCCTGTCGCATGTGATCGTCGGCCTGTTCCGAGGTGCGAAGGTCATCGCAGCTGTCCAAGATGACTATCAGGAACAAGTCGTGCGGGCTATCGGCCAGGCACGGGGCGGCACGCCAGACCTCCATGTCGTCGATATGCGTGACGCAGGCTGGGAAGAGGAAGTGAAGGCCCTCACCGATGGTGAAGGGCCGGACAAGATCGCCGACTTCACCAGCGACGAACAGATCCTCAACACCGCTCTCGGGCTGATCGCACATGACGGGTTCCTCTACATTCAGGAGAACCTTTACAACTCCGAACGTCGCTTGAACATCGACCCGTACGCCCACATGGCCGAGAAGAACATCACAATTGCGGCCACGATCGACTCGCGAGCAAAGGACCGTGTCGGGATCCTCCGCATGCTTCGCAACAAAGAGGTCCAGCAGATGTGGGACGCCATGGCCACGCACGAGTTTCCACTCGCTGCCGTGGACCAGGCCATGGAACTCACGCTCACACGGCAATGCGGCAAGGTCCTGGTGTATCCACATCGTTGAACCTAGGGAGGAACCGTCATGACACAGAAGACCGAGCACGAGGGCGCTGCTGACAGCCACACACGGTCGACCCGCAAGCGAGTGGTCCGGATCATCGTGGTGGTCCTGGTGCTCGTGGTGGTCTTCGGGTGGCTGCTCCCACAGATCATCGACTACGACCTGGTCTGGGACGCCATCACGAACCTCACGGCGACCGACCTCCTGATCCTGTGCCTGCTGAGCCTGCTGAGGATCCCCACCGAGGCGTTGATCTATCGGGCCATGCTCCCGGGACTACGTGTGGCGGCCGGATCGGCCGCCTACCTGTCGTCGAACGTGGCCGCCAACTTCATGCCGCCTCCGGCCAGCTCGGTGATCCAGTACGCCTACTTCCGTTCGGAAGGCTTCCAGGCCCAACCCTCGATGACCGGTGCTGTCGGCTCGTTCGTCTTCCCCCAGGGTGCCCGACTCGTCTTGCCCATCGCCGCGTTCGGGGTGTTGCTCGCCGTTGGCGGGGTGGACACCGAGGTGATCATCATCACCGCCATCTCCGTCGGACTCGTCGTGGCCTTGGGCATCCTGCTCAGGCTCATCGGCCAGAGCGAGAAGTCAGCACGGTGGGTCGGCGCGAAGCTGGGCCAATTCGTGTCGTGGATCATGGTGAAACTCGACAAGGAGCCGGTCGGGGACTTGGGCGACCAGGTCGTCGAGTTCCGGGACAACGCCTTCGTGGTCGTGCGGCAACGCTGGGTCTTCGGCTCGGTTGCCGTCGCCCTCAACCTTGTGGTCACCTACTTCATCCTGGTCGCATCGTTGCGTTCGGTGGGCGTCGAGCAATCCCAGCTCGGTCTGGCCGTGATCTTTGCCTGTTTCGCAGTGGCCTTCTTCGCCGGCGTGGTCATCCCCATCACAGGCAGCGGACTCGGCGTGGTCGACGTGGTGATGGTGTCAGCCCTGAGTACGTCGGCCACCGGCGGTGTGGACACCAACGTCATCGTCGCAGCCGTCGTGTTGTGGCGTGTCTTCTATGGACTCCTCGCCATATTCCCCGGGGCCCCCACCCTCATGCGATTCACCCAGCAGAACCAGAGCCTTCTCGAGGACGCCAAACGGGAAATCGTCGCCGATGAGGGTGCCACAGCAACCTCCACTATCGGATGAGTATTGAGGCGCCATGCCATCTTCGTTGATTCGTGGCAAGTACGTCGTGTGTGGAGTCAGCGACGACGATCAAGCTGAGGTAATCGAAGACGGCGCGCTGTTCCAGCGCGATGGCCAGATCATCGAGGTTGGAAGCCACGATGAACTGTCCCGACGGTTCCAGCCCGACGAAGTGGTGGGTGACGGCAGCCATATCGTGGTGCCCGGCTTTGTCAACGCGCACCATCACGTGGGAGTGACGCCAGTCCAGCTGGGCTGCCCTGACGTGCCGCTCGAGCAGTGGATCCCACACCGTCTGGCCGCCCGTACCGTCGATTCCTATCTCGACACCCTGTACTCGGCGTTCGAGATGATCGAGTCCGGGGTCACCACGGTCCAGCACATCAACTCGCTGCTCTTCGGTCCAGTCGAAGGGTGTACACAGCACGCCGAGGCGGTCCTACGTGCCTATGGCGACATCGGCATGAAGGTCTCTTACTCTTTCATGATGCACGACCAGAACCATCTGGTGTACGAGGCCGACGATGAGTTCGTGAACCGATTGCCCTCAGAATTGGGTCGGCGAATGGAAGAGCTGTTCGGCGTACTGGAGTTTCCCGTAGCCGACCAGTTGGGGATGTTCCAGGACCTGCACAAGAGATACGACGGAGAGCCTCTCACTCGCATTCAGCTCGCACCAGGCAATCTCCACTGGAGCTCAGATGAGTTGCTGGAGGTGTTCGCCGATCGAAGTGCGAGGCTCTCCGTGCCGATGCACATGCACCTCGTCGAGACCCCCTATCAGAAGGAATACGCCCGGCGGCGAACTGGCACGACGGCAGTGAAGTATCTGCACAAGTACAACCTGCTGAGCGACAAGATGACCCTGGGGCACGGCGTCTGGCTGACGGACGAGGACATCGACATCCTCGCCGACACCCACACCCACGTCTGCCACTGTCCAAGCTCCAATCTCCGTCTACGCAGCGGAATCGCTCCCGTGAGACGACTGATGGCTCGTGGCATCGGCATCGCCATCGGCATCGATGAAGCGGGCATCAACGATGACCGGGACATGCTTCAGGAAATGCGCCTGGTCCTGAACCTGCACCGTACGCCCGGCATGGAGCAGGCCGTGCCATCGCACCAGCAGGTCTTCCGAATGGCGACCGAGGACGGCGCCAAGACTACGCCGTTCGGCACCCAGATCGGCACCCTCGAACCCGGCAAGTCGGCCGACGCGACGTTGATCAAGTGGCGACAGGTGGCCGAACCCTACATCGATGCGGATGTCCCAGTGGTCCGAGCGATGCTCCATCGAGCGAAGTCGTCGGGCGTCGATACGGTCATCGTCGGCGGAGAACCGATCTACCGGGGTGGCCGCTTCACGAGAATCGACAAGGCTGCGGTAGTCGAAGAACTGGCGGCGTCACTGGAACGCTCTCCAACACCGGAAGAGGCGTACCGCCGCAAGCTCGCAGGTGATATCCACCAGCACGTCGAAACCTTCTACCGGGACTACCTGCAGAACGAGGCTCGCGATCCCAACTCGAGGGGATGACACAGCACGCCGATCTTCTCGCCGGCGCTGTCGACCGAGAAGGCCGACCGTTGAGCGGCGGTGGACAGAACCCGCGTCACGGCAACACTGCCGGCGTCGGTGGGGTTGTGTCCGGGTGCTGCGGGCTGGGACGAATCGGCGGCCGGCGTGGTAACACCGAAGGTCACCAGACCGGCCGCCGACTGGGTGCCCAGTCCTGCAAAGAGCATGTAGCTGGACACCGAATCGACGAACGAACTTGGGGCGGCGGCAGGGCCCAAGTTCGTTCGCGACATCGGGATCATCGTCTCGTACCGCACAGCTCGACAATCCCTAGAATCGGGGATTCGACTACTGGATTGCCAGTAGATGCGTTGGTCCCGACGCGATCATCTGTCAAGATCGTCATCGATGCCCGAATTCCTCCTCGTCATGACCATCGTCACTGATGCGTTGCTCGTCACGGTCGCAGTACGTGCAGTACTACTGACACGAAGAATTCGCACCCGCTTCGCTCGGCTTCAGGCCGAAATGATCGTGTTGCTCTGTGCAGCAGGTCTGATTGCCTCGATTCAGGACATCGGTTTCCAGATGACCCAAATCGGGTGGCTGAGTGAGTCAATCGGCAAGCAGTTTGTTGGGCGAATCCAAGCGGTGTTGGTTGTCGGCGGTCTCTTTGTCGTGGTTCCCGTTTTGATGATCCTACGGAAGCTCACTGTGGAGTTCGCAGAGGCCGAAACTCTGAACAAGGCGTTGGTCAATCGGCTTCCACGCGGCGTCAACATCGAATCGGCGGGTTTGACTCCGAGGGAAATTGAGGTGGTTGGGGTCGTTGGTGCTGGCCACGTGTCTGATTCTGAGATTGCCGAGCAGCTTCTTGTGTCCGCCTCGACAGCTGCCACGCACGTGCGCAACATAATGAAGAAGACCGGCATCAAACGTCGGGGAGATCTAGCCCTGTTATCGCTCGACCTGAAGGACGAATCTTGAAGAACGGAGCATCTGTCACCTTTGTGCAACAAGGGCGTGAGTGAGAGTGCCTGATTGATTCTTGGGTGGGTGTGGCGGTGGTTCCGTAACCTGCGGGAGGTCTGGCTGGTGGGTGTGGTGCCCGTGAAGTGGCGCATGGGTGCTGACCAGGGCCGATCCCGTCATCCCCAGACGAGTACCGAAACGCCGCCCGACCGGCCCCGACACCTCGTATCGGATGCCCACACCTTTCACAGTCTGCGGTGTCCGATCTGTTGGCCCCATTCCGCTCCGACGTCGGCGTCGATCTCGCCCGCGATGCGGTCCAGCTGGTCCTGTGACAACTCATCGACGCTTTGCCATCAGCCAGGAGGTGCTGACGCACAATCGCATCGAGCGGGTGAAGATCATCGAGAAGGCTCTCTGGCCGCGGTTCGGCGGGTCACGAAGTGCGCGACAGTCGCGTGATGGCACTGACGATCGCACACCTGAGCGATTTCCATGTGAGCGCGGATGAAACGTTCCGGCTCAAAGGCGACGATCCCCGCGCAGGTCTCACGGCGGTCATGAATCGGGTGCTTGCTGATGAGCCGGATCTCTTGCTCGTGGGAGGTGACGTGTCACACGACGCATCGCAGGAGTCCTATGACTTCGTCAGCCAGGTATTCGAGCCAGTGCCGTGCCCGATTGTCGCCACTCCCGGCAATCACGACGATCCCGCGCTGCTCGCAGATCTCTTCGGCGATTCGCGATCGAGGGCCAATGACCTGCTCGCTGGCGAACGTGTCCTTCTCCACGTTTTCAACAGTCAGATCCCGGGTCGTGAAGACGGACGGATCGCAGGCGAAGTGCGCCGCATCGCGGCCGCTGAAGAACTGGAGCTGGTGCTTCTCCATCATGATCTCGTCCAGGTCGGCGCCGGGGGCCGGCCTGGCATGGCCGAGCCCGCTGCGGAGTTGGCCGCGGTGCTCGGGTTGGGTCGACCCACGTTGGTCTTGACCGGCCACCGGCACACCGCCATGGATGTCAGTATCGGTTCGGTGCGGATTCTTGGGGCTCCGGCAACTAGCACCCAGTTCGAATTCGTCGACGGTGAACCGAGACGGGCGGTCCAGAGCTCACCCGCCTACCGGGTTATCGGTCTGGAAGACGCAGCCGTCGTATCGACCACGATCCGCTCCATGTCGTAGGGAGTTCTGCGTCACGGTCGGGTCCCCGGCTCATCTCAGCATTGTGGGATCCTGGCCATCGTTGTTGTTGGTGTGGCAAGCAGCCCTGACAACGCCGACTGACGGTCCCTGAGCGTGCCGAGACGCGTCGGTGCAGGTCACAGCGGTGCTGCCCGATAGCGTGATCGGCCCAACCAACGCCAGCTCGAACGCCTCGTGACCAACTACATCGCCCACTATTAACAGCACCGACCACTGCGATTCCTCGACCAGCAACCACCAACATCCCCAGCTGCCGCCGCCGACGAGACCGCTTGTGCTTTCCGGCCTTTCAGCCACACACGCTGGCAGCCCGGACTATCTGGCCAGCGCGCTGATGTGCTCGGTTGCAGGCTTCTGGCGGTCTCGGTCGGGCTGGGCGGCCTGCCAACTTCGGATCCCGCCGGTGAGGTTGCGCACATCGAAACCGCGCAGCAGAAGCATCCGATAGGCGAAGTAGGAGCGCTGGCCGGAGAAGCAATGAACGATGAACCGCTTCGATTTGTCGAGCCCGTCGAGACGACCCCGGAGCTCATCGAGGGGGATGTGCATCGAGCCGGGAATCAGGCTTGCGTTGCGCTCTTCGTCACTACGGACATCCAGTAGCACCTCGTCCTCGCCGAGGTCGTCCACTTCGTGCCAATGGGCGATGCTGGCATCGCCGTTGACGACGTTGCGAGCTGCCATGGCCAGCAGATTCACCGGATCCTTGGGGGCGCCGTAGGCGGGGGCGTAGCAGAGCTCGAGTTGAGCAACGTCGTCGACCGACATGCTGCCCTGAATCGCGGTGGCGAGCACATCGATCCGACGGGCAGCCGATTCGTCGCCAACGACCTGGGCGCCGTAGATCGTCCCGTCCTCGGTGGAAAAGACCAGCTTCATGTCCAACAGCTCGGCACCGGGGTAGTAGCCGACGTGAGAGAGCGGGTGCACGTGCACGGATTCAAAGGCGATTCCCGCCCGTTTGAGCTGCCGTTCGTTGAGGCCTGTCGCCGCGATCGTGAGGTCGAAGACCCGCACGACCGAGGTTCCCCACGTTCCGCGGTAACGGGAGGGCCGCCCCATGATGTTGTCGGCTGCGACCCGTCCCTGGCGGTTGGCAGGTCCGGCGAGCGGAAGAAGCGACCAGTCATGGGTGACGGGGTTCCGCACCTCGATCGCATCGCCGACGGCCCAGATGTGCTCGTCGCTGGTTCGCATGTGCTGATTGACCCGGATGCCGCCCAACTCGCCGACGTCGAGGCCTGCGGTTCGAGCCAGCTCGACCTCTGGCTTCACACCGATGCTGAGGATCACGAGGTCGGTCGGTATGCGCGAGCCGTCACCGAGGACGACCGTCGAGGCCCAGGCGTCCTCGGCCTCAGTCGGCTCCACGAATCCGACGACCATGGCGCCGGTCCGAACGTCGATGTCGCGATCCTCGAGTTGGCGGTGCGGCCAGAACGCCATGTCTTCGTCGACGGCCCCCAGGATCTGGGGGGCGGCCTCGATCAGCGTGATCGACATGCCGAGGTGCGTGAGTTGCTCGACCATCTCGAGCCCGATGTAGCCGGCGCCCACCACGGTGGCATGTCGCGGCCCAACCCTGTGGTTCCACTCGATAACGGCATCCATGTCGGGAATGGAACGAAGGGCGAAGTGGCCGACTCGATCGATCCCGGGAATCGGTGGGCTCAGCGGGGCTGCGCCCGGAGCCAGGACGAGGTCGTCGTATCGCTCCGAGTAGACCTCGTTCGTTTCGAGGTTGCGAATCACGACTTGGTTGGTTTCGCGGTCGATACTGGTCGCCTCGCTACGGGTGCGGACGTCGAGATCGAACCGGTTCTTCAGCCCCTCTGGAGTCTGGACCAGCAGGCTCTGGCGGTCCTCTATCTCCCCACTGATGTGGAACGGAAGCCCACAGTTCGCGTACGAAACGAAGCTGCCCCGCTCGATCACGATGATGTGCGCCTCCTCCGACAGCCGGCGGGCTCGGGCGGCAACGCTGGCACCACCGGCGACACCACCAACGACGATGATCTTCTTGCTCGGATTCGACATGAGAGCGCATGCTAGGGCGCTGTTGCGACCATCTCCCCCACTCTCCCCCGCTCACGAACGAACCGGCTGGATCGTCACCCCTGACACCATGATCCGATCGCACCGACGACGCATCGCCCGACACTGCGACCGTAGCCGCCGGGTCGAATCATCTGCTGGCTTCGAAGTTCGCCTGCGCCCACCTAGCTATGTGGGCGTGGCTGGTCAACCGCGGTACAGGACCACGGTCGCCCCGGCCGCACCGCGATATCGCCCTGGACCGCTCAACGGGCTGGCTGACAGCCGGACTCGTGGTCGTCATGTTCTTCGTCGCAGTGCTCGGTCCGGGTGTCGGCCGGCTCGAAGACGACCCTCGGCTGCACAGGCCATAGCGGCCAACTGGATGCGTGCGGTTGGTGCTGATGATCGTGCAGAAACGTCCACCCGGTTGGCAATCGTTCGCCCAACGCCGAACCGGGCTGCTTCTCATCGCACCTCAAAACCCACCGGGCTCTGCGTCCCAGCCAGGGAGTACGGACGGGGTTAGTCTGATCGAAGGCCAGCGCAGGAGAATTGATCATCTCGATCCTCGAGGCAGTTTCCGGGTTCTTCCTGCTCGTTCTGGCGGCTGCCTCTGCGGCAACGACGTTGAACGCGGTTCGCCCTTTCCGTCACACCCTCCTGCTCGTTCCGAGCATGCTGTGGTCGTGGTTCGTGCTCGGGATGCTGGGTCAGACCCTGCTCGTTCAACTGATCGTCGCCGCGTTCCTGATCTGGCTGGGGGCCCTCGGCACAGTGCTGGGATGGGTGGCGATCCCGATCCTCGTCATGTCGTGGGCGGCCACCGTGTCGGTGATCTTCACGAATCGCAAGGCGGGAGCGGCCGTCGACGCAGCACTGCATGCTGCTGGAGTCACGCGTATCGACCCACCGGTGCCGACCTGGCGCAAACTGCTGGTCTTTCCGTTTCGGGGTAGGTCGGTCGTCGTGCAACAAGGTGTCACGTATCGCCGGGTCGCGGGCACGACCCTGAAACTCGATGCGTATTCCGACGGGTCCGATAGGACCGAACGACCGATCTTCATGTACATCCACGGAGGCGGCTGGGTCGTCGGCGACAAGCGGGAACAAGGTCTTCCGATCCTTCATCACCTCGC
The DNA here is from genome assembly GCA_963793385.1 of uncultured Acidimicrobiales bacterium. Taxonomy (GTDB): domain Bacteria; phylum Actinomycetota; class Acidimicrobiia; order Acidimicrobiales; family SZUA-35; genus JABDIY01. The sequence goes on from CAWCAF010000015.1 coordinate 16,051, forward strand.
TCGCAACGGTTGGGTCTGCTTCACCGTGAACTACCGGCTGAGCCCCATTGCGGGGTGGCCCGACCAGCTCGTCGACGTCAAGTTTGCGCTGGCGTGGATCCGCGCTCACGCTCACGAGTACGGCGGCGATCCGTCGTTCGTCGCCGTCGCCGGCGGATCTGCGGGCGGGCATCTGGCCGCACTGGTGGGACTCACCGGAAACCAGCCGCGATATCAGCCGGGCTTCGAAAGCGCCGACACCTCGGCTCAGGCTGTAGCGCCGATCTACGGCATCACCGATGTCACCAACCGGCTCGGGGTCCAGAACCCGCAGTTCGTTCCCATGCTCATGGAACCTGTGGTGATCAAGGCGTACCTCGAAGACGAACCAGAGAAGTTCTTCGCCGCCTCGCCGATCGATCAGGTCCACCCTGACGCCCCGCCGTTCGTGGTCTCCCAGGGTGAACGTGACACGATGGCCCCCGTGGAGGAGGCACGAGCATTCGTCGAGGAGCTTCTGGCGACATCGAAGCAGCGCGTTGTCTACTTCGAGTTCCCGGGTGCCCAGCACATCTTCGATCTCGGCTACTCCTACCAGTGCGGGGAGATGATCGCCGGGGTGCACTCGGTGCTCGACGACGAGTACCGCCGATACCGCCACGACAGAAGCCAAGCCTGAGGCGCAGGAGAGCCCTGCGGGGCTCGGAAACTCGCGCGTGGGTGTTGACCAGGCCGATGCCGCCACCCTGGTGTCTCGTGTTTCGCCTCACCACCGACTCATCGCTGCAGTTGCCCGCCTCGCTGTCCGTTCTGGACGCTCCAAAGACCTCGAGATCATCGTCCTTCGCCTTGTCGAAACACAACACGGTAGGACTATCGCCTCTGGGGGGCCGAGGCCTCCGCCATCAGGCTGAGTTTGACTCGGGGGCTCTCACGCCGCCGAACATGCCCGAAAGGTCCGCCATGCCCGAGATTGCGCGACACGCCACAACGATCCACTACGAGATCACCGGCCAGGGACCGTCGATCGTGCTGTTGCACAGCTTCCTCTGCGACGGGACAATGTGGCGTTACCAGGTCGAGCCGCTGGCGGATGCCGGCTGGCAGGTCGTCAATATCGACATGCGCGGCCACGGACGATCCGGGCCGGCGCTCCAGCCGTTCTCCATCTACGACCTCACCGACGACGTCATCGCAGTGCTCGACGACGTCGGTGCCAACACCGCCGTGTGGTGCGGTCTCAGTATCGGCGGCATGATGAGCGTGCGGGCGGCCGTGCGACAGCCGGATCGGGTCAGCGCGCTGGTGCTGGCCGACAGCGACGGCGGGGCCGAGGAGACCCTCGTCAAGGCGAAGTACCTCGCAATGGACGCTGTCCAAAGAGCGGTCGGCCCCAAACCGCTGTTCGGTGCCGTCGACAAGCTGTTCTTGTCGCCGACTACCCGGCGTGATCGGCCTGACCTCGTCGAGACGCTTCATGCCCGGTTCGAAGCCAACGATCGGCCGTCGATCTCCACCGGCATCCGGGCCCTGATCAAGCGGGACGATGTGCTTGCGCAGCTTGCAAGCGTGAACGTACCGGCCCTGGTCGTCGTGGGCAGTGACGACCAGGCGCTACCTCCCGAGCGCTCCGAGCGGCTGGCCCGAGCGTTGCCGGACGCTGAACTGGTGACCATTGGGGGCGCCGGCCACCTGTCGTGTTTGGAGCATCCCGAGGAGTTCAACGCTGCGGTCCTCAGGTTCCTCCGGTCAAACTCGACATAGCGATCACCCCAGGCTGCTGGGCAGGGGAAACGCTCACGCTGGGCCACGACTACAGGCGGCGCCGACACCTACGGACTTCGGGACCCGTCGAAGAGCAGTGGCATGCGTCCGCCGACACAAATCTCACCGAGGGGAGAACTCGAGAGTGATCAGCTCGTGTCCGTCCCAGCGGTGGCCCGAAAGCCTGACCGACACTCCGTCATCGACATGTTCGACCTCGATCAGCGCGAACTGCCCTGCGCCGGGAACGGCACCGTGGGAGTACGGCCCGCCTTTGACCGAGCCCGGCCGGTCCAGGGCAGCGGCGTGGAGAACCGGGAAGCCCCAGTCCGAGTCGGTTCCGTAGCCGGAGTTGGTGCCATCGTCGATGGCCACCATGTGAGCATCACCGGAGACCATCAGGAGGTTGTCGACCCCGGCGGTGGCGAGCGCATCCGAGATCATGGCCCTCTCGGTCGGATAGGCCGACCAGTTGTCCGAACCGACACCATCGGCAGCGATCCACGGTGTTGGGTTCACCAAGACCACGAGACTGGACTGGGGCGACCAGTCGAGGATCTCCTCGATCAACCATTCTCGCTGGGTGACCCCCAACATCGAGTCGGGCGTGCGGTGGGAGCGGGTGTCGATCAACACGAAACGGACATCGCCTACAGAGAACGCCTGGTTGATCGGGTCGACTGGATCGGGTGAGACCCCGTGGTGTGGAACCGCAGCCCGGTAGGCCAGCGAGACAGCGTCGCGCGAGGGCGACGAACTGTCGGCGTCATTCGGCCCATAGTCGTGGTCGTCCCACACATACGCTGTCGGCGTGGAGCTGAACAACGCTGCTGGGCCAGGGTTGGCGACGGCGCGGCCGTACGCCTCGATGTGGTCGGCAGGATCCACCGACGCCAAGTTTCCGTAGTGGAGATCACCCAACGCAAGGAACAGATCGGGCTGGCTGGCCACTATCGCGTCGTACACCGCGCCGTTCGAGCCGCTCCGAGCACACGAACCGAGGGCGATTCTCAGATCCTGAGGCCCCGTATCGTGCGTTGTGAACGATGCATCTGCTCTCTGTGGATGATCGCTGTGCGCCGCCACGACGCTGTAGTTGTACGTTGTCGCCGGGTCGAGACCGGCCAGCTCGAAGCGAGCCAGCCCGAAGGTGTCGACGGGTGCGGCGAGTTCCGCCGACGGTCGTTGCGGATCGCCCAGGAGGATCATTGCGGTCGTTCCCGATTCGAAGCCTGCCGCCACGATCACGGCCGAGCGGTCGGTCGCTCCACCCAGCCACAGCCACTCCGCTTGCTCGAAGCTCGTTGTGGCGATCGAGTCGGGGTGGGTCGGGCCGAAGAAGTGATGGTGCACGCTCAAGCTGCCTGCCGCAGTCCCCAGCAGAAGCGAGCTGGTTGTCACAGCCAGCGCAGCGATGCTCCCCCAGGTCGCATTCGTCTGCCACGCAATCCAGATCAGGACCGCCGGCACCATGACCGTCACGGTTAGAAGGATCGTCAGAGCGGGCGAGTACTGTACGGACGCGAACACGCCCAGGCCGGTGGCGCCGAACGCGATGGCCAGGGCCGAGGGCATCTTCCACCGTAGGGCCGCAAGGCCTCCGGCACCGACGACGGCAGCCAACGACAGCTGCACAGGCGTGGAGATCGCTGAAGTGAACCCGCTGCCCTCGGGATCGGTCGGGAGTCCTTCGAACAGCGAGGCCGTCACGAGGCCGCCGGCGGCGGCCACCGCAAGAGCCGCACCGGTGTAGGTGAGCAGCCTGTTCGTCAGCGGGCTCACCCTGAACAGTCCTCGCTGCCAGGGGACGACTGTCGGATGATCCGACCACGGGCAACTGCCGCATCGCTGGTGCCAGTTCCTGTGATACATGACCCAGTGGGTGGTGAGGACGCCGGTGAGGCCGAGCAGGGCCCCGGCGAGAACGTCGAGCGGCCAGTTCTCCTGCCGATGGATGCGACCCAGAGCAGTGGCGAGCACCAAGGCAACGAGTACCGCACGGGCGAGGGTGGCGAACCGCGACTCCCCCGTGAGCACCCAGATCGCCAGGGGTACGAGACCGGCGACCAGAACCGCCTGGACCAGGTGGCCGCTCGGGAACGAATCGTTGTCGATCCCGAGCGGTCGCTCGCGCTCGATGATCGCCATCAACAGCAGGGTCGAGATCCAGCTGACGACGAACACCACCGGGTAGAGGAGGGCCATCACGCGACAGCGGAACGCCGAGAACCCGATCAAGGCGACGAATGCGACGGTGACGCTCGTCGCGCCAAACCAGTCGAGCACGTTCAAGCGTTCCAGGCCTTCGAGCTCCAGGATCCAATCCGAGATCGGACGGTCGATCTCCCAGGTGAGGCTGCGCCCCGAGGCAACCATGAGGACGATCATCGCCGTGCCGACTGCGGCCACCCATGTGGCGATCGTGAGCACGAACGGCGGACGGGCTGCTCGTTCCCCCGGCGTCGTGGAAAGTGGCGTGGTTCGCAGCGACCCCAACGTCCACGGTGGGGGCATAGGCCAGGCGATGAAGACCGCAAGCGAGACGGCACCCAGGAATCCCAGGAGAACCGAGAGTCCCAGGGAGATGGCCAACAACCATCCGATGTCACGCACCGGCCCTCCGCCACGGAGAAAGTTCGCAGTGGAGCCGATCGAGATGTACGCCGCCCCGCCCACGAGGACCAGTGCACTGAGTAGATACGACGGTCGAGAGAGGACCCCGATGTCGTCGGGTTCGGCTCTGGCCTCGTCGAGGACTGCCGACGCGACGAAACCCGCCTCGATGGCCGTTCGTCGACGGCGTGCCCGCCCGCCGGACCAGCGCAACACGTCCCTCATGACCGTGGCGAAGGAGAACACGAGGCCGACGCTCATGATGGCGGGAACGAACACCATGAGTCGATCGCAGTCCGTGTCATCGAATACGTCGGCCGTCGAAGATCGGCGCGGCCACGGCACACGACTGGAGGGTCGGAGCGTTTTCGGGGCGCCTGTCACGTCGACTCCTCCTCGATCACGATCCGCCCGGACGTGCCGTCGACGGTGACCAACCGGCGGTCGAGCACACGCGTGGCACCCTCAACGTTGAGTACGGCCGGCAGACCCAGTTCTCGGGCCAGGATCGCAGCATGCGACAGCGGTCCACCACGCTCGACGACGATGGCCCCGGCCCGCACGAACAGGGGTGACCACGAGGGGTCCGTGGTCTCGGCCACGAGTATTTCTCCTTCGAGCAGGAGATCCCGCCGGTGCCGGACCACGCGAGCGCGACCGTGACGGCGTCCAGGACTGGCAGCCCAGCCTCGGAGAATCCGGCCGGAAGGTAGGGGTTCGGGCGTGCGAGTAGGAAGGCCTCGAAATCGGTGGGGCAGGGATCCCTCGGCCTCGAAGCAGCTGATCCAGTTCCGGCGGTTCCGCAGCTCGTCGGGTCGTACGGGAGATCCGTCTTGGATAGCCGACTGGATCTCGGCTGGTGTCATCAGTGCGACATCGACGGCATCGTCGAGCATGCGACGGCGGACGAGTCGTGCACCCAACTCGAGATGGACACGGCGGACCTCACCGCCGAGCTCGAGAAAGGCGGCCTTGGTCGCTTCCCGCCGACGCAGGTGGTCAACGGTCTGCTCGATGAGTCGTCGGAGCACTCGGAATCGGACATCGATCACCTGCCCGGTGAGCAACCGGCGTCGACCCCAACCTGGGGTTGTCGTGACCTGCCGGCGGAGCTCGCTGACCATTTGGGCGCGGCGTCGACCCTGCTCGACCACGTCGACGTCGACACCGGGTGGCGCTGATCCAGACTCTTCCCAGGTGGGCCCGGCGAACACCCAGGCAGAGGCGTGACTCTCGTGGTCGACACCAGCTCCGACCCCCGAAACCACTCGGAGAGCCGCGGTCACACCGTCCTTACCCAGATACTTGATCAACAGCGACTCGAGCTGCTGGTAGGTGGCAGCAGCGGCCGCAGCGACACCCAGCTCGGCAGCGAGACCACGAGCGGCAAGATCGGTGAGCCGGGAGGCGTAGGCCAAGAGCCAGGTGTCGGAGGCGACGTTCAACGCTGGACGTCGCGGTCGTATCCGCTGTACCGATTGGACCACGACGTCGGCCGCGTCGATGGCGACGCGCTGCGTGCGAATGGACTGGAGTTCGAGCCAGGTTCTGGCCAGCCTTGAGCGGTTCGGAGTCGTCGTCCGACCGGTCGTGCCGTCCGTGGTCCCGAAGTACTGGTCCTCGAGCTGTTCGACCGCACCGGGGACCTCGCTGGCAATCGCTCGGAGTTGATCGAAGTCGATGGCCACCCTCCCTCGGACCCGTCGCACGAGGCGACGATCCTCGTGCTCGGAACCGCGGAGAACACCGAGATTGGCGAGTACGGACCGGAAGGCCTCGTCGAGCATGAATTGGTTGAGCGCCCAACCCAGAGGGGGGAGGACGCCAGGTATCATTTCGGCGATTCCCGCGGTCGTGAGTTCGTGATCATCGATCGGGGTGTCGAATCCGTCGTGGTCATCGAGCACGGTGATCGGCCTCGCTTGAACTATCCAGACCTTGTCGCCAATCGCCGCCCACTCGACGTCCTGGGGGACGCCGGCTGCTTCCTCGATTCGTTGCGACAGCTCCAATGCGATCCTGGCCGGTTCGGGCACTGCGCTCAGAAGTGTCGTCGAGTCGCCGACCCAGGCCGAAGGTGTCTTCTGCCCGGAAACCAGAGACTCTGCGAGTCCGTCGACCGATTCAACTCGTGCGCCGTCGGTTCCCGAAGGGTCTCTCGTGAAGACCACTCCCGCCGACGTGGCCGGAATCATCCGCATCATCACCACAGCCATGGTCGCCGAACTCGGATCGATCGAGAAGGCCCGTCGGTACACCGCCGGGGCTTGATGCCACAGCGAGGCCCAGACCTTCCGGACCGAGGCCATGACCGCCGCTGGTCGGTGCTGTCGACATCGAGAATGGACCGGTACTGCCCGGCGAACGATGCACCCGACAGGTCCTCGACGGTCGCCGATGATCGCACGGCGAGGAGCCCAGACCGGCCCACGAGGGCGGCCAGGTCGGCAATGTCGGCTTCGATCTGCGGGTCGAGAGGAACAGATGCGAAGATCTCGTCGACGACCTCGTCGTCGATGTCCTCTCCACGGTTGATGCGCTCGATCAAATAGCGCACGGCGTCGTCTTCGGCAATCTCCACGTACGCCCGACTGGCGATCACGCCGGCGCATGGAACCGGGATCCCCGACGAGACAAGATTGGCGAGCGAGGCGCCCTTCGCGCCGAGCACAGCGGACCCACCGAGACGCTCTGCGTCGGCGCCGGGTTCTAGGAGAACGGTGAGGGGTCCAACCGACCGAGGCCCGGAGTCGTCCATCCGACCGTCGCTAGCGTGCGGTCGACGAGAACCCGTACAGACCGTTCTCGTACCAGGAGACTGCGCGATCGAGCACCGTATCAAAGGGTTCGCCGGTCCTCTGAGCTTGCCGTTCGAGACGATGGGCGAGATCAGCTCGCAATGTGACCGGGGTGCGCGAGGCCCGCTGCCGGAGCCAGAGCGCCAACTGCAACAGCCCGGAGATACCGAAGACCACCAGCAGGTCCCAGTCGTTGCCGATGAGCGCATCCAACACGCCGACGACGGTCACAGCGAGACTGATCGAGAGCAGGACCCGCGTTGACACATCCTTCATGAGCTGATCATGAACCGTCGATTGACTTGGGACCAAGAGGCTTTGGACCCCGTCTCTGGCATCACACCTCCGTCACGACACCACCGAATCGACTTGATCGTCGACCACATCAGCACGCCAGCAGACCTCGAATGACGTCAACGGTGGTGTTGGCTCAGTGACGTGCCGTCCCTGCCGAGCCCAGCGAACCACCCACCGGTGCCCGTGACCACCGTTGTCGGCGAGATCACCTGGCACGTCGTAGAGGGCCAGCCGTTCCGCTCGCCGCCGATTGGCTTCAGATCGAATGGCCTACGGTGAGGTCGTAGGAGGCAATGTGAACCGAACGATCTTCAGTGACGACCATGATCTGTTCCGCTCCTCGGTCAGGGGATTCATCGAGCGCGAGATCAAACCGCACCACGACCGATGGGTATCCGAAGGCATCGTTCCCCGGGATGCCTGGCAGAAGGCCGGCCGGCAGGGCCTGCTCTGCATGTCAGCTCCAGAGGAGTACGGCGGAGCCGGCACCGACGACTTCCGATACCCCGCCATCATCGCCGAAGAGCTCCAGCGAGCAAACTGCTCGGGGCCCGGGTTCGGAATTCACAGCACGATCGTCGCACCCTATGTCCTCAACTACGGCACGGACGACCAGAAGCGGCGCTGGGTTCCGGGCATGGTTTCGGGCGACACGATCCTTGCCGTCGGCATGTCCGAGCCGAGCGCTGGAAGCGATCTCGGTGCGATCACTACCACAGCGGTCGAAGATGGGGACGACTATGTCGTGAACGGCAGCAAGGCGTTCGTATCCAACGCCGTGAACGCCGATGTCATCATCGTTTCCTGCTCCACAGATCCCGACAAGCGACAGTGGGGTGTCTCGCTACTCGCCGTCGAACGGGGAACAAACGGATTCGAGATTGGACCTCCGCTGAAAAAGGTGGGGTGGCATGCGCAGGACACCGCCCAAGCGTTCTTCGACGATGCCGTTGTGCCCAAAGCCAACCTGATCGGGAACCCTGGCTCCGGCATGTATCTCATGGGCAAGGAACTCAACGAGGAGCGATTACTCATCGCCGTCAGTTCGATCGCATCCGCCCGAGCCGCTCTCGACTGGACCATCGAGTACTGCAAGGAACGTCAAGCGTTCGGACGACCCATCGGCACGTTCCAGCACTCCCGCTTCCTCCTCGCCGAGATGGAGACCGAGGTGACGATTGGACAGACGTTCATCGATCGGTGCGTCATGGATCGGAACGCGGGATCGCTGAAACCTCAAGAGGCTGCCATGGCGAAGTGGTGGGCAACAGATCTTCAGCAGCGCACGGTGGACCGGTGTCTGCAATTGCACGGAGGATATGGCTACGTACAGGGCCATCCGATCGCCCAGGCATGGGTCGACATGCGCTGGACACCCATCGGCGGCGGCACAAACGAGATCATGAAGGAGATGATCGGCCGCAGCATGGGGTTCTGACAGCTTTGGGAACCGTTCCCCCTATTGAGGAGGCTCAGGTTTCGAGTGTGGCCTTCGGGTGTTGTAACGGTTGATCCAAGCGAAGATCGCCCAGCGGGCGCCGGCTCGGTCTTCGAACCGGTAGCGGTGCACGAGCTCACGCTTCAACGAGCTGAAGAACGCCTCGGCGACGCTGTTGTCCCAGCATTAACCGGCCAATCGTGGCTCACAGGTCGACCTCCAATTGACAGCCACAAGGAAGCGTTCTGGCTATCGAGAGCGACAACGGATGTGGGTAATGGCAGAGGTGCGACGGTCAGCCGTCTATCCGTCATAGGAGTCGTGGCGGCGGAGCCATGCCATCGAGAAGGGAAGATCGGCCTCATCCCGACCCTTGGGGGTGAGGTCGAGGTGGTGGTACGTGCCGTTGACCAGGTCGAGACCGCGGGCGGCGACCTGAAAGGTAAGAAACACCCGATCGCCTTGGCTGAAGAACACACTGATCATCGCTGACTCTGTACCGAATGGTCGTGAGGTGCCGAGGTTGTAGGTGTGCGCGCCCGCTTCGACTTGTTCGGGAGTAGCCGTGGCGCCCATGTCAATGTTGAATGTGGAGCCGGCACACGACACCCATCGGAAGTCCCATCCCATGCGCTTGCGATAGGTCTCGATCTGATCGACCGTGGCGCTCGACACCGCCACGAACACGGTGTCGCGTGCGGCCAGATGTGTCGGCGTGCCGTTGTAGTTGTCGGCCCAGAACGAGCAGATCGGGCAGCCTTCGGCCCCCCAGTCGGCACCGAACATGAAATGGTAGACGATCAACTGGGAGTGCCCGTCGAACAACTCGGCCATGCTCGCCACGCCGGACGGCGTCTGGAACATGTAGTCGGCGGGAACCTCGGTCCATGGCAGTTCCCTTCGCAACGACGCTATTCGTTCCCGCTCGCGGCTGAGCTCCTTCTCTTTCACCAAGTGGTCCCGATGGGCTTGAAGCCATTCGCCTCGGTCAACGATCGTGTGTGTTGCTGTATCGGTCATTTTGCCCCTCTGTCTTTTCTAGACGACGACCGGGCCTGGCTCAAAAGGACAGGTTCAGGTTGTCGCTTCGTGGTAGGGCGACGGCTCAGGATTCCCCCGGATCGCCGTAGTCATGAAAGGGCCGCTCTCGCTCGCGGACCTCCGTCCAGAACCCAACGACTATGGACCGTTAAACGAAGTCGGCTACCTCCTGGCTCTGACGAGCCTGCGGGGCCTGATTGACACTTCTGATGGGCACCATGGCCAGCGACCTCGACCGGGTCGCCCGATATACCGGTTCGCGGCACTCCCTGATGCGGACCGACTCCGCTCACACCGTCCTCCAGACCCGAGGCACAACCCGCCCAAGTACCATGACTCAGGGTGCCGAAGTGGGTGCCAGACTCTCCGGTACTCACCGGGCTGGGTTGCACTGACCGGACAGTGGACAAAACCCTGCTAGCTGGACCCGGTCAGATTTCTGGGCTAGAAACTGGCGAACTCTTCGTCCGCAGGTTCTGGGTTCAAGTCCCAGGGGGCGTGCCACCATAGCCCTGGTCAAACTCTCGCAGGGCCGCCTCGGGTTCGGGTGTGGGACGGCGTTTTGTCGGCTGGGTGCGGTCGAGGCAGGAGGAGCTGACATGAGCACGTCGAACGAGCCCTCCTCTGGTGCGGATATCGCACGGGTGAGACCTCGGAAAGAGATCAGGAACCCGTGGCTGATCGAGGTCATCAGCATCGTGGTCGTCGCGCTGGCCGGGTTGGGGATCTGGCATGTCCTGGCCGATGATGGCGGACCTGAGGGTGACGCCAACGCGTTCGAGCCCGGAACGGTCACGGTCTCGATCAGCGGAATCGATGACGCTGCCGGCAGCTACCTGGCCGGTGTGCTGTTCCAAGGCGAGCTAGCGTTCGATAACGCCATCGGGGGCTTCGCGGTCGAGGTTGACTCCGACTCCTTCGCCACTAGTCAGGTCGTTCGCGAACCTCAGCCGGATCCCGACTACGACAACGCGTTGTTCCCGTATGTGTCCCAGAAGCCGCTCGTCGTCGAGTCCGACAGTTACTTGCTCCAGCTCTGGTTCTCAGCTTCGGAGATGGGCCCCTACAACCGTTGGGTGCCCGGAGCCACCGCGGGGCTCAGCGGATGCGAGATGCAGTTCAGCATCGACGCCGGCTCCGCCGTCCACCTGACGCTGACCGATGTGCCTTCGGAGGGCACGGAGGTCTCACTCACCTGCCCTGCAGCGTCGTGGGAGACCACCCCCGCATCGAAGACATTCTCGTCGTCTGGCCTGCAGGAGGAGGAGTGGAGGATCGCCCTCAACGACGGGGGCAGCGACATCCACACGGTCTTGATGATCAGGACATTCAGCCCTCTTCGCGAGGCTGAGGTCCAAGACCTCGGTGGACGCCTGGTGTGGGAGGAAGCCGAGATCGACTTGTGCGGTATCGGAATCCGATCGGTCGGTGATGGATCCCTGCAGATCGGCGACATCTTCCAGACCACGGAGGGGTGCGACACCAACACCGGGATGCAGCAAGCGTTCGAAGACTTCGGGCTGCCAGAAACCGCATGTGTGTTCGTACGGGCCAACGGCGTTGACGACGAACACTGTGCACCACTCGCTGTCGACTGATCCGACGTGTTTCAGGAATGAACACTAGAAGACGACGACATCGGTCGCGTACGCCTCGATGCCCACGTCGGTCGCAACCGGAGCGGCCGAGTGCGTCTATACATAGATTGAGCCTTTGGGGGCGCCGGTGTCCTTGCGGATCTCGACGTTCACCAGCGCCGGCTTACCCGAGGAGAAGGCTCGTGCGATGGCAAGAGCGATTCCTCCGGGCTCGGTCACGTGTTCTCCGTGGCCGCCGAGCGCTTCAACGACGAGGTCGTAACGCGCCGAGGTGAGCTCGGTGGCCACGAGCCGCTCTTCACCGAAGAGCATTGCCTGAGGTCGCAGCATCTGGCCCCAGGCGGCGTCATTGCCGACGATGCCCACGATCGGCAGCCCGAACCGAACAGCGGTGTCGTACTCGAAGCCGTTGAGACCGAACGAGCCGTCGCCGTACACGATCACTACACGCTTGTCGGGATTGGCGATCTGAGCCGCCAGCGCAAACGGCATGCCTACACCGAGGGTTCCGAGGGGTCCGGGATCCATCCAGGCACCGTTCTTGGGAACCTTGAGGACCTTTGATGCCTGGGCGACGATGTCGCCGCCGTCGCCGATGACGATCATGTCGTCGGTGATCGCGTCCGCGATTTCCTTGCACAAACGGAGTGGATCGATGGGCACTTCGTCGCTGCCCAATTGCGATGCCAGGGCCGCTTCGGCCTCGTCTTCGCCCTGACGGAGCTCGGTCGTCCATTCAGCGAAACTGGGTGGCCCGCCCGCTGCCACCAGGACGTCGGCCAGCGCGTCGAGGTTGGCGCCGAGGTTCCCGACGAGACCCACGTCCGCTGTTCGGTTCTGACCGATCAGGGTCTCGTCGAGATCGAGCTGCACGATCTTGGCGTCGGGCGGAATCGACTGGCCGAACTTCATGCGGAAATCGAGCGGCGTACCAGCAAGCACGACGAGGTCGGAGCGACCGAGCGCATCTCTGCGGGTGCGGTTGAAGAACTGTGGGTGGTCCATCGAGAGGAGTCCGCGAGCCATGCCATTGGTGAATGTCGGGATGGCGAGCGACTCGGCGAAGCGTGCGAGTGCGGGCCCGCCCTCGCTCCACTTCAGTGAGGTACCGGCCATCACCATCGGGTGCGTGGCTGAAGCGACCAGTTCAGCCGCTTCCCCGAGCCGCTCCACGGGTGCGGTGGACGACACGCGGTAGTCGCGAAATCGCGGCGTTTGGAGCGTGTCGAGGTCGATGGGGCCATGGAGGACGTCCATGGGAATCTCGAGGAAGGCTGGCCCCGGCACACCCGAGAGCGCCGACCGAATGGCGCTCTCCAGGTACTCGCCGATGCGTTCGGTCTGGTAGCAGGCGTCGGCCCATTTCGAGATCGGCCGCATCAGCGCTACGTGATCCATCTCCTGAAGTGATCCCCGCCCAAGGTTCGAGAACGGACCCTGGCCGCCGATCACGACGATGGGAGAGTTGGCTCGCCAGGCGTTGGCCACGCCGGTGACACCGTCGGTCACCCCCGGCCCGGCAGTCAGCACCGCCACACCGACTCGGCCGGGATGGAGCCGCGCCCAGGCGTCGGCGGCATGGACCGCGGCCTGCTCGTGGCGCACGTCGACAACCTGGATGCCCTCGTCGAGACAACCGTCGTAGATCCCCATGACGTGGCCGCCCGAGAGCGTGAACAGACAGTCCACGCCGGCGGCCTTCAGAGTACGGGCAGCGAGTCGTCCCCCATGAGTCATGAGGCCATACTGCCATCCAGTTCCCGGGGTGAGGAAGACTCACCGGGTCGCCGCACTCTTCCCGCTCGCAACGCCCACCACAATCATTAATCAGGCACCTTCAAACAGGAGCACGGTTTGGCACACGCCACGGCGGGTCCTGGGAGGAGACGGAGGCATCTTCGCCCCGCTCTTCCCAAGACGTTTCTTCGAAGCGAGCGACAATCAACATGCTCGCGCACCGCTCCGCCGCAGAACTCCCTACCGATGCACGCTGGACGATCGGCGAGATCGACTGCGGTGCTCATGGAGCAGCACGTCATTCGCTCCAAGCCGCACTGAGCCCCCTCGATCGGTAGGCGACGGTTTCGCTCACGGACTCTGAACGAGATCGTCGGCAACAGGTGAAGCGCCGTTGACGAGGGCCCTAGTCCTCTATCCGCCCTCGGAGGCTGCCACTATCCTCGTCGCGCATCCAGAGCCTGGGAGATGTCATGGCGATCGAAGTCCGCAAGGTGGTTCTCGAGGGCGTCTCGGATGCGTCGGGACTGGAGCGTCTCATCGACGACGGCGTCTTCGCTGCGGATGAGGTCATCGCCGTCATCGGCAAGACCGAGGGCAACGGCGGTGTGAACGACTTCACCCGCATTCTCGCCGATGCGCGCCTTTCGCGACGTCCTCGCGTCGCACGGCACCAGGTCCGTCCGACGAGATCGCTCAGATCCCGATGGTGTGGTCGGGAGGCGTCGACGGGGTGCTTCTGTCCACACGCCACGGTGTTTGCACGAGTAGCCGGCGAACCAACGCGATGATCTACGTCTCACCGTCGGGATTGCGATGAGCGACGTGATCCTGCCCGAGGAGATCGGCCGGCCTGCCATGGTCGAGAAGGTCGCCGAGGGAGTACGACGGGCGATGCACGACGCCGGGATCGACGACCCGTGCCGACGTCCACTACGTGCAGACAAAGACGCCGCTTGCTGACGATGGAGACCATCGCCGAGGCCAAGGGCGCGCGGGCAGAACGTGTTCACCGAGCAGACGCTGGAGTCGATGGACATCTCGAACGGGACGTCGGCGCTCGGCATCGCGGTGGCACTGGGCGAGATCGAGATGCCGTCAGCCGAGCAGATCGCCCACGACTTCTCGCTCTTCTCGTCCGTGGCCTCGTGCTCGTCGGGTGTCGAGCTCGACCAGGCCCAGACGGTTGTCGTCGGCAACGCCCGCGGCGTCGGGGGCCGCTATCGCGCGGGGCACAGCGTGATGGAGGACGCCATCGACATCGACGGCGTCTACGAGGCGATACGTTCCGCCGGCCTGCAACTGCCGGATCGGGCCCGCGCCGAGGACATCGACGGTCGCCTGGTCAACGTGTTCGTCAAGTGCGAGGCCGATCCGAGCGGCCCGTCTCCGCGGCAGGCGGCAGGTGATGCTCAACGACTCCGACGTACATCACCACCGCCAGATCAAGGGAGCCGTCGGGGGAGTCGTCGCAGCCGCAGTCGGCTGACCCTGCCGTGTTCGTTTCGGTGGCCGCCATGCACCAGGGACCGTCGGGCGGCGGCACCGTGGCCGCCATCGTGGACCTCGGCTGATCGCGCACGCATGTTCGCCAGCGCGCGCTCCGCGACCTGATCGAGGGACCGCTGCGACTGGCCGCTACTTCGGCAGCCTCCCGTCTCGCCGTATGGGCTGCGGTGGGGAGCGGTCATCGTCGTGTGCCGGGCCGGAGGCGGTACGACTTCCGAACTGCGTCGTAGTGCACGACCTTCCCGGCACACGGCGGCTTCTCGTCGGCAATGGTGCCATTGTTGTCGAGGGACAACGCATCGCTCGTCTCCCGCTGGTGGGACCCGAGGCCGGTGCTGCCGGCGACCAGTCGTGGCGGAGCTCGAGCACACCGTCGATGTTCTGGCCCGAGCACGTGGAGCTGCCAATCGACCGACGGCTCGGTGGCTTCGTTGGCGGGTCGGCGGCCGTCGCACGGCTCATCGAGGCTGCGAAGCGAGCTCCTCGGCCGGGGCACCGGTCTGACACCATCGGGCGACGACCTGCTCGCCGGGGCCTTCGCCGCGTTTCTCCACCTCGGTGCAGCCGTCGGTGATCCGAGCACAGCCCGCCTCGATCTCGTCCGTGAGACCGCCACTTCTCCGCTCGCCGCCACGACACCACGACGTTGTCGTGCGCGCTGATCGGCCACGCGCTCGATCGGCGAGGTGGCACTCCCGGTGGCTCGTTGCTGCGGGGCTCGCCGGTTGCGGACTCGATCGACGATGCGATCGACGACGTCCTGGCCCGTAGGTCACAGCTCGGGCCGCGCCCTGGCCCAGGGAGTACTCGCCGGGGCAACCGGGTGTGCGGAGGACGACAGTGATCACCAGCGTCGAGGTTCGGCGGGCGCAGTACCACGACTCTGTTCGGCTGATGCAGGCCAGCCGCGCCCTCCTCGAGCTTCCCGGTGTTCAGGACGCCTTGGTCGCTATGGCCACCAACATGAACCTCGAGCTTCTGGCTGGAATGGGCTTCGACCGGGAAGAAACCGCCCGACGTCGGACCGGACGACCTGCTCGTTGCCATACGTGCGGCCGACGCTGCCGACCTCGAGGTCGCCAAGAGGACCGCTCGACGAGGTACTCTCGCGGGCGACCAGAGTCCGTCCCGACGCGAGGACCGCATCGTGCCCTTGGGACGAACCATCGAGTCGGTGACCCGGAGGATCGGAGCCAACGTGGCGTTGGTCTCGGTGCCCGGTCCTCATGCCTTCGTCGAAGCGATGGCAGCGCTTGCGCGCCGGTCTCCACGTCATGGTGTTCAGCAACAACGTCCCGATCGAGCAGGAGGTGCTGCTCAAGCGGGAGTCGGCCCGCACAGACCTTTTGGTGATGGGGCCCGACTGCGGTACGACGATCGTCAACGGTGTCGGGACTGGGCTTCGCCAACGTCGTGCTACCCGGACCCGTCGGAATCACTGGCGCCTCGGGCACGGGCATCCAGCAGCTGTGCTGCCTTCTCGACGCCGCCGGGGTCGGGGTCCGCCATGCCCTCGGCACGGGAAGCCGGGACCTCTCCGTCGAGGTCGGCGCGGCATCAACCTGTCCGCGCCATCGACGCGCTCGATGCCGACCCGTCGGTCGAGGTGATCGTGATCGTCACCAAACCTTCGGCGCCTGAGGTGGCCCGGCAGTCCGGGAGGCGGCCGCCAGGTGCGCAACCCCGACGGTCATGGCCATGCTCGGCGAGTCGGGCACCACCCTCGAGGGGGCCACGCCTGGAGGCCACTCGCATGCTCGGCTGCGCACCACCTCGACCACTGTCGTGGCCATCTCCATGGGCCGACCCGTGCGTCCGGGCGTGCTCCGTGGGCTCTTCTCGGGCGGCACGCTGCGCGACGAGGCCAGAGCCATCGCCGACGCCGATCCTGCCGCACCGCACCACGACCTGATCGACTTCGGCGCCGACGACTACACCCAAGGCCGACCCCACCCGATGATCGACTACCGCTCGCGCCTCGAACAGTTCGGTCATGTCACCGCCGACCCCGCCACCGCCGTGATCCTGCTCGATGTCGTGCTCGGCCACGGCGCCCATCCCGATCCGGCATCCGAGTTGGCGCCCGCCATCCGGGCGGCAACCGACGCGGGCGTGGCGGTGGTGGTGTCGCTCTGCGGCACGAGCCACGATCCCCAGGACCGCGATCGTCAGGCCTCGGACCTCCAGGAGGCGGGGGCTTCCGTCTGGCTCTCGAACGCCGCCGCCGCTCGTCACGCTGTGGCGTTGGCCAAGGGCGAGCTCCCATGAACCCGCTCTCACGGCTTCTCCACACAGAACCCGTGGTGACATCCGCCGGCGTCGATCTGCTGGCGGCCTCCCTCGAGACCCAGGGAGTTCGGGTCGGTCGCGTCGACTGGCGCCCACCCGTGAGCGGCGCCGCCGCCGTTCTGGCAAAGCTCGCAGCGCGCTCGAGCACCGACAGCGCCAACACCCTGGCACTGCAGCGGCTACTCGGGGTCCGACCCCAACTCGTCGACATCGTTCCTGCCTCGGGAGGCCATGCCCGAGCTGGCCGAGGGTCAGTTCCTCCACGCGGGTCCGCCGATCGCGTGGGCCGACTGCAGCGGACCGCTGCGCGGCGCATTGATCGGAGCGCTGCTCTACGAGCGGATGGCCGAGAACCCTGAGGCAGCCGCCGCGCTCGCGCCCAAGATCGAGTTATCGCCCTGCCATCACCACCGGGCGGTGGGACCCATGGCCGGGGTGATCAGCCCATCGATGCCGGTCGCGGTCGTGCGCGACGCCGCCGGCGAGGGCGTGGCATTCGCGACCCTCAACGAGGGCCTCGGCCAGGTGTTGCGGTATGGGGCGTTCGGCGCCGAGGTTATCGATCGCCTGCGGTGGATGGAGACGGTGCTCGCCCCCACGCTGGCGGACGCCATCCGACGGCGAGGGCCGCTCGACCTCGGTGTTCTGATCGCGCAGGCGTTGCAGATGGGCGACGACGGCCACAACCGCAACCGTGCGGCTACGTCGCTTTTCTTGCGGGCTCTCGGACCGGCGCTGATCGAAGGCACCGAACGATCGTCCGATCAACGAGGTTCCGTCTACCGTTTCATCGACGGCAACGACCACTTCCTGCTCAATGTCGTGATGGCCGCAGGAAAGCTGGCCGTGGACGCCGCTGGGGCTGTCGAGGGATCGACCCTCGTGACGACGATGGCCCGCAACGGAACCGAATTCGGTATCCGACTGTCCGGCACCGGCGACCGATGGTTCACCGCGCCCGCTCCGAACGTCGAGGGTCTCTACTTGGGCACGTTCACTGCCGATGATGCCAACCCCGACATCGGCGACTCAGCGATCACCGAGACGGTGGGCCTCGGCGGCTTCGCCATGGCCGCCTCGCCAGCGATCGTCGGGTTCGTCGGCGGTACGGCGGCAGGTGCTGTGGAGCGAACACTCGCGATGTACGAGATCACCCTCGGTGAGCACCCCGCCTACCGGATCCCGATCCTGGAGGACCGCGGAACCCCGGTCGGGATCGATGCCACGCTCGTGTTGCGCACCGGTATCGCTCCGCAGATCAACACCGGCATCGCCGGAAAGGAACCCGGCGTGGGGATGGTTGGGGCCGGACTCGACCGAAGCCCCGCTGGCCTGCTTCCTCGAGGGCCTCAAGGTACTCGCGGCAGCCTCGTAGCCGGGTAGCCCTCGGGGTGCTCGCCGTGCCTCGGCGCCGTCTCCGATGGGCCCTTGGGCCCTGGCTGTGTCGTCCGACCAGACCTACGGTGACCGCACCTATGGTGATCACTGTCGACTTCGAGTACACGAAGCCGGCGACCCTCGAAGAAGCCGTGGCGTCGCTGGCCGGGCATGGCGCGGCGCTGCTGGCAGGGGGCACCGACCTCATCCCACTGCTGCGCGACAACGCCGCGACGCCGGAGCTTGTCGTAGATCTCAAGGCGGTCCCACGGTCTCCACGACCTCACCTCGCGGGACGGCGTCCTACATCTCGGAGCGCTGGTGACGCTGAGCGACTTGCTCTCATCGCCGGAGGTCCTCGACGGCTATCCCCTACTGACCGAGATGGCCCACGTCTTCGCCTCGACCGGCATCCGCAACCGGGCCACAGTCGTCGGAAATCTGTGCTCCGCGGTCCCGAGCTGCGACGTCGGTCCGGTGGCCCTCGTGTACGACGCCGTGCTGCATGTTGTAGGGCCCGACGGTGAGCGGAACGTCGCGATCACCGACTTCATCCTCGGTCCCAAGACCACGATCCTCGACCGGGGCGAGATCGTCACCGGCATCACCCTGTCGCCGCCGTCGGAGGACCACGGGACCTCCTTCGTCAAGCTCGCTCGCTACCGCGGCGAGGACCTGGCGCAGGCGAGCGTGGCTGTGCTGCGAAGCCGCGGACCACACCACCCGAGTGGCGTTCGGCGCAGTTGGTCCGACGCCGCGCCGAGCTTCACTCATCGAGGGGGTGCTCGGCGGGACAGCCGCTCACCGACGACCTGATCGAGCAAGCCAAGGCGCTCGTCGTCGACGAGATCTCACCGATCACCGACCTGCGGGCCAGTGCGAGATATCGGGAGCACATGTGTCGGGTCATGCTCGAGCGCGGGCTGGGCGCTGCCGAGACACGTCTCGCTGGGGGTGGGCCGCCATGTCCGACGATTCTCGTCTGAGGACGACCCCGATGAAGCACGACATCACGCTGCTCGTCAACGGTGAACGACTTCCTCTCGAGGTCGCTCCCGGCGAGTTGCTCTTGGACGTCCTGCGCACTCGGGCGGGGATCAAGAGCCCCAAGATCGGCTGCGAGCGGGGCGACTGTGGAAGCTGCACGGTCCTGCTCGACGGCCGTAGCGTGCGCAGCTGTCTGGTCCTGGCGGTGGAAACTGACGGGCAGGAGATCACCACCGTCGAGGGCATCGGCCACGACCATCTGACCGAGCTCCAGGAGACCCTCATCGCCGCCAGCTCGTTCCAGTGTGGGTTCTGTGCTCCCGGCATCGTGCTGGCAACCCACGAGTTGTTGCGGCACCGACCCCACCCGACGAGGGAAGAGGTGCAGGAGGCGATCTCAGGGAACCTGTGTCGCTGCACCGGTTACGAACCGATCATCGAGGCCGTCATGGCCGCCGCCCAGCGAGGGGACCGATCATGACCGAGCTCCACTACGTCGGCACCCGTGCGCCGCGCATCGACGGGCGAGACAAGGTATCCGGCGCGGCCCAGTTCGTGGACGACCTGGACTTCGGATCCGATTTGCTCCACGCCGAGATCGTCGAGAGCCCCCACGCTCACGCCCGAATCGTCGGTATCGACACCGCCGATGCCGAGGCGGCGCCGGGCGTCGTCAAGGTGATCACCGGGGCCGACTTCCCGTTCACATTCGGGCTGTACATGCAGGACCGCTACGTGTTCGCCCAGGACCGTGTGCGCTTCGTCGGCGAGCAGGTGGCGGCGGTGATCGCCCACGACCCGAAGAGCGCCCAACGGGCAGCCGCGCTGGTGAAGGTCACCTACGAGAAACTGGACCCAGTCCTCGATCCCGAGCTAGCGCTCCGCAGCGACGCAACGCTCATCCATCCCGACCTCGGCGACTACCCCCACGTTCCCTGGTTCTTCCCGGAGTCGGGGACGAACATCGCCCATTGGCGCAAGACCCGCAAGGGCGACATCGTCGCTGGGTTCGCCGACGCCGACGCGGTGCTCGAGGACACCTACACCGTGCCTCGCTACGCCCACTGCGCGATCGAACCCCACGTCGTCGTGGGCAAGCTCGATCTCGCCGGCCGCCTCACCCTCTGGAGCGCCTCCCAGTCCCCGCACACCCAACGGCACCTCTTCGCCGAAGCTCTGGCCCCGCTCGGGCTCACACATCAAGACATCCGGGTGATCACGCCCTATGTCGGTGGAGGCTTCGGGGGCAAGGCCGGCGTGAGCATGGAGATCCTCGGCGCAGCGCTCGCCACGACCGTACGCGGCCATCCCGTCAAGGTGCGGTGGCGGCGCGATCAGGAGTTCTACAACACCTATCAACGCCAGGGTGTGGTCGCACGTATCAAGATGGGAGCCAAGCAAGACGGCACGATCACCGCGCTCGAGCACACCCTGCTGTGGGACGCCGGGGCCTACGTCGAATACGGCGCAAACGTCGTGAACGCGGCCGGGCTCTCGGCAACCGGCCCCTATCGGATCGCCAACGTGAAGATCGACTCCGAGTGCATCTACACCAACCTCCCTCCGGGCGGCCCGTATCGCGGATTCGGCTACTCCGAGTTCCATTTCGGGCTGGAATCGCACGTCACCCGTCTGGCGAACGAGCTGGGGATCGATCCCGTGGAGTTCCGTCGCCGCAACGGCATCGCCGAGGACGACCTGCTGCCATACGGAGCAGCGATGAATCCGTCCGGCCTCCAGGAGGCGATCGATCGGGTGGCGGCGGCCGTCCGTTGGGGCGAAAAGGAAACGGCCGACGATCCCCGCCAACGTGTCGGCAAGGGTTTCGCCCTCTTCTGGAAGGCCCCGGCCATGCCGCCCAACGCCTCGTCGGCTGCGTTCCTCAAGTTCAACGAGGACGGCAGCATCAACATCTCCGTGTCCGGCATGGAGCTGGGACAGGGGTACCTCACCGTCATGGCACAGATCGCCGGCGAGGTGCTCGGCGTCCCACCCGAACGAATTCGAGTCGAAACCCCCGACACCGACCGCAATCCTTACGAATGGCAGACGGTCGCCTCCCACGAGACCTGGGGATCGGGCAACGCGGTGAAGGCTGCTGCGATGAACGCCCGCGAGAAGATCTTCGATGCGGTCAACGCCGCCTTCCACTACGACCACGCCAGTCTCCACATCGAGGATGAGACTGTGCGGTGTGACATCGACCCCGATTTCGGGCTGCCTCTGCGCGACTTCGTCATCGACGGGATCGAGATGAAGGACGGCACGTACCGGGGCGGTCCCATCGTGGGTAGCGGCGAGTACATGCCCGAGTTCACGTCGGCGCACAGCGACCCCGAAACCAGCCAGGGCGGCCATCCCAACGTCCACTACACGGTGGGTGCAGCCGGAATCGTGCTAGAGATCGACATCGAGACGGGAAGAATGCACGTCCGCACCGTGGCCCTGGCCGTTGACGCGGGCAAGGCGATCAACCCGACCCTGGTCGAGGGTCAGATCAGCGGAGGAGTCCTCCAGGGGTTGGCGACGGTGCTCTACGAGGACATGCGATTCGACGACGAAGGGCGCCTTCTCAACCCGAACTTCACCGACTACAAGATCCCGACGGCGTTGGACCTGCCCGACGAGACGATCCCGATCATCATCGAGGTCCCGCAACCCGATGGCCCCTTCGGCGCCCGCGGCATCGGTGAGCACACGATGATTCCCATCGCCCCGATGGTGGCCGACGCCGTGGAGGATGCGCTCGGGATCCGCATCACGTCGATGCCCCTCACCGCTGGAAAAGGTGGCGCTCGCGTTGCTCGACCAGGAACCGGGAGCGGAGTCCGATCACCATGCCGGTTGATCTCGAGAAGACCCTGCGGCCCGTCGACAGCCCGATGAAGCCCTACCCACCCAAGCTCATGACGCTTGCGAGCGGTGACACGATGGTGATCCGCCAGGTCGGGCGAGACGATGTACCCACATTGCTCGAACACGTCGAGCCGTTGATGCACGTCGAGCGCGACTACTACGACATCGTCGCCGCACGCGTGTACGCCGAGCTGCTCGGCTACCACCGCCATCGAGTCCAGGACGAGTACGTGCTGATCGCCCAGATCGACGGCGAGCTGGCAGCCATCGTCAACGGTCGCCAGGTCACGCCCCAGCTCGGCATGTCGCTCCACACCCTGGCACTGCGGAGAGGACTCCGGATCGGGGCCCATGCCTTCGCCGCCAAGATGGAATATCACATCGACATCCTCGGTCACGACGCCGTGCTCGTGGTCGCCGAGTCCCCCATCGGCTTTCGGCGCTGGATGATCGAATATCAGCTCGAGCAGCGCTTCTCGACGCCTCACGAGCTGGGTGGCGTGCCCTCCTACGCGCTGACCCGAGAGCTCTTCGACCGGGCTCGCCACAAGTTGGTCGTCGGCCGCCGCCCAGTGCCCGAGGAACTCCTGGCCAAGGCCGAGGCTGCGATCCTCCCGCCGTCG
The DNA here is from genome assembly GCA_963793385.1 of uncultured Acidimicrobiales bacterium. Classification (GTDB taxonomy): domain Bacteria; phylum Actinomycetota; class Acidimicrobiia; order Acidimicrobiales; family SZUA-35; genus JABDIY01. Next base: position 38,957 of record CAWCAF010000015.1, read on the forward strand.
GACCCACCGACGCCTCCCGCCGACACGCTCGCAGCCACCCGGGCCATGTACGACTCGACCGGGACGGCGCTGATGCTCCAACGTCGCCGTCAGAGCGGGCGGGTGGGCGATGCGTGACGTCTACGTCGCAGGCATCGGCATCACGTCGTTTGGCCGACTCGAGTACCCCCTCAGTGAGATTGCGGCGTATCCGGCCCTGCTGGCGATGCTTGATGCCGGGCTGACGGCGATCGAACACGTCTACGTCGCGAACATGGGTGCGGGCCGCGTCAACCACCAGACCGGCCTGGGTTCGGCAGTCGTCGACACTCTGTCGCTCACCCCGGCAGGCGCTGAGGTGATCGAGAACGGTCCTGCGTCGGGTGCGTCCGCCATCAAGCAGGGCTTCCTCGCCATCGCATCTGGCCTGCACGACGTCGTACTGGTCACGGGCGCCGAGCGGATGCGCGAGGTGAATGCGCTCGATGCGACCGATTTCATCGCCACGCTCACCCACCCCCTGGCGGAGTACATCTACGGAGTGACATTGCCGGCCCATGCCGCCATGTTCACCAGGCTCTACATGGATCGCTACGGCCTGACCGAGCGCCACTTGGCGATGGTGGGAGTGAAGAACCAGAACAACGCGCTCCGCAACGAGTTCGCCCATCTCCATCAGTCGATCTCGATCGAAGGAGTGCTCGATGCTCCGGAGGCGATGACGAACAACCCCTACGTCGCCGAACCCCTCCGGTTCTTCGATTGCTGCCCCGTGTCCGACGGTGGCGCCTGCGTTCTCCTCGTGTCAGAAGAGATCGCTGCCCGGGTCGATCGACCACGGGTGCGGCTGGCCGGCATTGGGCAGGCCACGGACACCCACACCATCGCCGAGCGAGAGGACCCGATCTCGCTCGGCGCGGTGCGGGGAGCAGCGACTCAAGCCTTCGCCATGTCCGGTGTGGAAGCCTCCGAGGTCGATGTCGCCGAACTCCACGACGCGTTCACGATCCTCGAGATCGCACAGAGTGAGGAGGTCGGCTTCTTCCCGAAAGGGCAGGGTCACCTCGCACTGGAGAGGGGTGAAACCGAGCTCGACGGCACGATCCCTGTCAACGTCTCCGGCGGCCTGAAGGGCAGAGGACACCCGGTCGGCGCCACCGGCATCGCCCAGGCGTACGAGATCGTCACCCAGCTCCGAGGCGAGGCAGGAGACCGACAGGTCGACGGTGCGACGATCGGTCTCACCTGCAACTTCGGCGGGTTCGGCAACAATGTGCTCTGCCTGGTCCTCACGAGGGAGAGCTGACATGACACGCCAGGTCTATGCCTACCGATGCCAGAAGTGTGCGACCGTTCACTACCCGTTCCGCATGCGATGTAAAGAGTGCGGGGACAACGACCTCTTCGGGTTCGATCCCGTGCCCCTGCCCCGCCAGGGCACGTTGATCACGTTCACCCACGTCCACAACCTGCCAGCCGAGTACGAGGTCGAGCGTCTAGGCCTGGGCATCGTCGAGCTGGAGAACGGCGTTCGAGTGCTCGGTCAACTCAGCGTCGACGATCCGTCGCTCGGCATGGCCGTCGTAGCCGACATCGGGTCGTGCGCAGGGAGACCTACGACGACTACTACGGAATGGTGTTCCGCGCAGCCTGACTCGATCCCACTGGCTCTCCCTCGCATCAGCCAGACACGGCGTAAATATCCGGCCCCGACTGGCATCTACGGTCTACAGTGCGGTGCACATTCAACCGGCTAGGTGAGGACAACGGATCGTGCGGAAGTACTGGTTACTCGACCAACACGGTGGTGACGGACCGACCGCTCTTGTCTACACCGACGGCAGCATGCACATCGTCGACGTTCTCCGATTCGGACCCGGTATCACCGAACTCGACGATCAACAAGCCGTATGGGACAGCATCATTGGCATGCTCGCCCCGACCATGAAACCGCTGGTCGCCGCGTCATCGATCAAGGTAGACAGCGTCGAGCCGCACCCTGACCTACGCCGCCGCGCCAAGAGTGGCTCGCCGCAGACCAGCCGAGCCGATCGGCGAGCCGCCCGCCAGCGGGGTCCCGCTGGACGTGTCGCAGGCGGACCGAGCCGCAGGGGAGGCCGGGGCGACCGTTAGTGCCTCAGAGCTTGGCGACGGCTCAACCGATGACTGTCCGAGCGGGGACTTGAACTCACCTCCCCCATTCGACACGTGGTGACGTTCTGCGGTAACCAGCGCTGTCTCGTGTGAGGGTGTCATCGACCTCTGCCGGTGTGGCTCAGGCGGTGCCGGTCATGGACGTCGCCCGGCGACTCTAGACCGGATCGACCATCGCCAGACCTGGCCGGAGGGCGAAGAGGGACTGCGGTGATGGAAGCGCACAGACAGCTGGGCACGTCACTCTGTCCTCCGTCGAGTCCCTGGCTGGCACAATGCCCCCCAATGAGCAACATCGGCGTCGCGATAGTGCTGCGGGGGGAGCTCGGCGAGACCGACTGTGAGGAGATCGGCGAGGGGATCCTGAACCAACCGGTCAACACGCTCTCCAGTTGTGCCTACACGGTGTTCGGTGCCTGGCTCATCTGGCAAGCTCTTCGCCGCCGCAGCGACGATACGTCGGTCGAGGTCTTCTTCGGTCTGGCGCTGGCGAGTGTCGGCATCGGCAGCGTCGCTTTTCATGGCCCGGCGCCACCAGGAGCCCGCTTGCTCCACGATCTGACGATTGTGGCGCCACTCGCCGTCATCGCAGCACGTAGTGTCGGCGAGTTGTACGGGTGGGATAGTCGTCGGGTGATCGGGGCTGCATCGGGGACGATCATCATCGTGGGCGTCGTTACGGGGCTGGTACCGGATCTCGGCATCATCGCAGCGGGGCTCGTAGGGGCCGGCGCTGTGATCACCGGGGTGCTGGTTCATCGAGCCGGCCGCCACCGGTTCTCACGCCGGGCAAACCGGCTGCTCGTAGTCGTCGTGGTGCTCGTCGCGCTCGCCGGCGTCGTCAATGTGCTCGGCCGGACGGGCGGACCCATCTGCGACCCTGATAGCTACTTCCAGGGCCATGCGGTATGGCATGTCCTCACCGCCGCGGCGTTCGCCTTCTACGGACTCACAGCTCTGTCGCCCTCGTTCGATCCAACGGCTGCGACGGGCGCCCGCAACTGACTCGACTCGAGTTGGACCAGATCTGTACGTTCTTCGATCGATGGCGCGGCTCCGGCCTATGAGAAGAACAAGCGTTTCCGGCAGTTCACGAGATCGAGCTGTCCGAACGCGAATTGCGGCCAACTCCCTCACACAACCGAGCACGTCACGCGTCTTCGCTAGCCTGCAAGCTATGGGAACCCAACACGCTGACAACAAGTGCCCCCAGCCCAAAGAAATCTGGCGACTGATCCTGGCCATCGTTGGGGTCGTGGCCATAGTGCAGGAGCTACGCAAGCCGCCCGATTTGCGAGATTGGCATGGCAAGGTCTGGGGCTTCGTTCCCTACGACTTCCGCAAGCCGACTGTCGAGCGGTTCCGCCAGACCTATTGGAATCCGGACGGCCCGGTGGTCTCGAGTAAGGCGTGGGGTGTCGGGTGGGCGCCCAACTTCGGCGCCGTGAGGAGGTTCCTCAGCGGCTAATGCTGCGCGCCGCCGCCTGAGCACCCACGACACCACACTCGGCCCCCACGTGGGGTGGCCGAGACAATCGCGACCCACGCCTCGGGGGGAAGCCCTCAGCCTTCCGGGCAGCAACTCAAGCGATAGCGGGTCACTGCCCCGACTCCCTCACCCTCCGTCGCGCGTTTAGCGGGCTGCTCGATGGTTTCTCGAATCGGCGATGGGGCAGGTTGGCTTGACGGGCCCGTTCGCGGCGTAGTTCCTCAACCACGTGTGCACCGTCTGACGGGTCTGCGACACCGGAGCCGCCGAATGCTGCCGACCGTCGCAGCCGCTGCGATAGTGCGACCAGACGGCGATTCATTGACAAGGGGCCTCCAAAGGCCCCACCCTCACTACGACACACAGACAGGAAGCGAGTCAACACATGGAATCGAACGAGTTCATAGAGGTCTCCTACGAGATCGAGGGCTTCGTGTATCTGCTTGTCTGGCACGAGGCACGCCTCGTCTTCTGGGGAGGCGCCGAGCAGGATCCGGCCGGTCAAGCTCAGCATCAACTCGAGGTTCTTCGACGAGGGGACCACGAGATGGCGAACGTGCAGGAGGCGTTCGACCGCTACGGAGAACCCGACGTCGAGACCCACCACGGCAAGTTCACTTTCACCAACTCCAGAGTCAATAAACGGTTCGCCGACTACCGTCCCGACCCCGCCGGGCACCTCTTCTTCCAACTCTCCCGGAAGTCCTACCCCCGATACACGTGGCTGACAACTGACCGCCTCGACTTCCAACCAGTGCTGGCCCGAGAAGACGACGAATCGACCTGATCTACCACGGCAGGCAGCGCCGCCTGAACCCAGAAAATTCCGATCACGTAGCGACTCTTGACCCTCTGTCCCGACGTCTGCACCATCCTCGCTGCGCTGACCCGACTTGTCATTCGCTCCTGCTGGTCTCAGCACCAGGTCTCGCGCCTACCAGCCGTTGAGGGTTCAAGTCCCAGGGGGCGTACTCGAAGAAGCCCCATTGCGGCGGCCTACTCGGCGATACCCGTGGTCCATTGTCGGTTGCCACGCGTCGGCGGCTTCCCAGCCTCCGACTGTGCCGGGAGACGCCCGTGACCAACGACAGATCCGACGCGCTGGTTCGTCGGCTCCGTGCCCGAGGTGTACGAACGTTGTCTCGTGCCCCTGATCTTTGAGCTCTATGCCGACGATCTCTTCCGGCGCACCGCACGCCTCGCACCCAGATCGGTCCTCGAAATCGCAGCCGGGACCGGCGTGGTCACCCGCAGACTGGCATCAGGGCTGGACGCATCGGTCGAGATCACGGCCAGCGACCTCAACCCGGACATGATCGAGCATGCGGCAACGGTCGGAACGTCTCGGCCTGTCACATGGCGGCAAGCAGACGTCATGCGCCTTCCGTTCCCTGAGAGCTCCTTCGACGTCGTCGTCTGCCAGTTCAGTGCGATGTTCTTCACCGACCGGCCTACGGCGTATTCCGATTGTAGTCCTGTCCCGGTCTATTCAGATGAGAAGCCAGCAACCAGGCGATCCACGGCACAGTTTGACGTGTACGTAAAGCCGTGTGGTGGTCTCGCGGCGGTCGAGCCCATCCCGCATTCGCGTCTGCTGCTGTAGAACGACATGGGACACGACCTGCCGCAGGCGCGCCACTTCAAGATGGACCGAGGCGATCACGACGAACGCCGCTCCCTTACGCGTCGCTGCCGGCGCCTGACGCCAGCTTGCCTGCCAACTGGTCGTCGGCGAGCAGCCAGTCTATGAGCGCGGCCACGACCGGGCTGGGCTTGCCGCTCGGCCACGTCACGTAGTAACCACTCGCCGACTGCACCTCGGGGCCGACGACCACGAGCGCACCTCGTTCGATGTACTCGTCGATGAGCGGTCGCCAGCCGAGCGCCACGCCGTAGCCGAGGATCGCTCGCTGTAGAACCATCGGATAGTTGTTGAACAGTACGCGGCCGGGCGAGCGACGCAGCGTGATGTCGAACTTCCCAAGCCAGCCGGCCCAGCTCATCCAGGGCCGGATCCCTTCGGCCATGTGCACGAACGGCGCGGTGTAGACGTCGGCGGCGGTACTGGTGGCGGAGAGCCCGTACTCCTCGGCGAGCCCCGGCGCAGCGATCGGAACGACGACCTCCGGGAACAGCAGCTGCCGGTCGAGACCCGGGAAGTCGCCGCGGCCGACACGGATCGCTGCGTCGAATGTGCCGTCGTCGAGTTCGGCGTCGCCGTCGAACAACCAGAGTAGGAGGTCGAGGTCGCCGAGCGCGGTCTTGAGCAGGTCGAGGCGAGGGACGATCAGCATCTGGGCCACGCCGGGGTTTGCAGCAAGCACGAAGTTGCCAGCATGATCGGCGAGCTCGGCGAGACCGTTCTCGATCACGTCGAAGCCGGAACCGATGTGGCTGAACAGGCGCTGGCCGGCCTCGGTGAGGGTGCTGCGGTTCGCGGAGCGAGCGAACAGTTCGGCACCGAGGCTGCGTTCGAGCGAGTGGATCTGGCGGGTGACGGCCGGCTGTGACATGGCGAGTTCGGCGGCCGCCGCGGTGAAACTGCCGAGCCGAGCCGCCGCCTCGAACACCGCAAGACGTTGGAGTCGATCGACCCGACGGACAATGTCTCTCATTACGGTCTCATTTACCTTCATTCGTCGACCATGACGTGAGGTTATGCCAAGCCCACCGGATTCACCACTGTTCAAGCGGCACGGCGGCCTGCATGATGACATGGTGCTTAACTTGACGCGACCGGTCGGCCACGAGGTCACGCCCGAGACACCGGGCACTCGATGTCGCCGTCGGGCCTGCTGGGGTGCGTCTGCGCCGCGGCGACGCAACGGTCGTGCTGCACCCGCAGTGGCTGCGACATCGGTCGACCGAGCCAGGCGAGATCGAGGAGACAAACCGGCAGCGCCTCTTCACACCACGTCGACCTCGACGCCACGCTCACGGTCGTGTCGTGTGTGGCTTCCGGCGACGTGCTCGACACCGTCTTCTCCGACGGGCATCGGGCACGCCTCGATCTGCCTGGGATCGAGCGAGCTCTCGGCTGGCGTCATGATCCCGAGGAGCCCCCGGCGGCCGAGCCGTGGACCACCCCGCTGGCCGAGTTCCCCTACGTCGACTGGAATGGCATCACGTTCGACCCTGCGACCGAGGATCTCGATGCGGTGATCGAGTTTCTGTCTGCGTTCTTCCGCCACGGATATGTGGTGCTGCGCAACACGCCTGCCGAGGTTGGCACGGTGGCACAGAGTGGCCGACCGGCTCGGCTACATCGTCGGTCAGAACTTCGGGTGGGTGTTCGACGTGAGGCGAAACCTTCACCGACCGACCTGGCCTACACAGCGATCGAACTGCTCGCCCACAGCGACGAGCCGTATCGTCAACCAGTGCCCGGCATCCAGATGTTGCACTGCATCTGCAACGATGCACCGGGTGGGCGACTCCACGCTCGTCGACGGCCTGGCGGCGGCGAATGCGCTGCTCGTCGAGCATCCCGACTGGCACGCCGCCCTCGTCGAAACCGAAGTCGAGTGGCGCTACGACATGGGCTCCGACACGGTGGTGAATCGCGGTCACATCCTCGAGTACGACCGCCACGGCCGGTACACGCAGATCCGCACCAACAACAAGCTCGACGAACCGATCGTCAAGCCAGGTGCGGACCTCAGCGGCTTCTACGCGGGGCGGCGCTGGCTGGCCGAGTGGACGAACGACCCGACCCACCAGGTCACCTTCCGGCTCGAGCCGGGCGACATCATGTTCATGGACAACCACCGGGCGCTCCACGGCCGCACAGCGTTCGACCCGAGCCAGGGCCGCCGACACCTACAGGGCTGCTACATCGAACACGACGGCCCCGACACGATGTACCGCCTGGCAGTGCGCCGGCGCGCAATGCTCAACGAATGAACCAGGCGACCGTCGCTGCGTGGGTCAAGGACCTCCTGGACCAGCACGACTTCACCGGGACCTTCGTCGCACGCTCACACTGATGGAAACTTCCGCGGAGACCAAGCCCACGCTGGGAAGGCACTTGGCTCAACATGAATGATCCATACCGGAGAACGGCAAGGTTCTACGACACGGTGGTGGAGCCTCCCAACGCAGTCCTACGGAAAATCGGGCTGAAGATGTGTCGCCCTCGGGAGGGCATGAAAGTGCTGGAGGTGGGCTGCGGCACCGGCACCAATCTACGTCTCTACGAAAAGGCCGGGTGTGAGGTGTTCGGGATCGATCTCTCGCCGGCGATGTTGGAGGTGGCGCGCCAGAAACTGAGCGAGCAGGCCGATCTTCGCGTGGCCAACGCTGCTCAGATGCAGTACGACGATGACTCCTTCGACCTCGTCATAGCGTTCCTCACCCTGCACGAGATGCCCGCAGCGACCCGGACGGCGGTGATGGCCGAGATGAAGCGCGTGGTCAATCGAGATGGTCGGCTACTGCTCATCGACTTTCGCTCCGGACCGATCCGTTTCCCCAAGGGCTGGCTCTTCAAGGCGCTCATCGTCTCCACCGAGCTCGTGGCCGGCCGAGAGCACTTCAGCAACTACCGCGACTTTCTCGCCCATGACGGTCTGCCGGCACTGATCTCCTCCCATGACCTGTCGGTGGAAACCGAAAAGGTGGTCAGCGCCGGCAACATGCACGCGTGCGTCACACAGAAGTAGCGTGTGGTGGCCGATATTCAGTCGTGTGCGCTGATCACGGTGAACGCGGCCGATGCAGGTCGGCCGCGTCTCGCATTCCCTACCGTCTGATCGCCGTCTGTTTCCAGCTCGGCTGAATCAAGAGTCAACAGGCCGGCAGCCTGACCGTTGGGGGGTGACCCTTGCCCGGTCGAACCGAGATCGGTAGTGGCTAGGCGCGGCGCTCCGCCAGCCTCTTGATCTCCAACATCATCTTGCGGCTCATCACGAAAGTGATCACTTCGAGAGGGAAGCGTCCAAACGCGAGACGGCTCTTCCAATCCGGGGGGTAGTCGTAGCGGCCCCGGGTCAGTAGCCGGCTGCCACCGTCGGGGCCAGGGTTGACGGCGAACTGCCAGGTCGACACTCCCCCGCTCTCCGCGTCACCGACATCGGCGGGTGATCCGAAAAGCACCAGAGCGTTGGGGGGTTCCACGATCCCTATTCGCATCGGCGGTGCGGCCGGATGCAGATAGATGTCGCCGCCGACCGCCGGATGCTGATGATCTGGCAGGATCTCTGTCGTGTTGGCGATCCTGCAGCCGGCCATGTTCTCGAGCGTCTGATAGCTGTAGAAACCGCCTCGGCCCTGTCCGATTTGGGCGATCCACGGCCACACCTCTTCCGGCGATGCATCGACAGCGATTCCCAGGGTGTACGACCACTTCGGCTCGGGCACGAACTCATCACCCGCAAGTGAATCACTCGCCTCCGTTCCCACCGAACCCCACCGCAACCGCCGCCGCCCGATGAACGGGGTGGCGACCAGGTGCCACGCAATAAGGCCAACGCCCTCCAGCACAGCCACAATGCCCACACCGGGAGAGCGACCCCTTCGTCCAAACCTCTCGTTGTCCGAACCCACTCCGGTCGCCATGGTGCCCTCCTGAGGCCAGCGGACACACCACGACCGCAGATCGAAACCAGGTGCCTAGGGTCTCGAACCCCCAACCTTCTGATCCGTCGTCAGACGCTCTGTCCGATCGAGCGACGGGCGCTCTCGATGTCGGGACGATAGCCGACCAGGGAGCGCTTCAAACAACAGGTCGAGTCAGCCGGCGGCCGCTTCGCGTCGACCCATCAGTGCCCGGGCATCGAGCGGGGGAAACGGATCCGGCGAGAAGAGGGCCTCCACTGGGAGGTCGAACAGCCGGGCCAACTTCAGAGCCAAGGCGAGGCTGGGGGTGTAGTCACCGCGCTCGATGTAGCCGATGGTCTGATAGCGCACACCGACGGCTTCGGCGAGGTCCTTACGGGACACGCCGCGCTCGGTGCGCACCAAGCGCAGCCGGGAGTAGAACGCCTGCTCACTCATCGCTGCAGGCTTCGTCTGGAAGCGTCCAAGCCATCAGAACCGACGGCAATCCGTGCACGAATCCCATCACGGCGAGCACGGCGCCCATCATCGGGCCGTCCTCGGCTCCGAACGCCCCGACCATCACGAGGCCATCAGTCGTCTGGAAGTGCGGCAAAGTCGCGTTTGGCGGTGCGGTACCACTTCATCCCGGAGACCGGACGTCTCCATCTGCCTTTCATTTCCTCCAAAGCAACGCTGTGGGTCTGATCTCCGCCTGCGACCATGTCCTTCAGATGGCTGTCCTGCGCATTGATCACCTCATCAGCAGAACTACCGTGATGAGCGAAGTCGCACGGTCCACCCAACTGCTTGCAGGTCATGGTCTTCATCACGTCACCTCGTCGAAAGGAATCTGGAGCTCAGCGTACTCCTGCTCGATCTGGCGGCCCAGGCTCGACCTCGGCATCTTCTTGACCGACCCCGAAGGAGCCTTCACGGACAAGGTCCAGTCGGCCATGCGCTGCCAGTTCGGCGGTCACGCCGAGAAGCCGACCTGAACGGTCCCGCAGGATCGATCCACGCCGATGGACGACGGCGGTTCCGGTGGCGTTCGGTACAGTCGCGTCGATGAACTCGAGCGTCGTGCGAACCGTTCTGTCGATCTGGGGCTGGTTCGTGTTGGGCATATCCGTACTCGTCTTCACGCCCACCGTGGCCGTCGTCCGTCTCGTCACGATGCCGTTCGACAGGGGTGCGTACGCAGCGGGGTACGTCTTCCGCAAGGTCGTCATCCCGCTCAGCAAACTCAATCCGTTGTGGACCTTCCACACGTCCGGAGAACTCCCCGATGACATGCGACGGCCGTACGTTGTCGTGGCGAACCACGAGAGCTTCGTCGACATGATTCTCATCTCGCATCTCCCGACGGAAATGAAGTGGCTTTCGAAGATCGAGATCATGAAGATCCCATTCCTCGGCTGGATGATGCGCCTCGCCCGCGACATCCCCCTCGTCCGCGGCGACAAGCGGTCCGGGCTGTAGCTGCACTCGACGAATGCCGCGAACGGCTGTCGTGCAACGTCTCGGTGATGATCTTCCCCGAGGGCAGCCGGTCCAAGACCGGAGATCTCAACCCCTTCCACGCAGGGGCATTCAAGCTCGCCATCGAGGGCCAGTACCCGATTCTGCCGATGGCCGTCCACGGCACCCGCGAAGCCCTCCGCAAGAACGACTGGCGTCAGGGTCGCGCTGTCGCCGAGCTCCGTGTCCTCGAGCCGGTTTCGACCGAGGGCTTGACGAAAGATGATCTCCCGGAGATCCGCGACCGTGTGCGCACGGTGATCTCCGAGGCGCGGGACGAGCTCCGAGCCAAGTACGGCTACGTGCCGCCCGCCGAGTCCGAGGCGAGCTGATCTGTCAAGCGTTCTCGGACGATCAACTCGACGTACCGGTCAGCCGCTCGGTGATGATGAGGTCCCCGCGCTCGCTCCGGCTGACGAAGATCCAGAACGTCACTTCGGCCCCGTCGGACAGCGTCTCGGTCATCTTGAATCCATAGCCGTCGGGGGCCCGGACGTTCTCCTCGGTGCGCACCAAGCTCTCGATGGATTGAAAACCTGACAGGAATTCGGCGACGTTGCTGCGGTCGTACCGATCACCGGAGAGCGCAATCCACTCACCGTCCTCGTCGAGTAGTTCCTCGACCGGCGTGAAGTCGAACGAATCGAACGACGCTGCTATCTCGTCGACAATCGCCGCCGACTCCTCCACGGTCAGGTCACTTGACACCTGCGTCGGAGCGGCTACCGACCCGGGCTCGGCACTTCCGCAGGCCATGGGTGCGAGCAGGCAAACAGCCATGATTCCGAGAGGCGCGATCGGTTGCCACTGCGGCCTAGCGCTCATCGACCGACCCTACCCCGCCGGCCGACGAGGGTGCCCAACACCCATGGCCGGATCCAGCGTCCGGATCGCTTAGTCGGCGTGCTCAGACCTTCAGAGTCGCATCGATCTGCTCGAGGATGCGATGGTCTTCGTCGTTGCCTTTGTTGCCGGCCGTCAGGAGACGTTCCCCGAGGAAGATGCTGTTCGCCCCCGCATGGAAGCAGAGGGCATGGAGCTCCTCCGACATCGATGCACGCCCCGCCGAGAGGCGAACGACCGACGCCGGCATGACCAGACGGGTGGCGGCGATCGTGCGCACCAACTCGAGTGGAGGGAAGTCGGGCAGACCATGCAACGGTGTGCCCGGCACCTGGATGAAAAGGTTGATCGGGACGCTTTCAGGGTGTGGGTCGAGTGTTGCGAGCTGGGTGAGGAGTGCAGCCCGCTGGCGACGGGTTTCGCCCATGCCGACGATCCCGCCCGTGCACAGACGAATGCCGGCGTCGCGGCAATTGGCGAGGGTCTCGAGCCGGTCCTGGTAGGTCCGGGTCGTGATGATCTCGCCGTAGAAGTCGTCCGAGGTGTCAAGGTTGTGGTTGTAGAAGTCCAGACCGGCATCGCTCAACTCGCTCGCCTGCGATTCGGTCAACATGCCCAGCGTCACGCACGTCTCCAGACCGAGCTCGGCCACGGCCTCGACGGAATCGGCTACCGCATCGACCTGGGAATCGGACGGTGAACGCCACGCTGCGCCCATGCAGAAGCGAGTCGCACCTTCGGCCTTGGCCTCCACCGCAGCGGCAACGATCGACTCGGTGTCCATGAGCGGCGATGCTTTGAGTCCCGTGCTGTGATGAGCGGACTGAGGGCAGTAGGCACAGTCCTCCGGGCAGCCACCGGTCTTGATCGACAGGAGCTTGGCCGCCTCGATCTCCTGGGCCTCGAACCGCTCCACGTGACACCGGTGGGCATCGGCGAGGAGTTGATGGAACGGGCGCTCGATCACGGCGAGGACTTCGTCGACGTTCCAGTCATGGCGGAGATCTGTCATGACTCCAGCGTTGCTCATGTTCACCCCCGGAGCCAAGTTCGGAACACGATCCGAACTGCCCAAGAACCAGGACCGCTCAATGTGCCCGGCGGACTGAACCTGCACCGGCTGCAACGCCGTTGCCGAGGCGGGGTGGGGGGAGGGATTCCGGTCGAGCAGAATCCCTGAGGCAGTGCCGAGCCGGGGTTCCTAGAGTCGTCGCCATGGCTTCTTGTGTTTCGCACACCAGCTTCAACTGTCCCAATGCGTTCGAGTTGTCCCGGTGGTGGAAGGAGCCACCCGACTCGGACGCATGAGAACCGGTCGTGCCGACGCCGGCACCCGCACGGGCCATGCACGTCACGCGCATTCGCTCAGCATAATTGTCGCATGTCCCACACTCTGATCAAGGGACCCCGCAGGCGAAGTGACCATCCAAGCCGGCGCCATCGTCTCCAAGGTCGTTCACCGACACGACGGGTTGGACGTCACCATGTTCGCTTTCGATGCCGGCGAGGAGCTCACCGAGCACCAGGCGACTCGAGCTGCCGTCGTCCAGGTCTTGTCCGGGCGGCTCGCTTTCACCGTCGACGGGCAGAAGCTCGATCTGGCTCCGGGATCCTGGCTCCACATGGCCCCCGGCGCTCCCCACTCGCTCGTGGCCACCGAACCGACAGTGATGCTGCTGACACTCATCGCTTCCTGAGCAGGCCACGGGCTGCCCGACACAGGAGCCAGTGCCCGAGACTCGCGTCGTCAGTTCTGTTCTCCTACGAGATCGGAGCGGGAGAACCTCACGACCGAACCTTCGTCGACCGCGACGTCGAACGCGTGATACCGGGCGGAGCGGCGGCGATGCCTCTCACTGCGCTGATCGGTGACCGACCGTGTTGGGGCGCACTCGCAAGCGCCCAACGCCTCAGAGAACGGCGTACCCGAACACGAACGGGTACAGCAACGCACCGAACAGGAGTACGAGGACGGCGGCAACGACACCTCGGTTCACGCGATCACTCCCTCTCCAGGGCTGGTGAGTGCTCCGCATCAGCTCGGCTCTGGTTGTCGGACAACCACTCGTGAAGCATGAACCTAGACCTGTTTGCCCGAGATGTCGAGGATGCTTTGGTTGCACGGCCCGATCACGGTCGTCGGTTGAGTTCGCCATAGGGTTGGGTCCGGCATCACTTCGCAGTACTGCTACCGAAGTGAGCAACATCGACGTCAGCAACAACCTCGTCACCATCGACCTGTCGAACCCTGCTGCGGCCCCACCGCTATCGGCACTCGAGGCTTCGCTCGTCGACGAGATCGGCCCCGACGTCACCGTCGTGGTCGAATAGCGCACCGCTCCCCGACGCACGGCGCAGGCCGCCCAGCCTCAAGCATCTTCACGGTGGCCGACGGCAGCGCTGGCGCTGGTGCCTCGATCGTTCAGCGTGACGTCGCTTCGAGTAGTGCCACAGCCTCGGCCACACCCCCATCACCACAGGCTCCGACTTGGTGGTCTGCCACCGCAACCAACCGATGGTGCGCACCCTTCATGGCGAAGGATGTCTCGGCCACGTCAAACATGGTGACGTCATTCAATCCATCGCCCACCGCGGCAATCCGCCGACTGAACACGTCAGAGAACTCCGATGCGAGAGCAACAACGGCCGTGCCCTTGCTCACCCCGGGCGCGGTCACCTCGAGGTACTCCGGGTAGCTGGTTGACATCTCTATAGAACTCCCAACCCGGGCGGCGATCCGTCGCATCGCATGACCTCGGCTTGTCTCAGCGACGATGCCCAGCAGCTTGAGTATGGGCCCTTCCTGGCTCAACCGATCGAGCGTTGCCGGCAGGTCGACGTGTCGTGACGGTGACGTACCAGCTCGTTCCACCTCGAGTTGGACCAATTCCGTGGACCCGCATGACCACCACCCGGAGGGCGAATAGACGCACACGGCGGCGCGCTCGTCGCCAAGAATCTCATCGAGTACCGCCGATGCCACCTCGACCGGAATATCACCCAGGCCGATGACCTCCCCACCGGCAGATGCGATGGCACCGTTCAATCCGATGAGGCACGCTGGTTCCGGCGCATCGGTCAAGGCCAGAGAAATCGATTCCAAGGGGCGCCCCGACGCCGCAACGAAGTGGCCACCATCATCAACGAACTCACGCAGCGCATCAATCGACTCGTGATCCACCGTGCCTCCACATACCAATGTGCCATCGAGGTCCACGAGCAGAACCCACTCGGCGGCCCAAGCCGGCCATTTCACCTTCATCGCCCGTCATCAATCAGAGGTTTGGTGTGCGGCATCGTGTGCGATCGTCGCAGACTCTTCAAACCAGCGCACTAACACCGAAGCTGTCGCATCGTCGAAGAACGACACTCGGGGGTCCACTCTGCCTATCGAACTCCTGTCGGAGCATCATTCGTGAGCAGCGATAGCGGCACCGATGATTCCCGCATTGTTCCTGAAATGTGCGACTCGTATTGGCGTATCCACCGTGAGTTTGTGGCCAAATTTGTCCAACTTCGTGCTTGCGCCACCGCCGATGATGAAGTGTTCTGGCGTGCATACCCTGGCCGTCCGCTCCAGGAAATAGTTGAATCGCACACCCCACTCGGCCCAGCTCAGATCGTTGACTTTCCTGGCCTTGTCGCCGGCGTAGAACTCGATGGGCTCGCCATCCTTGCCTGGCATTCGTCCGAGTTCGATATTCGGGATCAGCATGCCGTTGTAGAAGACCCCGGAACCCAGGCCCGTACCGATGGTGATCATGATGACGGTTCCTGTGAGACCACGACCTGCGCCGAGTGTCATCTCGGCGATGCCGGCAACATCAGCATCGTTGTGGACGACGAAGTGCAGCCCGGTGGATTCGTGAAGCAATTCGTCGACTGGTGTGCCGCGCCAGGATTTGTGGATATTGCCTGCGGTTCGTGCCTGCCCGTCCACAACCACGGTCGGAAAACTGCACCCGGCTGGCCCGTCGTACTCCAGCTTGGCGACAAGCTTCTTCACAACGGCGGCAATCTTCTTCGGTGTTGCCGGCTGGGGCGTTGCGATCCGGACCCGTTCGCTCAGCAATTGCCCACTCGTCGTATCGACGACCGCACCTTTGACTCCCGAGCCACCGATGTCGATTCCGAGTAGGCCCATCGACTCGCCCCCCTGATTCAGTATCCATGGTCTGCGTGGACAACTGAAGTTACCACCCTCTCCAACCTCCAGACAATCCAGCAGCATTAGCAGGTCCCGACCCCATCCGTCGACGCTCCAGAGACGTCGCCCACGACGGGCCGGTGTATCAGGCCGAGAGGGTCGCGGCCACGACCCGCATGAGGCCTTCTTGGAGGACGGTTCGGGGGCAGGCGACGTTGATGCGGATGTGGCCGTCGGCGTCGGCGACAAACTTGTCGGCCCCCTCGACGAGCACGCCCGCCCGCTCGGCAAAGAACCGGGCGAGATCGATGTCGGACGAGAAGTACTCCCGCACATCGATCCATGCGAGGTAGGTGGCGTCGGGAATATGGAACACCGCATCGGGAAGCCGATCGGCGAGGGTGTCGCGAACCAACTCGAAGTTCGCGTCGAGATAGCGACGAAGCTGAGCGAGCCACGCGTCGCCGTTGCCGAACACGCCGGTGGCGGCTGCGACACTGATCGGATTCACGATCGGCGAGCTGCGGGCGAGCCAGATGTCCCGAATCTCGTCGTTCGGGATGATCACGTTGGCGATCCCGAGGCCGGCGAGGTTGAACGTCTTGCTCGCTGACATGCAGGTGATGATCTGGTCGGACTCGGGGAACAGCTTGGCCAGCGGCGTGTGCGTCAGCCCGCCACGGAGGAGGTCGCAGTGAATCTCGTCGGACACCACGACCACGTCGTTGGCGAAGCAGAGGTCCGCCATGCGACCGAGCTCGTCGTCGCTCCACACACGACCGGTCGGGTTGTGCGGATGACAGAGAAAGAAGAGCCGAAGTTCGGGATCGGCCAGCTTCGCCTCGAGGTCGGCGAAGTCGATCGCATACCGACCGTCATCGGATCGGACCAGTCCGCTCGTGACCAGGGCTCGTCCGTGATGGGCCGGCGCCCGCTCGAAGTAGGCGTACGCCGGGGTGAGCGTGAGAACCTTCTCGTCGAGGTCGAGGATGTGTTCGACGAGGTCGTAGAGAGCGGGCACGACCCCGGGCGAGGTCACGAAATGCTCCCGTCGGGGAACCCAGCCGTGGTACTCGCTCGCACCACCCGGAGAAGGCATCGAACAGTTCGTCGTCGATGATCGCGGTGTAGCCGAAGATCGGATGGGCCATGCGCTCGAACCATCGCCTCGATCGCGGCGGGTGCCGAAGCGAACGCCATGTCTGCCACCCACATCGTCATCGCATCACTGTCCGCGCACGGCAAGGCGATATCCCGGCCGTCGAACAGAAACCGCCGAAAGCCGTCGGTCGCAAGCGCGTTCGTGTTGGTTCTGTCGATGATTCGGTCGAAGTCGGACTCCACAACACCCCCGAGGTCGTGCGTCGGATCAGCCTACGAGTCCCAGCACCACAGGTTGAACCCAACGGCTCACGCTCGTCGCCAACCGGTTGCGGCGATTGCCGCAGCACCGCCGGCTGCCCGCCGGGGAAGGTCGGACCGGGGTCGTAGACTGCGCCGCTATGTCGTTGGCGCTTCGCTCTCACCCGTCCTTCGCCGGCCGTCCCGGCCCCGTCCTGATCGTCATCGCCGACGGTGTCGGCGTGGCACCGCCCGGCCCGAGCAACGCCGTGACCACGGCGGACACCCCGCACCTCGATGCGCTCACGTCCGGCGAGCTCTACACCGAGCTGTTGGCCCACGGCCCTGCGGTAGGGCTCCCCTCCGACGACGACATGGGCAACAGCGAGGTCGGCCACAACGCCCTCGGCGCGGGCCGCATCTTCGCCCAGGGCGCCAAGCTGGTGAACCGGGCCTTGAAGAGCGGTGCGATCTTCGAGTCCGACGTCTGGAAGTCGGTCAGCGAACACGGTGCGGGAGGCACGCTGCATTTCATCGGCCTGCACTCCGACGGCGGGGTGCATTCGACCAACGAACACCTCTATCAGATGCTCCGACGAGCCGCCGCTGAGGGTGTGATGAGCGTTGCGGTCCACATCCTGCACGACGGCCGAGATGTCCCGGCGCGATCGGCGCTGACCTACATCGAACGAACCGAAGCGGTGCTCGCCGAGCTCAGCACCGACGGCCGCAACTACCGGATCGCGTCCGGCGGTGGGCGAATGAAGATCACGATGGACCGCTACGAGGCGGACTGGCCGATGGTCGAACGAGGCTATCGCTGCCACACCCACGGTGAGGGTCGAGCGTTCACCTCGGCGACCGAGGCCGTGGAGACGATGTACGCCGAGAGCGAAACGGGCGACCAGTATCTCGGCGAATTCGTCGTCGTGGATGCGGACGGGGCGCCGGTCGGCACGATGCACGACGGTGACGCGGTCGTCGTCTACAACTTCCGGGGCGATCGCTCCATCGAGATCTCGCCGCGCCTACGAAGAAGCAGACTTCGACGTGTTCGACCGCACCGGCACACACGCTGAGCCGGCGCCGGACGTCTTCTTCGCCGGCATGTTGCAGTACGACGGTGATGCGCTGATTCCCAAGAAGTATCTCGTGGCGCCGCCCGCTATCGATCGGACGATGGGCGAGTATCTCTGCGCTGAGGGCGTCCGGAGCTTCGCCATCAGCGAGACGCAGAAGTTCGGCCACGTGACCTACTTCTGGAACGGCAACAAGTCCGGGTACATCGACAAGTCACTGGAGACCTACATTGAGATCCCGTCGGACAACGTCGAGTTCGACACGACGCCGGCGATGAAGGTGCGCCAGATCACCGACGAGACGATCGACCTGCTGCGCAGCGGTGAATATCGGTTCGGGCGGCTCAACTTCCCCAGTGGCGACATGGTCGGGCACACCGGCCACCTCGATGCGACGGTCGAGTTTTCTTCGCCCACCGATCGCGGTGAACGAGATGGTGCATGGCCCTTTGGCTGATCTTCAAAGGGTTCGATCGAGAACTCGATCAGCGTGTACTGACCGCCAACACCGACGAAACAAATGTGTCGAACACGTCGGCCCCGATCGATGGTTCTTCTCGCCTGAAGACCCGCTGACCGGCTCGCGCGTCGGGCGCGGACTCGGTCGACGGGGCTGACCAAGGGGCCGCCGCACCCTTTCGGGGCGCACCTGGAGGCCTGAGGCTCCAAGCACGGCAACTCAGTGACAGCTGCCCCGGCGAGGGATTGACGTGGCTCCGTCGATGGTCTTGATTGGAGAGGACCCGCCTGTCAACCGTTCCCGGAACCCGTCGATCCGGCAACAGGAGCATGA
Source organism: uncultured Acidimicrobiales bacterium (assembly GCA_963793385.1). Lineage (GTDB taxonomy): Bacteria > Actinomycetota > Acidimicrobiia > Acidimicrobiales > SZUA-35 > JABDIY01. The sequence goes on from CAWCAF010000015.1 coordinate 57,838, forward strand.
TGTCCGACACCGTCCCGACTGCCTCCACGATTCGTCGCGGCAACGAGAACCGCTACCTCGCCGGAAACCTCGCGCCAGTCGAGCAGGAGCTGACCGCCTTCGTCGACGCAGAGGACATCTCTGCCCCCGAAGTCGCCCGGATCCACCTCCCCCATCGGGTCCCTTTCGGATTCCATGGCAACTGGGTTCCCGAAACGTCGGTTCGGCCGCCAAACTGATCCTCCGGCATGGCCGAGCCGCTCAGAGCACCCCGAAGCGGCGTCGACGCAGCTGACCACTGCGGCAATTCTCGGCACCAGTAGCGAGACATAACCGGCACCCGGCCAAGCTTGCTGACATCGCCACCGCTGCACCCACAGATGCGTAACCAGCATCGTCCCTCGCCCGAGAGGCCAGCGGTCAGACAGCGGATTCGGCGGCCGCACCGATGTCGGCAAGATCCTTCGCCAAGGCTTTGCGGGTCGCACCCATGAACAGGCGTCCGATCGTGACGTCTGCGATCCTGGTGAGAGCTGTCTGCGCCTCGCCACGGAAGTTCATCGAGAGCCGGCATCCTTCATCGGTCGGGTCGACACGGACCTCGGAGTAGTACTTCGAGCCATGCGACTCCGCGAAGGTCGCATAGCGGACCCCCTCCTCGAACTCGGTGACCTCCATGACTTCGGTGGCCTTCTTCCCGAACATCGTGCGGGTCTCGCGCCAGGTCGTTCCGAGCCCGAACCCGACACCATCGTCCAGGCGCTCGACGGCTTCGATGGCCTCGATGGTCTCGACCCAGCCGCCCACACCCACCACGATGGACCACACAACGTCGGGGGCGACGACAATCTCGTGCGATACGTCGAACCGCTGACATGTTGCGACGTTATCGCTGATCGAGGTGCGAGACTCGAGACCTGCGCCCCTCCGGGGTCATAGGGTGATCAGCATGTCCGCCGAGTTCTTCGAAGCGATGTACGCCAGGGCCGAGGGCGATGACGCCGGAGTCCCTTGGCAGCAGGCGATCTCGCGCCGTTTCATCGGCGACTGGTTCGAAGCATTCGAGCCCGCGGGTCATGAGCACGCCATGGTGGTGGCCGCCGGTCTCGGCGATGACGCCGCCAGGCTCGCCGGTCTCGGCTTGGACGTGGTGGCCTTCGACCACTCCCCCACCGCGGTGGACTGGGCCGAGTCCCGCCACCCGAATGCCGGCGTCGATTGGCACGTTGCCGACCTGTTCGCACCGCCCGCACCGACTGGGTCGGATCGTTCGACCTGGTCGTCGAGGTCTTCACGATTCAGTCCATCGATCCGGCCGATCAGAGCGACAGCGGCCGCCATCGTCGGAAGCTTCGTTGCGCCCGGCGGCACATTGGTCGCTGTCTCGCTCGTTCACGACGGCGGCAGCCACTCGAAGGGGCCGCCGTGGCCGCTGCATCCATCGACTTTCGGGGTTCTCACCGACGGATTCACCGAACGGTATCGACACACCAAACGACTCGACGCCGAGCTCTCGTGCGTCCTGGTCGAGCTGGGGGCAAAGAGCGCAGTCACGGAGTACCGACCAGCACGGGGACTCAGTCGCCGGCGCTGACCGTCCGAACCCGCCAGGGGTCCATCCGGACGAATCTCTATGACTGCGGGGCCGATTGGGTCTTCAGGAACTCGTCGATGGCTCGGGCGGCGCGTCGACCGGCGCCCATGGCCAGGATGACGGTGGCGCCACCGGTGACGATGTCGCCACCGGCGAAGACGCCGTGCTTGGACGTGCGACCGGTGTCGGCATCGGCGACGACGGTTTCCCTGTCGGTCCGGTCGAGATCGGGTGTGGCTCGCAGCAGCAGCGGGTTCGGCATGTTGCCGATGGCGATGATCGCCACATCGACATCGACCTCGCTGAACTCGCCGGGGATCGGCTCTGGGCGTCGTCGACCGTCGGTGTCGGGCTCGCCCAGACGCATCTGCTGCAACCGAACGCCGGTCAGGCGACCTTCGTCGTCACCGATCAGCTCAACCGGAGCGACCAGGGTGTCGAGCACGACTCCCTCGGCCTCGGCGTGGGCCACCTCTTCGGCCCGGGCCGGCATCTCGCCCAGCGAGCGACGATACGCGATCGACACCGACGCGGCACCGAGCCGCACCGCGGTGCGGGCCGCGTCCATGGCGGTGTTGCCGGCACCGAACACGACCACCGACTTGCCCTGCACGTCGATGAGCGGTGTGTCGCTCTCGCCGGAGTAGGCCCGCATCAGGTTGACCCGGGTGAGGAATTCGCTGGCCGAGTAGACGCCGATGAGGTTCTCACCGGGGACGTCGAGGAACCGGGGAAGCCCAGCACCGACGCCGAGGAACACGGCGTCGTAGCCCTCGACGGTGAGCAGATCGTCGACGGTGTCGACCATCCCGATGACGGCGTTGGTCTCGAACTCGACGCCGCGCTGCTCGCAGCCGATCGATCTCGGCGGCCACGATCTCCTTGGGCAGGCGGAATTCGGGGATGCCGTAGGCGAGCACGCCGCCGAGCTCGTGCAGCGCTTCGAACACGGTCACCTCGTGGCCGGCACCGACCAGATCGCCGGCGCAGGCGATGCCGGCCGGGCCGCTACCGACGACGGCGACTCGCTTGCCGGTCAGCGCGATCGGCGTCGGCACCGACGACCCTGGGCGCGGGCGTGGTCGGCCACGAATCGTTCGAGATGCCCGATGTGGATCGGCTTGCCCTTCTTGGCCAGCACGCACGCACCTTCGCACTGCGTCTCCTGCGGACAGACCCGACCACACACCGCCGGCAGCGAGTTGTCGGCCGCGATCACGTCGGCCGCCTCGAGGAACTCGCCGGCGCCGACCAGCCGCACGAACTCGACGATGTCGACGCCGACCGGGCAGCCCGTCACACACGTCGGGCGAGCGCAGAACAGGCAACGCTCGGCCTCGGCGACGGCCATCTCCGGCGTGTAGCCATCGTTGACCTCGTCGAAATCGGTGCGTCGCACATCGGGGCCGCGTTCGGGCATCGAGACCGGGGCCCGCTTCATCCGCTCGCGTCGGCTCAGCTCACTCACGACGCCGCCCGTCAACACTCACCGGAACCGCAAGGCACGGGCCGAGTTCATCGAGCCGTTTCGCCTCCCAGCCGGCATAGGCCCGATTGCGTTGCGCCAGGAGATGGAAGTCGACGAGGTGGGCATCGAAGTCGGGACCGTCGAGACAGGCGAAACGGTTGGTGCCACCCACCGACACGCGGCAGCCGCCGCACATGCCGGTGCCGTCGACCATGATCGGGTTGAGGCTCGCCACGGTCGGGATGCCGTAGGGACGGGTGGTTTCGGCCACCGCCGCCATCATCGCGATCGGCCCGGCGGCGAGGACCCGGTCGACCTTCCTCGTCGCAAGCAGGTCGGCGAGGGCATCGGTCACGAAGCCGTGCCGGCCGTACGAGCCGTCATCGGTGCAGGCGTGCACCTCGTCGCACACCGCCCGCAGTTCGTCTTCGAGCAACAGATGGCCCGGCTCCTTGCGCCGATCACGGCGATGACCGTGTTGCCGGCTTCGCTCAGCGCCACCGCCGATGGGATAGGTGACCGCCGTGCCCACGCCGCCGCCGACCACGACGACGGTGCCGAAGTCGTGCGATCTCCGACGGAGTGCCGAGCGGGCCGGCGAGGTCGAGGATCTCGTCACCGATCTCGAGCGCGTTCGACAGGGTGGTGGTCTTGCCGACCGCCTGGACGACCAGCGTGATCGTGCCGGCTTCGGGGTCGGCATCGGCGATCGTGAGCGGAATGCGCTCGCCGTCGGGTCTGACCCGGACGATCACGAACTGGCCGGCGCGCTGCTTGCGGGCGATCTTGGGGGCATGCACCCGGAAGAGCTTCACATCGGGCACCAAGACCCTCGCCTCGAGGATCGTGCTCATCCCGTTACTCTCGGTCCGACATGTCGGGCACGCCAGAGCCGAAGGTCCTCGGAACGGAATGACCGTCGTGATCGTCCGGTCGGCGCAACGTGCTCCGGCGTCGGGTCACGGCGACAAGGCTCGTTGTTTGTCGACCCGCAGCGGCGGGAGGAAGGTCCGGACCCAGAAACCGACGGTGAGAGCGAAATACAGGGTGCCGATCCCCACCACGCCCCCCAGGATCCATCCCACGCTCAGTGCGGTCAGCTCGATCATCGTTCTCGCTCTGGCGATCGGCACACCTCGACGGGCGAGGGAGGTCATCAGGCCGTCCCGAGGGCCGGGACCGATCCCAGCGCCCAGGTACAGGCCCGAGGCCAGACCCAACAGAACCGGTGCAACCGCCAGAAACACGATTCGTGTCGGCAGGCTGTTGTCGTCGCCGATGACAGCGAGCACCACATCGATCACGGGGCCGATCACGATCACGTTCAGCACGGTCCCGAGCCCGAGCGGCTCACGCAGCGGTCCGAAGCCGAGCAGGATCACCGCACCGGTCACAGCCACCACGGTCCCAACCGAGATCCCCGTGCGTTCGGCCACCCCCTGAGCGAAGACCGTCCACGGGTTGGTGCCGAGCTCGGCCGCCACGGTGAACGCGATCGCACAGCCGAACAGGACCAGACCGGGCACGAGTTGCGCAACTCGCCGACTCCTCGGGTCACGGAGCACCAGGAACCGGTACCAGAGGATGGATCGCCAGGGCGGATCCGCATTGATGACGGTCCCGGCTGACATCACCCGACGGTAACCCTGCGCACAGACGAACAACACCGCACGCCGCGAGTCGACGCCGAGAGCTCGTAGTGGTGGATTGAACAGGGAGAACGCTTGGGCAAGGCGATCATCTGCGCTCCGGTGGTCGGGTTCTTCTGCCCACCGGACTCCCGAAGATATTGCGAAGGTCAGACCGGTCCGTGGCCGATACAGCCTCTGTGAACACGGTCAAGGTGCGAGATGTCAAGCAACTGCTCGTGTCGGACGTGTATCTCGAACGCCTCCTCACCGCTCGCGTGCCGGCGGTCGAAACGGTGTTGGGCGCACTCGTCTGGCTCGGGTTCCTCATCGGGTTCGTTCGCGAGATCGGGGCCGCACTCTGGATGCTGTCAGCCCTCGTCGGATTGCCACTCGCCCTCCGACTCGCCGAAAGGCCGACGTCAGGCCCCTCCGCTGCCTCGATTTCGTGGCTTCGCGTACTGGCGGTCCCGGTTGCCACGTTGTCGTCGCTGTCCCTGCTGACGTCGGGACCTTTCGCATTCCTGCTGTCGCTTCCCTGGTTCGTCCTGACCTCGCTCGTCGCCGTCGCCGGTCTCTTCCGATTCCTCAGCCGGCCATCGCTCGCAGATCCGATGGTTGCGATGGACGCCGGGCTCGTGATGGTGGGCATGATCGGCGCTTCATTCACACTCGATCGGCTGGGCACCGCACTCATCTCGAACGTGGGGCTTCAAGCCACGGCGTTCGCCGTTCCGTTCGCGGTCGCCGAATGTGCCCGTCGGCGAAAGGACCGCTGGTGGATTCCCCAGCTGCTGACGCTGAGCGTCCCCGTTGGCGCCCTTGCGCTGGTCTTGGGAGGCACCCCTCGATTCGTCGGCTATGGGTTGATCGGCCTCGCATGCGCATGGGTGGCCGTCCTGTTGATCCGGGTGGGTGCCGAGCAGTCCGTCGGAGCCCAGGTCGGCCTTCTTTTCGGAGGGGTCGCCCTCGGTCTCGGCGCGGGGGTCCTCGTCGCCGCCCAGGCGTTCACCTTCCTCGACCTTGACGGGGAGGCCATCGACCTGATGCGGAGGTTCGACGGCCCACTGATCGGCCTCGGGTTCGTCGTCCCGGCACTGCTGGGTTTGAACCTCCTCCCCACCGAGTCCGGCACCGGCCAACGCCGGACATTCTTCCACTTGGGCCCGCCGACGCGAGAACAGATCAGCCGCCTCGCTGCGGACCTCCCCCCTCAGGTTTCGAAGGCCGACCTCAACCCATTGGCCGACAACGCGCCGGCGGGATATCGGCTGCGCCGGGTTTCGCGACCCGTGCCCGGTTTCGGAAATTCCCGCCAAGCGATCTGGAACTGGGCAGGACATGAGGCGGCCGGCATCTCGCTCGCACCCGAGGTCCCCCCGATCTTGATGGGTCAGGATCTCGTCTTTGTCATCCCCTTCGGTCCCTTCACCATCACCGCCACCGGGCGGGTAGTCGCACTGATCAGCGACGAGGACCACTTCGGCTTCGTCTATTCCACGCTCGACCACCATCCCTTCATCGGAACCGAGGCGATCATGCTCGATCGATCGTCGGGACGTTCGACGCTCACGATCTCGACGGTGTGGCGGCCGAATTGCCTTGCGGCCCGACTCGCGGGTCCGATCGGCAACATATTCATCGGGCGCATCGTCGGTGGGTATCTGGACGGCATCGCCGAGGCCGAGAACGCCTCGATCGGTGCTCGGATGATGGACGTCATATCCAACGTGGACGATGCCCCGTACTCGATGTCCCACAACGCGATCCGAGGTGACTCGACACTGTCGCAGCTCCTGGGCGGGAAGGTCCACGCTGGTGCAACCCAACCGCTCAGCGACTTCGAGGCCCTGTTCGCCCCCGCAGCCGAACCGGACCATTCCGACGTCCTCGACAAGCCGACCGAGAACGAGTCGTCCTAGTCCGGCACTGGCCGTCGCAGCAGACGACTTGTGCGCCCCCACGCGAGGGTCACACAGACGACCAGCAGAGACTCAGATGTCGCCGAATCTCACCATCGCTCCGGCCGGAGCGGTCCGGCCCATCGAGGTCCTTTGAACCACGCCACCGGACACCTCCTCGACGGTCGTGTTCGAGCAACCCCCATCCCGTTCGGTCTGATAGTTGACCCGGGCCGACTTCACCTCGAGAACCTCGCCGGCCGCGGTCTCCACCACCGGATCGGTCCACTTCACCGCAGCCGACGGTGCATCGCAGGGCGCGAACACCTCGCTCCACACCACCGGTGCGAGCAGAGCCGTGCCCCCTCCGTGGAGGTCTCGGATCACGGTGGTCTCGCCCGTTGACCGGTCGGTCACCGATCCTCTCCAACCCTGGCCCGGACCCGGCTCGATCCGTAGCCGGTACGGCACACCGGTCCTCCAGCCGAAGTCACACGTGTTCGGGTTGCCGAGTGAGGAAGGCAGGAACATCTCGCCGCTCAGCTCTCCCCCGCCTGTGTGATAGCCGCCCCAGTTGGCTGCGCACGACCCCGGGTAGCGAGGATGGTGCTGAAGGCCGAGGTGGCCACCACCGGTCCGAACAGGTCCATCGCCGAAGTTGACCTGAAGGGCCCAGAAATAGAGCTCCGGAACCTTGGGCGGCTCGGTGACGGTCAAGGTCACCTCCACCGATCGGAGCGGATGAGGCGGCACGTCCCAGAAGAGGTGCATGCTCGAGGCCCCATTGGCCGACGTGGGACGCCCGCTCACCCGGAGCGGCGGCCGCCCGAAACCCAGCACCCGATGCAACCATGACACCGATACAGCCTGCCACCTTCCGACGACCCAGATGGCGGAAATCTGTGACGGGTCCGAAGGACTCTGTTCAACGCACGGTCTGGGACCCCTAACGCCGGCGCCGATACGCTGAGGAGATGGGATCGACCGAATCGAGAGGTGCAACTCGCCCTCCGACGGTGCCGGTGCCGCCTCGCTTCCACGTGATGGCCAAGCCGACCGGGGCGGTCTGCAACCTGGCCTGCAGCTACTGTTTCTTCCTGGACAAGGAGCTGTTGTACCCGGGCAGCCCGTTCCGGATGTCCGACGAAACGTTGGAGGCCTACATCCGGCAGCTGATCGAGGGACACACGACGCCCCAGGTGACGGTGGCGTGGCAGGGCGGCGAACCGACGTTGATGGGTCTGGATTTCTTCCGGCGGGCGATCGAGCTCCAGGAGCAGTATCGCCGCCCGGGGATGACGTTCGAGAACACGATGCAGACCAACGGCACCCTGCTCGACGACGAGTGGTGCGAGTTCCTCGCCGAGAACGATTACCTGGTCGGCCTCAGCATCGACGGTCCACGCGAGCTGCACGACGCCTATCGGGTGAACAAGGCCGGCCGGGGCACGTTCGACCTCGTGATGCGCGGCCTACGCCTGCTTCAGAAACACGGCGTCGAGTACAACGTCCTGACCACGGTCAACCGGATCAACGCCGACTACCCGCTGGAGGTCTACCGGTTCCTGCGCGACGAGGTCCGAACCGAATGGATCCAGCTGATCCCGATCGTCGAGCGCATCGACAGCGACGGGCTGGCCCTGCGTCAGGAGGGCACCGAGGTGTCGGACCGCTCGGTGCGGCCCGCCCAGTTCGGCCGCTTCATGACCACGATGTTCGACGAATGGGTACGCAACGACGTCGCACGCATCTACGTGCAGACCTTCGAAGCTGCGGTCCGCAACTGGGCCGGGTTGCCGTCGGGGATGTGCGTGTTCAACCAGTACTGCGGGAACGCGCTGGCGGTCGAGCACAACGGCGACGTCTTCTCCTGCGATCACTATGTCGAACCGGACTACCGGTTGGGCAACATCGGCGACACCCAGATGGTGGAGCTGTTGGGCAGTGAACGCCAACGACAGTTCGGTCGGGACAAGTTCGATGCGCTACCCGGGCAGTGCCGATCGTGTGAGGTGCGCTTCGCCTGCCACGGCGAGTGCCCGAAAAGCCGCTTCGCGGTCACCGCCGACGGTGAGCCTGGGCTGCACTACCTGTGTGCGGGCTGGTACGAGTTCTTCACCCACATCGATCGCCCGTTGAAGACGATCGTGGCGTTGCTCGAAGCGGGGCGGCCGGCGTCGGATGTGATGCCGATCATGCGCGCCGAGATGCCCGACCTCGAGATGTTGGCGTCCAGGGCGCCCCGAAACTCCCCGTGCCCGTGCGGCAGCGGGCTCAAGGCCAAACACTGCCACGGCGGGCCGAACCCGCCTACCGACTCCGAACCGACCACCTACTCGGTTCCGGTCGCCCAACCGAGGCCCAGGGTCACCGGGATGGACATCGAGATCTGACCTGTCGAGGTGTCAACTCATCATCGAGGGCTGTGAGCCTCGTTGGCCTCGACATCCACGTAGGGGATGGTCGATGCGGCGTGGGGCAGGACAGCGATGCGTTCGGCCGGGGCGAGATGAGCCACCGCGAGGTCGACCGCCGACTGCAGGTCATCGACCGGGTCGAGCAACAACTTCCGGGACAGCTCCCGTGGCATGTCGGAACAGACCATCAGGCGAGCCGTTTCGGTGTCGCGAGCGATCTGGAACGCCTTGTGCGGGCCGATCCGAAAGCCCTCGGTCCCAAATGCCTCGATCACCTCTTGACGTGAGCTCCTGCTCGACACCCACTGCTCGTAGTGATGACTACCGGCGCCCTCGGGGCAGGCGGCGGTGAGGATGATGGTTCCGCCGGGACGGATGATTCGGGCGGCGGACGCGACGGCTTTCTGCGACTGGTAGACGTTGATGTCCTTCGGGTGACCGCCGGGCGAGGCGACGACCAATCCGTAGTCCGGTCGCACCGCGATCTGGCAGATGTGACGGGCGATCGGTGCACCCGTTTCCATCACGGCAACCGGATCGCCCGCTACCACCCGCACGATCTCCCGCCGCTGATCGAGGACCCCGTTCAGCGCCAGGTCGACGCCGATCAGGCCGCCGATCTCTTCGACGTCCTGACGCGCCGGGTTGGTCGAATAGGTGCCGATCCGGGAGTCGGGATGGGCCATCAAGGTGTGGTTGGCATTGATCGTTGCCAGTCCTGCAAGACCGATCGCTGCGCTCTTCACGCCGCCGGAGAAGCCGACGAACTGGTGGGGCTCGATGGTGCCGACCACGATCTTGAGATCCGCCTGGGCATAGCCGCGGTTGACCCAGACCGGCGTGCCGCGGCTGGTGTCGCCGAGGAATACGAGGTCCGCGTCGAGTTCGGAATCATGCGACACGATCCGAAACCGCGCCAGGATCTCCGGCGGCATGACGGCGGAGAACTCGGCTGGTTCCATCGGCGGATGGCCGCCGACCGCGACGTAGAACGTGATCGCGGTATCGGGTATCCCCAGGCGGGCGAGGCGTTCGATCAGTGGCGGGAGCAGGTGTTGGTGGGGAACCGGGCGGGTCTTGTCGTTGACGGCGATCGCCACCGACCCAACCCGCGCAGGCCTCGACCATGTGAAGTCCCCGACCGGTTCCTCGAGGGCGCGCCGCACCTCGGCGATCGGATCGGTCGCCGCTGGGGTGTCCGGAAGTTCGATGATGTCGACGCCGACGTCGTCGGGAACTTCGGCCGACACCGTCGAGCGCCCGTAGGGAACGCGAATCTCCATGCGAGCTGCTCGACTCGATGACGGACGTCAGGCGCTGCGGTACAGCTTGGTCAGTACGAACTCGTCGTGGCGCAGGGTCTCCGCACAGGTCAGCCGACCGTTGATGGTGCGGGCCATCATCTCCATCGTGCGGTCCGCCGCCCCGTCGAGGGTGTACTCGAATCGCAGCAGGCCGGTGACGTCCACGTCGATGTGCTCCGACATCGTCTCGACGGTCATCGGATTCGCCGTGATCTTCATGGTCGGCAGGACCGGGTTGCCGATGATGTTGCCCTGCCCAGTAGTGAAGAGGTGCAGGGTGGCGCCCGCCGCACAGCACAGGGTGACCATCTCGGCGGCAGCACTGGAGGAGTCCATGAAATACAGGCCGGCCGGCCCGTCAGGCGCCTCGGCCTGGTCGAGATAGCCCACGACGTTGCAACGGCCCATCTTCTCGACGTTGCCGAGCGCCTTCTCCTCGATGGTGGTCAGGCCGCCGCGAATGTTCCCCTCGGTCGGCTGCGAGCCCAGCAGGTTGACCCCCTGGGACTGCACGAGGTCCTGGTAGTCGTCGAAGGCCTTCTTGAAACCGGCTGCCACCTCGGGCGTGGCGCACCGTTCCATGACCTTGTCCTCGGCTCCGGTGACCTCGGTGGTCTCGCCGAAGATCAAGGTACTGCCACCCGCCTCGAGGCGGTCGAAGACGCGGCCGATCGTCGGGTTCGAGGCCAGACCGCTCGTGGTGTCGGACTCCCCGCACTTGGTCGACACCAGAATCTCGCTCCACTCGACCCGCTCGCGCGGAAGCTCGGTGGCGTACTGGACGAACTCCTGGGCCACGCGGGCGGCGTCGGCGATCGTCTGCAGGTCGCCGGTGCGTTCGATGCTGAACCCGCGGACCGGTTTGCCGGTCTCGGCGATCTGCTCGACGATGTGGTTGGTCCAGTTCGGCTCGATACCGATCACGATGGCGGCGGCGACGTTTGGGTTCTGGCCGTATCCGATCAGGGTGTTGAACGTGAGATCGAGGTCGGCGCCGAACTGGAGACGCCCGTACGGGTGTGGGAGCGCAAGGGTGCCCCGCACGAGGCTCTCCACGCCGGTGACCGCCGCGTTCGAGATGTCGTCGACCGAGATCACCAGTACGTAGTTGCGGATCCCGACCCGGCCGTTCGCCCGGCGATAGCCGGTGAGTGCGATGTCCTGGTAGTTCGTCATGGTTGATCCCCGAGATGCTCGACTATCTGTGACTTTCCGCTCCACCGCTTGCCCTTGACGTTGTGGGTGTGGACGTGAGCACCCGGCAGGATCGCGGTGGTGGCCGACCCGATGGCCCGGCCATACTCGACAACGTCCTGGTTGGTATCCATGGGCTTCATAGCCACCTTGTGGGCGAGCGGTACGTCGTCGACGAGTTCGATCTCGGCCACCGGTTCACCCTCGAGCGTCAACGCCTGGACAGCCTCACCAACTGCCAGATCCATGGTGGCTACACCGACGTCATCGTCCGCCTCGTGCAGCAGGATTCCCTTCTTCATCGTTCCTCCACGGGTGATGTAGCGAGATGTACCGATCGGTGGGCATCTCGTGCCGGCGGCGACCATCACACGGATGTCCGCTGTTTCGTAGAGCCCTTCGTCACTTCCCCCGCTTCGGTCATCGCCGTACGCTCGCACAACGAGGTCCCGCACTGGGATGTGGGCGGGACCCCCGGCACATCACACGTCGCACCGAGTCCGCCCGGCAATCCCGGGCGAGTGAAGGAGACACGCAAATGAGCAAGGTCAAGGTCGGCGTCGCCGGCTACGGAGTCATCGGCAATCGCCTCGCCGCCGGAGTGGTCGCCCAGGAGGACATGGAACTGGTCGGAGTCGCTGACGTTGCCCCCACACTGGCGGTGCGAGCCCTATTGGAACGGGGCATGCCATTTCCGTTGTTCGCCGCGGTCCCCGGTTCCGAGCAGGCCCTCGGCGACGCCGGGATACCGGTGAGCGGAACGTTCGCTGAGTTGCTCGACGACGTCGACGTCATGCTCGATTCGGCGCCGGGCGGGATCGGCGCCAAGAACAAGGTGAGATATCTCGAACACGGTGTGAAGGCCGTGTTCCAGGGCGGCGAGTCGGGCGAGGTCGCCGACGTGTTCTTTCACGGCACCGCCAACTACGAAAAGGGTCTCGGGGTCGACTACCTCAAGCTGACGTCGTGCAATACCACCGGCTTGATCCGCGGCGTCGACGCCATTCACCGGGCGGTCGGCGTGTCGAAGACATTCATCACGATCGTGCGCCGCGTCGCCGACCCGGGCGACACCCATCGTGGCCTCACCAACGTGCTCCAAGTCGACCCGATCCCCAACCACCAGGCCGTCGACCTCATGCACATCATCCCCGAGATAGACGCCACCGGGATGCTGATCCACGCGCCGGTGACGCACGGCCACATCATCACAGTCTCGGTGACGCCCAAAGCGAAGATGTCCGTCGAAGAGGCGCTCGACGCGTTCCGGGCCTACCCCCGGATCAAGGTCGTGCGCATCGCCGACGGCTTCAACTCGAATTCGTCGCTGTTCCAGTGGGCCCGCTACATGGAATACCCGCGCGCCGACATGTACGAAATCGGCCTGTGGGAGGAGATGGTCGGCCTCTCGGGCGACGACATCGTCTTCGCCATCAACATCCCCCAGGAGGCGGTGACAATCCCCGAGACCATCGACGCCGTCCGGGCTGCGATGAAGATGCAACCCACGAGTGCCGAGGCGGTGGCCGCCACCGACCGCTACCTGGGGATCTGACCACCTTGGCCTCGGTGCCGGACATAAAATCGAGTTCCGACCTCGACGTCGCCTCCAAGCTGGTCCTGCTCCGGGTCGACATCAACTCACCCATCGACCCCGTGACGAAGGACATCGTCAACGATTCCAGGATCGACAAGAGCCTCCCCACGATCCGCGATCTCGCCGACCGGGGAGCCCGGCTCGTCGTCATCGCCCATCAGGGCGACGCCCTCGATTATCACAACCTCATCCCCACCGAGGAACACGCCGCCAAGCTCGCCGAGAAGCTGGGCCGTCCGGTGCAGTGGGTCGACGATGTGGCCGGGCCCGAGGCGCGCCGCCGCATCACCATGCTGGTCGACGGCGACATCCTGCTGCTCGACAACATCCGGATCTACGGCGAGGAGCTGTCCACCTTCGAACGCGACGTCAAGCTGACGCCGGAGCAGATGGCGGACACCTACCTGGTACGCAATCTGGCCCCGCTGTTCGATGTGTACGTCAACGATGCGTTCGCCGCCGCCCACCGGGCAGCACCATCGATGATCGCCTTCCAGCGGTTGCTGCCGTCGGCAGCCGGGCTGCTATTGGCCGCCGAGATAGCAGGCCTGAGCAGGATCGTCGACAATCCGGCCCGCCCGGCGGTGTTCCTGCTCGGCGGGCTCAAGGTGTCCGACGGCTTCTCGGTGATGGGCCGGGTGCTGCGCGACGGCATCGCCGACCGGGTCCTCACCTCAGGGGTGCTCGGCGAGATCTTCCTGTTGGCCGACGGCGTCGCGCTCGGCGAGACAACCGAGCGGTTCATCGCCGAGCACGACCTCACCCGGCATGTCGCCGACGCGGATGCGCTCCTCGCCGAGTATCGGGACCGGATCGGCGTGCCGATCGACGTCGCCGTCATCGAGGGAGGAGTGCGTCGCGAGATCCCGGTGGCTGGCCTGCCGGCCGAGGAGCTGATCGTCGATGTTGGGGAGTCGACGATCAGCGCCTACGAAATGGAGATCCCTGCTGCGGGCACCGTCTTCGTCAACGGCCCCGCCGGTGCGTACGAGCTCGAAGGATCCGACGTCGGCACTCGGCGACTCTGGACCGCGGTCGCGGCGGCGCCCGGCATGACGGCGATCGGCGGAGGTGACACGGTGGCCAGTGCCAGACGGTTCGTCGACCTCGACGACATCGGGTTCGTCAGCACAGCCGGCGGAGCACTTATCCGCTTCGTGAGCGGCCAGCCACTGCCACTGCTCGAGGCGTTCCGCACGGCCGGCTAGCAAGACCTTCGTATGAGTCGGTCAGTTGTAGGCCAGAACGACCTGCTGCCCGGCCTGCACATGCGTGATGGTGAAGGCTGCCGTCGCCAGGTCGGCTTCGAGCATCGCGCTCGTTTCACCGTTCTGCCAGCGCAGGGCGAGTCGGTCGGACTCTGTGCCGATGACTTCGAGTTCCCCATTGAAGGCGTCGGACGTGTTCCGCAGACGCAACATCTCCAGCTGGTCGAGTACCACTTCTCGAGCTAGTCCGGCGTCGACGTCGTCGGCGGTGAGGTTGGTTCGGTTGATCTCTTTGTGGCCGCCGCTGCCGCCGCGGTCGGCTGCCTCCTCGTCGTTGGCGCCTGCGAAGAGGTCGAGGTACCAGATTTGCGGAGTGCCCGGCATGAACAGCTGGATGGCCCGGGCCAATCTCAAGCGACTTTCGCTCTCGCCCAGGGCACTGAAGAACGTGGCGTTCACCTGGTAGTACGAGATCTTCGTGCCGTCGGGGCCATACAAGTTCTTCACCCGTCCGCCGCGCTCGAGCAGTCGCTCGATGATCTTTTCGATCCTCTCGTTCGAGAGCAGTCCATCGATGCCGCCGGCCGCTGGGTTGCCTCGTAGGTCGATCACGGGTATGCCGTCGTGGCACCCCAGCATGTTGACCGTTTTAATGTTTCGGTCGAGGATCTCGCCGATCCAACGCAGCAGGTGATCATTGTTGGCCGAATCGAGAGCGTCGATCACGAGCCCGGGAAAGAAGAAGTCGTAGACCGGATAGCCCCTGTCGGACAGCGCCTGATGGATCGCTGTGCCGTATTCGGAATGGATCTCGGGCAGGAGGATCAGGTTGCAATCCTGGGCCATGACGCGAAGTCGGTCGAGGTACTCCCAGGTACCGGGCTCGTTGAAGAAGTTGGCCAAGCCAACTTCCTTGTGGAGGTAGGCAAAAGCATCGAGTCGCAGAATCCTGGCCCCGAAGGCCGACAGCTTGGCGAGGGTTTCGCGGTAGAAGTCCCACACCTTGTCCGACTTCGCATTGAGGTCCATCTGGCCGAGATAGGTGCGCTTGCCGTCGACGACATCGACCTGCTGGTAGAAGGTGTTCCAATAGAACCGGTCGGAGCCGTCGGGGAATCGAACTCGAAGGATCGGGAGTCCAGGCTTGCGCATGAAGAGCTTTGCGAGATGTTCGGGCGAGGGCACGACATAACCGTCGGGATGGAGTTCGCTCTCACCGTCCCAGAACACATTCCAGTCGATGAAGAAATCGGTGAACTCGGACCGGTCTCCGTTGGCCACCATGTCCTGGAATTGCGGCGAACCGACGGAGAGGTGGTTGAGGACGAGATCGAACTTGAGGAGAATCCCGAGGGCATCCAATGCCTCCAGGTCGGCGGGTGAGACGAGTTCTGTATTGAGGTCGTAGTCGATGACCGAGAAGCCGCGATCGAGATCGCTGTTGAACACGGTTGGGAGGACGTAGAAGAGCGAGAAGACGTCGGCGAGTTCCGGTCGCTGCAGTAGGCGCACGGTTCCGGCGAGGTTCCCATCGATGCTGTCCGGATATGCGTTCAGCATCACCCCGTTGGGAAGTTCGGTCTTCATTGCACGCAGATGACGTCGTAGTCGCGCGTGATGACGAAATCGGCGAGCTGTCTGTGGCCGGCGATGATCTTGTGCTCCATCTTCAGGATGTTCTCGACGAAGAGGTCGCCGACTTCGTTGCCGCGGTTGCGCTTCTGACGGTGTTCGAGCGTATCCACTCGGTTGCGTGCGATGAAGACCCTCGTATCGATGTTCTTGAGAAGTGAGGTATAGGTACCTTCGGCGATGACGACCTTGATGCCGCGGAGATCGACGGTCTCGGACTCGATCGAATTCTGGTCGTAGTCGATCAGCGGTTTGACGATCTCGTCGCTCCCGCTGATCGCATCGATCAGGTTCTGTTCGAGGACGTCGAGCCGGACTTCGACGTGGGGGCCCAGCCAGCTGTCGTCTACACGGCGCTTCGCATCGTTTGACCTGGGTGGCAGCACGAAATAGTCATCCTGGCCGAGCAGGACCGATCTGATGTCGTGCGTTTGGAGTTCCTCGGCGATCGCCTTGCCGGTCTCGGACTTCCCGCTCCCTGATTCGCCCGCGACCGAGATCGTGAACCGGGCGTCTTTCGCTTTGACGGATTCGACGATCTCCGGAACGATTGTGCGCGCAGCGTTCCTGTGATGTTCCTCCAGAACGATGATGTCACCCTTCATGATCTGTCCCTCCCGATCTCCTCCAATGGATAGCAGATCGCTCGGATCCGCAGCATGGTTGCGCTATTGCGCCTCGAGCAGTTCTTTGAGATTCTCCAGGTTGGACCGAACATCGCGACCAAAGATCCGGGTGACGAGGGGATCACTCAGCTTCCCGAAGAAGCCACCCAGTGACTTGACCTCCACCTGATAGATGAGTCTGGTGCCGTTGTCGACCGGTTCGAAGGTCTGTTCGATGGTGAACTCCAAGGGTGCCTTGGTGCTCCGCAGCAGCGTCCGGTGCCCAACATCCAGTTCGGCGTACTCCATCTCGTTCTCGAGCCTGCGGCCAGCCACTTTGACCGTGCTCCGAACGATGGCACCCTTCTCGGGCCTGTCGCTGAGCAACTCGTAGTCGATCAGATTGGTTTGCCACAGCAGGGTGTTCTCTGGATTGAAGATGAACCGATGCACTTCCTCGGGTGCCCGTTCGATGTAGATCATCTCGGTGATTCTTGGCGTTGGAACTCCTTTCCAAACCGTCTCTTCCTGCCCATCCTCCGGCGAGCGGAGGCCGACAGGTAGAGCCCTTCGTTGGTTTCCTCGCCCGAGGCAACGACGGAGACGCGATCAGCGCCTTCATCGGCGTGCGCTATGACGTTCGCCCCTGCTACGAGGTGGGTCTTCGCACGATGATCGAGGGGCGATGCGCACCGATGTCACCGATGACACGACGGGAATAGAGTTCCAGGGCCACGTGGCGCGCGTGCGGGGCAGCGTCATCGACGTCACATTCGACACCGGACTCCCGGGGATCGATGACCTCCTTGTCGTACCAGGCACCGAGGTGGCCATGGAGGTCGTCGGCCACATCGACCCGGCGACCATCCGGGCCGTCGCCCTGACCGCCACCAGAGGCCTGGCCCGGGGCGACCTGGTGATCAGTACCGGGTTCCCGATCGAGGTGCCCGTCGGTGATGCGGTTCTGGGTCGCGTCTTCGACGTCTTCGGCCATGTCGTCGACGGGCTGGACGAGGACGATATTCACGCTCTGCCCCGTCGGTCGGTCCACCAGCATCCCGTGCCTCTGATCGATCGCCCCCCCGAATCGGGCACCTTCATGACCGGGATCAAGGTGATCGACGTTCTGGCCCCGCTGGAACGGGGCGGCAAGGCCGGTTTGTTCGGCGGGGCCGGCGTCGGCAAGACGATCCTGATCATGGAGCTGGTGAACAACGTGGTCAGCGCCCACGAAGGGGTCAGCGTGTTCTGTGGTATCGGGGAACGCAACCGGGAGGCGGAGGAACTACAGCGCGAACTGCGGGAGTCGGGGGTCCTGGACAAGGCGGTGCTGGTGTTCGGGCAGATGGATGAACCACCGGGCGCGCGGCTGCGGGTCGGCCACACGGCACTCACGATGGCCGAGTGGTTCCGGGACGAACGGAACCAGGATGTCCTGCTGTTGATCGACAACATCTTCCGGTTCGTTCAAGCCGGAGCCGAAGTCTCGGCGTTGCTGGGCCATGTGCCTTCCCGCCTCGGCTACCAACCCGATCTCGAGACGATGCTGGCCGCCCTTCAGGAAAGGATCGCCAGCACCGACGCCGGCGCCATCACTTCGGTGCAAGCCGTGTACGTTCCCGCCGACGACTTCACCGATCCGGCGGCCGTGCACGTCTTCGGGCATTTGTCAGCGTCGGTCGTCCTGGCCCGCGACAGAGCGTCGCGAGGGCTGTACCCGGCGATCGACCCTCTGCGATCCGACTCCAAGATGCTCATGCCGGCCATCGTGGGCGATCGGCACTACCGGGTTGCCCGAGCGGTCCGCGAAACCCTGGCCCGCTTCGAAGAACTCCAGGACGTCATCGCCATGCTCGGGGTGGAGGAACTGGCCAAGGACGACCAGCAACTCGTAGCCCGGGCTCGCCGGCTCGAACGTTTCTTCACCCAACCGTTCACGTCGACCGAACAGTTCACCGACCGGCCCGGCCGCTTCGTGACCATCGACGACGCCCTCGAAGGCTGCGAACGGATCATCGACGGCGATCTCGACGACCGCTCCGAAGGCGAGCTGTACATGATCGGCGGTCTCGACGACCTGGAAGACCGATGAAGAGGGGGTGCCCATGCGACTCGAAGTGGTGACACCGGGCGCCATCGTGGTCGATGTCGACGTCGACCAGGTGACCGCAGAATCCTCCGGTGGCTCCTTCACGCTGCTGCCACGACATGTCGATCTGGTCTCGACGTTGGTGCCGGGCCTCCTCGCCTACGTCACCGACGGGATCGAACACCTGGTGGCCATCGACGGAGGTGTGCTGGTCAAATGTGGATCACAGGTTCGGGTCGCCGCCCGCGAAGCGGCTCGAGGCGACAGCGTGCTCGAATTGCAGCGGGCCCTGCGAGGCTCGTTCGCCGGTGTGACCGAGAGCGAACGCCGCTCCCGTACCGCCCTCACCCGTCTCGAAACCGACGCCGTCCGGCGCCTCATCGAGTTGGAGGATCATGGCTGACAACGACCCCGTCGAGCGCGAACAGGCCGAGGAACTCCGTCGAACGGTGCTCCGCAAGTCGATTCGCCGCGAGCGGGCTCGTAGCCGCCGTGACGACAGCATCTGGTCGTGGCTCGGCACCTTCGGCCTGGTGGGCTGGACCGTGGTGATCCCGACGCTGCTCGGCCTGGCCTTCGGCCTCTTCCTCGACAACAGGATCGACAGTTCGGTCAGTTTCGCCATCACGTTCCTGATCGCCGGAGCGGCGGTGGGCGTGTCGATGGCCTGGTACTGGGTCCGGCAGGAGAGCAGAGGGGACGACGACCGATGAGCGCTGAATGGCTCCCGTTCCTTCTCGCCGGGGTGGTCGCCGGCGCCGCCCTCGGTGGACTCTTCTTCGGCGGTTTGTGGTGGACCGCACGACGCCTGTCCACTTCACGCCCGGGTCTGCTGCTGGCTTCCAGCTATCTCGGCCGTGTGGCCGTAATGGCGGTGTCGCTGGTGTTCCTGGCGTCCCTTCATCCGGCCCTGCTGTTCGGTGCGCTGGCAGGGTTCATCGTGGCGAGGACGATCTGGGTCCGTGCGGCGCGGCACGGCGGCGGGTTGGCGCAGGTCAGGACCACGAGTGAGGCGAGGGGGCTCGAGGCCGATGGGTGAACGGGATATCACACCGGACCAGACCGTGCTGTGGGATGCCGGCTTCGTCAACATCAACCTGACCCTGGTCATGACGTGGATCGTCATGGTCCTGCTGATCGGTGGCTCCTGGCTGATCACCCGTCGGCTGAGCACCGGGGCGAAGATGTCACGCTGGCAGAACGCTCTCGAGGTCGTGGTCGGGTTCCTCCGCGATCAGATCCGGGAGATTTCCAATCAACCGCCCGATCGGTATCTCACGTTGGTCGGTTCGTTGTTCATCTTCATTCTGGTGTCGAACGTCCTGGGGGTCGTGCCGGGGTTCGTCCCCCCACCGCATCGTTGTCCACCACCACCGCGCTGGCCCTCTGCGTCTTCTTCGCAGTCCCGGTCTACGGGGTGGCGAACAGGGGTGTCGGGCCCTACCTCAGTAGTTACGTGCGACCCAATCCGTTCATGCTTCCGTTCAACATCCTGTCGGAGCTGTCCCGAACGCTGGCCCTCGCCGTGCGCCTGTTCGGCAACGTGATGAGCTTCACCAAGATCGTCGCCATTCTGCTGGGGGTTGCCCCGCTGGTGTTCCCAGCGCTGCTGAATGCGCTCGGTCTGCTGACCGGTGTCATCCAGGCTTACATCTTCGCCGTCCTGGCGATCGTCTACATATCGGCCGGATCTCGAGCCCAGGAGGCAGACCGATGAGTTGGAAAGGAACCTTCCATGGATGCTGAAACCGTTGTTGCGATGGTCTCGATCGGCACGGCCGGATTGACCGTGGCCATCGGCTCACTCGGGCCCGCCCTCGGTGAGGCCCGCGCCGCTGCCGAAGCGCTCCGGGCGATCGCCCAGCAGCCCGACGAGGCCAACACGATCACCCGAACTCTGTTCGTGGCGATGGCCCTGATCGAGTCGACGGCGATCTATGCCCTCGTCATCGCGCTGATCCTCATCTTCGCAAACCCGTTCTGGGCCGAGTTCACGGGGTGAAACGGTCGAGCCGGCAAGGAGTTGATGCACCGTGTTGATCGATCCTTTCACCGTGATCGCCCAGATCGTGAACTTCGCGATCCTGGCGTTTGCCTTGAAGCTCGTGTTGTACGACCGTGTGATCCGAGCGATGGACACGCGGGAGGAGTCGATCGCGGCCCGACTCGATGAGGCCGAAGCTCGGGAGTCCGAGGCGTCGACGATGGCGGCCGACTTCCGTCATCAGAGCGAGGAGTTGGAAGAGCTCCGACAAGAGCACATCGACCGAGCGCGGGCGGAGGCGAGCCACCAGCATCAGATCCTCCTCGATCAGGCTCGCGCCGAGGTCGACGAAGAACGTCAGAGATGGGAGCGGGCTCTCCGGTCCGAGCAGCACGAATTCCACCGGGAGCTGCAGCAGCGGGCCACCACCGAGGTCCTCGCCCTCAGCCGGCGCGTCCTCGGCGACCTCGCCGATGCCGACCTCGAATCGGTCGTGGTCGCTTCGGGCCTGTCTCACCTGGCCGCCGACGCCGACAGCCAGAGGGCCCTCTTGGCACAAAGTCAAGCGGCAACACCACTGACCGTACGCACCGCATTCGATCTGACCGAGGATCATCGTCGGCAGGTCATCGCCGAGCTCCACCGGGCCGGAATCGACCAGCGACGGCCGGTACGGTTCGAACTGGATACCCGTCTCCTGCTCGGCTTCGAGCTCCAAGGCGACGGTACGGCGCTCGGTTGGCACGCCAGGGACTATCTGGACCGCATGGCGACCGCATTCGAGGAGATCTTCGACGAAAGCGTGCGATCCGATGAGTCACGGTGACCATCGGGACACGGTGAACACACTGAACGAGGCGTTCTCGCAGATGGGAAGGGCGCGGAACGCGTTCGGGTACGCACTCGAGAGTAGCGAGCGAGGCGAGGTCCAGCGCCTCACCGAGGGGGTGGCCCGCATCAGCGGACTTCCCGGGGTCGGCTACGAGGAACTGGTCGAGTTCGACAACGGCGCCCTGGGACAGGTCCTCGATCTCGATGTCGACGATGTCGGTGTCGTGCTCCTCGACAGCGACGAGGGCATCGATGCGGGCAGCCTCGTGCGGCGGACCCACCGGGTGGTGGATACACCGGTCGGTGAGACCCTCCTGGGAAGAGTGGTCGACCCGGCGGGGCGACCGGTGGACGGAGGCGGCCCCGTGCGGGCGCTGACTCGCCAGGTGATCGAGCGGCGTCCTCCGAGTATTCGGGACCGGGCACCGGTGAGCCAACCGTTGCAGACCGGCATCAAGATCATCGATTCGCTCGTCCCGATCGGCCGCGGCCAACGGGAGCTGATCATCGGGGATCGCCAGACGGGCAAGAGCAGCATCGCGGTCGACACGATCCTGAACCAACGATCCGACGATGTTCTCAGCGTGTACTGCGCCATCGGCCAGCAGGTCAGCGCTGTCGCCAAGACCGTCGCCCACCTGCGCAGCAAAGGTGCGTTGGAACGAACGATCGTGGTGGTCGCCAGCAGCGAGGATCCCGTTGGGCTCCGGTATGCGGCTCCGTATGCGGCAACCTCCATGGCTGAGTTCTTCCTCGACCGAGGCCGTGACGTGTTGATCGTGTACGACGACCTCACCCGTCACGCCCGCGCCTACCGCGAACTCTCACTGCTCCTGCGCCGACCGCCCGGGCGGGAGGCCTACCCGGGCGACATCTTCTACATCCACTCGAGGCTGCTCGAACGGGCGGCCCACCTGAGCCCAGCCCGGGGCGGGGGCTCGCTCACCGCCCTCCCCATCATCGAAACCCAGGCCGAGAATCTGAGCGCCTACATCCCGACCAACCTGATCTCCATCACCGACGGACAGATCTACGTCTCGCCCCGGCTGTTCCGCCGCGGCCAGCTTCCCGCGGTCGACGCAGGACGGTCGGTGTCCCGAGTCGGAGGTCGGGCCCAGCTGCCGGCCTACCGGAGCGTCGGCGCCAGCCTGCGGCTGTTCTACGCCCAGTTCGAAGAACTCGAACGGTTCACGAAATACGGCGCCCGGTTGGAGAGCGAGCGACGCAAGGAACTGGAGCGAGGCCGGCGCGTGCGCGAGGCGCTGAAACAGTCAGAAGGTGATCCTCGTTCTGTCGTCGACCAGATCGTCCTGCTGGTGGCCGTGGCCGAGGGCGCCTTCGACGATGTGCCCGCCGAGCGACTGGTCCACTTGGAGGCCGAGCTGCGCTACGCGACCGCAGACCGGCTCGAGTTGTCACGCAGCATCGAGCAGGGGCGACCGCTCAGCGCCGAGCAGACCGCCGAGATCGTGTCCCTGGCGAGAGGACTTCTGTGACCGAAACGCTCCAGCAACTCGATCGCCGCATCGAATCGGCGACCGAACTCCACTCGATCACCAGGACGATGCGGGGCATCGCCGCGGTGAACCTGCGCCACTACGAACTCGCCGCCCTTGCGGTGAATGATTACGAGGCGATCGTGGAGGACGGGCTCCACATCGCACTACGTGACGGCGCGATCGAACGCCTTCCGGTCGAGAGGCCGGCACCGGATGCGCCGACCGCGCTCATCGCCTTCGGCTCCAACCAAGGCCTGTGCGGTCCCATCAACCGGCAGGTCACCGCGCACACCGTGGCCGTAGTCGATCGCCTCACCACTCCGGTGGAGTTGGGAGCGGTCGGCGACCGGCTCGCCGCCGAGTTGGAACACGCCGGGCTCCACGTCGACAGCACCTGGAACCTACCCAGCACGATCGAGGGAATCCCCCCTCGAGCCGAACGGGTGCTGGTGCAAACCGAACGGTGGCGGCGAAACAGCGACGTCGCCCGGTTGTTGCTCGTGTTTCCACACTTCCTGGATCGCTCCAGAGGCTACGAACTGATCACCCTCCAGCTCCTTCCCACCGATCGCGAGTGGCTGGAGTGGCTGGCCATCCGTCGGTGGCCGTCGCGGGTGCTGCCCACCTACATCAACATCCCCTGGGATCAGCTGATCGCTGATCTGATCCGGCAGGCTCTCTTCGTCCGGCTGCACCGCAGTTTCGCTCAGACGATGGCCTCGGTCGCCGCCAGTCGTCTGGCGGCCATGGACGCAGCACAACGCAGTATCGAAGAACGTCTCTCCGAGCTCGAGGTTCGGCACCATCAGCTTCGGCAGAGCGAGATCACCAAGGAACTCCTGGATGTCGTGTCGGGTTTCGAAGTCCTCCAGCAAACACCCGATGGGCGGTGATGCCCCCATCGCAATGGCTGGCTGATCAGCCCGACACCCACCGGCCGAAACTACTCGGTGCCGAGTTGGGCCGGCCCGAGACGGCGAAAGACACTCTGCATCACACCGTTGGCGACGAGCATCGCCACGACGAGCAGGATGACCTCGATGAGCTTGCCCAGCTCGACGTGATCGCCGAAGACCCAGTCGACCACCTCGAGAATCACGAACTTGCTCCCGAACAGGATCGCCCAGATCGCTAAGAATCCGAGAACCCGGTAGCCGGTTCCCTCGCGTTCGTCGAAGAAGAAGTGGTGCACTCGTTCTTCGATGCGGGTGATGAGCCAGAGCATCACGGTGAGCAGCACTGCGGTGAAAACGGAGATCGTGAAGCTGTCGATGATCACTTTGTCGAAGTACTCGACGAACAGGTTCAGTACCACGATGTTCACGAGCACGTTCGTGACCACTCCTACGAACAGCAGTTGCCGGCCGGAGATCGCGACCGTCGAGTCGGCATCGTCCAGGGTGTCGAAGATCACGCTCATGCCAGCTCCATCGTTGGTGACTCGGGCAGGCCGGCTGCCGGCCTCATGAAACACGTCGAACGCAACCTTAGATCCCGGCCCCGCCGAGGCCGAGCGTTTTGCACAACCCCCTGTGATCTGGCCGCCCATGAATGAAAGGTGATGGCCGGACATCGCGCACGGTGTCAGTATGACTGGGTGAGTCCTGCCGTGGCCCAGGAGTGCGCATTCAACACTGTGACTCCCGGCCGAGGATCGACCCCGCACCACTCGACGGCGCCAGCGAACTAGGGTCGATCCGCAAGGGCGCCAAGCCCGCTTCAGCCGATCGAGAATCTGATCAAGGAGACAATGATGGCAGCCGACGCCAGCGCAGGATGGTACAGCGACCCGACCGGTCGGTATTCGAACCGATACTGGGACGGGGCAACATGGACCAACGCTGTCAGCCGCGGCGGCGCCAACGAGGTCGACCCTGGCGCACTCCCCGCCTCCCTGGCGCCACCGGCTCCCGGCACCGCCGCTCGAGCCTCCGCCGCCCCCCAACCCTCCCCGATTCAGGTGACCACCCAAGGAGGTCGCAGCGGTGGCAGCACATTTCTCGGCTTCGTCGGCGGAATCGTGGCATTGATCTTCGGCCTCATCATCGTGATCTACGCCATCAACGCCAACAGCGACGACGACTCCACACCCAGCGAGGATCCCCCCACCACCGAAGCACCGGCCGAAGACGGCTCCTAGCCCCCGGCGACCCGACGGCACGGGCCCGCACGATTCTCGCCCACTCATCTCGACGACAGCGGATGCGAGGCGACGCAACCACGCCCAGCCCCTGCCTCATGGCGCCTGCGTACGGTTCGAACGCAAACGGTGCAGCTGAGCAAGATCGGAGTCAGCGACCGTGACGGAACCAGACGACACTTCCATCGCCGACCGTCCCGGGCGATGGTGGGTTGTCGCCGCCGCGGTCACAATCGTCCTGACCGTCGCTGTGCTCGGATTTCTGTGGTGGGCGAACAACACCACCGAACCCGGAGAGCGGGCCCGGTCAGCGCTCGACACCGATGCGTCCGTCACAGTGACCGAGAACGACGGGTTCGTGTTCCAACCGACGGATGCGTCACCCGACGTCGGCTTCATCCTCTACCCCGGTGCACGCGTAGATCCCGCCGGTTACGCAGCAGCTGCCCGCAAGATAGCCGAGGGCGGTTATCTGGTCGTCGTACCGGAGCTGAGACTCAATCTCGCCGTGCTCGACGTGAACGCCGCCGAGGCGATCGTCGCCGAGTTTCCGGCCATTGGCCAGTGGGCGATAGGAGGTCACTCACTCGGTGGTGCCATGGCCGCTCAGTACGCCAATGAGCATCTCCAGAACATCGACGGACTTGTCCTGTGGGCGGCCTACCCGCCCGCCAGCATCGATCTTTCCCGGACCGATCTCGCCGTTGCATCGATCTTCGGCACCCGAGATGGCCTGACCTCGCTCGCCGACATCGACGAGTCCCGCGATCGGCTACCGGCCGACACCGAGTTCACGGCTATCGCGGGCGGGAATCACGCCCAGTTCGGCGACTATGGCGCGCAGTCCGGCGACGACACCGCAACGATCAGCCGAGCCGAGCAGCAGGCCCAGATCGTCGACGCGACACTCCGCACGCTCAGACGAATCGACTAGGCGATCCTGCTCCTGCGATCTCGATCCGGGTCTGTCCTCATGATCCGACAGCATCAGGGCAGAAGAAGCTGCCCTTACCTCACACCCGGTACCCGATCCGGCGGAGTAGGTCGAGGCGTTCGACGGCGTCGTCGTCGGTTTCGACGCCGCTCGGAGAGGAACCATCGACCGCGCCGACGATGCCCCGACCTCGTTCGGTTTCGGCCACGAGCACCTCGAGTGGGTTGGCGGTCGCACAGATGATCCGACAGACCTCCGGTATCGTCTTGAGCTGATTGAGCACATTGACCGGGAAGCCATCACGCAGGAACACGACGAAGCAGTGGCCGGCACCGATGGCCAGCGCCGCCTCGACGGCTGCACCGATGAGCTCTTCGTCGTTGCCTGACCGGCGAACCAGGCAGGGACCCGAGGCCTCGCAGAACGCAGCACCGAACCGTAGCGACGGAGATGCGGTGGCGAGCGTCTCGTGCAAGTCGACGATGGTCTTGATGAAGTGGGCCTGACCGACGATCACGTTGGAATCGTTGGGCATCGCGAGGGGCACGGCATGCAGTTCCATGCACCGAGCCTCGCCGTTGGTGGCGCGGTGCGCAAGAATGGGGCTTCGTGACGATCACCCCGGGATGCCTGGGGGCGGCGCGGGGGTACCGACCCATTCGCTGCAAGGAGGAGCACCCCCGTGTCCGGATTCGCAGCGTTGCAGGACCTCGAGGCACTGGCCCGCGAGCAGGTGAGGCTGGCCGCGCTCTCCCCCGACGCATGGCGGCCGGGTACTCACATCGTTGTCGGCGCCGCCTTCGTGGCCTTCGCACGGGGCGAGCAGGGGCCGGGTCGGGCCGGTGACCGCGCCGTCATCGGCGCGGCCGCGACCCGGGACACATCCCCGCTGACCAGCGTGGTCGTCGACGGGCGAGCGGGGGCCCGCTACACACCCGGCTATCTGGCCGCCCGTGAGGGCGCCATGCTCGAAGCCGCATTGCGAACACTGATGGACGGACCGGTCGGTCTCGATGTCGTGCTCGTCGACGCCACCGGCCGTGACCACCCGAGGCGTGCTGGACTCGCCGTGCACATCGGAGCCGTGCTCGACCTCCCGACGATCGGCGTGACCCACCGTCCTCTGATGGCGACCGGGCCCGAACCTCCCGACGAGATCGGCGGGTTCACCGACCTCGTCCTCGACGGCGAGATCGTGGGCCGTTGGCTACGGGTCCGGCAGGGAGTACGGCCGCTCGCCGTGCACGCGGCCTGGCGCACCGACGCCGGCGTCGCGTCGCAGACCGTCCTAGGGCTGGTAGGAGCAGCACGAACCCCCGAGCCGCTCCGTCTTGCCCGCATGGCCGCTCGCGAAGCCCGAGCCCAGCGAGCCGGATAGCCTCGATTCAGGACGGTTCCGACCAACGAACGGCATGCTGGAGGCCATGCGCAACCCATCGACCTGGCGTGCGCCGTGAACGACCGGAACGAGTCTCGACGGACGCCCGACGACCGGCCGAGCCCGACTCTGGCTCTCGTGCTCGGCGATATCACCGCACAGTACGTCGACGCCATCGTCAACGCCGCCAACCGGTCACTGATGGGTGGAGGCGGGGTCGACGGTGCTATCCACCGCGCGGCCGGCCCCGCACTCCTCGAGCACTGCCGCACCCTCGGCGGCTGTGAGACCGGTCAGGCCAAGATCACCCCCGGTTTCGACCTGCACGCACCCTGGATCATTCACACCGTCGGACCCATCTGGCACGGTGGCACCGAGGACGAACCGGCTCTGCTCGCCTCGTGCTACCGCGAATCACTGGCCCGAGCCGACGACGTCGCAGCCGCCACCGTGGCGTTTCCGGCGATCTCCACCGGTGTCTACGGCTATCCCACCGACGCCGCAGCACGAACTGCCGTCACGACCGTGGGCAACGCCCAGACCAGCGTCAACGAGGTCCGGTTCGTGTGTTTCGACCAGCAGACCTTTGACGCCTACGACTCGCTGCTGAAGCGTCGTGAACGCTGATTGCTCCTCGACCGGCCACATTCGTGGTCGTGACCATCCGGACCAAGCGAGCTGAGCAGAGCAATGCCGTCCTCGACCTCGCTGAATTCGGTACCCGGTCGGTCGATAGGCGGAGAGTGTCTGCACTGCGGCGAACCGGGGCGATCGGCCTAGGCATGCTGCAGGTGGTCGTTGGCGTCGTCCTTGCAGTCCTGTCGATCGACTCGCTCGCACTTGTCTCCGACGGACCCTTCTCGCTCAATTGGGCGCTGGCCATTCCGTCGATGGTCCTTTTGGCGACGGTTGGACTCACCGTCGCCCGCCTGACCCTTGATCCACGATGGCTGCCAATCGGAGCATTCAGCGTGCTGGTCGCATTCGGCGTTGCGCTGCTTGGGATCGCTGCGTTTGGGTCGGTGGCCGCCGGGATTGCCGCCTTCGTGATCGTCCAGATGCTACCGGCAGTGGTTCCGAACAGATCCCGGGCCACGAGAACGATGCAGCCGTCCGATGAACGGTTCGACGATGGAGCCACGCCGGTTGGCGGATGGCAACCGCGCTGCGACCGGTAGCTTTGGCACCGAGGAACATGCGATCACAGTGCCCAAAGACCCTTGAACTCGGTTCCTCGTGGCGCAAGGCTTGTCGTGAGCCACCCAACGAGCTGAGGAGGTCACCAATGCGTGCAGTCGCCGGAGATACGGTAGTGATCCGCGGTCATCGAATCGGGACGGTTCCCCGGTCGGGCGTCATTGTGGAGGTACGGGGCGAGGACGGAGCGCCGCCCTACATCGTTCGTTGGGGTGACGATCCCCACGAGCACCTCTTCTATCCGGGGAGTGACGCCGACATCGAGCCCGCCGCAGACGACTGATCAGGCGGCGAGAACCTGATCGTCGTGTTCCAGCCTTACACGCTGGGAGCAGAAACGGGCCCGGTCCTGCTCACTCGCTGTCCGGTCTGGAGTAGTCAGCAGCTTCGACGAGGGCTGCGAAGCCGTCCAGTTCGGCGGCGTTGGGCGTGTGGCTCCAGACGTACAGCCCATCGAGCAGATCGGCATAGGTCTTCTCCTGGCCCGGCTGGACCGCGGCTGCGAGAGGCATGTCGTCGGGAATGGTCTCCTTGTACGTGGCCAGGATGCGTCGGTGGTACTCCCGGTCGAGATCGAGCTTGAACACCACGCCATGTGCACGGTTGACCTCCTCGCACACACCCTCCTCCAGGAGAGGGCATGAATGCGTGGCGCCAGGACCGTGACAGACCCGGACCTCATGGCCCGACCCTTCCAGAAGCCGCCGTTCGAAGTGTTCGTGATCACCGGGGGTCACATCGAGGATGACGCCCTGCTCATGCTCCATCATGTGGCCAGTGTCCACTCAGATCCCGCCCCTCCCTAGGGCCCAAAGTCCGTGAGCGGGGCGATGACACCTGCCCACCGGCTACGAACTGACCAGGCCGAGATGATCGGTCCCACTGCGCAGTTCGGTATCGGACTCCCACACCCCTACTAGAGCCGAACCGGCATGCGGGCACGCGACGGCCCCGGACGTGCCGGGGCCGTCAGCCAAGCTCTGCGGGCGAATCCCGCTCGCTACGGGTTGTCGTCGCCGAGCTGCTCCTCGGCCATGTCGTCGACCTTGTCGAGGTGTTCAGAGAACTTGCCACCGGTCTTGTCGTCGATGGCATCGGTGGCCTTGTCGACGCCGTCGGCGATCTTGTCACCGTGATCCTCGGCGGCTTTCTTGATCTTGTCGAACATTCCCATGTTTTCCTCTCCGGGGTCTGGCCCCTGTGCTGATGGACAACCTATACGACGCTCCAGCTGGGCCGGGGTCGCGTGATTGTCGGCTCAGTGCTACGACATGATTCCTCGTTTCCTGAAGGCCGAGGTCGGCGAACCCGTCGCCGGGTGCGCCTGGGCACGTTCGAAGTCTCTCTTCGGGGTCTCTTCCGAGTCGGGTTTCGGACCGGATGGGGACCTTCCGCCCTGGCCGAGCATCCAGTGTGCCCAGGTAGAGTCGGAGCATGGTCGACTACGCAACACCAGTGTCCGAACTCCAGCTCGATCCAAGCTCCCCGCTCGGTCGGTCCGAACTGGCCCAGATCATGAACGCCCAGGGTCCGTTCGTGTCGATGTACCTTCCAGCGGACAGTTCGACCTTCGATGCCAAGCGGCGCCTCGGCATCCATGCCGCCAATGCCACCAAGGGGCTCGCCGATCACGGTTTCGGTGAGGAGTCGGTCGACCGGGTGATGCGGGCCGTGGTCGATCTCGGCCACCGCGACGGTGCCACCGTCGTGATCATCGCCACCCCTCATCGTCTCCTGCTCGCCGGTCATCTGGCGGATCCGATGAAGGCCAGCACCACGTATGGGAGCCTCCCAAACCTGGTCCCGCTGCTCGACTCCGAACAGCGGTCGATTCCCCACGTGGTCGCGATCACCGATCGGATCGGCGCTGACGTGTTCATGGTGAGTGCCCCCGGGGCGAGCGACTACACAACCGTGTCGGGACAGACCGAGTTCATCCATCGCGGGGCGCCGGGCGGATGGTCACAACGCCGATTCCAACAGCGGGCCGAGAACACCTGGGAGGCAAACGCCAAGCTGGTTGCCCAGGAGGTCGCCCACGCCTGCCGGGAAGCTCACGCCCAACTGCTGGTCATCGCCGGCGACGAACGAGCGGTGGGTTTCATGCGCGAAGCCCTTCCGACCGCACTCGCTCCGATGGTGGTTGAGGTCGATGGCGGTCGGGCCAAGGACGGAGGCCTGGATGAGCTCGCCGGCCGGGTGAACGACGCGGTCGCCTCGAAGGTTGCCGAGCGACGGGCCGCATATCTCCGCGAGCTAGCCGACGGGCGCGGCCGCGACCAAGCTGTGGCAGCTGTCGAGGATGTTCTCGCCGCCCTCCGCCGTCGGGCCGTCAAGACCTTGTACCTCTCTACTGGAGCCGGGCAGGACGACGAGCGGGTCTGGTTCAGCCACACCGATCCGGTTCTGACCTCCCGACGTTCCACAGAGCTGGAAGACCTCGGTATCGACCACGCTGACATCGAGGTCGCACCGCTGAGCGCCGTTGGCCTGCGGGCCGCGCTGGCCGGCGGTTCGGAGGTCTGCGTCGTACCCCATTCGCCGTCGTTCAGCGGTTCGCCGGTCGCGGTGACACTGCGCGTCGACCTTCACTGAGCCGACGGGAGCGTCCGCCCGCGGATACGAACCGACCACGGTGGACGAGTTGTTCACCGTGGTAATGCGACAGCCGGGTCGTGACCAGGACCCTCAGGCCAACCGCTCGACCGCTTTCGACGCGACGAGACGACCGATCGGGAGGCATGCGGTCGCCGCCGGGCTCGGTGCGTTCAGCACGTGCACCTGCCGTGCGGTCTCGTGGAATGCGAAGTCGTCGAGGAGGACCCCGTCCGGGGAGATCGCTTGCGCTCGAACACCGGCGCCAGATCGAACGAGATCGCTCGAGGTCACGTCCGGCACGAGTCGTTGGAGCGCCGCTACGAACGCACGCTTGGATGCCGACCGATAGAACTCGCCGAGCTGGGTTTTCCAGTACTTGCGGGCCAGCACCCAGGTGGATCGCGATCGTCCGATCTCAGCGAGATCGCCCAGATCGACGGTGCGCCACCGATAGCCCTCACGGGCGAGCGCCGGGACGGCATTCGGTCCTGCTTCGACTCCGCCGTCGATCATCCGCGTGTAATGCACGCCGAGGAACGGGAACGCCGGGTCCGGTACCGGATAGATCAGATTGCGGACGAGATCGCGACGGTCGGCCTTCAACTCGTAGTACTCGCCCCGGAACGGCATGATGCGGACATCGGTCCCCACGCCGTCGGCCAACCTGGCGATTCGGTCCGACTGCAAGCCGGCGCAGTTGATGAGCACACGCGCTCTCACCGGACCGGTGGACGTTTCCATCACGACGCCATCCCGATCCTCGACGATGCCGGTGACGCCCGACCCGAGGCGAAGATCATGCCCGTTTGTTCGTATGTCATCAGCCAGAGCGTCACAGACGCCGGGGTAATCGATGATGCCGGTCGAGGGCACGTGCAGCCCGGCGAGCCCGGCCACACGCGGTTCGTACTCGCGCAGAGCCGCTGCCGACCAGCCGGGTGGCGCTCACACCGTTGGCTGCGGACCGCTCGGCCAGGACGTCGAGCGCCGGCAGTTCCTCGGGGATCGTGGCGACGACGACCTTGCCGCACACCTCGTGGGCGATTCCCCGCTCGACGCAGTAGTCGATCAGCTCCGCCCGGCCCTCGAGGGTCAGCCGGGCCTTCAGCGAACCAGGCTTGTAGTACAAGCCGGCGTGGATCACCCCCGAGTTGTGACCCGACTGATGTCGACCGACCGCGGGCTCCTTGTCGACGACGGCGATCTCGAGATCGGGTCGCTCCGCCATGATCGCCCGAGCGGTCGCCAAGCCGACGATTCCTGCGCCCACGATTGCAACGTCCACGGCCCCATCTCCATTCATTCCGTTCACGATACGGATAGATGGTCGGAGCCGTTCCGCCTTTTCTTAACCGCGTTTCGAAGAGCTGAGCGCCGGCTGAGGTCGAACCGTCATCGACCCGCGTCATGGCGACTCTTCGCGCCAGTACTCGGGTTTGGAGAGCTCATCGGCGCATTCGATCGTCCCGCTGACCGTGTCGAGCACCATGGGACGGAGTGCCCGGACCATCCATGCCTCATCGGGCCGGACCGGAAACGGCGGCTCCAACCCATGTCGGCCAGCGGGTTCGAAGCCGTGGCGCGGGTAGTAGTCGGGGTGGCCGAGCACGAACACCAGGTCCACACCCCGGTGGCGGAGTATCTCCACCCCTCTCTCGATCAACGCACCACCGATCCCTAATCGCTGAGCGTCGGGCACGACCGCCAATGGAGCCAGAATCGCCATCGGCGACCCGTCCTGGGTTCCCGTCAACGTGACAGACGTGAACAGGATGTGACCGACGGGACGCCCACCGTCCCGAGCGACGAGCGACAGCAGTGGCCGTGCGCTCGGATCTTCGAGCAGTGCCTCCACCAACTCGGCCTCGGTATCCGACCCGAAGCGCAGCGCGCTCGATCAACAGGACATCGTCCAGATCCGAATCCGACGCGTCGTCGATGCTCACGTGCCGGTCCGAACTGCGTATCCATGGTGCCCACCTCCGAAGTCTGCCCCACGCTCGTCAGTGCTGGGTCGATAACGTCGTGTCCGAGCGCAGGTCGGTTCGACAAGGGAGCACGAGCGGGTGCCGTCGACGTCACAACCGCCGGGAGGGCCAATCCGTTGTCAAACCACGTTTCAACTTCGCTGGACCGAATCCGAGAAGGCGATCGGCAACACGGTCGGGTGAGCGAGCGTGTCTGAGGAATCACTGCGCCACGTCGTGCTGTTCGGGTTCGTCGAAACGGCGACCGAAACCGACGTCGCCGAGGTCGTGCGACGTTTCGCAGCACTTCCCGAACTCGTGCCCGGCATCGAGGCCTTCGAATGGGGCGTCAACTCCAGCCCCGAGGACCTGAACAACGGACTGACCCACTGCTTCATGCTGACTTTCCTCTCAGCCGATGCGCGTGACGCCTACCTGATCGACCCCGACCATGTCGCCTTCGCCGACTGGCTGGGAACATGGGTGCAGGACGTGACCGTCGTCGACTACTGGACCACCGCCACTCCGGACTGAGGACCGCAGTCGACCGACGATCGTCTGAGACTCGATCTCGTCCGGATACGAGACGTGCCGTGGAGTCAACCCACGTCGGCTACCGCATCGAGCAGATGGCCGAGCGTTTCGAGCCTGGCAGCGTCGGTGTCGCCGGCGGGCGTGACCCTCAGGGTCGTGATGCCGAGGTCCCGGTAGAGCCGGAGCCGATCACGGATCGCTCCGGCATCCCCCAGAAGGTTCGTTCGCAACCCGATTTCGATCGGCACGCGGGCCCGAGCTTCGTCTCGCCGACCCGACCGCCAGAGTTGCTCGACGGCGGCAACATCGTCTGCCCACCCTTGGCGAGCAAATGCATCGTTGTAGAAGTTCCGGTCAGCCGACCCCATGGCCCCGAAGGTGAACGCATACCCGTCGGCGTGTCGCCGTGCGGCCGCCTCGATGTCGTCGGAGAACTCGACGCTCACCGAGACGGTCAGATCGAGGTCGGCGAGCGATCTTCCCGCGGCTCTTGGCGGCGCTGCGCATCGGCTCGAGGAATACCTCGGCGGTTTCCGGGAAGAACGAGTTCCCGATCCAACCGTCGGCCATCTCGCCGGTCAACGCAAGATTGGCCGGTCCGAGCGAGGCCACGTAGATCGGAACGTCGACAGGGTCGGCCGCACTTCGGATCGCCCGCTGGTCGGGCCCCGGCGGGATGTCGTAGACCTGACCGCGGTGTTCGAGGCGATCGCCGCCGAGACAATCTGGCGAACGATCTCGATCGTCTCCCGCGTGCGTTGGATCGGCCGAGTGAACTCGACCCCGTGCCACCCTTCCATGATCTGAGGTCCGCTCGTGCCGACGCCGAGGATGAAACGACCGCCGGACAGCGTCTGCAGCGACATCGCCGACATGGCGAGCATCGCCGGGGAGCGTGCGCCGAGCTGCACGATCGCGGTGGCCAGCTTGACCCTCGACGTCCGGCCGGCCAGGAACGCCAAGGGCGTCAACGCGTCATAACCCCAGTACTCGGCAACCCAAATCGAATCCACGCCGATCGACTCGGCGTCGAGCACATACCGGAGCGAGTCGGGCGACGGAGATGCATAGATCCCGACTCGAAGAGTCACGTCGCCGCTGCCTCGGCCATTTCCTTGATGCCGGCGAGGTTTGCCTCCATGTTGGTGCGGAGGTCATCGAGCCGGCGCGCCACGATGCGTTCTTCCTTCTCCGGCATCGCCTCGATCGCAGGGGAAAGCCCCGAGGGTCCTGGCCCGACCCTGACCGACTGGCTGAGCATCACAGCCCCGCCTCGATCCTCGATGTCGAAACGCCAACGCGCCGATGGCTCATCGGCATCGCCGATCCGCCAGGCGAACGATCGCCCCGGAGCAACTTCGGTGATGATCGAGGTCGTCTCCCAGGATCCGATGTACGGGTTCTCGTTGTGTCCCACGAACGAATCACCTGGCTGGACCGGCTCGGAACGGCTGATCCACGACACCGCCTGCAGCTCCTGTGAGAACCGGGCCGGCAGCGTGATATCGCTTGCCAGGTTCCACACCACAGCGGCCGGTGCTGCGATCTCGATCGACGCCTGGGTTCCGGGACCATCCTGATATCGCATCGCGCCATCAAAGCAGGCTCGTCCCACCGCCTCAAACCCCGGTGCGGCGGTCACGGGTCCTTGTCGAGGTCCGAGGAACGCTCGAATCGTGGCCGGACGTCGTGGGATCGTTCGCGCCGCAGGGCAGACTCCAGCGATGGCTTCGAGCAGGCGGCACCTGATCGTGAAGGGTCGAGTCCACGGCGTCGGATTTCGTTGGTCGTGCCGAGCCCAGGCCGAGAGGTTTGGTGTCGCCGGATGGGTCAGGAACCTGCCGGACGGCACCGTGGAGGTCGCGGTGGAGGGAGACGACCATGCGGTACAACAACTCGTCGCCTGGTGTCACCAGGGACCGCTGCATGCGCTCGTCACCGACGTGGACGAACACCCCGAACCGGTTCAGGGCGACGCCAGCGTTCGTGATCAGATAGCGTCACCCGCTCGTCGAGCGCGGGCCATTCGTCCCGTAGCCTGGGCCCATGACAGCGATCGTCGAACTGACCGGTCTGCGCAAGGTGTACTCCCGCCGAGGGGGTGAACCGGTGGTCGCCGTCGAAGGGCTGGACCTCACACTCGGTCAGCCCGGAACAGTGCACGGCTTCCTCGGACCCAACGGGTCGGGCAAGACCACCACGATCCGTTGCATGCTCGGGCTCATCCGTCCGACGGCCGGCGCCTCCACCATCTTCGGTGCCGACTCGACCTCGGCCTATCACCACGTCGCAGCCCGGGTGGGAGCGATCGTCGAGAACCCGAAGATGTTTCCCAACTTCTCCGGCCGGCGCAACCTCTCGCTCCTGGCCGACTTGGCCGGGATCAGCCATCGTGAAGTCGACCGCGTACTCGAGGTCGTGAGCCTCGAGGACCGTGGCGGCGACAGCTTCGACTCGTACTCGCTCGGGATGAAACAGCGGCTCGCCATCGCCGCCGCCCTACTCAAGGACCCGGATCTGCTGATCCTCGACGAACCTGCCAATGGCCTCGACCCGGCCGGCATCGCCGAGATGCGAGCGCTGATCAGCGAGATCGCCAGCGATGGCAAGGCCCTGCTCGTCTCCAGTCATCAGTTGGCAGAAATGGAACTGGTCTGCGATGACGTCACGATCATCAGCACGGGCAAACTGATCGAAACCGGCTCGCTCGACCACATCCGGAGCTTTGCCGGTTCCGATCAGGTGGTCGCCACGATCGAGAATCGAGACGAGGCGATCGGCGTGCTGAACGCGGCCGGGATCGGTGCCCATCCCCGGCCGGGGCCCACCGAGATCCTCGTGGACCTCGACGCCGAACGCTCCGCCGAGGTCACCCGGGTGCTCGCAGAGCAGGGCCACTACCTGAGCGGGCTTCGATCCGAACGAGCCACCCTGGAGAGCGCGTTCCTCAACCTCACCGGTGACGCTCCCCCACCACCATCATTACCCCGGGACGCAACCGCCGGTGGAGATCCGTCATGATCAGACTCGCCAGCGCAGAATTCAAGCGGCTCATGGCGCGCCGTATGACCCTCTTCTTCCCTGCCGTCCTTGCGGTCCTGATGCTGGGCGGCATCGTGATCGCCTACTTCGTCATCCAGAACGACGACGACAACACGCCGGACTTCGTCAACGACATCGCCGGTGGCGTCGAGGCGCCGAACATCCTGGCAATCCTCGCAAACCTCCTGCCGATCATGGCCTTCGTGATCGGGGCCTCCTACTTCGGAGCCGACGCCAAGAGCGGCATGATCGAGCAGATCCTCACCTGGGAGCCCCGCCGACTGCGGCTCCTGGGCGCCCGGACCGTCTCGTCGCTCGTGGGCGTCGGCGTGATCGGCGCCATCTTGGCGGTCTACTTCGTCGCCCTCCTGTACGGCCTGGCTGCAACCACCGGCACCACCGGCGGAACCTCCGGCGAACTGTGGGCCAATATCGCCTTCGGTGTGCTGCGGACCGGCCTGGCGGTGGGGCTCTTCGCCATCTTCGGATTGGCGATCACCGTATTGATCAACAACTCGGTCGGTTCGATCGTCGGGTTCATCATTTACTGGTTCATCCTCGAGAACTTCATCATCGCGGTGTTCCTCCCCCGCATCGCGGTCTACCTGCCCATCACCAACGCAGCGGCCTTCGGGAGCGGGAACGACGTGGAGAGGATCACGGGCAACGCCTTCAGTGAGGAAGGCCCCGATCTTGCGGTGAGCCACGGCTACCTGCTGGCCGGCGCCATCCTCGCCGCCTGGGTGGTGACAGGACTGGTGCTCTCAGCCGTGGCCTTCACGCGCCGGGATATCGACTGAGGGCGACCGGTCCGGTCGCTCAACTGAGCCACGGCTCGACCGAAGGGAAGTGGTACAGTGCTTGAGACGGAAGGACCCGTCGTGCGCCACCCCGACAACGAAGTCACCGCCCAGTCAGCCAGCGCCATCGACATCGAAGTGGCCGTCCTCGACGCTGCGGGTGCCATCGTTGCGGTCAACGGCCCGTGGAGTGATTTCTGCGCGGCCAACGACGGAGACCCGTCACTGACCGGTATCGGTGTCAACTACCTGGAGGTCTGTCGAAAGGCCGGAGACGACCCTGGCGCCATCGAGGTTGCGGATGCCATCAGGGCGGCGCTGGTCGGCGATGTGCCGAGCGCCCATCGGGTGCAGATCGCATGCCATTCGCCGCAGGAGAAGCGCTGGTTCGACGTGATCGTGTCGTCCCGCACCGACGGTGGAGGGGCCACGATCGGCGCAACCGTGATGCTCACGCAGGTCCCCGAGCCGCCAACCGACGTGGCCGACAAGAACCACACCCTGGCCAAAGAGATCCTCGAGGCGTGCCCCGACGCGTTGTTGATGGCCGACGAGCACGGCCTCATCGAATCGACCAACCGGCCGGCGGAGCGTTTGTTCGGCTGCGATCGATCGGCGCTGCTGGGACGGGCCATCGACACGCTGCTGCCAGGACGGTTCACCGATCAACCCTCGAGCAGTATGCAGCTCCATGCGGTTCGCGCCGACGGCAGCGAGATCCCCGTCGAGGTGGGGCTCAGCCTTCAACAGGTGGCCGGCGAAACCCGCCTCATCGCCGCCGTCCGTGATATCACCGAACGCCTCCGGGCCGAGGATCATCGTCACCTCATCGATCGGAGCATCGACAGGGCATCCGATGCGATCCTCGTCGTCGACGAGAACAGCTTCAGGCTGCTCCATGTCAACAGCGGAGCGGTGGAGATGTTCGGCTATCAGTGCTCCGAACTGGTCGGTTCGATGTCCCCGACCGATCTCGCTCCCGAGTTGGGTGTGTGCGCCTTCGCCAGCGCGCTCGGATCCCTTCGGGAGGCCCCAGATCAGCATGTTCGATTGGTCACCACCGGTCTGACCAAGAGCGGGTCGGAGTTTCCGATCGAGGCTCAGATCGACTGGCCCGCCCCGACCACTCCGAACGCGTCTCGACCGGTTGTCGCAGTGATCCGAGACCTCACCGAGCGCGACTCGGGTTGAAAGGCCAATCGAAAGCCTGACCGACTGCTCGTACCGGATGTGCGACTACACGTGAAGGACGCTGGTGTGGAACCTCTCGAGGAAGTGACTCGTGAAGAGTCCCGCCACCAGCTCGCCGCGGCTGTTGACATTGGCCTTGTCGAAGATCGACTTGAGGTGATCGCGTACGGTGTGAACCGAAATCGAGAGCTCGGCGGCGATCTCCTTCGTGCCGATACCTCTACACACCAGCAACACGATGTCGGTTTCCCGATCGGACAGTCCATAGGAATCCAGGAGGATCGGAACAAGATCGCCTGCCGCCGCAGCATCGATCGTCACCGAGACGGTGCCTCCGTTCCCGGCCATGGGCGACACGTGTAGCCGGACCCATCGGCCGCTACTGCCGCGCAACCGTGTGGTGAGCCTGGTAGTCGAGCGGCTGGTCCGAGCGCGCGACGCGGCCACGATGATTGTTCCCGGCAGCTCGGTGTCGATTGCGATGCGCAGATCGTCGAGGACTTCGCCGGCATCAGCAGACATCGACACGACCTGATTGTGCTCATCCAGGAGGACGACGACCGGTCCTCGTGCGATCAGCGGCTCGGCCATGTGGCCCAGCGCACCGCGGAACACATGGACGGCGGGAACCAGGAGGTTGCGGACATCCCGTATCTCGTGCGGTGCATACTGTGCCCCGTCGCAACGCACGAACGCCGCCGATGGCGAGACACGACGACCCGGACATGAACGCGACACGCAGTTCGTCGCTGGCGCCGGCCGCCTCGTAGAGCTTCTGGAACCGAGGGCTCCGAGCGAGGTCGCCGTCGGTCGCCTCGGCGAGAGTGGCCACGGGTTCGATGCTCTTGGCGAGGTCGTTGAACTTGTTGAAATCGGGGTCGAGCAGCTCGTTGTCCCAGAACGGCACGCAGTGCGACGCATCGAAGCCGCTCACGTGCCCACCGGCCGGGAGATGGGTCTCCGGGTCCGTCGTCATCACCGCGGAGGCGTCGTGCGGCGCGACCTCAGCAAAGGCGAGTGCGATCTCCGCGCACGCCTCTTCGCCGGTCGACACCGCGTCGGCGGCGGCGATCAGCCGGTCACGGGCCGCGGTGAACGAAGCGATACTCATGGCCACACGCTACGAGATCGGCCGGTCCGTCTCCATCCCCCATCTGCGGGATGCGCACCCCACAAGTAGGAAACACGTCCACAAGATCATGGGATGTCGCCCGCCAGGGGTGACTTGTAGCGTCGAGGCATGACACTCCAGAGCCCGACACTGATCGCACGAGGCGAAGGCAAGCACTTCCATTTCCTCAACAACCTCTTCACCGCCAAACTGTCCAGCGAGGAAACCAACGGTGAGATGACGGTGATGGAGTTCCACGCACCGAAGAACTTCGGTCCTCCCCTCCACAGCCACGACGTCGAGGACGAGCTGTTCTACATCATCGACGGCGAGATGTGGTTCTCCTGTGGCGACGTCGAGGCGGTGCACACCACCGGCGCGGTCGTCTGGCTGCCCCGAGGCCGCCCGCACACCTTCCAGGTGCGTTCAGAAACCGCCCAGGTCCTGCAGGTATCGACCCCGGCGCAGTTCGAGCGGTTCGTCGCCACCCTCGGCCGGCCCACCGAAGAGGCGGTCATCCCCGAACCCGAGGAGTTCGATCCCGGCCACGTCGCCGAGGTGTGCGCCCAGTTCGGCATCCAGGTGCTCGGACCGCCGCCCGCTCCGATCGACTGAACATCAAGGGTCCGGGTCGACCACGGAGTCCGGCCAGGACCAGCCGTACGTTCCCTCTCTGATCGGGTAGTGGCATGATGGGCGGATGCTGGATGCGACCCGACTCGTAGGCCTGTTGGCCGAACCGGAGCGCCGTCGGGTCGTGGCGGCCATGATCCTGGGCGCCATCCAGCTGAACGACATCGTGAAGACGTCGGGTTTGAGCACTCGGGTGGTGATCGATTCGCTCGATCGCATGGAGGCGGCAGGTCTGGTGGAGGCTGGTGACGCCTCCACTTGGATCCTGTTGGAGGAGGCGTTCAAGCGGGCGGCCCGTGATGCGGCGCCCGGCCCGGATCCGACCGGGTTCCCGGACGAGCCCGAATCCGAGCGCCGTATCCTCGATGCCGCGTTCAAAGACGGCCGCCTCGTTCGCCTACCCACCAAACGCTCCCGTCGGCTCGTGGCTCTGGATCACCTGTCCCAGCGCTTCGAACCGGGCCGTCATTACTCGGAAAAACAGGTGAACGCCGTTCTGGCTCGAGTACACGACGACACCGCCGCGCTCAGGCGGTACCTGGTCGACGAAGGCTTCATGGATCGCGAACACGGCGAATACTGGCGGAGCGGAGGTCGGGTCGACTAGACGAAGAACGCTCGGACTGACCCAGCCCCTCACGACCGGCTTCGCCACCGATACATATCCCGTAGAAGGGCGATCTCGGCGCCATGGTGGACCAGTTCGTTGCCGGCATGAAGGGCCATGTCGACCACGGAGTGGTGGGTCCACGGACCCCACGCCGGACCGAGTTCGTCCCACCAACGGGAGCGGCCGGCAACCACGCTGCGGTAGCTCCGCCAGCTGCCGTCGAGTGCGGCGACCGCTCGATCGGCGTCGAGAAACCAGCCTGCATCCGGCGGGAGGTCGCTCTCGTCGCCGAGGAGACGACGGGTGTAGTCGTCGAGGCAGTCGACCGAGAGGTGCCACAGCCGCCACGCGATCGTCGTGACCGGGGCCGGTGTGATCTCACGAACACCGGCGCCGTCCACGGCGACCGATCCGTCACTTTGTGGTCGTGCCGACCACATGTAACCCACCGGCTCCCAGAGATACTCCTCGTTCGTGATCCCACCCAGCCGCTCGAACAGCTGCCCGACCATTGCGTCGAGCGAACCGAGAACGACGGCAGCCACATCGGTCGTCGGACGATCTGCCATCAGCCATATCCAAGCATCTCAGCCCGGGTCGTGCTCTGCACGCCATCCGATTGACTGCGGCGTCGCCATCATCGCCGCCTGGCTCCCCGGCTGACCGACCGCCGGCGAGCCGCCGATCTCGCCCGGGTCGACGTGTGACTCGGGCGGTGGATCTCTACGCTTTCGGCCGACAGATCGCCCGTGGGATCGGGCACACTGGTCCGACCACGATCGCACGAAAGGTAGCGCGAATGAATCAAGAAGCACTGGCCAAGATGAGGGAGGGAAAGGGCTTCATCGCCGCCCTCGACCAGAGCGGCGGCAGCACGCCCAAGGCGCTTCGCCTGTACGGCGTCGGCGAGGACGAGTACAGCGACGACGACGAGATGTTCGATGCCATCCACGAGATGCGCACCCGCATCATCACCAGCCCGAGCTTCGGCGGCGACCGGATCGTCGGCGCCATCCTGTTCGAGAAGACGATGGACCGGGAGATCGACGGCACCGACACCGCTGAGTACCTGTGGTAGGTGAAGAACGTCGTGCCCTTCCTGAAGGTGGACAAGGGACTGGCCGACGAGGTCGACGGCGCCCAGGTGATGAAGCCGATGCCCGATCTCGACAGCCTGCTCGCCCGGGCCAACGACAAGGCGATGTTCGGCACCAAGATGCGCTCGGTCATCAAGCTGGCGAACCAGGCCGGCGTCGACGCGGTCGTCGACCAGCAGTTCGAGATCGGTCAGCAGATCCTGGCGGCCGGCCTGGTGCCGATCATCGAGCCCGAGGTCGACATCCACAGCCCGGAGAAGGCCGAGGCCGAGGCGCTGCTCAAGGCGGCTCTGCTCGCCACGCCGACCGGTTGGCTGACGATCAGCAGGTCATGCTCAAGCTGACGCTGCCCAACCAGGACAACTTCTACGCCGATCTGGTCAACCACCCGAAGGTCCTCAAGGTCGTTGCGCTGTCGGGCGGCTACTCCCGCGACGAGGCCAACGCTCTCCTGGCGCGCAACAACGGCGTGATCGCCAGCTTCTCGCGGGCGC
The DNA here is from genome assembly GCA_963793385.1 of uncultured Acidimicrobiales bacterium. GTDB lineage: Bacteria > Actinomycetota > Acidimicrobiia > Acidimicrobiales > SZUA-35 > JABDIY01. The sequence continues at coordinate 100,494 of CAWCAF010000015.1, forward strand.
TCACCGAGGGCCTCTCGGCCCAGCAGACCGACGACGAGTTCGACGCCATGCTCGAACGGGTCGATCCAGAGCATCTACGACGCATCGATCACCTGAGTCGACGACCACCGACAAGCTGAACAGTAGGGGGAGGCCCGGCGCATGCCGGGCCTGCCCCGCGCGCTGAACGATTCTTCGGGGCCGCTCCCCGGATGCGATCTGCCGCGATACTCGAGGCATGGACAATCCGAACTTCGAACTCGATGGAAGAGTCGCCGTCGTCACCGGTGCCGGGCGCGGCATCGGGCGCGGACTCGCACATCACCTCGCCCGAGCCGGAGCATCGGTCGCCGTAGCCGGACGGGACATTCGGGCACTCACTGTCCTGGCCGAGGAGATCAGCGGCGAAGGTGGCACCGCCTGGCCGGTTCATCTCGATGTAACCGACCTGGCCGGGATTTCGACAGCGATGAGTGCGGTTCAACGGCATTTCGGCTCTCTCGACATCTGTGTCAACAACGCCGGACTCGGCGCCAACCACCCGGCCGAGGACGTCACCGAGACCGATTGGGACGAGCTCATGGACGTCAATCTCAAAGGCTTGTTCTTCTGCTGCCAGGCCGCGGGAAGGATCATGCTCGCTCAGGGACACGGCAGGATCGTGAATCTCAGCTCCCAGGCTGGAGTCGTGGGCATACGGGATCATGCGGTTTACTCGGCCAGCAAGGGCGGTGTCAACCTCCTCACCAAGGTCCTGGCACTGGAATGGTCAGGGCGGGGTATCAACGTGAATGCGGTCGCGCCGACGTTCATCCACACGCCCGGGACCGCCGAGCGGCTGGACCAACCCGACTACCTGACGACCGTCTTGGAACGGATCCCGGCCGGGCGGGTCGGCTCGATCGCCGACGTGTCGGGTGCGGTGATCTATCTTGCGTCACCTGCTGCCGACATGGTCACCGGGCACGTCTTGGTCGTCGACGGTGGATGGACCGCCCAGTAGCCGTCCTCCGCACCGTGAGTGGCTCAACCGGGCAGGGCCATGCGTCGACCGGGCTTCTCCGAATGTGGTTGCCGTCGTCTGCACAACCTGGTGGTGACAGCCCCGGTGTCTAGAGCTCTTTGAGTCTGCGATAGCGCTCGATGAGCGCGTTGGTCGACGAATCGTGCTCCAGAACGGGCGGGTCCTCCGAGGTGAGCTGGGGTGCGATCTCCTTGGCGAGCACCTTGCCCAACTCGACTCCCCACTGGTCGAAGGAATCGATTCCCCAGATCGTGCCCTGGGTGAAGACGCTGTGTTCGTAGAGGGCGATCAGTGTCCCCAACCGGTAGGGCGTCAGGAGCTCGGCAAGGAGCACGTTGGTCGGCCGGTTTCCCTCCATCACCCGATGGGGGACGACATCGGCGGGTGTGCCCTCCGCTGCGATCTCCGTCGGCGCTTCGACCGAAGGCCAAGCGCCTTGGCCTGGGCGAACACGTTCGCCATCAGAAGATCGTGATGATCCTCGAGAGGGTTGTTGGTCTGGCGAAAGCCGATCAGGTCGACCGGAACGAGGACGTGCCCTGATGGAGGAGTTGATAGAAAGCTGTGCTGACCGTTCGTGCCGGGTTCGCCCCATACGATCGCGCCGGTGTCGTAGTCGACCCGGTCCACCGTCCAGGGTCACGTGTTTGCCGTTGCACTCCATCGTCGAGCTGCTGCAGGTAGGCCGGGAAAACGCTTCAAGTACTGCTCGTAGGGCAGACACGCCGATCGTTGGGCAACCGAAGAAGTTTCGGTACCAGACGCCGAGCAGACCCATCAGCACGGGCAGGTTCCGCTCGAACGGAGCGGTCCGGAAGTGCTCGTCCATGTCGTGGAGGCCGGCGAGCATGTCGGGAAGTTGCTCCGGACCGATGGCGATCATCGTGGAGAGGCCGATGGCGGCAGTCCATGCGAGTAGCGGCCGCCCGACCCAGTCCCAGAACTCGAACATGTTGCCGGTGTCTATCCCGAAGCCCGCCACCCCCTCGGCGTTGGTCGACACGGCAACGAAGTGGCGGGCGATGGCCGCCTCGTCGCCCAGACCGGTCGAGCAACCAGTCTCGAGCGGAGTGGGCATTGGTCATCGTCTCGAGGGTGGTGAACGTCTTGGAGGAGACGATGAACAGCGTCTCGGCGGGATCGAGGTCCTGCGTTGCCTCGACCAGGTCGGTCGAATCGATGTTGGACACGAAACGGAACTGGAGATCACGGTCGCTGTAGTGGCGCAGGGCTTCGTAGGCCATCACCGGCCCGAGATCGGACCCACCGATGCCGATATTGACCACCGTGCGGATCCGACGGCCGGTGTGGCCGAGCCAGGAACCGTCCCGGACCTGTTGTGCGAAGTCGGCCATCCGGTCGAGCACGCGATGGACGTCTGCCACGACATCGACACCGTCGACGATCAGCGAAGAGGTGCGGGGCATGCGAAGAGCAACGTGGAGCACGGAGCGGTCCTCCGACACGTTGATGTGTTCGCCGGCGAACATGGCGTCGATCCGACTCGCGCAGACCCCGTTGCTCGGCCAGACGAACGAGTAGGGCGATCGTTTCGTCGGTGACTCGGTTCTTCGAATAGTCGAGCGTGAGGGCACAGGCCTCGGCGGTCATGCGTGCGCCACGTCCCGGGTCGCTTTCGAAGAGGTCGGTGAGATGGACGGACGCCACTTCGTCGCGGTGACGTTCGAGAGCGATCCAGGCCTCTTCCTGGTTCAGCGGGCGCAATGTCATGGTCGATCCCTTTCGATGTGCGTTGAACGGTGCTGGCACAAGCCTCAATGGATGATGCCAGCGTTCGGCCGGTTCCCGTCGGGCGAGGACGAGTGTGCCGGACTCGACGGTGTGGGGCCGGGTCGGTCCGCAGAACTGGCCGAGACGGTGAGCGATCCCATCCGCTCCGGAAGGAGTATCGTCACCAGACATGACCTCCGGATCCGAAGAAGCCGAACACGCGAACCCTCGCCCATCACCTCGAGCACATCGCAGCCGACGCCGACGACGTCGTCGCTATGCTGACCCGAAATCATGACGAGGGCGGCGACATCCACCCCGAGGCCCTGCCCAAGGCCGCTCGTCTCCAGACCAGCCTGCGTGAAGTGATCCGTGCACTGATCCACCATGATCATCTGGCCATGAAGTCCGACGACGTCTGGGCCGTCTTCACCCGCGAACACGAGGCCGGTGAGATCCACCCGGAGTGACCTCGCACGATCGACGGCCCGCGCCTGGCCGAGTGAAGCTGCCAGGCTGCGATCGAGCTTCTCAGCTCTGGTGGACGAGTCGGCGGGCAGCATCCACCGCCAGGGCGACGGTTGCCGCCTGGACCCGACCGGCCAGATCCTCGTCCGGGATTTCGGATTGGGTCCTGTTGACGATCACCCCGGAGACGCAGCCCGCACGCAAACCCTGGCTGGCGCACATCGTGAACAGGGTGGCGGCCTCCATCTCGAAGTTGAGCGCGCCCATCGCTACGCCACTCTTCCAGCGAGCCCTGCAGGTGCATCGGGACACGTCCCGAGTAGGTGTCGTAGCGCTCCTGACCCGGTAGAAGGTGTCCGACGACACGGTGACCCCGATGTGCAGCCCGACGCCGGCCGCTCGGGCCGCATCGACCAGTGCGGTGGTGCATTCGAAATCGGCTACCAGCCGGGAATACCAGCGGTGCGAAGTGCAGGCTGGCCCCGTCGAGGCGGATCGCGCCGGTCGTGACCACCACGTCGCCCAGGTGGATGTCGGGTTGGATGGCGCCGGTGGTCCCGAGGCGGAGGAACGTCCGTATTCCGAGTTGGGCCAGCTCCTCGACGCAGATCGACACCGAGGGTCCGCCGATGCCCGTCGAGCACACGACCACCGGCGTATCGTCGAGCCAGCCCAGCCACGTGGTGAACTCCCGATTCGTCGCCAGGAACTCGCATCGGTCCATCGCCCGGGCGGTCGGCGCCACCCGGCCGGGATCGCCGGGCACGATCGCAAGGGTTGCTCCCTGCAACATCTCGCGGGTGAGGGACAAGTGGAAGACATCGCTCATGTCGGCACCGTACCGCCGACGGCGGACTCGGACCAGCGATCGACGGAGAAGGGTGGCCAATCGGTTGGCTGCAACCCGATTCGATCAGGAGTCGATTCGTGCCACCGGTTTGCCCTGCTCGATGGCAGCTCCTTCTGCGACGTACTGGTACATCGTCCCCCCGACCGGTGCGTGGACGTCCTGGGACACCTTCTCCACCTGGACCTCGGCGATCACCTGGCCGGCAACGACCGACTCACCATGGCCCACGAACCAGGTGCCGACCACACCCTCGGCACCTGGTTTGTCCGACATGTGCGGGAAGGGCACCTCGGTGATCACGCCATCAGTTCCCGAACGGCGGCGGCAATCTTGTCACGGGTGGGCAGTATCCCCTGTTCGAGCGGGCGAGCGTAGGGAATCGGTACATCGGGAACAGCCAACCGACGGAACGGTTGGGTGAGCATGCCCGGATCGTGCTCCGAGATGACGGCGGCGATCTCGCCCGTGAGGCCGAAGCTGCGGTAGTCCTCGTCGACGACGAGCAGCCGACCGGTCTTGGCGAACCGACGCGACGATCGGTCTCGCGGTCGAGCGGAACGAGGCGACCGCAGGTCGACCACCTCGACGCTGATGCCGTCGGTCTGCCAGCTGCTCGCGCCAGCGTCGAGGCCGTGCTGGACCGAGAGGCGACAGCGTGACGATCGTGACGTCAGTCCCCTGCCGGGCGACGCGGCCTTTGCCGATGGGAACCGTGAACGCCTCTTCGGGCACGTCGGCGATGGAGCGAGGGTTCTTCTCATCCACGCCGAGGCCCGAGCACGCCCTTGTGGAACATGATACAGCACCGGGTTGTCGTCCCGGATGGCGGAGATCATGAGCCCTTTGGCGTCGTACGGGTTCGACGGCACGACAACCTTGATGCCGGGCAGGTGGGCGAAGGTTCCCCAAAGGCACTGGCAGTGTTGGGCGGCGTCGGAGTAGCCGCCACCGACGGCGGACATGAGCACCATCGGCACTTTGACGTTGCCGCCGGACTCGTAGTGGATCTTGGCCATGTGGTTGGTGATCTGGTCCATGCAGACCCCGAAGAAGTCGATGAACATCAGCTCGACGATCGGTCGCATGCCTTCGACAGCGGCGCCGATGCCGGCACCGATGAATCCGGTTTCGGAGATCGGCGTGTCGATGACGCGCTCGGACCCGAACCGTCGAAGAGCCCGGTGGTCGATCCGAAGATCCCACCGTAGGCGCCGACGTCCTCGCCCGATGACGAACACGTTCGGGTCGTTTCGCATCTCGAGGGCGATGTCCTTCGGACATCGCTTTGGCGGTGGTGATCCTCCGGGCTGCTGCGGGGTTTCGGTTGCGCTCATTTGAGTCTCTCTTTCGTTCGGTTGTCGGGTCAGGCGAAGACGTGGAGGAGTGCGTCTGCGGCGGTCGGGCGCAGGGCTGGTACGGGCGAACTCGATCGCAGCGTCGACTTCGGCGTCGGCATGCGGCGGTGATCGTGGCGCGGTCGTCTTCGGTGAGCGTCACCCGAGCTCGGTGAGAGCGGCTGCGCGTAGCGCGGGATGGGGTCGCGCTCGTCGACCGTCTCGAAGTCGCGCCGCGATAGGCCTGGGCATCGCCTTCGAAGTGGCCCCACAGCCGGACGGTGTTGACTTCGATGAGGCTGGGCCCGTCGCCGGCGCGGGCACGGGCGATGGCCGCTCGCGGGCGAGCCTCGTACACGGCAACGGGGTCGTTCTCCGTCAACCCGCACGCCGGGCATGCCGTAGGCGGAAGCGCGTCGGTGTTGGCGGGGATCGCGGTCGAGTGCGTGCGGGGCACGGAGATCGCGCAGTCGTTGTCTTCGATCACGAACACGACGGGCAGGTTCCACAACGCCGCAAGATTCAGCGATTCATGGAAGGCGCCCTGATTGGCAGCTCCTTCGCCGGCGACGGCGATCGCGACGTGGTCGGTGCCCCGACGTTTGAAGGCGAGCGCCGACCAAGGCGACGGGCATGCCCTCGGCGATGATGCCGGAGCAGGAGAAGATGGTTGTCGGGATCGAACAGGTGCATGTGACCGCCCTTCCCGTGGCTGAGTCCGGTGAGCCGGCCGAAGATCTCGGCGGTCATCGCATTCAGGTCGACACCGTGGGCGAGGGCGAAATGGTGCGGCCGGTGCGGCGCGGTGATGGCGTCGCCCTTCTTCAGGTGAGCGCAAACCCCTACAGCAGCAGGTTCCTGACCGGCCGACAGGTGCATCTCGCCCGGGACCAACCCGGCGCCGATGTCGCAGGCAGGGCTCTTGTCGGCGTGATACTCCTGCAAGATCCTTGCCTCGTACTGTCGGATACGGACCATCTGCTTGTACATGTTGAGTCGATGCAATTCATTCATTGCTTCCCCCTTCGGGTGTTGTGAGGTTTGGTGTGCTGAGGAGCCCGCTCGTGGCGGCGAGGTGCATCGTCCGGGCGATGTCAATTGCACGAGGACCGTCGTTCCTGAGGGTCACGATCGGTGGGTCGTCGGGTCGGATGCGGAAGAGCCGTTCACCGTCGACAGCGATAACGCCGGACCTTGCGCCGATGCGAATGGGCCGGCCGGGAACGAGATCAACGACCGTTGTCACGTCGACGTCCTCGACCAGACCCGGGCCCATCGGAGCACGGACCCGATGCCCGCCCGGGCGTCCCAGGGTCAGATGCAAGCCGACGGGGGCGTGCCGCCAGACCGGTCGGACGTGCGCGCCGATCGATGAGAGCCCGATCGCCTGGGGCTCGGCGAAACACAAGAACAGTTCGCGGATCGATGCCGCCTCCCAGATCGCCCCTGAGGCGAGGCGATCGGAGTCGATGACGGCGACGTCGACGAGGGCGAGTTCCTCACGGCTGTCGCAGCGGACGGTCAACACCTTCGATTGTTGGACGACGGCGGACCGATCGATTCTTCCGCCGGCCACCAGGGCAGCCGCCAGACCGATCACGGTCGGTTCGATCGTGCTGGGAAACGCATTGTTGGTGCCCGTGGAGATCGATGCCAAGGGGATGTCGCCGCACGAGGCAGCTACAACTCGGTTGGTGCCGTCACCGCCGAGCACCACGATGACCTCGACGTCGCAACTGACCATCGCCTCCACCGCAGCGGTGGTATCGGCCGCAGTCCTGGTGACCTCGAGGTCCAGAAATTCGATCACTGGAACCCCGGAGCGAGCCGGCCGGTTCGCCAGCGTGGCGAGGCCGCCGGACAGACCCGACCCGTCGGTCATGGAGATGACGTGATCGACACCGCCTGATGCCAAGCCGGACAGGAGCCGCCTCAGCACGTTGAGTTTCTGGCTGGTCGTTATGGCTGAGCCGTCGGCGACAAGACGACGGATGTCGCGCGCCGAGGCCGGGTTGGCGATAAGCCCCACGACCCCTCCGCTGCTCACGACAACGCCCCCTTGTTCACGTCGGACGTCAACCTAGGTCAGATTCGAGCTCTCCTCAAATGGTTGTCAGGGAGGTCGATCCTGATCGCCACGAGCGAGTCGGGCCGGCCGAGCCGGCCCTTGATGTGGCGTCTCACGCTCACGAAAGCGGCCTGCCAGCCGTACTTCTCGCCGATCGCGCGACCGCCCGGTCGACGTCGGCGGGATCGTCGAGGACTTCGGCGCTGCCGGCGTAGACCGTTGCGTCGGGATCAACACGACCCCTCACGTCGCACACCCGAACCTGCACCGCCGGGTTGGCGCGGAGGCGTTTGATCTTCCACGCCTCGGCGCCGGTGTAGACGAGATAGGCACCGTCGGAGCCGGCGAACCAGACCGGTGTGGACTTGGCCGAACCATCGGCTCTGTAGGTGGTGAGGGAGATGTACTTGGCGTCGCTCAGTCTCTTCCATCCGTGGCAACGTAGCCACACGACCTCCCGGTTCACGCCACGGCGGTGGACAGGACCGTGACGGAGGGGCGCCCCGCGGCCTGGGTAAGTTTCCCTGTTCAGCCCGAACGCTGCTTCTTCCGTCCCGACCGTATGGACAAAAGCGTCGGGCCGCACCGTGCGCTCGCCTCCACGATCACGCACCTCGATCAGACCGCCACCGCGGATTCGCTCGGCCGTCGCCGCTCCGATGTGGCGGCATGGCTGAGAGAGCACACGCGGGTGGGCGATCTCGTGTCTCACCGCGTGTGATGACAACCTGAGCAGGATCATCCGACTCGGCACCAACGGGGCCTACAGCCACGTGGCGGTCGTGACCTCGGCGAACTCGGCGACTGAGGCCTATGACAGGGGGATGACGCCCACCGAGCATGACGAGGGCGTGTACGAGATCTCCTTCGACTACCTGGCGGGACGTGGTGAGCTCGAGCGCATCGCCCTCCTCCGGCCCCGATCCGTCGATCCGGAACGTCTCACCGAACTGGCCCGTCGAGCGACGCACCATTCTCCCTCCGTTTCGCCAGCCTCGGCGCCCTTCTGATCGCTGCCCTGGGATCGGTCGACTGGGTCTCGGGAACCGCCTCGGCCAACGGCCTGGCGGTGGCGGTCAGACTCCGCGACTGGGCGGCCGAGTGGGTCGAGTTCATCGGCGACGGTGTCGCCAGGGTCCACTGCGCGGAATTCGCCACCCGGCTGTACCTCGATGCCGGCATGTCGCTCCGATTCGAGCAACCGAGATTGGAGGTGTTCATCCGCCGGTTGAACGGTGGGCAGAGCCTGGAGTGGGAACACCTCGAGCGACCGGCGAGTCTCGAGGACCATGGTCCCCGGCAGGCATGGTCGGACGAGTCCAACCGGAAGACGGTGCTGGCCTTCGCCCGGCACGCATCGGCTGCGGTCAGGGACCGTCGGAAGGAGCGGACTCAGGCGGACTGGGCCGACTTCATCATGCCGTCCGACTTCTGTTCGTCGCCGTCGTTCGCACCCGGTGGGCCGCCTCGATCGCGTGCACGGCCACTGGATCCACCAGCCGGGCACCGTGTAGTCCGGCCTAGGCAGGCTGGATCGATCGGCTCGGTGAGTTGCCGGGTCAAGGCGAGAAGGGAGTTGATGTAGTCGTCTCGGATGGCGTCGACCCGGTGCCTGGGCCCGATCCGGGTCGCCGTGCGCAGCGAAACGGGCCTTGAGCGCGAAACCCTCGGTGAGCGCCGTGACCGCCCGAGGGGCGAAGTCGATCGCGTCGTCCCGGATCCGGAGGTTGCCCTCGATCATCAACGCCACCGACAAGAACTCGCTCGAGAGTCTGATGCAGGTTGTCGTAGCCGCGGAGCACCGCCTCGGCCACCTCGGGTTCTGGCTGGGTGATCGACCCGAGACGAAGAAACGCAGCGAACTCGGGACGTTCGAAGAAGTAGTCGAAGTAGGTCTCTCCGACGCTGCGAACCACCTGCTTCCATCGACGTTGCGTTCTCGACGAGCGGTGCGATCAGGTCACCGATCGGGGCGGGGTCGGCGTACTCCACCGTCTCGGCCACGAACAGCGCAAGATCCCGACGGTAGTCGTCCTGAGACCCCCAGATCTGGTAGGCCGAGCCGGTGGTCCGGTTGGCCTTCTCGACCACATCGCGCAGACGAACGTCGAAGGCGCCTCGCACACGGGCGCCCATGAGCAGGTCGTAGCCGGTCTGGAGCAGCAGCTGCCGGGTGTCGTCGATTGGAAGGCGTTTGGCTGTCGGTTCCATGTTTCCCGCTGGTTCGACCGTGACATCAGAGTAGTCGCTCGGGCGCTCACCGGGAGGTGACGGATCTTCGGCCGAAATCGGACCACCGGCTTGAGTTCCGTAAGATTGTTACGCTATCGTCCGTAGGCCACCCCAAATCCACATGCTCCCGGTCGTGATCCGTCTGCGCTGGCGGCGGCGTCTCGGATCACAGGGCGGTCTCTGCATCCTGCGGAGGCCGCCCGTCCGGTTTGGCTCGGTGTCACCCAGGCAGGAGAAGGAGATGTAGCGTGCAGATCACCGACGTTAAGGTACCTTGCACATCTCGTACCGCTGGAAGGCCGGGCGGGAGTGTCAGGAGGAGTCTCATGCGGTTGTCCCATCTCCCCATCGGGTCCGAGGCCGTCGTCCGCGGCGTTGATCCCGGGCAGGCAGGCGAGGGTCGGCGACTACAGGAGATCGGGTTCGTGCCGGGCACGCGGGTGCGGGTGGAGCGTCGGGCCCCTCTCGGCGACCCGACCGTCTACGAGATTCGCTCGACCCGGCTTGCGCTCCGGCGGGCCGGTGCCGATCTGGTCGACGTGGAGACTCATCGAGGACGGTGCCGCGTGACCGCTCCTCCGCTGGCACCGGCCCACGAACTGCAGGTCGCCCTGGTCGGCAGCCCCAACGCCGGCAAGACCAGCATCTTCAACGCTCTCACCGGCATCCGGGCCAAGACGGCCAACTATCCCGGCGTGACAGTGAGCCGACGGGAGGCGACGGTGAACGATCGACGGTCGCCATCTCACCCTGGTCGATCTTCCCGGAACGTACGGACTCGAGCCGGTGAGCCCTGACGAGGAGGTTGTCGCCCACGCCCTCCACGGTGAGATCGACGGTGTCGCCCGACCCGATGCACTCGTGATGGTCGCCGATGCCACATCACTCGACCGTTCGTTGTTCCTGATGGCGGAGTTTCTCGAGCTCGATCTGCCGACGTGCCTGGTGCTGACGATGATCGACGAAGTGTCCCACGCGGCACGGCATCGTCGACATCGACCGCCTGTCGGCGGCGCTCGGCATTCCGGTCGTCGGAGTGGTCGGCCACAGGGGCATCGGCTTGGACACGGTCAGGTCGATGATCGCCAACCCCGCCGGCTGGGAGCGACCGATCATGCCACCACCGGCTGGATTGCGACGAACGATCGGCGTGGGTCGACTCGATCGTGTCCACGGTCGTGTCACCACTGGAGGCCGACACCAAGACCCGCCGGATCGATGCGGTGCTGCTCCACCCGGTCCTCGGCGTCGTCGTCTTCACCGTCGCCATGCTCGGCTTCTTCCAATCGATCTTCACGCTCGCCACACCGATCGTCGACCGACTCGACGCACTGCTGGGATCGATCTCCGACGGCGCCCGTACCGCGATCGGCGGGACCCTGGGCGATTTCGTCGCCGACGGTGTGATCGCCGGCGTCGGCAGCGTCCTGGTGTTCCTGCCTCAGATCACGCTGCTGTTCCTCATCATCGGTCTGCTCGAGCGGGTCGGCTACATGGCCCGGGCCGCATTGCTGGCCGATCGGGTCATGGGTCGATTCGGACTCGAAGGGCGCAGCTTCGTCGCCATGCTCTCCTCGTTTGCCTGCGCCGTACCCGGGATCATGTCCACCCGAACGATCCCCAACGAAAAGCACCGGCTCGCCACGATGATGGCGGCGCCGCTGATGACCTGTTCGGCTCGCCTCCCCGTCTTCACCCTTCTGATCAGTGCCTTCGTCAGCGACCGGGCGGTGCTCGGACCGATCCGCAGCCAGGGCCTGACCCTCTTCGGCCTCTACCTTCTCGGCAGCGTTTCGGGGCTGGCGTACGCAGCCGTCCTCAGCCGCACGATGCTGGCCGGCCCATCCGCACCGTTCATCATGGAACTCCCCCCGTACCGGAGGCCGACGGCCGGTGCGGTGCTGCTGCACGTCTGGGAAGGTGCCTGGTCGTTCGTCCGCAAGGCCGGCACCATCATCCTGGTCACCTCCGTCGGCCTGTGGGCTCTGCTCAACGTCCCCTCCTCCACTCCCCCGCCAGGCCTCGACGATGCGCAGGCGGCCAGCTACCGGATGGAGAACAGCGTCGCCGGCGGGATCGGCAAGGCGATGGAGCCGGCATTCGCTCCGCTCGGGTTCGAGTGGAGGACCAACGTCGCAATCCTCGGCAGCCTGGCGGCCCGCGAGGTCTTCGTCAGCACGCTGTCGATCACCACCGCAGCAGGTAGTGAAGAGGCGCTCACCGACCGGATCCAGTCACTCGAAAATCCCGACGGCACCAAGGTGTTCGATGCGGCCACCGTCGGCGCACTCCTGGTCTTCTTCGTCTACGCGTTGCAGTGCTTCTCCACGGTTGCGGTGCTGCGCCGGGAGTCCAATTCGTGGAAGTGGCCTGCGCTGGCCATCGGTTCGATGTTCGCACTCGCCTATCTCGCTGCGTTCGTCGCCCACACCGTGATCGGGTCCATCGCATGACGGGCGCCGCTCGCCCGATCCATGTCGAACGCACCGATGACCCGGCCGTCCTCCGATGGGTGCTGCACCATCCGGTCGTCGTGGCGGCCCCGGTTGGCCGGCGCACGATTCCGCCCGGTTCGCCGCTCGGTCGACTCCTCGCCGATGGTTCGATCGAAGAGGTCGTGATCCGCCACGGCGACGCCCTCATCCGCGTCGACGATCCCGGTAAGTGGAAGACGCTTGCGCTCCACCGTGCAGAGCGCGATCCTCCGCGAGCTCGACGATCTCGACGCCACGGAGGACCATTGGATTCTCGACGCCGAAGCGAGCGAGGCGGCCCCGCTGTCGGTCGAGGAGATCCAGCGGATCGTCGACCGTGCCGCCGGGCCGGTGATGACCGCCCACGGTGGCCACATGATCGTCACCGGCGTCGATCGCTCCACCGTGCACCTGCGCGCCGACGGAGCCTGTCACGACTGTGCGCAATCCGACGACACCCTGTTGGGCCTGATCAGCCCGGCGGTCCGGGCGGCCGACCCGACCATCATCAGGGTCGTGATCGAACCGTCCGATGACGCCGAACACGACTCATCGAGTGGTCGTCACGTCCGGGCGGTCCAGTTTCTGAGGCGTGATCGCCTCGACGGGCCGGGTCACTGACCCGAACTCGCGTCGTGGGTCGACGACGGTCAGAGGGATGAGGCGAACCCGTGGATGTCGCGGATGGTGGCGGCGTAGATCTCCGGGATCGCAGCTCGGAAGATCACGTCGCCGGCATGGGTGGTCCCGTTGACGGTCCGGGAGGCGGCCGACACCCCGGCGTTGATCAACGTGCGGTAGAAGGTGAGCCCTTCGTCTCGGAGGAGGTCGAGCTCGTTGACCGAGATGACCGTCGGGGGTAGACCGGTGAGGTCCTCGACGGATGCGTGGTAGGGCCATGCCAACGGGTCGCGACTCAGTGGGTCATCAGGCGTGTAGATGGCCGAGAGCGTCCCCATCATGTCGGACCGCAGGAAATAGCCGTCGTTCTCGGTCAGCGACGGCAACGGCTGATCCTTGAGCGTGTAGGCGTTGGAGATGTACGGGCATTGCGCGTAGATGCCGTCGAACCGGTCGAGCCGACCCTCCCGCTTGGCCAGCATCGCCGTCGCCAATGTCAGGTTGCCTCCACCGGACTCGCCGGACAGGACCAGAGCGCCGATGCCCAGGTCCTGACGGTGTTCGTGCACCCATTCCAGCCCGCTCCTGCAGTCGTTCAGACCGGCGGGGAACGGGTGAGGGCCTAGGACGCCGGCACCGTTCCGGAACTCCACGCCCACCACGACCAGACCCGACGCGGCAAGCTCGTCACGCCATCGGGAGTAAAGCGGTCCGGCGGCCGACAGGATGACCATACCGCCGCCGTGCATGTGGAAGATGCCGGGCAACGGGGTGGAGACCCCTTCGGGCCGGTGGATGTGCAAGGTGATCTCGTTGCCATCCACGCCCGAGATGACTTCGGTCGACCGCTCCACGCCGACGATGGGCGGCAGATCCTGGTACAGCGCAGCGAACAGACCCTCGAAGCCCGGTTCGGCGGCCGCCGCGAACTCCAGCTTGGCGTCGATGGGGGCGTCGTAGGGAACCGGCGGGGGGTCGAGTTCGCCATCCATCTCGAACGGAGCAAGCGCTTCGACCATTCTCGGGTGTGCCCGTGGATCATCCCGTAACACCCACCCTGGCATGCCCAGACGACCGGGCAGCGATGCAGCCACGGATGAATCGAGATCGATGGACATGAAGTCCCCCCTATTGTCGGTTCCTTCGTTCGATCGTTCACGGCGCCAGGGCTGCTGTCAAGCACAACGACGCCTCAGAAGCACAGCGACGGCAACTTCACATCGGGGAACAAACTCCGGACCCATTCAGTGCAGAGGTCGCCTCCCGCCGGAATTTGCCGGCGCGTGACCAAGTCCCCTGTCGACCCGGCGTCTGAGCAACGAGACTGACCTGCATGGTCACCGTGGCACAGTCCAATACCGCGTCGATCAGCCAACGTCGCCGCTCGAGCCGACGATGCGGTCAAGGTGTTCGGAGCCGGCGACACCGCCGTCCGGGCCCTCGAGAGCATCACGTTGTCGATCGAGGCGGTGCGGTTCACCGCCATCATGGGTCCCAGCGGGTCGGGCAAGTCGACCCTGCTGCACTGCCTGGCCGGTCTCGAACCGCTGAGCGACGGTGCGGTCTACATCGGCGACACCGATCTGGTGAGTTTGTCCGACGGCGAGCTCACCGTGCTGCGACGGGACCGCATCGGCTTCGTCTTCCAGACGTTCAACCTGGTGCCGACGATGACGGCCGAACGAAACATCACCCTCCAGCTCCGACTGGGCCGCCACCCGGTCGACCAGGCCTGGTTCGACACCGTCGTCGACGAACTCGGCCTTCGGGATCGTCTCCACCATCGACCATCCGAGCTGTCCGGCGGACAGCAGCAGCGGGTCGCGGTGGCCCGGGCCCTGATCAATCGGCCCGACATCATCTTCGCCGACGAGCCGACCGGCAACCTCGACACCACCAGCGGGCACGAGGTCCTCGGCTTCCTCCGGCGAGCGGTCGACGACTTCGGCCAGACCGTGGTGATGGTCACCCACGATCCGGGCGCAGCCGCCCACGCCGACCGGGTCGTGTTCCTGGTGGACGGCCACATCGTCGACGAGATGGCCGACCCGACCGTCGATCGGATCCTCGACGAGCTGAGACGTCTGGAGGGTTGACATGATCCGTCTGACCCTCGAGAACCTGCTGGCCCGGAAGTTCCGTCTCGATCTCGACGGCGCGTGTCGATCCTGATCGGCATTGCCTTCCTCGCCGGCACGCTCGTCCTCACCGACACGCTGGGCGCCACGTTCGACGACCTGTTCGCCGACGTCAACGCCGGGCATCGACGTGGAGGTTCGGAGCGCCGATGAGATCGACACGGGCTTCGGCCCCATCAGGGGGCGCATCGACGAGTCACTGCTCACCGACGTGCTCGCCGTCCCCAACGTTGCCACCGCTGCTGGCGGTGTCGCCGGTTTCGCACAGCTGGTCGATCCCGATGGAGTCCCCATGGGCAATCCGGGCCAGGGGGCACCGACGCTCGGGTTCTCCTGGACCGACATCGACGAGCTCAACCCCACCAACCTGATCGACGGTCGCAGCCCGACCGGACCCGGTGAGGTCGTCATCGACGCCAAGAGCGCCAAGGACGGACCTTTTGCGGTGGGCGATCCGGTCACCATTCTGTCTGCAGGGACCGCCCCAGGAGTTCGAGGTGGTCGGCATCGTCAAGTTCGGTCGGGCCGACTCGCCGCTGGGGGCGAGCCTGGCGATCTTCGAGCTGCGAACCGCCCAGGAGGTCATGGCCGAGCCGGGGCTGGTCGACGTCATCGACGTCGTGGCGGTCGACGGGGTGAGCCAGGAGGAGTTGCGTGAGGAGCTCGCGGCGATACTCCCGGACGGGGTCGAAGCGATCACCGGTCAACAACTGACCGAAGAAGGACAGAACGCGGTCGGCGACGCGCTGTCGTTCTTCAACACCTTCATGCTGATCTTCGCAGGCGTGGCCCTCTTCGTCGCCTCGTTCATCATCTACAACACGTTCTCCATCCTGGTGGTGCAACGGACCAGGGAGATGGCCCTGCTCCGAGCTCTCGGCGCACGACGCAGCCAGATCCTGGGTTCCGTACTCCTCGAGGCGGTGATCGTCGGCCTCGTCGCCTCGGCGCTCGGGCTGGTGGCCGGGTTGGGAGTCGCCAGCTTGCTCAAGGGCCTGCTGGCGGCCATCGGTCTGGCCATCCCCAGCGGCCCGGTCGTCTTCGCCACCCGCACGGTGTGGCTGTCGCTCCTGGTTGGCGTGGGCGTCACCGCCGTCTCGGCCCTGGCCCCTTCGCGCCGGGCGTCGACCGTCGCCCCCATGGCTGCGATCCGGGAGGTCGAGATCGACGAGTCCGGGCGCTCGTCGGCTCGGATCATCGCCGGATTCGCCCTCCTCGGCCTGGGTTTGGCTCTCCTGTTCTGGGGACTGTTCGGGAGCCCGCCCAATACGCTGGCCGCCATCGGCGGCGGGGTCGTCTTCGTCTTCCTGGCCGTCGCTGCGCTCGGGCCGATCGTGGCCCTGCCGTTCAGCCAGTTCGCCGGGCTTCCACTGGCCCGCTTCCGAGGTGTTCCCGGCGAGCTGGCTCGGGAGAACGCCATGCGGAACCCGAAACGGACGAGCACCACCGCGGCAGCGCTGATGATCGGCGTCGGATTGGTCGCGTCGATCTCGATCTTCGCCGAGTCGGCCAAGGCCTCGATCAACAAGATCATCGACGATGCGTTCATCGGCGATCTCGTGATCGACTCCGGCACCTTCGGTTTCGGTGGCCTCAGCCCCGACCTCGCCGTCCGCCTCAACGAACTCCCCGAAGTCGAGGCGGCGTCCGGCGTGCGGGTCGGTTTCGCCGAGATCGACGGACGAAGCACAAACCCTCTTCGGCATCGACCCCGCGACGATGGGATCGATCGTCGATGTCGGAGTGATCGCCGGCCGTGTCGAGGATCTCGGCGCCGGCGACATCGCCGTGTACGAGGAGTACGCCGCCGAGCAGGGATGGGAGCTGGGCGACACGATCGATGTGACGTTCGCCCAGACTGGTGTCGCAGCCGCTGACGGTGTCGGTGTCTGTACGACAAGAACGAACTGGCCGAGAACTTCTTCATCGGCAACCCGGCCTTCGAGGCCAACTTCCCGGACATCTTCGATTTCCAGGTGTACGTACTGCGTTCGCCCGATGCCACGGCCGAACAGGCCAGGGCCGCCGTCGAAGGCGTCGCCGCCGACTACGCCAATGCCGAGGTGCAGGACCTCGAACAGTACAAGCAGGCCCAGGCCGATCAGATCAACCAGCTCCTCGGCCTGATCTACGCCCTGCTGGCGCTGGCCATCCTCATCGCGCTGATCGGTATCGCCAACACCCTTGCGCTGTCGATCCTCGAGCGGACCCACGAGCTCGGACTGCTTCGGGCGGTGGGGATGACCGGCGACAGTTGCGGACGGCGGTCCGATGGGAATCGGTGCTGATCGCTCTGCTCGGCACCAGCCCTCGGCGCGGCGGTCGGCCTCTTCTTCGGATGGGCGATGGTGCGCGCCCTTCGAGACGATGGGTTCACCGAACTGCGGATCCCGATCTCCCAGCTGGTGGTCGTCCTGCGTCGTGGCGGTGGCCGCCGGCGTGCTCGCCGCCACCCAGCCGGCCCGACGGGCGGCCAAGCTCGACATCCTCAAAGCGATCGCCACCGAGTAGCGGGCGAGGCGCGCCGGGCTCAGTCGTCGAGGATCTCGACACCCTGCCAGAACGCGATGCGATCCTTGACCAACCGACGGGCCAGCGGCCAGGGCTTCTCGTAGGCGAAGGCCGCATCGGTAGCGGTCTCGGTTCGGCCGGCCACGTGCCAGTATCGGGCTTTGCCCTTCCACGGACAGCGGGTCGTCGTGTCGCTCTCGACAAGCGCATCGGTGTTGACGGCGGCGCGAGGGAAGTAGGTCATCCCCTCCACGACCCGTCACATCCTGGCTGTCGGCGAGCACGACGCCGTCGAAGACCGCTCGGGTCATGATGTCCCTTTCTTTGCTCTTGCGAGATCGTTGATGACGGTCCCTCTCACGGCGCTCCTATCACAGTAGCCACACAGGTGGAGTGGGGCTCTGCCCGGACAATACGCAACGCCGAGCTCGTCGCCCGAGTGCGGTGCTCACATCGTCAGCACCGCAGCACCCTCAACACGTCCCGACTTCAGACGTTGAAGCGCCTCGTTGGCGTCGGCCAGCGGGTAGAGGTCGACCACCGTCCGTACCGGAATCTCCACGGCAAGGGCGAGGAACTCCTCAGCGTCGCGGCGGGTGAAGTTGGCGACGCTGCGCACCCCCCGCTCGAGCCACAGCAGGTCGTAGTCGAACTCGGGAATGCGATCGAGATGGATGGCGTTCACCGCCACCGTCCCACCCGGTTTCAGCGCTGACAGTGCCGCCACCACCGCCGACCCGACCGGGGCGAATGTGACCGCGGCGTCCAGAGACGCAGGCGGCCGCTCGCCGTACTGACCGGCCCACATTGCGC
This sequence comes from uncultured Acidimicrobiales bacterium, assembly GCA_963793385.1. Lineage (GTDB taxonomy): Bacteria > Actinomycetota > Acidimicrobiia > Acidimicrobiales > SZUA-35 > JABDIY01. Next base: position 118,737 of record CAWCAF010000015.1, read on the forward strand.
CGAGATCGAGAGGCGCGCTGCTGTTCGGACTCGGATCGGGTGACGACGAACACCTCGCATCCCCAATGCACCGCCACCTGGATGGCGAGCAGCGCCGACGCCCCGAAACCATAGAGTCCCAGACGATCTCCCGGCTCGACCCCGGCGACGCGCAAGGCCCGGTAGCCGATCACGCCGCCGCACAGAAGTGGCGCAGCCTCGATATCGGTGAACCCCGAGGGCACCCCGAACGCGAAATCGGCGCGAGCCACGGCCTGTTGCCCATAACCGCCGTCGCGGTCCCAACCGGTGAACTCGGCGTCGGGACACAGGTTCTCCCGCCCCGATTGACAGAACTCGCACTCCCCGCACGACCCGCCGAGCCACGCCACCCCCACACGATCGCCGGGATGCCACCGGTCGACGCCGTCGCCGACCGAGACGACCCGACCGACGATCTGATGACCCGGCACCACAGGAAGGTGGCGAGCCTCGAGATCCCCCTCGACCAGCTGAAGATCGGTCCGGCAGACGCCACAGCAGGCCACGTCGATGACGATCTCACCCCGCCCCGGGCTCGGCAACGGGCGGTGGACCAGCTCAAGCGGGCGATCCACGATCGGTTTCGGCGGACCCAACTCCTGGACGCGCATCACCTGCTCCTTTGGCGGCAACCTCTACTCCGATGGAGCGTAGAGGTCGACGGGATTTCCGTCAGGATCGACGACCGTGGCGTAGCGCTGACCCCAGAAGGCGTCGAAGGGCTCCTGCTTGGAGGCATGGCCGGCCCGGACGACTCGCTCGTAGAGCGCATCGACCTCGTCGGGCGTGGCGCAGCGAAAGGCCAACGCGACACCCCTGCCTCCCGACGGTGGTGCGTACGTGCTGAACTTCTCGACCACGTCGATCGTGTCGAACATGAGCCGGAAGCCGTCGACGACCTCGATATCGACGTGCTGTTCGTCCTCGGCCGCATCCGGGATGTCGAGACCGAGGAGTCGATAGAAGCCCAACGTCGTGGCCATGTCCTCGACGATGATGCCTATTGCGTCGAACGTTGGCAATCGATCGTCCTTTCGGAGGCGGCAAGCTCACCAATCGTACAAACGGAGTGCCAGCGGTTCATCCGGATCAACAGACCGAACACCACAACCCCCATCGTCGTCGGCTTCACGCACCGAGGCGAGCGAGGAACGCAGCCGGGTCCTCGAGGCTCAGGTACAGGGTCCGCAAGCGAATCGGATAACCCAGAACCCGAGCCCGGGCCGGCGGGTCGATCGCAATCGTCACGATGCCGCTCACCGAACCGTTCACCAACCACGAACCCCGCCACCCGTGCACGCCGATGCCGCCGTACTTGTTGCTGTCAGCAAACGCCCGGACGATCGACGCACGGTCGATCTTCGCCCGAAAGGCCCAGCCCATCCGTACCCGCACCTTCGTACGATCGATCTCCACCCGCGATCGGGCCGGGCCCATGCCGACGACCACGAGCAACGGTTTCCAGAATCCGAACCGAATCGGGAAGGTGTCGCCGGCCACTGGCAGATCGTCGCACTCGAACACGCTGAGAACCAATCGGTCGACCTCCCCGTGCCGGTGACTCGCTAGTTTTGGCAGACCGTCGCCCGTCGGCGAACCATCCGAAGGACCCTGTCGTGCCCAGCTCGCACACTTCCCCCACCGTCGAGAACCTGCGGACCCTGGCCCGCAACTACGTGTGGACGTGGGACCCGACCGTGTCAGGTGCCCTCACCGCCGCTCTTGGTGAACGATGGACCGCCGGCACCCATCCCCTGGTCCACGTGAACAACCTCACGACGACGGAGCGGACCGCCATCGAACATGACGACAGGGTCGTTGCCGCCGTCACCGACGCTCATCGCCTCGTCGCCGGCCTCGAAGCTCCCCGCGGCGGGATCGAGATCGCCTACTTCTCCCCGGAGTTCGGTATCTCCGACACGCTTCCCCAGTACTCGGGGGGCTCGGCATCCTCGCCGGAGATCACCTCAAAGCCGCCA
>CAWCAF010000016.1:0-100746 GCA_963793385.1 uncultured Acidimicrobiales bacterium
GCGATCTCTCATTGCCGCTCGTCGGTGTCGGGCTGTTCTATGCCGACGGCTACTTCACCCAAGGTGTCGAAGATCATCATCAGACCGTGCAGTACGACCGGTACGACCCGGTCGATCTCGGCCTCGAGAAGACGGGTGCTGTGATCACCGTCGACACCCCGAAGGGAACGGTCCGGGCTGCGGTTTGGCTGGCACGGGTCGGATCGATCCGGCTGTACCTGCTCGACGGCCGTACCCCTGGAAACCCTCGCTGGGCTCGCTACATCACCAACCGGCTCTACGGCGGGCATCGGCAGCACAGGATCGACCAGGAGTGGCTCCTCGGCGTCGGTGGCTGGAGAGCCCTGAAAGCCCTCGGCATCCACCCCGCCATCGTTCATCTCAACGAAGGCCACGCCGGCTTCTGCATCCTCGAGCTGCTGGCCGAACGCCTGTCGACCGGGGAGTCGCTGAGCAACGCGGTCGTCGGGGTTCGCCGGCGGACGCTGTTCACCACCCACACCCCGGTGCCGGCCGGCATCGACCGGTTCTCCAGGGATCTCGCCGAGCCCTACCTGGCCGCATGGGCCGCCACGACCGGTGTGACGGTGAGCGACGTCTGGCGACTCGGCGACTTTCCTCCTGATGAAGACCCCGACTCGTTCAACATGGCCGCTTTCTGTCTGCGCCATGCAGGTCTGGCCAACGGGGTGGCCAGCCTGCACGGCGAGGTGAGTCGGAAGCTCTTCGCGTCGATACCCGAGAGCACGGCGATCACCTCGATCACCAACGGCGTGCACGCTCGCACATGGACCGACCCCAAGATGCAGCGGTTCTTCGACGCCCACCTCGGACCCGGCTGGGATGACGGTGATCCCAGCGCCTGGGCCGCGGCGTCGGGGATCGACGGCGTCGCGATCCGGGCGATCCGCAACGAACTTCGGGCGCGGTTGGTCGACTACCTGCACGGGCTCGGATTCGATCAGCTCCGATCTGACGCCTTGACCATCGGTTTTGCCCGCAGGTTCGCGACCTACAAACGTGCCGCCCTCCTACTCCGGGAACGGGAGGGGCTCATCGAACTTCTCCGCAACACCGAACGCCCGGTGCAGTTCGTCTTCGCCGGCAAGGCACACCCGGCCGACCGGCACGGACAGGCGGTGCTGGCCGAGATCGCTGCGTTCGCATCCAGCCCCGAGGCGAACGGACGCTTCGTCCTGGTCCCCGGCTACGACATGCTTGTCGCCTCCCACCTCTACGCAGGTTCGGATGTCTGGCTCAACAACCCGGTGCGTCCACAGGAAGCGTGCGGCACCAGCGGCGAGAAAGCAGCTCTCAACGGCGGGATCAACTGCTCGATCGCCGACGGCTGGTGGGCCGAGTGGTACATCCCGGAGAACGGGTGGGCGCTGCCGACCAGCGAGCTGACCGACCCCGACGCCAGAGACGATGCCGAAGCGGCCGGGCTGCTCGCCACGCTCACCGACGATGTGATACCGCAGTTCTTCGCCGACGGCTCCCCGCTCAGCATGTCCTGGGTCGATCGAATCCGATCCGGTTGGGCCTACCTCGGCCCGAAGGTGACCGCCGCTCGTATGGTGGCGGAGTACCGCGACCGTCTCTACCGACCACTGAAGGAGAACTGATGTCGCCCGAACCAGATGCGCACGGCGGCAACACCAGCACTCGACTGTCCCGTATGTCCAAGGCGGTCGGCATGTATCGAACCCGAGCGAACTGGAGGGTGTGGGAACGTTTCGAGGCGTGGTTGTCGGGGCTCTCGCAATGGTCGTCGCCACTGTTGTTCGGCGGCTTCCTCATCTGGTTCGTCGGTTGGACGATCGTGGCGGGGATCTTCCTCAACGCCATCGTCGATGTCGAGGATCAGGCGATCATGTCCACCGCCGCAGGCCGGCTCATGCCCGCCGTCGGCGTGCTGTTCGCACTGCTCACCGCATTCGTGATCACCAACCAGTGGAATCGGAGTCGCAGCGCCGAGGGTGTTGTCGGCGGCGAGGCCGACTCGTGCATCCGACTGGCCCTGGCCAGCCAGTCGCCGGGCCTCGACGGTCAGCGCATCCGGTGGTTACTCGGGCAGTACCTCCGTGCCGTCCTGGACATCGAGTGGGAGACCCTCCGCTACGAACGGGCGGGCTGCCAGGAAGCCGCCACCGCTCTCTCTCAGCTCGAGCGGGACGTGCGCGCAGATGCCACCGCTCCCGACGTACTGACCGCTGTGGCCACCAACGCCCTTTCGGCGGCCGAGGGGGTGGCGGTCGCCCGCCGTGATCGGCTGAACCTGTCCGGTCACGGGTTGCCCGCCCCACTGTTCATTCTGGCGTTCGTCAGCGGTGTCGTCCTTTGTCTGAACGCCATCGCCATCGCCGTCAACCTGAACGACTGGGTGGCTGTGATCGTCGGCGGGCTCGTCGTCCTGATCGCCCTGGACCTCGCGTTGGTGGTGGCGATCAGCGATCCGTTCCGAGGGCCGATGCGGGTGCTCCCGACACCGATCGAGAGGTTGTTGAGCGAACTGGAGGGCGGCCGTTTCGGCGTGGTCGGCGCCGCAGAAGTCGGGGACATCCAGTTGGAGGCGCCCCGATCGCAGCCGACGGCCAGCTGACTCCAGCGCGCCGATCTGTCAATCTCGCCGGCGCCGTCAGGACTCGATCGTCTCGACTTCGGACGGAGCGCCACGCGCCACTCGAGCGATGCGGCGGCAACTCTGGTGCACCCGGCGCAGTCCCTCGACCAGCTCGATCTCGATCGAATACGCCTCCACGCGACGCGGACCTGGCTTGGTCAGCCGCTCGGCGAGGTGGATGGTGGCTGAGCCCTCGAGCTCGTGGAAGTCAGCCTTGGACTCGGCCACTCGCTGAGCAGCCCTCACGTTGCCGGTTCCAACGGCCTCGAGCGCGTTGTCCAGCGTGTCGGTCACCGCATCATGCAGCCGTCGGATCGTCTGCGTCGTTTGGTCGCTGACCTCGACCACATCATCGATCCGGCGACCTCCGACCAAGATGACGCCCTTATCGATCAGGTTGGCCATGTGGTCGAGTTCGTTCGTCACCTGGAGCAGCAGCCGGAACTCCTCGCGTTGGCCCGAACTCAGCTCGCCTCGGCTGGTCTCGCTCAGGTAGCCGACGATGGCGCCATGCAGAGAATCAACTTCTCTGTTGACCTCGTGAAGAGCGGCGAGCTGGCGGCGGGTTCCCGACAGCGCAGCGGGAACCGAATCCACGAACATGCCGCGCACCTTCAGGCCCAGCCGCAGGATCTCTTTTCGGGCCACCTCCATCGCCAGGACCGGGGTGTCGAGTAGAGCCCGGTCCAGGTAGGCGGGCTGTGCTTCGCCGACGGCGCGCAAACCGACCTGGGCGGGTACGAGTCTGCCGGTGAGTGCAACCAGAGGCGTCAGCAATGCGAGGAAGGCCACTGTGTTCACCGCATTGAAGACCGTGTGGGCATTGGCAAACTCTTGTGGCGTCGCAAATGCCTTGCTCTCCTCGCCGGCGAGCCAGGTGGCGAGATCGGCCAGTGTGCCGATCAAGCCGATCCAGACCGCAGCACCGATCACGTTGACGAGCACATGGACCATCGCCGCCCGCCACGAGTCGCGGGATTTTCCGAGTGCGGCCAGGATCGCTGTCACCGACGTGCCGATGTTCGCACCCAGGATGACCGCGATCCCGGTTTCGAGCCCGAGTAGCCCGCTGCCCCCCATGACGATCACGATCCCGGTGGTGGCGCTCGAGGACTGTATCAAGCCGGTGAAGATCGCACCGAGCAGGAGGCCGACGAGCGGCGACGAGCTGTCAGCGACCAGGTCGAGGAACGGCTGATACGAGCCCAGCGGTCGCATGGCGTCGCTCATCAAGTCGAGCCCAAGGAAGACGAAGCCCAGGCCGGCGACGGTGGCCCCGACATCGGCGAGCACCTGGCGCCGGCCGGCCACAGCTCCGACGACAGCTCCGGCGGCGAGCAAACCAAGCGCATAGTCGGTCACGTCCAGAGCGATCACCTGGGCGGTGACAGTAGTCCCGAGGTTGGCCCCGATGATGACGGACGCCGCCTGGGTGACGCTGAGCAGGCTGGCCGACACGAATCCCACGACCAGAACCGTGCTGACCGACGACGACTGAATGACCGCGGTCGTCACCGTGCCGGTCAATGCTCCGACGAATCGGTTCGACGACAATCGGGCCAGGACCGTGCGCAGCCGGTCCCCGGCGACGGCCTTGAGCGCCACCGTGATCTGCCCCATCCCGAGGAGGAACAGAGCGAGTCCACCGGCCAGGCCCATGCCGAGCTGAACCCAGTCAATCGAGTCCGATGCTTGAAGTGTTGCGTTGATCACGTTGAGAATTGCGGTCCTCGAGCCACTGTGGTGGTCATAACCGTGCGGAGAAGGCTAGCCCAGCATCACGCCGCGAGCAGAAGATCGTTCATCCTCGAATCAGCTTTCACCATGGCCACGGCGGCGTGTCAGAGGGGTCTATCGGGCGGCGCGATCTCGTGAGCTCCAGCGATCAGTTGGGCGAAGGTGTCCAGCTCGATGTCCTCCAGCGATCGGAATCCAATGCTGGCGGCACCCAGCTTGACCTTCCCCAGGCGGTCGGCGTAGCGATGTGAAAGGTACACACCATCGTCGACGGCGTTGACGTACACGCTGTAGGCGTTCTTCTGCCTGGCCAACCCGACGACGAACCACTCGACGTCGGGACCGCGGGAGCGCTTCTGGGTCATGTCGCCGTAGCCGATGATGCGCTGCTCGGTCCCGCCCCAGAACGTTCCAGCCCACAAGACACGGCGGCGGCCGGGCATCGATGCAACGATGAGTCCGTCGAGGGTCTGCATCGTGGTGCGGACGGCGTCGTCGGGCAATCCGGCGAGGTAGTGGTCCGGGTCCGTGTCAGTGATGCGCATGCTTCGCTCCGTTGCGTTAGAGTCCAGTCTGGCCGCACCGGCGCAGCGTCGCCATGACCGGCATCGACCTCGAGCGATCCGGATCGGGCAGTATCGTGGCGGGTCATGGTTGAGAACGATCGACGGGGTCGCCAGACCGGCGCTCAGACCATCGAGACCTGGGTAGGTCCTGGTGATCTCGCCCGCTTCGATCGGTTGGCTGCGAAACGAGGGGTCGATCGGAGCGAGTTGCTACGCCAAGCCATCGACGCACTGCTCGCTCAGGAGGCCCTGGTGGGAGGCTTCATCCCTCCGCCTGCGCCGATGCTCATCCCGCCCCGCCCCAAAGGTCGCATGCCCGCCTTTCGACGCCGGTCCCAGCGGCGTGGACTGCGCACATAGATGCTGCATGTGATCTCAGAACGATCCGCGCCATAGGTAGGCTCACCGGTCGGGAGGCTTGGTGATGGCAGCGGACGTCGGGTTGATCGGTTTGGCGGTGATGGGTCAGAACCTGGTTCTGAATCTCGCCGACCACGGCTATTCGGTCGCGGTGTACAACCGCACCACATCCACCACGGAGGACGTTCGTGGCCACGACCTCGGCAGACCAGGACGTGCGAGCCACAACGACACTCGCCGAGTTCGTCGAGGCGATCGAGCGGCCTCGCCGAATCATCCTGCTCGTGAAAGCGGGCGCCGCTGTCGACGCCGTCATCGATGATCTGGTCGGACTCCTCGGCGACGGGGACATCGTGATCGACGGGGGGAACTCCCTGTACACCGACACCGAGCGGCGCGTCGATGCGCTCGCCGGTCACGACATTCGATTCATCGGGACGGGGGTCTCCGGTGGCGAGGAGGGCGCTCGTCACGGCCCCTCGATCATGCCGGGCGGATCCGAGCAAGCATGGCCACAAGTGAAGGACATGCTGCAAGCGATCGCGGCGAAAGCCGGTCCGGCGCAGGACGAACCATGTTGTGATTGGATCGGACCGGGTGGTTCGGGCCACTACGTCAAGATGATCCACAACGGCATCGAGTACGGCGACATGCAGGTTCTGGCCGAGGCCTACCTCGTCTTGACGGCGATGGGCTTGTCGCCGGCAGCGCAGGCGGAGGTCTTCGCGGAGTGGAATCGAGGGCGCCTGCAGTCCTACCTCATCGAGATCACCTCCGAGATCCTGGCCGCCACCGAGGATGGCTCACCCCTGATCGACGTGATCCTCGACGCCGCCGGGCAGAAGGGCACCGGCAAGTGGACCGTCATCTCGGCCATGGAACTCGGCCAACCGATGATGCTGGTAACCGAAGCCGTCGGCGCCAGAATGCTGTCGTCGTTCGTCGACACCAGGGCGCGAGCCAGCTCCTTGCTGCAGGGCCCGTCGACCACGCTCGATTCTGATCTCACGCCATCCGATGTCGCCGACGCCGTGTATGCAGCCAAGATCATCTCGTATGCGCAGGGCTTCATGTTGCTGGCCGACGCCTCCGACTCACGGGGGTGGGACCTCGATCTGGCCTCGATCGCCGCCATGTGGCGGGCGGGCTGCATTATTCGGGCCGCATTCCTCGACGACATCGCCTATGCGTACCGTGATGCGCCCGCATTGGAGAACCTCCTCTTCGACCAGTTCTTCTGCGACGCCATCGGCAGTGCCGCGGTCGGGCTCCGCAAGACCGTCGTCGTCGCAGCTGCTGCGGGCGTGCCGGTTCCCGCCTACGCCTCGGCGCTGACCTTCTACGACGGTTTCAGGACCGCACGAGGCTCGGCCAACCTCATCCAAGCACAGCGGGACTACTTCGGCGCACACACCTACGAGCGGATCGACAAACCACGAGGGGAATGGTTCCACACGGACTGGGCCGGCACCGGGGGAATCGCCCGATCGGGGAGTTACTCGGCCTGATCGGCCTACGCGCCTCCACCGATTTCGGGGACGGCGGCACACGGCTACGGTCGAATCGATGAATGCCGCCGACCTCGCGTACTCCGGGATCTACGAGCAGGCCCGGTTGATCCGGGACAGGCAGATCTCCTCGATCGAACTGGTCGACGCGTATCTGGACCGCATCGAGCGCATCGATCCGACCCTCAACTCGTTCAAGGAGGTCTTTGCCGACGAAGCACGCCAGGCGGCCGCGGCAGCTGATCGCGCGGGTGGCCGCAGGCGAGGCGGCGCCCTTGCTCGGCGTTCCGGTGGCGTTCAAGGACGAAGTGGACCTGGCGGGCCGGATCGCTCGGCATGGCACCAACGCCTATGACGAACCCGCCGGCGCCAACTCGGTGCACGTTCAGCGGATACTCGACGCCGGCGCCATCGTCCTGGGCACGACAAACCTGCCCGAACTGGCCATCTACGGCTTCACCGAGAGCGAGACCACCGACGACACCCGCAACCCGTGGGACCCATCGCGAACCCCGGGGGGTTCCAGCGGCGGTTCGGGCGCCGCGGTTGCCGCCGGGCTCATCGGGGCGGCCTCGGGCAGCGACGGAGCCGGCTCGATCAGGATTCCGGCGGCCCTGAACGGCTTGGTCGGCCTGCTGCCCCAACGGGGCCGCATCAGCCTGATGCCCGAGCCCGAGCACTGGTACGGAATGTCGAGGGCCGGCTGCCTCACCCGCCGGGTGATCGACACCGCGCTGTGGCTCGACATTGCCACCGGGCCGGCTGAAGGTGATGCCCACGCAGCCGAGCCTTTCGCTGGTTCGTACGTTGCCGCGACGACACCGCCGCCGCCGCTACGCATCGCCACGTCACTCCAACCGGTCCGGACGATCGCCCGGCCGATCATCGATGACGCCGCCACCGATGCGATCGGAGCGGCGGTGCGGGTCTTCGACCAGCTCGGGCACCGGGTCTTCGAGCGCACGCCCGAGTACGGCACGGTCGGCAACGACATCATCATTCTGTACCTGCGTGGAATCCGGGCCCATCACGACGAGGTGCCGAGTCCGGAACGGCTGGAGCGTCGAACCCGCCGCATCGCCCGCTACGGCCGGCTCATCCCGGACCGCCTGCTGCGGGCTGCGCTCGCCCGCGAAGCGCGCCGCGCCGAGCAGATCAACAGCATCTTCGACCACGTCGATGTCCTCGTGACACCCGTCGTCGGCACACTGCCGGTCGAGGTGGGCCGGTGGCGAGGTAAGGGCGCACTCAGCACGCTCATCGGCATGGGACAGGTCTACCCCTTCACGGCGGTGTGGAACTACACCGGTCAGCCGGCGATGGCCGTGCCGGTGGGGTTCAGTGCGGAGGGTCTGCCGCTGTCGGTCATGCTTGTCGCTCCCCCGAACAGGGAGGACATACTGCTGGCGCTGGCCAACCAGATGGAGACCGTTCTCGATTGGCCGTTCCATCGGCCACCGGTTCCCGAGGACACCGGCTAGTTGACCCGGCTGATCGAATCCTCTCCGAGTTCGAAGGCGGAAGCATTGCCCAGCGTCGCATCGGCGATGTTCTCGAGCGCCTCACGGGTGAGGAACGCCTGGTGACTGGTGATCAGGACGTTGGGAAAGCTCAGGAGGCGAGCGAAGACATCGTCGGTGATGATCTCCTCGGAGCGATCCTCGAAGAACAGGTCAGCTTCCTCCTCGTACACGTCGATCGCAAGACCGCCGAGATGACCCGACCTCAACGCGTCGACCGCCGCTGCGGAGTCGATCAGCCCGCCCCGCGAAGTGTTCACGACGAGGGATCCCGGCGGCATCTGGGAAAAGCGATCGGGCATCGAGCAGGTGGTGAGTGTCGGCGGTCAACGGACAGTGCAGGGAGACCATGGCCGACCGGCTGAACAGCTCGTCCAGCCCCACGTAGGTCCCACGGAGTTGCGGGATCTCGTCGTTGGGAAAGGGGTCGTAGGCCAGCACCTCGCAGTGGAAACCTCTCATGAGCCGTGCGAAGACCGTGCCGATCGTTCCGGTCCCGACGATGCCCAGCGTCTTGCCGTGCACATCGAACCCCTCGAGCCCGGCCAGGGAGAAGTTCTGGTCACGGACCCGTGCGTAGGCGCGGTGTAGTTTCCGGTTGAGGGCCAGCAGGAGGGCCACGGCGTGCTCGGCGACGGCGTAGGGCGAATAGGCCGGCACCCGAGCGACGACGATGCCGTGACCGGTGGCTCGATCCACATCGATGTGGTTGAAGCCGGCACTGCGGGTGAGCACCAGGCGCACACCCCGCTCGGCCAGCTGGTCGATGACGGGTGCTGACACGTCGTCGTTGACGAACACGCATGCGGCCTCGTGATCATCGACGAGCATGGCCGTCTGCTCGGTGAGCCGGGGTTCGAGGAAGGTGAGTTCGTGGTGGTCTCGGCCGCGGTCGTTCGCCTCGTTCAGATACGTCCTGTCGTAGGGTTTGGTCGAGAAGACGGCGATGCGCATTCATCGATCCTGCCACCACGGCCGGCTGGCACCTCAACCGGGGGTCCCGGTGTGTGCGGGCTCGGAGATCGACTCAGACGTAGATCACTTCGAAGGTGGTGGCAGCCTCGACACCGAGCCGGGGGCCGCTGCCGTGGGCGGCCTCGGTGAGGAACTTCGCCGGGTCGATCGAGTTGCCGGCGAGGTTGTCGAGGTAGGTCTGGTGGCAGCGCAGCGACGCAATGCCCGCCCCGAGGTGATCACCGACATCCACCCCGTGGGTGGCGACAGGTGACGACGAGAAGGCGACGAAGCGGACGCCGTTCCAAGCGTCACCGGCGTCGGCGAAGATCCACGGGTTCCCCGCGTCCCGGGCTGCGTCGAGCAACGACCGGCCGACGGCCCGATGATCGGTGTGATTCCAGCTCGGGCCACCCCACGAGTCGTGGTGGTTGATGCCGAGCAGAACCTCCGGTCGGTGCCGTCGAATCACCTCCACGATGTCGCGGCGCAGCCTCGGGCCTTCTTCGATGAGGCCGTCGGGATGCTCGAGGAAGTCGACATCGTGAACGCCGACCGCGGCGCAGCTGGCCCGTTGCTCGTCCATGCGGAGCGGGGCGACGACCGACGGCTCCATCGAGGCGATTCCCGCCTCGCCCCGGGAGATGAGGAGGTAGGCGATCGTCTTGCCCTGTGAGGTCCACCGAGCCACCGCGCTCGCAGCCCCGTATTCCATATCGTCGGGATGAGCGACGACCGCCAGCGCGCTCTCCCAGTCCTCGGGAAGGTGTTCGAGTAGTTCCGACATGGACGCACCCTAACCCCAGGTGGCTCGGCGGCCGGTCCTGAATCCGATGAGCGCTTGACGCAGGACCTGATCCGACGGGAGCGCTTTGCTAGGTTCGGGCGATGGATCACACACCCGCAGAACGAATCCAGTGGACCCGGGCACCGGAGGAGAACTTCACCGGCCACGTCGAGTTCGGACCGCTCAGCCACGTCACCCCGGACGGGCTGAACGCCCTCGAAGTCCGGTTCCAGCCCGGGGCCAGGACCGACTGGCACTGGCATCCAGACGGCCAGGTGCTCTACGTCACCGAAGGTGAGGGACTGGTCCAGACCGCTGATGGCGAAACCGTGCAGATCAGGAAGGGCGATGTGGTGTTCGCCCCGGCCGAGGAGGTTCACTGGCACGGAGCCCAGCGCCAGACGGCGATGACGCACCTTTCGCTCACGACCGGAGGGGCCACCGTCTGGGAGGCCAGGAAGGTCAGCGACGAGGACTACGACAAGCGGTGATGGGGCGGCCCGATGGTCTCATCGACACCGCGCTCGGATAGACAGTGCCAATGGCACTCGATGGAGATCTGGTCAACCGCGTCACCTGGAAGATCCCCAACGCATCTGGCCCTCGTCGGGTCGCGCGCCGTCGAGGAACGCAACGCCATGACCACGAGCTGGATCACCCAGCTCTCGATGGAACCGGTTCTCATCGGTATCGGGGTGGACAACTCGGCGGTGACCCACCGGCTCATCACCGACGGAGGCTCGTTCACCGTGAACCTGTGGAACGCCGAGGACACCCGTGTGTTCGTGAAGTTCTCCAAACCCGCCTCGTATGACGAGGGGACGCTGAACGGTCGCCCCGTACGGGACGGCATGACGGGCGCCCCAATCTTCGACGAGGCGATCGCATGGATCGACTGCGAAGTCCGTCAAGCCATCGACTTCGGAACCCACACCCTTTTCGCCGGCGAGATCGTGGACGCCGGCATCGCCAACGACGACACCCGAGCCGCTGCGATGAGCGATACCCGAATGAAGTACGGCGGCATCAAGCGTGGTGGACACAAGTGACCCGTGCGACCGCAGCGGTTGACGGGGACGCCCGGACCACCGACCGGGACCCCCAAAAGGGTTAGTGTTCCCAGCATGGACAACGATCCGCTGGTGGAACCCATCGCCGACGTCGAGACGCAGCGTTTCGCCGGAATAGCGTACGCCGTTGGCCGCGCCGGAAATGGCCGCGTCAAGCGGCTCTCCTTCCCGGCCGGCTGGCGCTGGTCGACCGATGCCAAACCGTTGCTCGCTACCGACCATTGCGAGCACGTCCACGTCGGCTTCCTGGCCCGCGGTCGGTTCTGCGGCGAGTACGCCGACGGTGAGAGCTTCGATTACGAAGCCCCGGCGATCGTTTCGATCGCTCCCGGTCACGACTCGTGGGTCGAAGGTGACCAACACGCCGTGCTGATCCAGTTCGACTTCGAGCGGGACACGGCGGATCATTTCGGACTGAGTTCGCGCTCCACGCCCTCTTGACCTTGCCCACCGGCGGGCAGCCGCCTGTTCTGACCTTCGCCTCTTGCGATTCTCGTCACGCCCCGTGGACCATGAACCCATGAAGGTGAGCTCGACCCACACCTACGCTGCCCCGCCGGAGGAGGTCTTCAGGATGATGACCGACCCCGACGTGCTCTCCGCCAAGTACGAAGAGCTCGGACACCAGGCCATTCGGATCACCGACTACGCAGTCAACGCAGGCGCAGTGACGGTCGCCTCCCGGCGGAGCGTCCCCATGGACGTCCCCGGCTTCGCCAAGCGGTTCCTGTCACCGATGAACGCCGTCCAGCAGCGCGACCGGTGGGACGCCCCCGCAACCGACAATTCGCGCACCGGAACGTGGCGGGTGAACGCCACCGGGGTGCCGGTCGACGTCGGCGGCACCCTTCGCCTCACGCCGGGCAAGAAGAAGCGAACCACCCTGGTCGAGATCACCGGCGAGGTCACGTGTTCGGTCCCGATCGTCGGTGGCAAGCTCGCCGGGTTCGTCGGCGGCGATGTTCAGCGCACGCTGACGGCCGAGGAGGATTTCAATGACAGCTATCTGGCCGACCACCGGTAGGACGCGCACAAGAGGAGGACCCGGATGAGCGAGCGAGTGCAGCTGGATGTCCAAGATGCGCTGTGGCTGGCGATGGACCGCCCCTCCAACCTGATGGTCGTCGACGCTCTGGTGTGGACGACCGAACCGATCGGCTGGGACCGCTTCACGGGCGTCGCGAGGGAGCGCCTGTGGGACCGCTACCGCGTCTTCCGCAGTGTCGCCGTGCGCGACGACGACACCTGGTGCTGGGAGGAGTCCGGCTCCGACGACTTCGAGACGCATCTCGAACACGTCCGCCTGCCGGAGCCGGGCGGTGACGCCGAGCTCCAGGACTTCGTGGCTTCACAGCGGACGGTGCCGCTCGACCGATCGCGCCCGTTGTGGATGATGTTCTGCATCGACAACTTCAAGGACGGCAGCGCCGTCCTGACGCGCACCCACCACGCGATCGCCGATGGCATCCGCATGGTCCAACTGGCGATGAGCCTGTTTGACGCCGCCCCCGAGGGCGGAGCGATCCTGGCCCCGCCCACGCCGAGTGGTGCGGCACCGCCGACGGAGCCGCCCCGACCATTGCCCGCACGCGCGCTCGATGAGGTTGGCGCTGTCGGAAGTGAGCTGGCCGATCTGACCAGAGAGCTGGGCGGCACCGTCGGCGGCACGCTCGCCGATCCCTTCGGCACCGCTCGAGCTGGGCTGGGAGCACTCGGCGAGGCGGCGAGCGAGGCGACGAAGATCGCCGCCGACTCGATCGAGCTGGCCGAGGCCTCGCTCACCAACCCGGTCGGAGCCGCTCACAGTGCGGCCGCGACGACCATCGACGCCGCCGAGTCCACCGCCGCCCGGCTGCGCGACGCTCTCAGGCCCAGGTTGCCCGGCCAGGGACCGCTCGTCGACCTGCTCTCCTCCAGCCCGGGCGACATCGACTACGCACGCAAGCTGCTGCTCGGCACTCGCAAC
This sequence comes from uncultured Acidimicrobiales bacterium, assembly GCA_963793385.1. GTDB lineage: Bacteria > Actinomycetota > Acidimicrobiia > Acidimicrobiales > SZUA-35 > JABDIY01. The sequence goes on from CAWCAF010000016.1 coordinate 13,092, forward strand.
GACCCGACCATCTGGACCGGGGCGGTAGGAGCCCGGAAGGTGGTGGCATGGTCAGACCCGCTCCCGCTGGCGTCGGTGAAAGAGGTGGCGCGCGCCCACCAGGCCACCGTGAACGACGTGCTCGTCACGTGTGTGGCCGGCACGCTGCACACCTACCTCACCGCCCATGACGCGAGCTGCGCCTCGGTGAACTGGATGATCCCGGTCAACCTCAAGCAGCTCGACCTCACCCTGCCCGAGGAGCTCGGCAACAACTTCGCCCTCGTCCAGCTCGAGCTGCCGACCGGCACCGCCGACCCCCTCGCCGTGCTCGACGTCGTCAAGCATCGGATGGGGCGGATCAAGAACGGCCACGAAGCGGCACTGACGTTCCGCCTCCAGGAGCTGATCTCGGGACTCGGCGAGGTGCTGTACCGGGCGACCGTCGACCTGCTCGCCAACCGGGCGGTCGGTGTGCTCACCAACGTGCCCGGCCCGCCGATCCCGGTCTACCTCGCCGGTCAACGAGTGGAGGGCATGGTTGGCTGGGCGCCGCTGGCCGGGGACCAACCGATGTCGTTCACGATCTACAGCTATGACGGCAAGGTATTCGTCGGGATCGCCTGCGACGCCAACCTGGTTCCCGACCACGAGCAGATTGTCGACGGCTTCGCCGCCGCGTTCCACCGCCTGTCGGTCGCCGTCCGCTGAGCCTCGCCCAACTGTGAGCGAACGTCAGTCGTCGCCGAGGTGCGCCACGATCCGGTCAAGCTGTCGGGACCTAAGCGATCGAGGCATGGTCGGGCGCGGTACGCCCTGGCGTCGGGGGGGTCGGACCCGAACACCGCCCGCGAGCCAGTCGTCGCAGAGACCGGGTCGAGGGTCAGCCTTCGTCGTTTGACTGGACCCGATCACCAAACGGCTCGCCGTCGGCGCCGCACGGTCGTTCCACGAAGTGACCGAGCCTAACCGTTGTCGTGCATTGCGTGTGCAGCGTCGCCGCATACCTCATCGCCGCGACCACACCCCACCCCGAGCTCGGCGGAGCCGAACCTCTCGGCAACGCCGGGCATCATTCGCCGGCCGACCCTCATCGTGGCCTGATCAGCTCATGCACCGATGCCGGGACCGCCGAGGTGAATGAACAGGAACGACGCCGTCTCGGTCCAGGCCTCGCCGGCGATGTCAGGCTGAGAGAAGTGAGGAGCGAAGCTGTTGTCGAAGGCGTGGCCACCACCGCGGTGGATGTGCAACTCGACATGGTGGTTGTCGGCGACGGCCGCTCGGACGGCATCGAGCCCCTCGGTCGAGATGTACGGATCTTGATCTCCGAAGTGGAGCACCGTCGGGCAGGTGATGTTCTGCAGATCATCGAGCATGTCAGGGATGCCCGACCCGTAGTACGCCACCGCGCAGGAAGGATGCAGGTGCATCGCCACCCGGAAGGCCTGGGTCCCACCGAAGCAGAATCCGATCACACCGGTCGGACCCGTCACCTCCGGCAGTCCTTCGAGATGGCCCAACGCCGCGCCGAGATCGGATAGGCCAAGGTCGGGATCCCATGTCCCCGCCACAGCAGCAGCCGGTTCGATGTTGGACGGGTCGGCGGAATCCATCTCGTACCCACGCTGGTGTCGCCAGAACACCTCGGGCGCCAGCACGACATGTCCGAGCCCAGCCAGTCGGTCCGCCACGCTGCGGACGTAGTCGTTCACACCGAAGATCTCCGAGATGAGCAGGAGTCCTGCGCCGTGGCCTTCGATCGGCAGGACGACATGGGCGTCGAAACGGCCTCCGTCGGCCGATTCGATGGACTCGGTACGTGTTCTCTCCACTTCGACCCCTCTTTCGGGCACATGGCCCTGTTCGATCACCGGTCTTTCATTCTGGCAGGCCGAGACACCTCAACCTCTGAACCGGACATCGAACTCGAAGTTCCTCAGATGCGCGGCGCCCATTGCCTCATTCGATTGACACGTCTGAGTCACCGGGAGGATCTTGCGGCGAGAAGGCTCGCAGACGACGATCCGATCGAGCACTCGATCACAGGCACATCATCGAAGAGGGCGCTGTGCTGATTGCGCCTCACCACTGACCATCCCTCGGCCGCGAACCGGAGAAGCGGACGGTGACTCGGCCCGCTACAGCCCGTCAGCCCTGGGTCTCCTCGTGGAGATCGATGTCGACCATCAATTCGTTGGCCATGTCCTCGAGGCGTGCCCGCAGATCGTCCAATGCGAGACCGTCGGGGAGGGTGAGGATCGCCGACGCATGGAACAGGATCCCTCCTGCCATGGGGGCGTTGGACGTCGCCGTCTTCAACTCACCGATGCTCACCTGCTGGGCAGCGAGCGCCGCAGCGATGTCGTGGACGATCCCACGATGGTCGTGTCCAACCAGCTCGAGCGCGAAGCGCCGTCGCGGTGCCGGCAGCTCTGCTGTGGCGCGCACGGCCGTGATGTCGAGCAAACCTTCCGACTCGAGCGGTTCCAGTGACGCCAAGAGCTCATCGGCCCGATGATCAGGAACCGACACCAACACGATGCCGGCAAACTTGCCCCCGAGCTGCGCCATCTGACTCTTGTCCCAACTACCTCCACTGCCGGCGATGACTTCAGCCAACGCGCCAACCAGGCCCGACTGATCATCGCCAACGACGGTCAATACCAGGGATGCCACGCCTTCACGTTAGGTCACAGCTGGGTCGGCGACCATCGCACGATCCGATGCGGCCGCAAGCCCCCGGCATACGAAGTCCAACAGGACATCGATGTCCCGATCGGTGACCTCGTCGTTCTCGATCAGCCGCTTGGCGACGAAAGGGCCCTGGACGAAATGCATCGCCAGCTCGAGGTCGATCTCGGGTGACACTTCGCCTCGTGCGATCGCCCGCTGGAGGACGATCCGCAGTGGCACGTGCCGTTGCTGCTTCACGTGCTGGTACTTGGCGGCGAAGTCGTCATCGGCCAAAGACCGATTGAGGATCGACACGAACATCTGACGCTGCGAAGGGACCGCTGTGATCGCAAGATACGACGTGACCACGCCGCGGAGATCTCCGCACAACGTTCCGGTGTCCGGCGGCTCGATGTCCTCAATCAGATCGTCGATCGCCGCCAACACCAACTCGTCACCGCAACCGAAGTGTCGGTAGATGGTGGTCTTGGCCACGCCAGACCGGCGTGCGACCTCGTCGATCGTGAAGGCATCGAGGCCCTGCGCGGCGACGATCTCCCGCGTCGCCTGTAGCATCTTCGCTCGGGCAGCTTCGCTGAGTGGTCGGGGCATGGTGCTACGCAAGCGTATCGTAATCGCCACTGGCTTCGCCAGCGTGGTTACTCACCGGTAGGTCATTCACGCATCACATCTGAGCCGTTTCGCTACGGAACCGTTGCGTCTGATGACAGAATCGGGTACAAACGAGACAGCCCGACCCGACCCCCAACCCGGGAGTACCCATGTATCGCTCACTCGCTCGCTGGTGCTACCACCATCGCTGGATCGTCGTCGGAGTATGGATCGCGCTGATCGTCGGTCTGAACGGCATCGGCGCCGCGGTCGGCTCGGCCTTCAACGGAGAGTTCGAGACACCGGCATCGGAGAGTTCGAGCGGGTTCGACACGCTCACCACCTACTTCCCCGGGGCCGGCAGTGCCTTCGGTGGTCAAATCGTCTTCCGATCGCCGGACGGGGTCAGCCGCCCCGAGGTCGCTGAACCGATGTCTGAGCTCTTCGATGAGGTCGCCACCATCGAAGGAGTGACCGTCGTCAGTCCGTACACGCCGTTCGGCGCCGAACAGATCAGCGACGACAGCACGATCGCATTCGCTCAGCTGAACCTGGCGCCCGACATCGACGACACTGAGGCGACCGTCATCGGTGAGGAGATCACCGCTGCGCTGCCAGAGGTCGACGGCCTGCAGATCGAGATCGGCGGCGCGGCACTGTCGGAGTTCGAACCACCAGAGTCCGAGTTGATCGGTCTCGCATTCGCCGTCGTCGTTCTGATCGTGGCGTTCGGTTCGGTGCTGGCGATGGGACTACCGATCGGGATCGCCGTCGCCGGTGTCGGAGCCGGCGGATTCGGTCTGGTGACGTTGCTGACCAACGCGTTCACGATCCCGGAATTCGCTCCGCTCATCGGCATCATGATCGGACTGGGCGTCGGCATCGACTACGCCCTGTTCATCATCACGCGCTACCGCGAGCTCACCCGGGTCGGTGCGACCTCCGAACAGGCGACGATCGGCGCCATGGACACCGCCGGTCGTGCCGTCGTATTTGCCGGTCTCACGGTTGTCCTGTCGCTGCTCGGCATGTTGTTGATCGGGCTCCAATTCGTCTCGGGCCTCGGGATTGCGGCCGCAGCCACCGTCGCCCTCACCCTGCTCGCGTCGATCACCCTCCTACCGGCGCTCCTCGCCCTCGCCGGCGACCGGATCGAGGTAACCCGCTGGAGAGGCCTGATCGCAGCCGGCTTTGCTGCGGTGGCCCTCCTCGGTGTAGGCCTGGGGATCCCGGCGCTCGGGGCCGTCGGCGGCGTCTTAATGATCGGCACCCTGTTGGTCAGCTTCGCGTTCAAGCCATTACGCCGGCAGGTCCCGCCGCGCAAAGAGCGGCCCATCCGTGAAACACTGGCCTATCGCTGGAGCCGCGTTGTGCAAGCACGCCCGTGGACCGGCGTCATCGTCGCCGGCGGCGTCCTGATCCTGCTCAGCGCCCCGATCCTCGGTTTGCGGTTGGGCTTTTCCGACGAGGGCAACTTCGCTGACACCACCACCACGCGCCGGGCCTACGATCTGGTGGCGGAGGGCTTCGGACCGGGGTTCAACGGCCCGTTCCTGCTGGCCATCGAGGTCGACGAGCCGGTCGATCCCGCCGCGATCGCCCAGATCGGGACGGCCATCGCCGAGGATCCGGGGGTCGATTTCGTATCGCAACCGTTCCCCAGCGATCAAGCTGATCCGGCGGCATCCGAGGCGTACGTCCTGCGGGTCATTCCCACCACCTCACCCCAGGACGAGGTCACCGAGGACACCGTCACCCGCCTGCGAACCGACGTGATCCCACCTCTGGTCGACGGCACCGGCATCGAGGCCAACCTGACCGGCGCCGTGCCCGCCAACATCGACTTCAGCGACTATCTCGCCGGTCGCATCATCATCTTCTACGGCGCCGTGCTGGCCGTGTCATTCCTACTGCTGATGATGGTGTTCCGCTCGCTTCTGGTGCCGCTCAAGGCCGTCATCATGAACATGCTCTCGATCTCGGCTGCCTACGGCGTCGTGGTGGCCATCTTCCAATGGGGCTGGCTGGGGAGCATCACCGGGATCGAGCCGGCACCGATCGAACCGTTCGTTCCAATGATGCTCTTTGCCATCGTGTTCGGCCTTTCGATGGACTACGAGGTGTTTCTGCTCTCAAGAATCAAGGAGGAGTACGACCGCACCGGCGACCCGGTCAACTCCGTCGCCGACGGTCTGGCGGCGACAGCCCGGGTCATCAGCGCTGCTGCGGCGATCATGGTCGTGGTGTTCGGAGCGTTCCTCCTGGAGGACAACCGGATCATCAAGCTCTTCGGGACCGGCCTGGCGCTCGCCGTATTGCTCGACGCCACCCTCGTCCGAATGCTGCTCGTGCCCGCCACGATGGAACTGCTCGGATCGAAGAACTGGTGGATCCCCAAGTGGCTGGATCGCAGGTTGCCCATGCTCAACGTGGAAGGCCACGAACTCGAGGAACTCCACGCCTCGCTCGGCGAGGTTGGCACGGTCGGTCCGGCTTCGCCGGCCGACACCGAACCTGATCTCGTCACCACCCGGTCCTAGCACCCCGGTCCGCTAACATCTCATAATCGAAGTCCTCGTTCGACGAGAGCAGCCTTCGCCCGTTCCGCCACTCGATCCGGGGTAAGGCCGGCATCGATCACGACGTCAGCGACATCGGTGAAGAGTGGGCGACGCCGGCGATCCTGCTCGGCGAGCACCACCAACGGATCCCCCAGGTCGGGACGATCCCGCCCTTCGACCTGCCGGATCCGTCCGGCGAGAACCGCAGGGTCAGCATCGAGCCAGATCACAATCGCTGATCGCATCCGCCGGCGAACGTCGGGCCGCTCGATGACCGATGCCGCCGCCGCGATGACACCGTCACTTTCGTCGAGGCACGCCAAGACATGCTCGGCCTCCAGCTCGTGCAATCGTTCCACACCGCCGATTTCGGCAGCGATCGATCCGGTCGGAGTACCCGCACTCCGACCGATATCCCGGTCCGAATCGCGGAGTGTGCGGTGGAGCGCGCCCGCCAACGCATCCGCCAAGGTGGACTTGCCGGAGCCCATCAATCCGACCACGACCACCGGTGTATCGCCAGCGGTGTCCGTTTCGGCCTGTTGCATCGGCTCCTCCCCTCAACCACCCAACCATCGACGTGCCGGTCCATCAAGCTGGGTCCCCGGGGCGGAGGCGGCGCCCGGACCAACGCCGATTGCGCAAGACTGGAGGTGTGAAACGGCCGCTCGACTCTTCCTCGGTTCGATCCACGATGGGGCGTTGACGGACTAGCGGTCGGGGAGACTCTGCATCCAGATGTGGGTCGGTTCGGCCGACACCAGGGGGGCGGGTTCGAGGAGTGTCCTGGGGGGCCGGGTCGGGGCATCGGCACAGACGGTCAGGACGAAGTCGCCGAACTGTTGCCACCAGCCAGGGAAGTGACCGCCGCCGACGTCCGCCACATCGAAGGAGAACCACCCTTCCACTTCGATGTCGCCGAAGGTGACCTCCACCGAGCGGGTATCCCTCCGGAGCCCTTCTCGCAAGACCTTCAGCGCACTCTCCTTGGCCGACCATGTCAGGTTGGCCCACAGCGAATGCTCATCGCGCCGTTCGATGACCCAGTCTTGTTCGGCCTCGGTGAAGTAGTCCCGGACGAAGAGATCGCTTCTGGTTTCCACCAGTTCGAGATCACAGCCGAGCGACACCGGTTCGGTGGCGACAACGCTGACAGCCCAGTCGGCCCGATCGGTCATCGATATCGGCGTACCGGCCAACGCGCCCTCCCGCCACACCTCGGGTGCGCCGTCGGCGGCGTTGCGGATCACGATCTGGCGTAAGTGCGAATGGTCGAGCAGCGTTCCCCGTGGTCAACGCCACCGCCTGTTTGGCGGCCCACCGTCCCAGTCGGGATTCGGTCCGCCGTTTGACGTGCACGAGGCTGTTGAGCCTGGCCGCCTCGGGCTCAGCCAACCAGCCATCGTGATCGGGAACCGTGGTTATGCCAACGGCCAGGTAATGGACGTCGATGCCTTCACCCAAGACGGTCGAGTTCACGCTGCATGCCGCGTTCGACGGCGTCGATCAGATACGGACGCAGATTCGACACCGGAAGGATCACGTCGAGTGATCCGACCCGTTTGGCCCGTTCGACACTGTGGACGGCGTCGAATTCGGCGGCGACCTCACCCCGCTTGCGGGACTGCACCTCTTCCCTCAGGTTGACCAGTTCGGCACGGAGTCGACCCCGATCAGCACCGGTCGCCTGCGGCGATTCTCGCCTGCAACGCCACGATCTCGGGATCGGAGTCGGTCCGTTGACGGACGTCGCGTGCGAAGACCACCGCCGCTGCCGGCGCCCCACCGATCACCGACGCTTTCGAGCCCTCGAGAGCGGCAACCTCCATGTTGTCGTTCAGCGTGCTCGAGAACACGACGAATGCGCCGCCGTGGTAACGAGAGATCACGCAGAACACGATCGGTCCCTTGAAGTTGACCACCGCCCGGCCGATCTCGGCCCCGAACTCGAGCTGCCACTTGCGCAGAGATTCCGGCGAGCCGTCGAACCCCGACAGGTTCGCCAAGACCACGAGAGGGCGGTTGCCGCTGGCGGCGTTCACTGCCCGGGCGACCTTTTTGGAACCCACCGGGAACAGGGTGCCGGAGGTCCAATGATCGGGTCCGTCAGCGGGTACGAACCCCGAGCGGGGCAGGTTCTTGGACTCCAGGCCGATCAGACAAACAGGGAGACCGCCCAGATGGGCGTCCCAAACCACCGCCACTTCGGCGTCGGCGACCCCGTACCAACGTTCGAGACTCGGATGATCCCGATCTACTGCCGCGATGCATGACGCGGCGGATCTCGAACGGTTTCTTGCGATCCGGATTGGTCTCCTCGGAGAACACGTCCCCGATCGTGGCGAAGTCGCCGCCATGCTGCGATGTCCGCACGTCCCGGTCGACCGGATCGGACGTTTCGAGCCCGCCGGGGGAACCTCTCGCCGGGCGCAACGTATGAGTGATCGTAGTAGCGCAGAAGGATGCGGCACGCCTCGCTCAGATCGCGAGCGAAGTATTGCGCCTGACCGTTGGGGCCCATGATGCGCTCATAGCCGCCGATTCCCTGATTGTCCTCGGCCGACACACCGCCGGAATAGTCGAGCGCTTCCTTCCCGGTCAAGACCATCGCACCATCGGGGGTCATGATGAGGATCCCGCGGGTGTGCATCAGCATGGTCGCTTCGGCGTTCCAGTACGGCTGGGCTCCGACGTTGATGCCCGTCACCACGATGTTGATCTCGTGGCCGGCCTGCGTGAACTCGATGATGCGGCGAAGAACCAGGCCGATCCAGTCCATGTTCTCCGTGCCGCTCTCCATGGAGATGAGGGCGCCCGCCGACACCGCAAACCATTCGAGAGGAACGCCGAGCTCCTCGGCCAGGTCCATGGCAGCGTTGATACTCGAACACTCGGGTTCGGCGAGGTTGCCCATCCCACGACTCGGGTCGCCGAGGAGCGCCACCCGCCGCATGCCCTCGGGGTATTTCGACGTCCGGTTCGTGATGATCCCCACGACGATGTTGGAGCTGTTCTGGCCGGGTGGTCGGTCGACCGGCTCGAGCCGTCCGTCGACGAAGTCGTATTCGGCGAACTCGCCGGGGGGAAGATTGGCACCGTCGGCCTGGGAGTCCGGTGCGAGCATCTTGACCAGCTCGTACGGGTAGACCAGTCCCCGCTGGCGTAGGCGGACGACTTTCTGCTCGTAGCCGCCCAGCGGGCCGCAACGGATCGTCGGCCGCATCACGGGCCCGGATGCGGAGTCCGCCATCGCCGGGATTGCTGATCTCGAAGATCTGTCGCGGACCGAGCCCTTGTGCTGTTCGAAGGCACCGAGGAACAGCAACTTCTCCAGACCCATCTCGGCGGTGTCGGGCGCCATTCGGGATGACGAGACGGGAGATGTCGTCGATGCTCAGATCGATCGGGGCCAGACGAAGAGGAACATGCGGTTCCACTGCAGGCGACGATCGACTGGGCGGTGGGCCTGTACGCGGCGGATGGCGGCGGTGAGTTCGGCGACGATGCGTTCCAGCTCTGGGACCCTCTGAACGACGCCCTTGTCGTCGAGGATCGGGGTGAGATCACGTACCTCGGCCATCGCGAAGAGCCGCTCGTCCCTGGCGTTGTCCTTGGCCCGGCCGTAGAAGAGGTAGACGTCCTCGGGCGAGGGGAGCCGGCTGATGTCGAACGCTTCGAGCCGCCAGAGTTCGAGGCGTTTGCCGATCATCGGGTGCAGTCCGCGGTACGACGTCTGTTCGCGGAAGCCTCCCTGACCGTGGGCGCGGAACGTGAAGTAGAGCACGCCGTCGGTTCCACCCTCGGTTTCGGGCTTGGATATCGCCGATCGCGATGCGACGTACGGGATGGCTGCCCAGCAGCTCATCGAGAACCGCCAGCACCTCGCCGTGCGTGGTGTCCGCATCTCCCAGATCCGGCTCGGAGAGATACAGGTCGATGGCGACGTCGAAGCCGGGATCAACGGTTTCCACGATCGGGATGAGCGCTCGCACCGCTCGGTCCAGTTCGGCGTAGGGGGCGATGGTCGAGACGATCGCGATCGGTTCGTCTTCGAAGACGTAGTTCGCTCGGGCGTACGGGAGCCCGTCGACCTGGCCTGTGGTCATGTCGGTGAGGTCACGCTGGCGGTAGTAGCGCCTGGTCATCACCTCCAGCAACACTTCCTGGGCCGGTTCCGAGGCGTGTGCAAACCGGGTGGACAGGTAGTTCTTGAGCGGTTGGGCGCAGTCGACGAGTGCAGCGACGTGCGCCGACCGGTCGGATCCGACCGGATCGGTCTCGACCGCCAGCAAGCTGTTTCTCGGCTTCGGCGTAATCGGCCTGACGGATCTCGTCGAGGAATGGTTCGTCGAAGGTGCGGTAGGCCAGCTCTCGGGCCATGTCGTTCACCGCCGGGAAACGACGTCGAGTTTCGACGATGACCCTGTCGAGCAGGCGACCGAGGTCGGCACCCGCCCCGGCGACGCCGTGGGTCAAGCGGTCCTCGAGGACGCTCAGTAACGGACCGGTTTGGCTCTTCATCCGTTGATGTGACTGAGCGATTCGGAACAGGGCTTGTTGCAGATCTGCGCTCGGATCCAGGCTGTCGACACCGAAGTGCTGGAGCGTCCGACGCAGTTGGTCGAGGAATGGTGTGGGTAGGCCTTCACCGGCCGCCTCGGTGCGGCGCAGGTAGTCGAAAAGGTACTCTTCGGAGCTACGGCGGGAGGCGATGAACTCATCGTCGTCGGGCCCGGCCGCCGGCTCTCGCCGGAACAGCGAGATGATGTCGACGAAGAGCGAGAGAATGTCCTCCTCGGCGTGGGAGAGTTCCTCGGACGACATGGCGTCAGGACAGGGAAGCTCGCCGAGCTGGTTGGCGGCCACAGCGGCCGAGTCGACGTCATATCCGAGCAGCATGTTCTGCAATTCGGCGAGGTGGTGTCGGCAGCCATCGTGGCTGACGGCGTGATGCTTGGCGAGCTGTTCGAACGACGACTCGATCGGCAGTGTGGTCGCCGACGTGTTGCTCGACCGGTTCGATGACCAGCAGCGCTGCCCCGGCCCCGACCTGCATGTTGTTTCGTACCAGGACCTCGCGCACCGTTCCCTTGAACTCGGCCACGATCGAGGTCTCCATCTTCATCGCCTCGATCACGGCGATGCGATCACCGGTTTCGACCGACTGGCCGACGCCGACCGGTATCGATACGACGACGCCCGGTGCCGGCGAACGAACGATGCCGCCTTCGTCGTGGGTGATCCGATGGGTGTGGCCGTCGACCTCCACGAGATAGGTGGCGCCGTGAATCGAAGAGATGACCCGTGCGAACGTCCGCCGAACCGCAGCTTCGTGCCAGCACTGCTGCCGAGGACTTCGGTCGTCACGTCGATCGTCGATCCGTCGATCTCGACCCTGAAGTGCCGGGGTCCGATGCCGAAGAACCTTGAGACCATAGCTCTGCCCTCGGTGCCGGAGCCCGATGTTCTGCCCGAGGGTCTGTTCGAGCGTGGGACGGCCACGCAGCGACGACGACTGGAATTGACGGATCTGGACGAGCAGGTGCTTTCGTAGGCGCTCAGGGCTGCGGCGACGAGTGCCACGTCGGGGTTGCGCATTCCGCTCGACGAGATCTCGTCTCCGACCGCGGTCCACCCAGCCGACGTCGAGCTCCGGAGGTGGCGATTTCGGTCTCGGGCCAACAGGTCCTGGAGGAATGACTTGTTCGAGATGCCGTCTCGAATGACGATGGTGGTCTGATCGAGCGCCCGGCGAAGCCGAGCGAGCGCTTCCTGGCGGTTGGCGCCGTAGGCGAGGATCTTGGCCACCATCGAGTCGAACTCGGCGGCGATCTCGATCGCCCTCTTCGATTCCGGTGTCCACCCGGATGCCGGGACCGACCGGCAATCGCAGGAGATCCACCCGACCGGGTGCTGGGGCGAACCCGCGTTCGGGGTCCTCGGCGTTCAGACGCACTTCGATGGCGTGACCGATCGTGCGGGGCGGTTCACCGGTGAGGGTGCCGCCCCTTGCGACGTCGATCTGTAGCTTGACGAGGTCGAGCCCGGTGGTGAGTTCGGTGGCCGGGTGTTCGACCTGGAGACGGGCGTTCACCTCCATGAACCAGAACTGTCGTGTCGCCGGGGTCGTAGAGGAACTCCACCGTGCCCGGCGTTGGTGTACCCCGAGGTTGCGCCCAGCCGGGCCGCGGCCTGCTTGATGTCGTCGTCTTCTTCGGCGGTGAGCACCGGCGAGGGGGACTCTTCGATGATCTTCTGGTTGCGCCGCTGTACCGAGCAGTCCCGCACGCCGACCGGCCATACGGTTCCGTGGTGGTCGGCGATGATCTGGACTTCGATGTGCCGGGCGCCTTGCATCATGCTTTCGATGAACACGGTGTCGTCGCCGAAGGCGCCGAGGGCTTCGGAACGGGCCGAGGTGAGGGCTGGTTCGAGCTCGTCGGGGTTGTTGACACGACGAATCCCACGACCGCCTCCTCCGGCGGTCGCTTTGATCATGACCGGGTACCCGAGCCGGTCGGCGACGTCCTTGCCCTCGGCCACCGATGTGACCGCGTCCTCCGCTCCACGGGGCGACGGGCACGTCAGACGCCTCGGCCATGAGCTTCGAACTGATCTTGTCGCCGAGGCGACGCATCGTGTCACCGTCGGGGCCGATGAAGACGACGCCCAACCCTTTGCACAGATCGGCGAAGGCGGCATGTTCGGCGACGAAACCCCAGCCGACCCAGACAGCCTCGGCGTGCGTTTCGGTGAGAGCCTCTTGGAGCCGGGTGTAGTCGAGATAGCGCACCTTGCGGCGACCCTCGTCGTCGAGATAGGTAGCCGAACCGAGATCGAACGACTCGTCGGCCTGACGGACGAACATCGCCTGCCTATCCGGTTCGGTGTAGAGCGCGATCGTGCGGAGTTCGGTTCCGTGCTCGTTGTTGTACTCCCGGACCGCATTGATCAGGCGCATGGCCGGTTCGCCTCGGTTGACGATGGCGATGCGGTTGAAGGCAGCGCCGTCCATCAGTTCTTCTCCCCCATCGCCGTGCGCAGCGGGGCGATCACACCGTCGTCCAATGGGGCGGGAAGGCCGATCGTTCGGTAGCCGTCGAGCTGGATCAGCGTGTGACCGTCTCCGTCGACGACGGTCGCTTCGAACTCCGAGTCCGAGACGGGGCGCACGAGAGCCAGGATCGGACCCTTCGTCGCCTGCCGGTGACCGGCCGAGCGCACCCGGCGGACGTGGTGGGGCAATGCCATCTCTCCCGTGGTGCCGATCTCCCACACACCTGCGGTCTGGAAGCAGAGTTCGATCAAACGGGGGTCGATGGTGGTCGACGCCTCACTCGGCCGACCCTTCGTCTGGAAGATCGGCAGCCATCATTCCCACGACCTGCTTGCCGGCTCGCCACACCTGGTCGAGGACCTGGTAGGCGGGCCCGTGGAAGTAGATCCGGTAGATGTCCTCGGCGCCCACCGACTTCTTCGGCTTGCGGGCTGCCGGATGGCACCTTGACCGATTCCAACGGGGATGGATCGGCGCCGAGCAGCACCCGACCCTCGAAGTGCACGGTGATCTGCGGTTCGTCCTGGTTGGCGAGTTTGCGGGAGCCGATCAGCTGGCACCGGCTGCGATGTTGTCGCCGTCGCGCTCGAAGCGGGCGACGACCTGGATCTCGTCGGGGATCGTCCCGATAGAACTTGAGCGGGGCAGCGAAATCGATGGTCTCGATATCGAGCACGTGGTGGTCGGGGAAGGCCAGCCGGGCGGTGGTGGCGAATGCTTCGATTCCCATGACACCCGGCAGGACCGCAGGACCGTCGATGCGGTGATGGTCGAGGAAGGGCTCAGCTCGAGGATCGAGGGTGACCGAGCTGCGACGAGGCCACCCGGTGGAGTCGATCGATTGACTTCGAGGCGCAGCAAGGGTCGCTCTCGGTCGAACGTTGATGACATCACGATCGAGACCACCGGCGTCGGCGATGCCGGCACCCAGGATCCCGAGCGCCAGACCGACGACCTGTTCCCTCGTCGACCTCTCACCGGTGAGTTCACGGCGGATGACCGGAATCCCGGCGGCGGCCGGAAGCATGTCGATGCCGGCAGCCTTCATCACGGTGGGAATCGAACCCTCGAGTCGCCATGCCGATGTCACCCCATGCGGTCCAGTCCAGGGCCAGGCCGATCGTGTCGGGTCGTGAGGTCCGAAGGTTCGAGGTGAGTTTGCACAGAAGGTCGTTGGCGGCGCTGTAGTCGCTCTGACCGGTGTTGCCGAAGCGTCCTGCGACCGAACTGAAGGCGACCGTTCCTCCGATCGGGAGGTCACCCAATCCGCTCATCAGATGGAACCACCCGTCGGCCTTGATGTCGAACACGAGGTCGAACTCTTTGGGGTCCTTCTCGGGAAGCAATTTGGAGATTTCGATCCCGCCGGCGTGCAACAGGACGTCGACCTTGTCGCTCGTCTCTGCAATCCTGGCGGTCGCCTCGGCCATGCGCTCGGCATCGAGGAGATTCACCGAGTGGTAGTGGACGGTCCCGCCGGCGGCTTCGACCGAACGGATGGCCGACAGAGCCGCGTAGGAACGCTCGATCGCCGAGAGTTCCTTGTCGACGACGACCGGGGTCGCCTTCTTGCCTTCGGACTTCAGCCGTTCGAAGATCGACCGCTTCAGACGCTTCCTTGTCGGCGCCGAACATCGCCAGATCCGGATCGTCCCGATCCGGTTCGGCGACGAGGTCGAGAAGGTGGAAGGTGCCGTGACTGGCCCGGGCGAGGTCGGCGACGATGGCCGACACGATGCTGCCGGCTGCACCGGTGACGACGAAGACGGAGTCCTTGTCCAGCGTGAGGCCGGTGGCGGTGTCGGGCAGTGGACGTTCGGACGTGCCGACGGAAAAGCGGCGGTCGTCGATCCGGCCGATCTCGACCGCCCCGGGATCACGCTCTGTTTCGGCGATGATCATGTCGGCCAGTGCCGCCGTCTTGCGGCTGGCCGGGAAGTCGATCGCTTTGACGACGGTGTCGGGCCGTTCACGCTTGAACGATTTGGCGACGCCGACGACGCCACCACCCAGAGGATCGAGCGCTCCTTCGTCGCCGTAGCCGTGCAGCCCTCCCAGACGGGTGCCGGCCACCACGAAGCGGCCGTCTTGACCGAGTTCGTCGTAGAGGTGGCGCAGAACCCGGTACAGCAGCTTGACTCGTAGGCGCAGCGCCTCGTGCCAGGCGTCCAGGTCCATCTCTGCCACCGGCGGCGCCTGATCGAGCGCAGGGAACCAGTACAGGCCGGTGATGGGACCGTCGGCCGTCCACGTGTCGATCATCTCCAGGAGCTGCTCGGCGTCGGGGCTGCCCTCGATCGCCAGCACGTCGGCCCCGACCTTCTCGAGTCGACCGACGACCGACGCTCCAACTCCTCCGATGTCCTGCATCACGACGACGCGGGAGCCCTCGCCGAGCTGGATCCCGGTGGGAGCGAACATGCGACAGCTCCGGTCGGGGAACCGCCGTCACGACTCGCCGGGGAACATCGGCGGAACGCTCGTCATCTCCCATCATGAGGTCCGATGGCGCTGCCTCGGTCACCGATTCCTGATCCTCGGTCACTACGTCAGCACTGGCCACAGCGGAAGCGGCGGGCACCCGGTCCCTCACAAACCCGACCACCGAACCCAACGTCGGATAATCACGCAACGACAACGCCTCATCACGCTCAATCCCATACAACTCACGAATCGCCGCAAACGTCTCCGCCTGCTTCACCGTGTCAATCCCCAGATCCGCCTCCAGATCCAACTCCAAATCCAACATCTCCGGCGGATACCCCGTCTGCTCAGCCACCACACCCAACACAGCCTCAACCACCGCATCCACAACCGGCAGCAGCAGCCAGACCGGCGCAGCAGCAACCGGCGCAGCAGCAACCGGCGCAGCAGCGGCGGCAGGCGCAGCACAAGACCCGGCACCCGGTCCCTCACGAACCCGACCACCGAACCCAACGTCGGATAATCACGCAACGACAACGCCTCATCACGCTCAATCCCATACAACTCACGAATCGCCGCAAACGTCTCCGCCTGCTTCACCGTGTCAATCCCCAGATCCGCCTCCAGATCCAACTCCAAATCCAACATCTCCGGCGGATACCCCGTCTGCTCCGCCACCACACCCAACACCGCCTCAACCACCGCATCCACAGCCGGCGCAGCAGCAACCGGCGCAGCAGCAACCGGCGCAACAGCACAGGCGCAGCAGCACAGGCGCAGCAGCCAGACCCGGCACCCGCTCCCTCACAAACCCGACCACCGAACCCAACGTCGGATAATCACGCAACGACAACGCCTCATCACGCTCAATCCCATACAACTCACGAATCGCCGCAAACGTCTCCGCCTGCTTCACCGTGTCAATCCCCAGATCCGCCTCCAGATCCAACTCCAAATCCAACATCTCCGGCGGATACCCCGTCTGCTCAGCCACCACACCCAACACCGCCTCAACCACAGCATCCACAACCGGCGCAGCAGCAACCGGCGCAGCAGCAACCGGCGCAGCAGCAACCGGCGCAGCAGCAACCGGCGCAGCAGCCAGACCCAGGCACCCGCTCCCTCACAAACCCGACCACCGAACCCAACGTCGGATAATCACGCAACGACAACGCCTCATCACGCTCAATCCCATACAACTCACGAATCGCCGCAAACGTCTCCGCCTGCTTCACCGTGTCAATCCCCAGATCCGCCTCCAGATCCAACTCCAAATCCAACATCTCCGGCGGATACCCCGTCTGCTCAGCCACCACACCCAACACAGCCTCAACCACCGCATCCACCGCAGGCGCAGCAGCAACCGGCGCAGCAGCAACCGGCGCAGCAGCAACCGGCGCAGCAGCGGCGGCGGGCGCGACCAGACCAGGCACCCGCTCCCTCACAAACCCGACCACCGAACCCAACGTCGGATAATCACGCAACGACAACGCCTCATCACGCTCAATCCCATACAACTCACGAATCGCCGCAAACGTCTCCGCCTGCTTCACCGTGTCAATCCCCAGATCCGCCTCCAGATCCAACTCCAAATCCAACATCTCCGGCGGATACCCCGTCTGCTCAGCCACCACACCCAACACAGCCTCAACCACCGCATCCACAACCGGCGCAGCAGCAACCGGCGCAGCAGCAGCAGCCGGCGCAGCAGCAACCGGCGCAGCAGCAACCAGGCGCGGTCGGAACCGGGGCTGGCGGCGGCACGACCGGTGCGACAACCGCCGGAACGGCGGGTGCGGGAACGGCGCGAGCCACGACCCGTGGTCGAGGGGCTCGCTGGGCGGGTTCGGTCTTGGGCGGTCCCGAATCCACGATCCTCAAGGTCCTGGCGACCACCTCGACGTCGGCCGCTTCGTGCCCGCTCACCTCTCTGAGCCACGTACGCCAAGCTTGATCGTCGACGACCCGGTAGCCGTAACCTAGTTCGTCCGGCTCGTGGTGGGCCCCGTCGGGACTCGGCACCCAGCGCATCAGCGACATGCTGATCTGTGATCCGAATCCGGCACCGAGGCGGAGGGCATACCGCACCGGATAGGCCCCACCCTTGGACAAGTTCAGGTGACCGAGATCGGGGTCGACCTCCTTGACGTTGGCGATGGGGGGAACGACGCCGGTCTCCAGCGACTTGACGGCCAGGACGTCCTCGATTCCGGCGCCCATGGCGTGACCGGTGAACCCTTTCGTGTTGGCCACCACGATCGAATCGGCATCACCGTCGAACACGTAGCGCAATGCATCGACCTCGGCCTGTGCGCTTCCACCCCTAGCCGGGGTGTAGGTCTCATGTGAGACGAAGACCAGCTCCTGGGCCATCGCATGCCGGTCGATGCCCCAGCGATCCTCGGCCCGGCTCACGAGGTCTTCCATCACCGACCGGATGTGGGTGACATCGAGACGGGTGCCGTGGAAGGCGCTGTTGGCCGTGGCGGTCGAGAGCACCTCACAGATCGGGCGCAGTCCCCGCTCGCGGGCAGCGTCGGCGCTTTCGATGACCGCGGCAGCGGCCCCCATGCCGACGATCATGCCGTGACGGCGACGGTCGAACGGGAGTGCCGCTTCCTCGACGACGTCGTCGATCGCCGCAGCGCCGGTGGCCAGGAATCCGGCACCGACCCAGGACAACAGGGTGTCGCTGGTGACGTCGTCGGCGGCGATGACGATCACGCGGTCGCAGCGGCCCAGCCGAATCCAGTCCTCGGCGATGGCGAAGGCTTGGGTCGTGCTGGCGCACGCCGAGTTCACCTGCGTGTTGGGCCCGCGGGCACCGATGTACTCGGCGAACTGCGAGTGTCCCATCGACAGCGCCTTGAAGAGGAAACGCCGGTCGTACTCGTACTCGTCCTGTTCGATCTCGGCCCGCAGTTCGTGCAACATGTGCTCGACTTCGGTGACCATCGGATTGCTCGCGTCCATCCGGTCCCGCAGATGTTCGAGCGTTGCCAGCCGCTCCCGGCGGCCGTGATCGAGTTCGAATCGGGATACCTCATCGACGAGCCGATCTGCACCGGGAAAAGCGGAGCCGAAGATGACGCCGGTTCCGTCCCGAAGGGCCGGAGGCAGTCCCCAACGTTCGGGCAGCTTGGAACCGGTTGTAGTGGTCTTGTAATTCATGGTCAACGGGATTCCGGCGTCCCGCATCGCATCGAGTCCCGCTCCGATCGCAAGCGCGCTGGTAACGTCCAGAGCCCCGATTCGATCGGCGGGGTAGCCGAACTCGGCGCTCAGGTCGAACGCCCCTTTGCGGCCGGCCAGTTTGAGCACCTCATCGGGCGAACTGATCGTCTCGAAGGTTCCAGCACCGTCGGGACCCTTCACCAAACGGGTGATGTGGCGATCGACGATCTTGCGACGATGGCTCACGGGGATGGTGTCGATGAACGACTCGCCGTCCAGGAGGCGGATGATGTTGTGATCATCGAAAACACGGGGCGTCCCAGGTAGCCCCAGTGCAGCACCGGTGACGACGACAGGCTCAGCGGTGCCGAGTTCTCCGCCGCCTCCCATCGCCGCTCCGTTGGCCTGATAGAGCTCCCGTCCGTGCTGGATGAATTCGCTGAACATCCGGCCGAGGTCGGTGTAGAGATCGGTACTCGGGCCGGCCGGTGCGGTAGCGGCAACCGGCGCAGCCGGCCCGCGCCGGTGTGGGCATGCTCGGTCGGACCGCCGGCGTGGGTTCCGGAGCAGGTTTCTCCGGACGCGTCCCGACACCGAGGCCGGCGGCGTAGAGGGCGCACAACGCCTGATTGAACGAGGCGATATCGCCGGTCTTGGGGTGGTTGGTGTTGATCGCCATGACCTCGTCATCGTCGCCGAAGACGTCTTCGACGAAACGTTGGAGGGCGCGCTTCGGTCCGACCTCGACGAAGTTGCGGGCACCGGCGTCGTGCAGAGTGTGGAGGCCCTTGACGAATTGGACGGGCGATGAGACCTGGCGGCCGAGGATGTCGATCATTTCGGGGACGACAGCCGGACCGGACGGATAGAAACGCCCACTCACGTTGGCGACGATCGGGATGTGCGGCGTTTCCAGGTCGAGACGCCGCAGGACATCCTTCAGGGGCTCCGACGCCGGGGCGACGATGGCGGTGTGGAACGCATGGCTGACGGTCAGTTGCACCACCTGGGCGCCTTTGGCGGTGAGTGCCGCCGAGGCGGCCTCGACCGCCGCCGATGCGCCGCCGATCACCGCCTGGTTCTGCGAGTTGATGTTGGCGATCACGACGTACCCATCGATGGTCTCCAGCGTGGCCTCGATCTCGTCCAGCGGAGCGAACACCGCTGCCATGAGACCGTTGTCGTCCATGGAAACGTTGACCATCTCCTTGCCCCGGGCGGCCACCGCGTCGAGAGCATCGCCGAACGGCATGGCACCTGCGGCGACCAGCGCACCGTATTCACCCAGGGAATGACCCATCACCATGTCCGGGCCGATCCCGTAGGCAGCCAACAACCTGGTCAACGCCAGGTCGGTGGCGAGCACCGCCGGCTGGGTGATCTCGGTCTGACGAAGTTCCTCGTCGGCCTGGGCGACCGCTGCCGGATCGTCGGCATCGATGAAGATGTACTCGGTGAGCGGCTTACCCAGAATCGGTGCCATGATCCGATCGGCCTCTTCGAAGACCTCGGCGACGATCGGTTCGCTCTGTCGAAGTCCGGCCATCATGTTGACGTACTGAGAACCCTGGCCCGTGTACAGGAAGGCCGTCTGGTGAGGTTCACCACGACCGACGTACACGCCCTGGTTGCGGAGCAGCTTCCAGGCGAGCTGGTTGCCCGACTCGAGCGCGTCGACCGCTCGACCTCCCTTGGCGGCAAGGTCATCGGCGTCGGCGAAGTCGATCGCCACGCGTACCTCGGAGCGAAGATCAGCCTCCGCCGGCGGCGCGATGGGCGGGGTTGTGCTCCTCCGTGCGTCGGCCACGATCGACGCCAACCTGGCGGCGACCGTCGCATCGTCGGGTCCCCCGACGACCACCGCTCCTCGCAACGGAGCTTTCGTCTCCAGCGCCGACGGCTTGACACGGCGGACCTGAGAATCAGCGCCCTGTTTCGAACCGTTCCCGTTGCTCACGATCCTCCCCGGGATGTACTCCTCGAGCACGATGTGGAAGTTGGTGCCACCGAACCCGAAGGCGCTGACACCTGCAGATCTGACCTGACCGTCGGCCGCCTTCCACTCCTGCAGTTCGGTGTTGGTGTAGAGCGGAGAGTTCTCGAAATCGATGTTGGGGTTCGGCTTGGCAGCCCCCAACGACGGTGGAATCGTCTTGTGGTGGAGGGCCAAGGTCGCCTTCAACATGCCGGCGGCACCGGCGGCACCTTTGAGATGGCCGATATTGGATTTCACCGAACCCAGCGGCACCGAGTGACGCGGTAGACCGAGATCGGAGAAGACACTGGTGAGACTGTCGAACTCGACGACATCTCCGACCTTGGTGGACGTTCCGTGCCCTTCGACGTAGGTGGCGGTGTCGGGTGTGCGTCCCGAGTTCTCCCATGCCCGCTCCGACGGCGAGCATCTGGCCGACCGGATTGGGGGCGGTGATGCCCTTGCCCCTGCCGTCGCTGGCGCCGCCGACACCACGGATGACCGCATAGATCCGATCCTTGTCCCGTTCGGCATCGGCCAGACGCTTGAGGAGCAGCACCGCAGCGCCCTCGCCCATGACGAAGCCGTCGGCCCCGTCGCCGTAGGGGCGGGTGCCCGAGGCCGAGAGGGCGCCGATCTTGCTGAACTTCACGAAGCTCGACGGGCTCATGTTGCCATCGACACCACCGGTCAGCACCGCGTCGTAGTCGCCTTGCTCCAGACCTTCGATCGCCGCATCGACCGCAGCCATGGCCGATGCGCAGGCGGCATCGACGACGAAGTTCGGCCCGTTGAAGTTGAACAGGTTGGCGACACGACCGGCGATGATGTTGGCCAGCTCACCGGGCATCGTGTCCTCTGTGATCTCGGGAAGGCGGCGGTGGACACCGGCGGTCCATTCGGCTGAGATCGCCTCTTTGGTCGCTGGGTCCAGGGCCGAGTAGGACGGTGCGTGGGCGAGCTCATCGGCGTACTCGGGGAAGAACACCCGCAATGCGGTCTTGTAGTGACGATCGCCGGCCATGGCGTTACCGAACACGACCGCGGTCCGCTCGGCGTCCAGTGCCCGATCGGGGTAGCCGTAATCGATCAGCGCCTGGCGGGACGCGGCGATGGCCCATTTCTGGGTGAGGTCCATCGAATCGCCGACCCTCGGCGGAACCGGAAGTCGCCATTCGAGCGGCGACCATTCCCAATCGCGGACCCATCCGCCGATCCTCGAGTACGTCTTGTCCTCGGCCTGGCGGTCCTCGTCGTAGTAGAGGTTGAGATCCCAACGCTCCGAATCGACCTCGCTGATGCTGTAGCGGCCATCGACCAGGTTCTGCCAGTAGGTCGGCGACGTCCGGGGCGTCGGGCAGGATTGCACCGACACCGACGATGGCGATTGCTCGCCCAGCTTGCTCAACCATTCTCATCCTCTTGTTGTCAGTTGGTACCGCCGCATGGTGTTGTTCAGGTGTGTCAGGCGGCGACGCTGCCCACCCCGGTACCGGTGCCGCTCAGTTGGTACTTGCGTGGCTGTTGATCGCCGCGGCCACCACATCCATATCGGACAGAAGGCCGGCCTGGGCCCGGGC
This sequence comes from uncultured Acidimicrobiales bacterium, assembly GCA_963793385.1. GTDB lineage: Bacteria > Actinomycetota > Acidimicrobiia > Acidimicrobiales > SZUA-35 > JABDIY01. The sequence goes on from CAWCAF010000016.1 coordinate 35,130, forward strand.
GATCGCCGAGGTGCCCGCGAGCACGGCGAGAGCGTCGGCGTCGACCGTCCCGGGGTCGGCGGCGCCGAGCACCCAGCGCACACCTTCGACCGCCACCTTGTTGGCCGCCTCGCGGGCGAACACCCGCGACATGACCGCGAGTTCGTCAGCGTTGAATGTTGTCTCGGCCTTGTCGCTCAAGTTGCCCGGCGGCGGCGTTGGCAGCCCTCCGGGCGAACGACCCCGCACACTCGACGAACGATGCGAGCTCACCTATGCGGAAGAGGAGATGCTGGTTCCGGGTCAGCCGCTGCAGGCGAGCCGTCTCCATGACCCCGGCGAGGGCACGGGCCGCCAGCGCCGCGACATCGGCGCCCACGGTGGGATTGGTCCTGGCCAGCTCGTCCAGCCGATCGGCGGCATCGAGGTAGAAGCGGCCCCGGCTCTTGAGGTGCTGTTGCCAGCGGTCCCGGCCGATGGTCATCTCCATGATCTCCGAGGTGCCCTCGTAGATCGTGGTGATGCGCACGTCGCGCTTGTACTTCTCGACCATGTACTCCTTGGTGTAGCCGTAGCCGCCGTGTGCCTGAATGGCGGCGTCGGCCGCCGCGTTGCCCGCTTCGCTGGCCATGTACTTGGCGATCGCCCCCTCGGTGTTGAGCATCTCTTCGCCGTCGTCGATCCTGACGGCGGTCTCCTCGATGAACGACCGTGACGCTTCGAGCCGCACGGCGTGCGGCACGATCAGCTTGTGGGTGTACCCCTGCTTCTCCGACAGCGGGCCACCGGCCTGGATCCGCTCGGTCGAGTAGTCGATCGCACGTCGCAGCGCCGCCCAGCCGGCGCCGAGTCCGAACGCAGCCACCATCAGCCGGGTGTAGCCGAAGACCGCCTGGGCCTGGACCAGCCCGAGCCCCTCGGCCTCACCGACCAGGCGGTCGACATCCGACCTCGACGTCCTGAAGGCTCAGCGCCGACGGTGTTGCTGGCCCGGATCCCGTGCTTGTCCTCGGGCTTGCCCTTGCGTGAACCCCTCGGCATCGGCGTCGACCACGAACCAGGATGGGCCGCCGGGGGCCATGGCCAAGATCGTGTAGAGGTCGGCGTAGGCACCGTTGCTGATCCACTGCTTGTTACCGCTGATCCGGTAGGCGACAACCTCGCCGTCGGACTCCACGGGCACCGCCACGGTCTTCAGCGATCCGAGATCGCTGCCGGCCTCGGGCTCGGTGGCACCGTAGGCCATCAGCGAACCCTCGTTGGCGAGTTGCGTCAACCACCGCTTGCGCTGTTCAGGCGTTCCCCCGAACACGATGGGGTCGCTCCCAAGGAAGGTTGCCAGCACGCCGGTAGCGATGCCGACGTCGACCGCCGCCAGCAGCTCGCAGACCCGGTAGACATCGAAGGCGCCACCGCCCATCCCGCCGTACTCCTCGGGGATGAACAGCAGCGAGATGCCGAGTTGGTCGCCGCACATCCCCCGCACGATCGCCTCGGGGAACTCGTCGGCTTCGTCGATCTCCAGAAGCTTGGCGTCGGGCAACTCACCCTCGGCAAACATGGTGACCGACTCCATCACCATCTCTAGGGTTTCGCGGTCGAGCCCGTCTGTCACTTCGGTTTCCCCCTCATGGGTTGCTGATTTCTGGTTCACCATCGACATCACGTCGAGTCGATCGCACGGGCCGCAAGACCCCGCGAAAAGCCTAGCCCCGGGCGTCGAACCGTTCGCACTCGAACGGAGCGATAATCGGACCGCGGAAGAAGAATCGGCGACATCGCAGCTGCGGGACGATTCTCGGCGACACCTCGCGCCCGGTTCCACGGTGCGGGACGTTTGGCTCCGGTAGATTCTCGTCGCAGTATCAACACCGTGACCGAACCGACGGTGTCATGGCATCCGACGGTGTCATGGCCGATCGACCCACGGACGTCTTTCCCGATGGGTCGGATGGCACGACGGGATGCAATCATGGGCGTTCGACACCATGAGGGAGCCCGATGTCCACCAGACCCGAAGCGATGCCGAACGACACAGATGCCCGCGATCGACTTCCGAGGTGGGCGGGCATGAACCACCTGGCATTGATCACCAACGACCTGGACACGACCACGAGGTTCTGGCACGGGACCCTGGGGGCCCCGCTCGTCGCCACGATCGGAACACCCGAGTTCCGCCACTACTTCTTCGACACCGGCAGTTCGTGCGTGGCATTCTTCGAATACCGAAACGAACCGAGCCAGACACTGGCCAAGCCGGCCGGTGTCCCCGACCCTCGGGCGATGGCATTCGACCACATGTCACTCAATATGCCCGATGAGGCGGCGGTACTCGAACTCAAGGCTCGACTCGAAGCCTCCGGTACCGAGGTGACCACCGTCATCGATCACGGACTGATGCACTCGATCTACTTCATGGACCCCAACGGAATCGCCCTCGAAGCGTCGTGGTGGACCGACGATCCGACCAACGGTCAGTCCGACGACGCGGCATTTCGGCGATCCTGACCCGGTGCCGGCCGTCGAAGAGATCAGGTCCGGAACGCTTCGTTCGGTGTCGACCCGGCTGATCGACGGACCGACAACCGATGTGGGTGATCTCTGGTACCTCCAACCCTCCGACCAATAGTGTGCCATCCCAAAGGAAGGGTCGAGGTCAGCCGTTCCATCGACGCCCCGGCCGCCCTGCTGTGGGAGCTCGTGACCCGGACCCGGGACTGGGCCGAGTGGGGGCCGACCGTCACCGCGGTCGAAGGACCCGAGAAGATCGTTGCCGGAGCTGTCGGCCGCCTCAGAACACCGGTCGGCCTCTGGCTGGACTTCGAGATCACCGACGTCGACGAGGGGCGATTCTGGGCCTGGCGGGTGGCGAACGTCAGCGCCACCACCCATCGGATCGAACCCGACGGTGAGGGCCGATCGACTGTCACCTTTTCGGCACCCTGGTGGGCGGCACCATATGCCGGCGTCCTGTGGCTCGGCCTCCGCAAGCTCGACGAGCTCGCTCGAGAGCGCGTGGCATCAAGGCCGACCCGGGGCTGACATCCGAAGTGCCTGATGCCGTGAGTGGCCGGTCGTGGTCAGGACGCCGACGGAGTGTCGTCCCGATGCTCGAGCCGAGCGGCCATTTGGCGCATCACCTCCAGGGCAAAAAACGGGTTCCTTTTCACCAACCGAACGAAGGCCTGCTCGTCCAGCCGGGCGACGACGGCATCGGTCTTGGCGCGAGCGATGGCGCTGCGCACCCGCTTGCCCAGCATTCCCACCTCGCCGAAGAAGCCACCCTCGCTCACGGTCTCGCGCACCTCCCCGTCAAATATCATTTCCACCGAGCCCTCGACTACTCCGTAGAAGTGGCCAGCAGGATCACCGGCGGTGAACAGCGTGTCGCCGGCGGCAACACGCACCTTGTGAGGTTCGGAACGGAACAGGTTGACACTCACCGCAGATCCTCCAGGAGTCGGGCGACTCGCACAGCCTAGGGTCTAAGACGACCAGCGGAAAGCTGACCACGGTTTACTTCGTGGTCGGCACGCAATCTGACTCGACCGCCGGCTACGCGCCGGCCATGTGGGCCGTTCCTCGTGAGCGGTACCCCTAGACTCGGGAAATGGATGGCGAAGTGACCCAGCCCGCTCGCTCGGCCGAGCTCGAGGCTCTGTTTCCCGACGTGGAGGGCATTGCGGTCTACGAATCCAATTCACTCCTGCAGGACGTGGCACCGCACCCCGACGAAGCCGCCTTCATCTCCAAGGCGGTGGAGAAACGCAGGGAGGAGTTCATCACCGGGCGGGCGTGTGCCCGTTCGGCGCTGTCCGCCTTGGGCATGGAACCTGTGCCCTTGCCGGTCGGCGAGGGGCGCCAACCCGAATGGCCCAGCAACATCACCGGATCGATCACCCACACCCGGCGCGACGGGCACGAGTTCATCGCAGCAGCGACAGCGTTCTCCGACCGCGCCCCGCGACGCATCGGCATCGGCCTGGATGCCGAGGTGATCCAGCCGCTCAAGGACGGTGTTCGGGACATGTTGCTGACCCCTGATGAGATCGCTGCCGTGGAGGATTTGCCAGTCGATCAGCGGGAGACGGCGGCGATTACGGTGTTCAGCGCCAAGGAAGCCTTCTACAAAGCCCAGTACGCGATCACGGGGGCATGGGTCGGCTTCGGCGACATGCATGTGCTCGGGCTCGCGGGATCGGGCACTCGCCAGCTCGCCCAGATCGGCGATCTCGAAGCACTCCGAGAGATCGACTTCCCGGTCGACTGTCGTCAGATCGTCCGTAACGGCCTGGTGATCTCCGGTGTCACCGTGTGGACGCGGCTGTAGGCCCAGCCCAACAGAGGACATCTATCCGTCGGGGCGGGCGTGATCATCTCACTCCGACGGATTCGGCGACGCGCAGCCGGCACTGGTCTTCGACACGACGACCAGCACGGGTTGGAACCTTGCCACCGCTTGATTCTTCGCCACGTGGGACATCCTGGGCACGGCCCGAGGAGTCATGACGACGAGATCCTTCTGCGGATCCACAGGATCAGGCCGGCGAGCAGGAAGATCTCGCTGGCGTACGTTGCGAGGATCGCACCCGTGACTCCGTACGGACCGATCAGGGTCAGGTTGAGCGCAACGTTCAGCGCGCCGGCCCCGATGATGAACCGGTTGCGTGTGCCCTGATGGCCGGCTCCGGTCAGCGCTTCTCCAGCGAGTAGTGCCGGCAAGTGGATCACGGGTACGAGGGCCATCAGGCGAATGACCCCGATCGAATCGGAGTATCCCGCTCCCAATACGTCGTCGATCAGGGGTGCGATCGCGAAGAGGGCTGCACCCGCGGCGAGTGCGTAAGCGGTGACGGGTCGCATCAAATGCTTCGAGTAGGACCAGGTTCCAACGAGGCCCTTCTCGCCGCCCGTGGCGAAGAACCGAGGATAGGTGGCCGCCAGGAGGGCGTAGAGGGGTGCGGCCGCGAGTCCCAGAACCCGGTTGCCGGCGGAGTAGATACCGGTGGAGAACTCCGGGGTCGCGTCGAGGCGTATCAGCATCTGCTTGTCGATATCGCCGAGGACGACCCCGCTGGCCTGGGTGAGCGAGAACGGAGATCCATCTCGGCAGATCTGCACACTCGCCGCAACGGAGAATCTGGGCAGACCGATGATCCTGGCTGCGGCGATCGAGCTCACCAGACCGGACCCGAGGCTGGCGGCCAGTGAGGCGACCGCCACGGCACGGAGCGTCGACAGGTCCAGGGCGAAGAAGGCGATCCCGAGGAAGCCGACCCGAAGCAGGGTCGCCCATACGGTCAGCGCCGCCGTCGTCGGGAAACGGTCCAGGGCAACAAGCGCCGATCCGGCCGGGCTCGTGGTGGCGATACCGATGAACTCGGCCAACGCGAGAATGAAGATGGTGCGGCCATCCATTCCCGGCACCGAGAGCCCCGCCAGGAGACCGAGGATCGCAGCGACGACCACCGAGAGGATCAGGCCCGGCACCAGCGCGGCACCCCATGCGTGCCGGGCGAGGGATGGATCCCGGCTCACCCGCTGAACGACGATGTGGAAGGTGCCCAGTGTAACGAAGGCACTGAGCAGCAGGAACAGCGCCATCGCAGCGGCGTAGAGCCCGTATTGTTCCTCGCCGAGGTAACGGGCCAGCATCCAGAACACGATGATGGCGCCGACCGTGTGCGCGCCTCTCGCCAGGACGCTCCAGAAGGTGTCGTGGGTCAGCGAACGACGTTGGAGGACCGGCTCTTCTTCGTCGTCAGGCGTTGTGCCGGGTGGGAGCCCGGTTCGAGTGGTCAGCTCGTCGCCACCTGGTCGTGGATCCATGCGTAGGTTTTCTCCATGCCTTCACGCAGCGGGATCGACGGTTCCCATCCGAGGTGCTGCTGAATCAGAGTGTTGTCGCTGTTGCGTCCGCGCACACCCTGGGGAGCAGAAAGATCGTGGACCAGATCGATCTTGACTCCGGCGATGTCAGCCACCATCTCGTAGAGGCCGTTGATCGTGACAAGCTCGGACGAGCCCACGTTGAGCGGAATGGTCACGTCGGAGTCCATCAACATGCGAGTGCCGGTCAGGCAGTCGTCGATGTACATGAACGATCGTGTCTGCAAGCCGTCGCCCCAGACCTCGATCGTGTGATCGCCGGTCAGTTTGGCGGCGGCGACCTTCCGGCACACGGCCGCAGGCGCCTTTTCGCGCCCGCCGGTCCAGGAGCCGTTCGGTCCGTACACGTTGTGATACCGGGCGGTGCGGAACTGTAGAGCGAAGTCCTCCATGAAATGGCGACCCATCCGCTCGGAGAACAGCTTCTCCCAACCGTATCCGTCCTCGGGGTCGGCGGGATAGGCGTCGCTCTCAGCCAGTGCGGTCACGTTCGGGTCGGATTGTTTGGAGCCGTTGTACACACACGCCGAGGATGCGTAGAAGACCCGTTCGACGTTCTTTGCCTGAGCTGCCATGAGAAGGTGGGTGTTGATCAGCACGCTGATCATGCAGGCCGCCTTGTTGTTCTCGATGAAACCCATACCGCCCATATCGCATGCGAGGTTGTAGATCCGGTCGACACCGTCGACAGCCTTGAGGCAGGCATCCTTCTCGGTCAGGTCGAGCACGAGGTTTTCGGCCGTACCGCTCTGCTGAAACCACTCCGCGGTCGGCTTGACATCGACACTCCGGACCTCGTGCCCCTCACCTTCCAAACGTTGAACCAGATGACCACCGATGAAGCCGCCACCGCCTGCTACCAGAATCTTCATTGTTGTTTCTTCCTTCTTGCCGTCGAACTTGTCAAACCTCGACCAACGACCGCTCGTCTGGTGCTTCCTCGGTCAGGTCAATCGTCGGGATGTCCACGCTGTCGACCAGCCCGTCGCGGCGCCGTTCGTAGATCTGGTAGACACCTGCGATAGCCGTCAGCACGGCGATGACATACACCGACCGCGGAACCCGTATGAACACTTCGACCAAGTCGTTGGTACCGAAGTCGGTCTCGAAGAGCCGCTCGATCATCCAGACCGAGGCGACAAGAGCCAGCACTACGGAACCGATCGTGAGCACCCACCGGTAGAGGACGGTATTCCGGAGAAGATACAGCAGTCCGAACATCACCAAGATCACCCCCACCTGACCGACCTCGATGCCCACATTGCGGCCGAGGAGGGAGACGAGTTGGGTCCGCCGGTCCACCTCGAGACCCGACACCAGTGATGCGAAGCCCATGCCATGGAAGAGGCCGAAGCCGAAGGCGATGATCCATTCCTTGTTGGGGAAGATCGGCCGTAGGTTGTGTAACGCTGCGGCTGCGATCGACAGGGCAATGATCGTTTCGGTGACCTTGGCCGACGGCAGAGGCAGGATGTCGAGACCGGCAAGGGTGAACGTGATCGAGTGTGCGACCGTGAACATCGTGGCGATCTTCAGGATGCGCCACAGCGAGCGCCCGAAGCTGTCGGCAGGCTTCCAGCCGCCGAGGCTGAAGACCAGCACGCTGGGCAGGAGCAGAACGCAGATGAACAGGATGTGGTCGGGTCCGGTTCGGATGTGGTCCAGACCCAGGGAGAAACTGGCTGTGAAGTTCTTCCAACCGCTCGGCTCGCCCAGGTCGATGGTCTGGCGGGGCGCATCGCTGTTGAAGGTGAAGAACCCGTCCTGTCCCTCACCGTTGTCGTAGATGCCCGCTTTCCAGTCGTTCTGGACGAGGAGCAGGGCGTTGTTGTCGTCGCTCAGTTCGAAGAACGGGTCGAACGTGACGTCGAGTACCCGGGGTACCGTCCCTGTGGTGATCTCAGCGGTGTAGGGGATGATGACGTAGTTGATCTCCTCGTTGGGGTTGTCCTCGAAGAGGAACTCGACATCGCCGAAGGTCAGTTCGTAGTTCTGACCCTCACCCCTGATGTCCAGGTGTTCGTCGGCATAGAAGCGCAGGTCCTCGACACGACCGACGAGCTCGGCCACATTCTCCTCCTCCGAGCCGTCCAGCCTGAATCCCAGCGCTTCCCTGAGATCGCCGAAGGGATAGTCGACTCGTCCGTTGAGGGACGTCTCGGTCACGTTGACGTAGACGTAGCTGTCTTCGGCATTGTGGGCCGAGGCGACGCCGGTGAATGCAAAGCCAACCGACGCCAAGACCACCATCACCGCACTGAACACCAAGAACGACTTCTTCATCATTTCCTACCTCGCCGGGGGCTCGCGGACTTTCACCTATGCGTACGCACCTATCCGTAGCGCGGATGCATCCAAAATGCTAAGGCGAACGAAGTATTGCCCACAGGATGGTTCCATCGACCTAAGGAGAAATCGGAGGACAGGTGGTTGGATACCTTGATACGGAGTAATGGGACGGTGATGCCATCCCATGCAGGAGAGACGAGAACGCGTGACCAGCACGGTGCACACAACTCAGGTTCGCCTCCAAAGGCTATGGGAGCTGAGCCCTATGCAGCGAGTCCTGTGGGCCTCGCAGCTGCGCCATCCGGACTCGCCGCATCAGAACATGGCCTTGCTGTCGCGGGTCCACGGGGAGGTCGACGGTAACCGTTTGGCCAAGGCCTTCGCCGCCGTCGTCGCCGCATCGGACGTTCTCCGGACCACGATCATCGATACCGAAGATGGACCCGTGGTCTCGCTGAGCGCCGCACCGGCCACAACCGAGATCCTCTCGATGACGGTGGCTGACGCGATCGAGTGGGCCCGGGAGCGGGTTCGCCTCAGCCGCTCGACATGACCAAAGCCGCGTACGACAGCGTGATCATCCAACACCCCGACGGAACGACATCGTGGTACCTGAACCTCCATCACGTCGTCACCGACGCCACCGCGTCGTCATCGGTCTTTGCGGCCACCGCTGCCGCCTACCACGGTGACACCCCCGAGATCCCGTCGTACTACTCGTGGTCTGCCGAATCTCGAACGTGCGACGGACCGCCGAACCGACGTGGCGACGCGCCAACTGGGCGAGCCGCCAACGAGCCCCGAAAGTCGGTCGGCTCTACGAATCGGTCGGCACGCCCGATCCGGCCAGCCGGCGCCTGCAGCTGGACGTCGAAGATGAGCTTCGGTCCAAGATCACCCAACGGCTGGAATCGGACTATCGCGCTCTGACCGATGATCTCGCATGGACGTCGCTGCTGATCACGACGACGGCGCTCTACCTGAACCGGGTCACCGGAGCCGAACAGGTTGCGATCGGCCTCCCTGTGCACAATCGCTCGGGTCTGGATCGAGTTCCTGTTCGGCCCGGTCATGGAAGTCTTCCCGGTCGATGTCACCATCGCCGCTGCCGACACGTTCCGCTCGCTGCACAAGCGGGTGTCGCGGGCGGTGGTTCACACGATCCGCCACGCACGACCGGGAACCGCACCCGCCGCGACCGATATCGAAACGGTCGTCAACGTCATTCCTCGAGGAGGGATCGGCGCCTTCGGCACACACGAGGTGACAACCGACTGGGTTCACTCGGGCACGACCGACTCCGCTCATCTTCTCCGCGTCCAACTCACCACGTACGCAGACGACCAATCATCGCTGGCGCTCGACATCAACAACGCAGCCGCAACCGACGATCAGGCCGGTCGTGCTGCCCATCACTACGTGTCGGCCCTGACCGCCCTGGTGACCGACCCCGACCGTCCCGATCGGCACGGATCCGCTCATCACCCCCGAAGAGGCCTCAGCACTGGTCGAGTGGGGCGACCGGTCCTCCGAGGCGCTGGAGTCGCCGCTCCTTCCGGATCGGCTCTTCGCCGAACTCGCCGGGCACCGCGCTGTGTCGGTTCAGGGCGACCGATCGCTCACCGGCGCACAATTGATGGCCGAGGTTCGTCGGGTCGGATCATGGCTCCGCCGCGTTCACGGCATCGGACCCGGCCGGCGGGTCGCGGTCCAGATGCCACGCAGCGTAGACGCCGTCGTGGCGATCCTTTCCACCTGGTGGGCCGGTGGATCCTACGTCCCCATCGACGTCGCCCAGCCGGCAGGCCGCCGTCAGCAACTCATCGAACGGGCGGCCTGCGCACCGGTGCTGACCGAGCTTCCTTCCGAAGAGGCCGCACCGCCGGCACCCGATGCGGTCTCGACTCCGGTCACAGAGGCCGACGAGGCCTACCTGCTGTACACGTCGGGCTCGACCGGCGAACCCAAGGGCGTGCCCATCACTCACCGTGGCGTGGCCGACTACCTCGAATTCGCCAGGATCCACTACCTCCGTTCCGGCGAGAAACCGATCGTCCGCGCTGTTCAGCGCGCTCACTTTCGACCTGACCGTGACCAGCCTCTTCCTGCCACTGCTCACCGGCGGCAAGCTGATCGTCGTCGAGGACGAGGGCGTGCCGGGGCTGCGCCAGATCGCCGAGACCCCCGAGATCACCTGGGCCAAGGCCACACCCTCCCATCTCGAACTGCTCGTGCACATGCTCGCCGCCCGACCATCGACTCGACACGCTCGTCGTCGGTGGCGAAGCGTTCGGTTCGCGGCTGGCTTCCCAGCTGTGGGAGAAGCGACCAGACCTCCGCATCTTCAACGAGTACGGCCCAACCGAGGCGGTCGTCGGCTGTATGATCCACCAAGCCTCTCCTTCCGAATCATGGGCTGATGTTCCGATCGGGCGACCCGCTCCCGGGGTCGAACTCCGCGTTCTCGACGTTCACCAGCAACCGGTGCCCCTCGGTTCGCCCGGCGAGCTGTATATCTCCCACAGAGGGATCACGCCCGGCTACCTCGGGGTCGGTACCGGCGCCCCGATCCTGACCGACGATCCTGAGGCCCCGTTCGTCCACCTCGACGGTCGGCGGTTCTACCGATCAGGCGACCTCGTACGGTTCGTGTGCCCTCGGACCCTGACCTATCTGGGCCGAGCCGATGAACAGATCAAGGTCGGCGGCATCCGTCTCGACCCGACCGAGGTGGAACGCCAGCTCGAGGCACATCCGGCCGTGTCGAGGGCAGCGGTCCGATTGTGGAGACCACGCTTCGACACAGCCCGAGCAGAATTGCGTCAGGTGCGGACTGCCGTCGAATGTGCCCGCTATCCAATTCGACGATCGGTGGGGTGTGCAGCACCTGCCATGAGTACGACAGGATCAAGGTCCACGCAGAGGACTACTTCAAGAACCTCGACGACCTCGGTGTCGAGTTGGAGCGGGCACGGGCTCAACGTGCTGGTCGCTACGACTGCCTCCATCTACTGAGCGGGGGCAAGGACTCGACCTACGCTCTCTACAAACTGGTCGAGCTCGGCTTCGAGGTGTACGCCGTCACCTTCGACAACGGATTCATCTCCGAGGGAGCAAAGGAGAACGTACGCAAGAGCGTTGCCGACCTCGGCGTGGACCATGAGTTCATCACCTCCGAGGTCATGAACGCCATCTTCGCCGACAGCTTGGCACGCCACTCCAACGTCTGCCACGGCTGCTACAAGACGATCTACACCACCGCCACCACCAGAGCCGACGAACTCGGTATCCCGATGATCGTCACCGGCCTCTCACGCGGGCAGCTGTTCGAAACCCGTCTCATCCCCCAGCAGTTCACGGATGACCGATTCGATCCTGACGCGATCGATCGAGCCGTCCTGCAGGCCAGGAGGGTCTATCACCGGGTCGACGACGGCCCGAACCGACTGCTGGACACCGGCGTGTTCGACAGCGACGACATCTTCGACCGAATTCGTTACGTCGACTTCTATCGGTACGTCGACGTTGCGCTGAGCGAGATGTACCGGTTCCTCGACACCCAGGCGCCATGGCTGCGACCCGACGACACCGGGCGTTCGACCAACTGCCTGATCAACGCCGCCGGTATCTACACCCACCAGTTGGAGCAGGGCTACCACAACTACGCCGAACCGTACGCGTGGGATGTGCGCCTCGGGCACAAGACACGCGACGAGGCGATCGCCGAACTCGACGACCAGCTCGATGTCGACGACGTCAAACGAATGCTGACCGCGGTGGGGTACGAACCGAATCCACGGGAGGTCCTCGCTGCGTGGATCGAAACCGTCGGAGGTGCTGAAGCGCCCTCGCCAGCCGAGCTCCGGACCTGGCTCGTACACGGGTCCCGTCGCACGCCGTCCCGTCGGCCTACATGATCGTCGACGCACTCCCAGTGACTTCCAACGGCAAACTCGACACCGCGAAGCTGCCACCGCCCGACCTCGTGCACCGCACCACCTCGAACCTTCACGTCAGCGCAGCCACCGAGCTGGAGGCAGCGATCGTCCGGGTGTGGGAGCGAGTCCTGGGCCTCGAACCGATCGGCGTCACCGACGACTTCTTCGAACTCGGTGGCGACTCGCTGGCAGCATTGCAGTCGATCGTCCTGCTGAGCGATGCGATCGGACAGACCCTCCGCGAGGAGCTCGATCTTCGGGAACCGGACACCCCGAGCACTGCGCAGCGGCGATCGAGGCGGAAGACGACCGTCGAAACAGAACCGTCGACGGTCGGAGAGTCCGAGCAGCATCGAGCCGCCGCCATTGACACCCGGGCGAGGGTCGATGCTGTTCGATTGGCTGAACGATCCCGACTCGTCACGCAACAATGTCGGCCGCGCCTACGAGATCGATGGCTCGCTCGATCCCGAACGACTGGAGCGGGCCGTCACCGCCCTCGTCGAACGCCACGAGATCCTTCGCACCTCGATGGTGGAACCACGGCGGGTCGTCACCGCTGCCGATGCGGTCGCATTCGACGTGGCCCCCTCGTGCTCGATCAGCGAACGTTTCGGGCTCAGGCCCACGAACACTTCCTGAAGCCCTTCGACCTCGACAACGGACCGTTCGTGCGAGTGCGCATGACCCCCATCGACGGCCTGAACCGGACCGGACTGCTGATTGCAGTGCACCATTCGATGATCGACGAGAGCGGCTTCGACACGCTCTTCACCGATCTCGCAACCCTGTACGAGGGGGGCCGACCGAGCCCACCCTCCATGACGCCATCGACGTTTCGCCGACGAGCTGATCCGGTGGTCGGACAACCCGACCGACCGCGCCTACTGGCTCTCGCACGCCCAGTCGGCGCCGGTCAGCACTCCGCGGTGGATCTCCACGTCATCGGAGGCGGACGGCTTCATCGAACGTGCCGCCTCGTTCGGCATCGACACCCTGGATCGTGCCGCCGGGGTCGGGCCGGGTAGCGCTCGCTCTGGCGGCGGTCAGCCGTGTCGTGCGTCGCCGATCAGACGGTGATCGGATCGAGGTCGGGATCACGGCGTCGATCCGTCCGAGCTCGAGCTCGGAGATCTGACGGGTTATGCGCTCAACGTCGTTCCGGTGGTGTGCACGACCGAAACCGACGGATCGCTGGCCCAGGTCGCCCGCGCGGTTTCGACGACACTGACCGACGCTCTGGCTCACCGCCAGTACCCGCTGGCATCCATCGTGCGGGACCGACGCCAGGAGGGCCTGCTCCGTGCCCGGCCTCAACGTGATGCTCGCCTACGGCGAACTCTCACCGGTCTCGATCGACGGCCACAAAGGCGCCCACCGTGTCCTGGCCCCTGCAGATGCAGCCACCGACGTCACCTTCTTCGTGCAGGTCCGCGGCGAAGAGGTGAATCTGGGTCTCGAATACAGGGGAACGTCGCTGGGGCAGGTTGAAGCCCAGGCCATGCTCGGCGAATTCGAGACCGAATTGGCCGGTGCCGCTACATCCGATCCGTCGGCAATTCTCGACCCTGTCGCGTTGGCCACCGACGGCGACACTCTCTGCGAGTTCACCGATGGAGCCTCGACTTCTCGACGAGATCGTCGTCGAACACGCCCGAGCGCAGCCCGACGCCCCGGCGGTGACCGCCGCCGACGTGACGATCAGCTACGGCGAGCTGGATCGTCGGGCCGAAGCCGTCGCCGAGGTGCTGGACCGGCACGCGAATGGGTCCCGGCTCGCTTGTGGGCGTGCTGGCGTCGCGTGACCCGGAAACGGTCGTGGGAATCCTCGGGATCCTCAAGGCTGGGGCCGCCTACGTGCCGATCGATCCCGACTACCCACTCGACCGCATCGCCCACATGGTGGCCGACTCGGGGATCGACACCGATCGTCAGTCGCGGCGAGACGAGCGAGGCGGTTCCCGATGGCGTCTCGACGTCGTGCATCTAGGGCCCAATCCTCGGACCCGACCAGTCGATCATCGGGACGGACCGCCATGCGCTCGCCCGCGGGATCTCGCCTACGTGATCTACACCTCGGGTTCGACCGGGCGCCCCAAAGGGGTGCAGGTCAGCCACGCCAACATCTCGTTCTCCACGATGGCTCGACCGCAGGTGTACGACCACAACCCGGATGCGTTTTCTCCTGCTCAGCTCGTTCGCCTTCGACTCGTCGATGGTGGGGTTGTGGTGGTCACTGTGCACCGGCGGCACGATCGTGCTTCCCGAGGAAGGCCGACACTCCGACGTGCACCACATCGCCGAGCTCATCGAGTCCCGCCGAGTGACCCATGTGCTGGCGATCCCGTCGCTCTATGCGGTGCTTCTCGGACGAGGTCGACCCTGCGCAGCTGCGTTCACTCAACACCGCCATCGTCGCCGGTGAAGCCTGCCCGCCCAATCTGGTCAGGTCCCACTTCAGCACACTCCCCGATACCGAACTCCACAACGAGTACGGACCGACAGAGACGACCGTCTGGAGCCACCATCACCGGTTCGGTCCGGATCACTCGATCGATCAGCCGATCCCGATCGGAGACGCGATCCCCGGCGTTGTGGACAGGGTCCTCGATGCCGAGCGGCAACCGGTGGAGGTGGGTGGAACCGGCGAGCTCTACATCGGCGGACCGGGCGTCAGCGCCGGCTACCTCGGTCAGCCCGAGCTGACCGCCGAGCGGTTCGTGGTCCTCGACAGCGGCGGCCAGACGTTCTACCGAACCGGCGACCTCGTCCGCCGCCTCGACGTTACGACGCTCGAGTTCGTCGGACGGGTCGACGAACAGGTGAAGATACGTGGGTTCCGGATTGAACTCGGCGAGATCGAGGCGGCCCTGCTCACCGATTCCCGTCTCCGGGCGGCCGCGGTCGGCACCGTTGAGACGCCTGACGGACTCCGCCTGGCAGCGTGGTACCGACCGGTCGACCGAGCCGCCGTGACGAGCGATTCGTTGCGATCGCAGCTCAGATCCTCCCTCCCCGAACCCATGATTCCGTCGTTCTACATCGAGGTCGACGAGATGCCATTGACCCCCAACGGCAAGGTCGACCGATCAGCCCTACCCGAACCCGTGATCAAGCGACGCGCCACGGCCCCACCCCCGGGTCCACTGTCCGGCACCGAACAGCAAATGCTGGGACTCTGGCGAGAAGTGATGGACGATCCCACCCTGGGCCCCGATGACGACTTCTTCGATCGAGGGGGCCACTCCATCATGGCGGTGCGCCTCGTGAGTCGGATCAGACGCGATCTCGGCTTCGCAGTGCCGCCCGCTCAGCTGCTCCGATCGGGAACGGTGCGGTCGTTGATGTCCGTCCTGGCGGTGGCGTCGCCGGATGAAAAGTCGGTCCAGGCGGTCAATGCCGTGTATCGCCACATCGTTCCGATGCTCGATCCGGACACCGCCCTGCCCAACATCTTCGTGATCCACGGCGCTGGCGGCGACGTGTTGAATTTTCGAGTCCTCGCCAAACATCTGAGGGGGCTGGCCAACGTGATCGGAGTGCAGGCCGCCGGTGTCGATGGGGTCTCCGAACTCCATATGTCGAGGGAGGACATGGTCCGTGACTACCTCAGGGAGATCCAGGCATTTCAGCCACAGGGGCCGTACTTCGTCGCCGGGTCCTCCATCGGCGGGCTGATCGCAATCGAACTGGCCCGGTCGATTCAGGACGCCGGCCACGTTGTGGATCGGGTGGTCCTGTTCGATGTCTTTCACCCGTCGGCGCTAGCCCGGACGCTGACGTTCTCCGAGCAGCTGTCGTATCTTCGCGCCGAGGGCGTGGGCTATGCCCTCGAAGATCTCTCCTACCAGTGGCAGAAGTACGTCGGCAACAGGTGGAGGGACTACCGACTGAATCGGGCCCGGACAGGAAAGCGAAATCGATCGGACGGGGCGATCCCTTTCGAGCTCAGGAAGGCGGAGATCACCGAGAACACGGTCCACATCTGGTTCGGGCACACACCGGACCACTACGCCGGTCGGGTGCTGTTGTTGTCCGCTGACGAAACGTACGATGTGTGGGATCACGTCCCTCGCCATCGCGAATGGGCCGGCCAGGTAGATGAGCTCGATGTGATCCATGTTCCCGGAAACCATGAGACGCTGGTCGAGGAGCCGCACGTCGCGGTCCTGGCCCGTCGTCTGAGCGACGCTCTGGTACTGCATGGCGTCGACGGCTGAGTCGGACGCCGACCTAGCCCCGGCACCCCAACCAAGAGGTCTTCAGCCGCTCATCGCCCGGACCCCCGGTCTCGGATGGGTCGATCGACGTGCAGCAGTCGTGCGACGAGATTGCGGGCGATCTCGGAGGTTCCGGAGTAGGCGAGTCCGCCGATAGCGTCCCGCAGCTCGGCCTCGACGGGACCGGCCGTCGTGTAGCCCTCGGCACCGTGGATCCTCATCGAGTCGAGGGCGGAATGGACCGCCGTCTCCGAGGTCTGCAGCTTGGCCAACGCTCCTGCCATCGTCATGGATTCGCCCCGATCGTAGAGTTCTGCAGCCTTGTAGATCAGGAGACGAGCACTCTCGTGACGCAGTTTCATCTCGGCGATTTTGTGCGAGATTGCCTGGAAACTCCCGATCGGTTTGCCATAGGCGTGACGCCGACGGGCTCGATCGACGCTCAGGTTCAGAATCCGCTCGATCGATCCCATCTGAGCGGCATACAGAAAGGCCCGTTCGGCTTCTACAGCGGAGCTGAAGATGCTGCCGCCGGATCCGGGGAGCCGAGCAGATCATCGGGTCCGGCCGCGCACTCGGTGAAGCGGATCTCGGCCCATGGGCAGCTGTTCATTCCCATCTTGGGTTGCGTCGCTCCTACCTCGATTCCGTCACGATCGGATTCGAGGATGAAGCCGGTGATGCCCCAATGCCCCTTGGAAGGGTCGGTCGAGGCAAAGACGACGATCACGTCGGCGACGGGCGAGAGGGTGGCCCACGCCTTGGTGCCGTTGATGACGTAGTGACCATCGGCCTGCGGTTGGCGATCGGTCGAGATCGCACCGGTGTCGGACCCGGCACCGGGTTCGGACATGGCAAAGCAGCCGATCGACGTGCCGGAGCCGAGCGCCGGAAGCCAGCGACGTTTCTGCCGCTCGGATCCGGCGGTGATCAGGGCCCGCTGCAAGGCGAACGTCTGTGACGCGAGTGCAAAGACGAATCCGTTGTCGGCGGTGCCCAGGCCGAGGCCTTCGAACGTGAGCGCTGCTTCGACCGCCGATTCTGCCCGAATCCGCCGATACTCCGGCGGGATCATCGAGCCCTGGACTCCGAATTCGGCGGCAAGGGCCCAGCGACGGGCATCGAAACCGTCGGTGCCGGAGTCCGCCAACGACGCAGCGGCAAAGTCCGCCGCCGCCATTTTGATCGGATGTCGAAGGTCGAGCATCGCGTCGAGAGCGAGAGACCTCCCCTGTCGGTTGGATGTCGAAGGCCGAGCATGACGTCATCAGCGACGCCGCCACCTCGTCTCTCCGCTCCTTCGCATCACCTCTCCTTACGCCCGGCGCCCGCGAGCGGATTCACATGTGCTCGCACCAGTGAACCAGTGACTCGGCTCGGCAATCGGGAGGAAGAACGACCCGACGACCAGGGTAGAAGCGCCCCTGTGCAGCGAGCGCACGCTTCGTACTCTCGCGCACCAGGGCGGATCGTGCATCCGTGGCCGCTATTCGCCGTAGTACCCTGCTGCCACCATGAAACCCGCCACCCTCGCCGAGCTACTCCGGCACGCGTCGTCTCTCCGGCCGACCGGCGATGCCATCGTCGGTCTCGAAGAGGATCTTCACCTGGCCCGAGGTCGAAGAGCGCACCAGGAAGCTCGCGCAGCGCCCTGGTCGCCCACGGCGTTGAGACCGGCGACCGGGTGGCGGTGATCCGGCCGAAGGGCCACGAGTCCTTCGAGGCGGTGCACGCCGTCTTGCGGCCGGAGCGATCATGGTGCCGATCGATCCGATGGCGCCGCCGGCAGCGGCGAGAGCCGTCGCCTCCGACGCCGGCGATCAGCGCCGTGATCGGTCACGCTCCCACGATCAGACGAAGCGGCGTTCTCGAACTCGATGACCTCGATCTCAAGGTCGTCCTGTCCACCGGCAAACACCGGAGCAACTCACTGGTCCGGCACCGATCGTGAACATCGATTCACCTCTGGACCTGCGCTTCGACAACGACCTCCCCGACGTAGGACCGGACGATCCCGCCTACCTGATCTACACGTCGGGGTCGACGGGCGTACCCAAGGGCATCCTGCACACGCACCGCAGCGGTCTCGCCTACGCCGAGGGCGGCCGACGAACACGAGCTCACACACGAGGATCGCCTGGCGGCGATGACCGCCCTCCACTTCGACATGTCCACCTCGAGTTGTACGCCCTTCCGTTGGCCGGCGGGCACCGTCGTCCAGATGAGCGAGCCACATCTGCGGTTCCCTGCGAGCTTCACCGAACAGGGCCGCAGCGGAGAAGACCACGGTCTGGTACGGCATCCCGTTCCTCCTCGAACAAGTGGTGACGAGGGGAGTACTGGCCGACCGGGACATGAGTGCGCTTCGCTCGGTCATCTACGCCGGCGAGGTGTTCCCCCCGAGTGCCTTGAGAGCACTGATGGCCGCGCTCCCCGGCGCCCGATTCGAGAACGCCTACGGACCCGCGGAGGTCAACGCCGTCACCGTCCACCGGCTGTCGGGACCACCCGCCGAAGGTCAGGATGTCCCTGTGGGCGTCCCCTGGCCGGGGGTGGAGGTGCTGATCGTCGACGACGACGAGCAACCCGTCCCCGACGGCGAGATGGGTGCGCTGTGGGTGTCGGCTCCCACACGCATGCGGGAGTACTGGAACCGTCCCGATCTCACCGAGGCCACCCGTCGCCGTCGCCGGACGGGACCTGACTGGTACGTGACCGGGGACCTTGCGACCCGCGACGAGCACGGCGTCATCTGGTTCCACGGGCGACGCGACCACCAGGTGAAACTCCGTGGCATACGAGTCGAGCTCGAAGGCGTGGAAGCAGCTCTCACCGATCATCCCGAGGTCCGCCAAGCCGTAGCAGGACCGTGGGGAGCCGAACCGGGCACCCTGGCCGCAACGGTGGTCGTTGGCGATCGACTGCACCATCGATCTTCGCAGTCTGCAGAAGTGGTCAGCCCGCCGTCTCCCCGCCGTCGCCGTCCCCGCCCATCTCGAGGTGCTCACCTCCCTTCCCCAGACCCCGAGCGGCAAGGTCGACAGAAAATCGATCAGAGCGCGCATGGCAGCCACCAAGGAACCAGAATGAATCACGTCACGACCCTCACCGACGCCCTCTGCGAGTTCATCGATGCCGAGGTCAGCCTCGACCCGGACACCCCCGTCGAGCCTGACACCGATCTGCTGACCACGGGCCTCGTCGATTCGCTGGGCGCAATGGAGATCGTCCACTGGATCGAGGAATCGCCGGGGATCTCCACATCGAACCGGCCGACGTGACGATCGAGAACTTCCAGACCGTCGACCGCATGGTGGCCCTCGTCGCCCGTCTCGAGTCTCAGCAGCCCTGAGATCGCATGGACGGCCGCGGTCGTCAGCGGGACTCGGCGAAGGGCGCCGACTGGAGCAGCGTTCTAGTCTGTCACCATGGCGCACCGCTGGCCGGAATTCGACGTCGACCAGCACGGTCTTCACCTCGCAGTCGACCGGCTGAGCTCCCCGGCACCGGCGCAGGCGTCGGCCCTACCAACGGCTCTCCCACGGGACGGCATCGGTGAGGAGGGGGCGCTGGACGCCATGGCGCCTATCCTCCTCGACGGCGCCCGGGACCTCGGCGCACCCGGCTTCTTCGCCCACATGGATCCGCCCACTCCCTGGATCACGTGGGCGGTGAGCCAGTGGACCGCCAGCCGGAACCAGAACCTCCTCCACCCGGACACCGCGCCCACGGCCCGGCATACTCGAAGAGACGGTGATCGGATGGTTCGCTCCGTTCTTCGGCATGAGCGGGGGCCACATGACCGCCGGCTCGACGCTGGCCAACATCACCGCTCTGTGGGCGGCCCGGGAAGCCGGAGCGGCCGAGGTGGTCGCCGGTGCGGACGCCCATCTGAGCGTCACGAAAGGCAGCGCACCTTCTGGGCATGCCGTTCGGCCGTCGACTGGGACGAACCCGGTGATCTGACCCGTACGGCTGCGGTGATCACCGCCGGGATGACGAGCACCGGCGAGATCGAACCACTGGACGCTGCGGACGATGCCTGGTGGCGGCACGTGGACGCGGCGTGGTCCGGACCATTGCGGCTCAGCGACCGCTACGCCGGGCTGCTCGAAGGGCGTCGAGCGCGCCGACAGCGTGTGCCTGTCGGCCCACAAGTGGCTGTTCCAGCCCAAGGAGTCGGCGCTGGTCCTTTTCGCCGATGCCGCACGCGCCCACCGATCGGTGAGCGTCGATGGACCCTATCTCTCCGTGCCGAACGTGGGCGTCCTCGGCTCGCACGGTGCTGTGGCAGCGCCATTGGCTGCGACCGTTCTCGCCTACGGGCGGGCCGGGATCGCCGAGTGGATCGATCACACGATGGCGTTGGCCGACCAGCTCCACGACCTCGTCGAGGCCCATCCTCAGCTGGAAGCTCGCAGCGCAACCCAGGTCCGGCGTTCTGAACTGGCGTCACCGGTCGGTACCGACACCAGCGATCCGATCTGGACTGGCCGACGACGTCTTCGTCTCGAGCACGATCATCGACGGTGAAGATTGGCTCCGTTCGGTGGCCGCCAACCCCAACGCCGACCCCGAACTGGTGGTCGAGGGTGTGCTCGCCGCCGCAGCCCGGGTGGGCTGACCAGGGCTTCTCCGACCCAGAAGATCGGCTGTGATGGTTGAGGCTCGAACCCCGACCCGAACCGACAACCACTCCTCAGCCGGCGAAGCCGGTGACGCCTCCGTCAATGGGGATGACCGCACCGTCGATGTAGGCGCCGGCCCGACTGGACAACCAGAGCACGGTCCCGGCGATGTCCTCGGGTGAGCCGATCCGCCCGAACGGAACGGTCGACTCCACCATCGCCCGGCCCTCACCCTCGAGCGCCCCCGCCATCATCTGTGACTCGAACGGTCCCGGCGCGATCGAGTTGACCGTGATGTGATCATTGGCCAGCTTCTGACCCAGGTGCCGGGCCATCATGTGCACCCCCGCCTTGGAAGCCGAATAGGAGAAGTTGTCGATCCAGGTGGGTACGGCGATGCCGTTGATCGATCCGGTCATGATCACCCGAGCCGGATCCTCGGCGCTGGCCGCAGCGCGCAGCAGGGGCAACAGCATGCTGGGTGAGGAAGAATGGCGATTTCAGGTTGATGTCGATCACCTTGTCGAACCCGATCTCGGGGAACTTGCCCAGCGGCGCCACCCAGTTGGCACCGGCGTTGTTGCACAGGATGTGGAGCTTGTCCTCGTGCGATTCGAACTCGTCGGCGAAGGACCGAACCCCTTCCGACGTGGAGAGATCGGCCGGGAGGGAGACACACTCGCCCAGTTCGCTCAACCGTTCGGCGGCCTCGTCGCACGCTGCCGCCTTCCGGGCGGTGATGTACACCTTGGCCCCACCGGAGAGCAATCCGGTGGCCATCATGTAGCCGATCCCTCGGGAACCGCCGGTGACGATGGCGGTCTTGCCCTCCACGCTGAACAGTCGAGTCACATCCATTCCGGCAGGCTACGGCACGGTCACGCCGCCGGAGAACCGAACGCTCCTCAGCCCTGGGGTGCCGGTCGGTCCAACCGCATCGGCACGTGGGGGATGCCGTCCTCGACGAACTCGTCGCCGGTCGGCTCGAAGCCGAAACGGCCATACCAGTCGACGAGGTGTGACTGGGCGTCGAGTACCACCGGGCCCTCTGTGGCCTTCAGCGCCGCGCCGACCAGGCGGCCGGCCAGCCCCCGTCCCCGGTACTCGGCCCGGGTCGCCACCCGGCCGATGCGTCGTTGGTGACCATCGTCGAGAATGCGCAGTGTGGCAATGACACCAGCCTGGTCGGTCAGCCACATGTGCGTCGTCGACGGCTCGAGGTCCCGTCCGTCGATCTCGGCATACGGGCAGTGTTGCTCGACCACGAAGACGTCGATGCGAAGTTCGAGCAGGTCATGGAGTTCGCGGGTCGTCAGCTCGTGCCCGCCCCGCTCCACCAAGGCCTCCGTCATCGGCCCAACCGCCCCGGTGCGCTCGTCAACCCGATCTACTCGGCCATCCGGGTCTTCAGCGCAGCCACCATCTCCTGGAAGGCCGGCTGATCCATCGACCACACCTGGGTGTCGAGTTCGTTGTCCACCGCGTCGGTTCCGGTGGCGATGGTCTGCGTGCGGTGAATCGTCTCCTTGGTGCGCAACAACAGCTCGCGGGGCGCCGACGCCGCCCTGACCGCCAGCGCTTCGGCAGCGGTGAGGAGTTCGTCGTCGGGGACGCACGTCCACGCCAGCCCGACCTCGGCGGCGCGGGCTCCGTCGAGCACCTCGCCGAAGAGGACCATCGCCTTGACGGTCTGGAGATCGGTGAGATTCCGCAGGCGCCACGTGTGACCACCGCCGGGGGCGATACCGATCTGGAGGAAACGTGAGTCGAATCTGGCCGACTCGGCTGCGACGACGAGATCGCAGGCGAGCACGGCGTTCATCCCGGCACCGACGGCGGCCCCGTTGACGGCGGCGATCGTCGCCAACCGGCTCTCGGCCAACCGGAGGAAGCCTGCGTACACCCGTCGCAGCCCGTCGTGACCGGGGTTGTCCAGCAACTCGTCGAGGTGCCCGCCCGAGCAGAATCCCTTGCCCGCCCCGGTCACGATGACCGCGTTGATCGACTCGTCGGCCTCGAGCGCATCGAGCGCATCCGACACCCGGGCGCTCATGTCGAGCGTGAAAACGTTGCGCCGATCCGGGTCGTTCAACGTGAGAATCGCGTAGCCGTCGCGTTTGTCCACCAGTACCGAGTCCACCCGGAGAACCCTAACCCAATCCGCAGTCAGCGCAGCGCGTGTGTCACGATGGCACCGATGAGCACACCGATGGCAGGCTGTCTGGAGCGATGGCACGAGTTCCTGAGCGACGGGGCCGATTCCCATGAGCTTCTGGAAGCGATCCTCCATCCCGAATCCGTCTTTCTCTCACCGATCGTCTTCACACCCCAGCGGGGCCGAGACCTCGTCATGGGATACCTGCTGGCGGCAGGGCAGACCCTGGTCGGTACCGACGAGCAGCCGTTCCGGTACGTGAAGGAGGTGGTGGACCGACGCCATGCCGTTCTCGAGTTCGAGACCTCGATCGAAGGCAAGTACGTCAACGGTGTCGACATCATCACCTGCGACCACGACGGCCTCATCACCGAATTCAAGGTGATGATCCGTCCACTGCAGGCGGTCAATCTCGTCCACGAGCAGATGATGGCGATGCTCGAGGCGATGAAACCCTCCTCGTGAAGCCGTCGATCCCGGATCGATGAGCCATTCGCTGCCTTTCCGTGAGGTCGATGTGTTCTGCACCACCGGTCTCGACGGCAACCCTCTCGCCGTGATCCACGACGCCGACGGCCTCTCGGGTGCGTCGATGCAGAGGATCGCCAACTGGACCAATTTCTCCGAGACCACGTTCCTGCTCACCCCCGAGGACCCCGCTGCGGACTACCGGGTGCGCATCTTCACCCCCTCCGAGGAACTCCCGTTCGCCGGTCACCCCACGATCGGCTCGGCCCACGCATGGCTGGAGGCCGGCGGCATCCCGGCGACGCCCGGCAGGGTGGTCCAGGAGTGTGGTCTCGGCTTGATCGACCTTCGGGCCGAGGGCGAACGACTGGCGTTCGAAGCGCCCGAACTTCTCCGCCAGGGTCCTGTCGGCTGAGGCGGATCGGGTGCGGACGCTGGCGATCCTCGGTCTCGAGGATCACGAGGTGGCGGCGATCGAATGGATCGACAACGGACCCGGGTGGATCGGCGTGGAGCTGTCCGATCCGGGCCGCATCGGCTCCCTCAGTCCCCGACCGGTCGATGACTCGCCGGTCGAAGTCGCCGTGGTGGCGATCGGATCGACGCTCCCCGGCGTCGACGTCGAGCTCCGGTGCTTCTTCGGCACGGACATCACCGAGGATCCCGTCACCGGCTCGGCCAACGCCGGGTTCGCCAAGTGGTTCGACCGGGCGAACCGGATCCCGTTTCCGTACACGGCTGCCCAAGGCAACTACATCGGAAGAGACGGACGGGTGTACGTGTCCCGGGACAGCAGCGGCCGCATATGGGTCGGCGGCGCCGCCACGACGGTCGTCACCGGTTCGATCACCGTGTGATCAACCCCGTTGATGGCACATCCCTTACCCTGACCGAGTGCGACCCGAGATCGAACTGCCCGGTGACGATGGGACCACGTGGCGGCTGTCCGAACGGCGGGGCACCACGGTCGTCTTGATCTTCCACCGCCACATCCATTGACTGCCCTGTAAGGCACACGTCGTCGCCGTGCGCGACCGACTGAACGACTTCGGGCCCGACGTGGAAGTCGCCCTCATCACCTTCAGTGACCCCAAGTACCTGCGCGCCTACCGCGGTCGAACCGGGTGGGACCGGCCGATCCTGGTCGACACCGATCGGTCGGTGTACCGCCAGTTCGGCTACGACCGAGGCTCGGTGTGGCGGGTGTACGGATGGCGAGTGCTGCGTCGGTATGCCCAGATCTTTCGTCGTGACGGATTCGGCGATTACGAAAAGGCCACCGAGGACACGCTGCAACTGGGCGGCAACGCCGTGATCGACCCCGGGGGTGCGACCTCGTGGGTGTACCGGGGTGCAGGACCCGACGATCGTCCGTCGGTCGACGAACTGATCGAACGGGTCGAGCAGGCCAGACGGAAGTACTGAGCCCTCGTCGACCTACGACGGATCTGTGACCTGGCCGAGGAAGAGCATCTCGCCGGTGGAGGAGTGCTCGATCCAGAAGAGGAACGGACGGTCGGCGGTGAATGTGGCGGGCTCCGGGGCGGACGTCAGGCCGATGATGAGCGCGGTGGCTGCCGCCGCCTCGGTGCCTTCCTCGTCCAGGGCGATGAACGTCTTGTGAAACGCGTCGGAGACGTAGAGCTCGCGCATCTCGGTGATGCCGGTCAGATCGGCGCCGCTGGTCGGCGACGGCGGCTCGAACGCGGTCGTCATGCCGAGTTGCTGGAGCGCCGGCTTGAGAGCGATCTCGGCGTCGAACTCGAATGACGGGAGCGTGATCTCGACCCGGCGGTCACCCCAGGCGATGTCCAGATCCTCCGGTTCCAGTGCGGCGGCCAGGTCGGCCGGCGACCCCGACCTCGGAAGCAGAACCACCATGGCGGCGTCACCGGCGTAGGGCAGGCGGACGGCTTCGAACAGCCCGGTCTCGGCATAACCGGTGCGCAGGCTGGCCTGCATCAGCGGTACCCGGATCTCGGAGTCGTCGAGCAGTGTGAACGAGCCCGGCGCCGTGAGTTGGGGATCGAACGCTTCGTACCAGTTGGCGTAGAACCATATGGCGTTCACGAGCGCCAGTCGGGTGTCGACGGTGATACCGCCTTCCGGGATGAGGTCCTTGATGCGATCTTCGGTGGTCTCCTCGACCCATCGATTGATGATGGCTCGGGAGCCGTCCGGGTCTCCGGCGTAGTCGAGAAGGCGGAGGCCGGCCCCGTAGTCGGTGGCCAGAACGGTCAGGTAGTCGTCGCGGAATGGGTAGCCGCCCTGCCCCCAGGCGGAGTTGGCGGGCCGGATGGTGAAGGGTTGGCGCGTGTCGGACTCACCCATCGGCGCGGGAGGGGTGGCCAGCGCTGTGTCGATGTGGTTGCGGACGGCGTGGAGGGTGTCGTCGTCCACGTCGAGGTGGAGCACCTGGGCGATTTCTTCGGCGGTGGTTCCCCGCGCCCCGGGATAGAGCATGCTCAGGGCGGTGGCGATCGAGTACGGGGAGATCATCGTGTTGTCGTCGGTCGGCGACGATGTCCCAGGAGGTCGAGTCCGAACGCGGCATCGGCCGCCACCACGGCGGCGATGTCGGATTCGGTGACCGAGGCCGACGTGCGCGGCAGATCGACCCGGACCTCGTCGCCGGGGGTGAACGCCTCGGTGCGATTCCCGGGATCGACCGTCGTGGGAGTGGGGGGAGTTGTCGTGGTCGCCGCTCCGTCTGTGGATCCACACCCCGCCGTGACCATCGCCAAGGCGAGTAGCGGAGCAAGGAACCGGGTGTTCGTCATGCTCATGAGACGGTACCCGGACCACGGTGGTTCCCATGGAATCGATCGCGACGGCCAGGCGCCGATCGAGCTCGACCCGGGACGCCCGTACGATGTGCTGCTGTGAACACCGGGAACGGCGGCGAGGACATCGATGACGATCTACGAGTTCGCCGTATCCCGGGACGGGCGAGCTACGACCGTGAGGTGATCGATGCCATCGCCGATGCGGCTCTGGTGGCCCACGTCGGGGCGGTGCGCGACGGCGTGCCGATCGTGATCCCGATGTTCTGCGTGCGAGACGGTGACCACCTGCTGCTGCACGGCGCCCCGGCCGCCGGGCTCTTCCGCCGGGCCGACGGTTCGACGATCTGTGCGGAGATGACCGTGCTCGATGGGCTGGTGCTGGCTCGATCGGCGTTCCATCATTCGATGAACTATCGATCCCTCGTCGTGATCGGAGAGCCCGAAGCGGTGACCGACCCCGAGGAGAAGGAACGGGCTCTCGAGATGTTCGTGGAGCGGCTGGTGCCGGGACGCCAGGCCCAACTCCGCCCGACGACGACCAAGGAGATCCAGGGAACCACGGGTCTACAGGCTGTCCCTGGATCGAGCGTCGGCCAAGATCAGGACCGGGCCCCCGGTCGACGACGAGGAGGACTACGCCTTCGACGTCTGGGCCGGTGTCGTTCCCGTCGAGCGCAACTTCGGTTCACCGATCGACGACCCCCGCCTCAACAGCGGCGTCGCACCCGCCGACAACGTCCGTCGCCTGGTCGACCCCGATCGGTAGAACACCTCGAACCAGCCACCGCAGCGATGCGCTGGGACCTGGTCAGCGGCGCGGCAGCGGCGTCCAGGAACCCGCCACGGACCGGGCCGGCTCGCCTCTGCCGACCGCCCACACGTCGTCGTTGTCGACGATGGCGCCACCGCATTCGGGTAGACCCCACAACGTCGTGTCCGGCACGTTCCATCGCGCCTTGCCCGGAGACCAGTGCGGGAGTGCGAGGCCTTCCACCAGGCCGAGTCCAGGCACTACCTCGCCGCCGCGGTCGGGCCGAATCACGGATTCGCAGAGCACCATCGCTCCGGCGGAGGCCCCTGAGATCGCCATGCCGGACCGGTGGAGCTCGATCATCCGGTGACCGATCGCGCCGCTCAACACGCCGAGGAGGCTCGATGGCGAACCGCCAGGCAACACCAGAAGGTCAATGTCCGAGGTGAGCCGGTCCAGGGCCGCAGGTTGGTCGTCACGGGGGTCGGGGACGATCGTGACCGCAGCCCCGAGGCCTTCGTAGTGGCGGCGGGCCCGGTCGGAGGCTCCGGCATAGTCCGAGCCGGGCCTGGCGGCACCGGCCAGCACACCCACTGCGGTCCCGGGGGCCAGCGAGAGGACCACTCGATCCATCTCCTCACACGCCGGCGTGAATTCCCGACCGCCCTGCAAACACAGCCGACCGCTCATCCTCGGATCCTCCCACGACCCGTGCGCATCGCCAATTCCCCGCCGTTGAAGCGGGTCGACCGAAGCCGACTAGCCTGCGCACATGAAGGCCATCCAGATCGACAAGACCGGCGGACCCGAGGTACTCCAGTGGGTCGACGTCGACGAACCGTCACCGGCCACGGGAGAGGTCCTGGTCAACGTCGCAGCCGCTGGTGTCAACTTCATCGACACCTACCAGCGCACCGGTCTGTACCCCGTTCCTCTGCCCTACGTCCTGGGGATGGAAGGCGCCGGCACGGTCGCCGAAGTCGGCGACGAAGTCGAGGGAATCGCCATCGGCTCGGTCGTGGCCTGGACCTCCAATCCCGGCAGTTACGCCGAGCGGGTCGTCGCCCACGCCGACCAGACGGTGAGCGTGCCCGACTCGGTGGATCCCGAAACCGCCGCTGCGGTGATGCTCCAGGGGATGACGGCCCACTACCTGGTCACCGACACGTTCCCGCTGGCGACCGGCGACAAATGCCTCATCCACGCCGGAGCCGGAGGCGTCGGACTCCTGTTGATCCAACTGGCCACGATGATCGGGGCCGAGGTCTTCACCACGGTCGGAACACCGGAGAAGGCCGAACTGGCGAAGGCGGCCGGAGCCGATCACGTCATCCTCTACCGTGACGTCGATTTCGGTGACGAGGTCGAAAGGATCGCCGGCGAACGGGCGCTCGATGTGGTCTACGACGGGGTGGGTCAGTCGGTTTTCCGGCGCAGCCTCTCGTTGCTTCGAGCCCGCGGGACCATGGCGACCTTCGGCAATGCCTCGGGTCCGGTCGAGCCGATCAGCCCGCTCGAGTTGGCACCGTCGCTCTATCTGACCCGTCCGAGCCTGTTCCACCACATCGCCACCAGGGACGACCTGGTCCGCCGCAGCGGCGATCTGTTCAGCTGGATCGCCGACGGCAAACTCGACGTCCGCATCGGTGCCCGTCTGCCGATGAGCGAGGCGGCCGAGGCCCACCGCATGCTCGAAGGGCGCCAGACCACCGGCAAGGTGATCCTGGTCAACTAGGACAACACGCCGTCCCGCCGTCGGGAACCACGAGGTTGTCGAGCTGCTCGGCGTCGCCGGTCTTGACGTACCACTCCCACTCGCTGTCCGGTCCCACCACCCAGGTCTCGGTCTTGGCGGCATAGCAGCAAAGGGTGTCGTCGACCCCGGTCGTCGTCAGCCCCGAACCGGTGAGGCGATGCTCAGCGGCCGTAACCTGTTCGGCCACGTCCACCTCGACACCGAGATGGTTGAGCGTGCCGCCGGCTCCATCACCGGCGAACAGCACGAGTTTCAGCGGTGGATCGGCGATCTCGAAGTTGGCGTAGCCGGGCCGTACCTTGGCGACCCGGGTGTCGAACATCTTTTCGTAGAAGTCGATCGACCGTTCGAGATCGGTCACGTTGAGGGCCAGTTGGACACGCATACGTCCTGCTTTCGTTTCGATGATTGTCGATACGTTAACAACATATCGACAAATGTCAATACGTTGGACTACGATCTTCCCATGGCCCCGTCACCTGACCTGTGCTGTTCTCCGTTGTCGTCCGAGGCGCTCAGCGCCGACGGTGCCGAGGAGCTGGCCGCGCTGCTCAAGGCGCTGGCCGACCCCGTCCGGCTCCGCCTGGTGAACATGATTGCAACCGGTGGCGATGCCTGCGCCTGCGACTTTCCGGCTGCGCTGGGCAAGAGCCAGCCGACGGTCAGCCACCACCTCACCCAACTGGTGAAGGCAGGTATTCTCGAAAGGGAACAGCGGGGCAAGTGGGCCTGGTTCACGGTGAATCCGGCCCGTCTGGCCGCCATACGGACCGCTCTGGGCTGAGGGCAGGTCAGAGCGTGAACCGCATCTCCTCGACCAGCGCGCCGGGAAGATGGAAGCTGCCGGTCGATCGGGCACCGTAACTCATCGGATCCAGGCGCACCTCGGCCTCATCGGTCAAGGCGACCAGCCGGTCGCCGAGCAGGTGGTAGGCGGTGTCGTCGAAGCGCATCACGTTCACCGGAGCGACGATCTCGCCGCCTTCGACCCAGAACGTGGCGAAGCGGGTCATCCCGGTGGTGCGGCACGCCGACGGATCCGAGTAGTTCAAATACCATAGATTCCCCACATACAGCCCGGTTCCGAGCGCATCGAGCACAGCCTCGGAGCACAGGGATCCCGGTTCCAGGGACAGCGACTCGGGCATCTCGGAAGATTCGGCACCGTTGGTGGGCACGTCGTACTCCCGGGCCGACCTCGGCGAGACCAGATGACCGACATGAGCACCGTGGTCGATCAGCGTCACGGAGTCGGGTCGACGGAATCCCTGGGACTGGAAGTCGGGAGCGACGCCGCCGGCGGTGGCCTCGGCGATCGTGATCTGATCAGAGAGTGCGGCTTGGCCGGACATGAGTTTGAGCAGCGGGGTCCGCTTGGTTCGATGGGCGGCAAGACCGAAGGCCGAATAGGCCAGAAGCGACATGATCTCCTCGACCGCAGCAGGAGCGAGATAGGTGCGATACCCGGACGGATCCACGGTGATCGGGGGTCGTTTCAGGACTTCGGCTTGCTCGATCGACCACTGGATCTTGCGACCGAAGGCATCGTCGTTCCACGAGAGACCGGCATAACCGTTCTTGACCGCCTTGTCGGTCTGAAGGTAGAGGGACCAGTCCAGGTTGAATGTGCTGGCCGACGACCAGTTGCGCTGCCCGAGAGAGTTGGCGAAGGCTCGCACGATTTCGCCGGTGGCGAGGACACCGACGAGATCACGGCCCTTGGCCGCGGACCGAATGCGCTCGACCGCTCCCGCGGTGTCCGGAAGCGAGCTGTCGGTGATCTTCTCACTGCTGAACGGATCGGAGTTGAACGCCAGGTAGGGGTCATCGGGCACGAGCTTCAGCTGCTCGCGAAGCGTCGAGAGCAGTCGACCCGAGCCTGTGTCGATCCACATCGGCAGCACCGCTGAAGGGAACCGATGCCGAACAGTGGCGGCGATCATCGATCAACTCGATCGAGATGTCCTGCTGATGGATCGATCCGGCCTGGCGCACATCGCCATGGTTGAACCGGACGAAGTCGGTCGTCTCTCCCACCAGCGAGGCCAGCAACACCTCCTCGCCCTGGAGTTGGCCGGTCGCCCAGCTCACGAGATCGTCGAATGCAGCGCGGGTGCTCACGATTCGCCGCCGAAGACGTCGACCGAGCGGAACAGGCACGGGGGTGACGCGTGGCCGGTGCCGATCATCTGATTCAGTTCACCTTTACCGCAGTTCGGAGTTCCCATGACCGTGAACGTGGACGCGGTCACCCACACCGTCGAGGCTGCGCCAGAAGGTGGAGGAGATGCCCCGGTAACTGGGGTTGCGAACCGTCGAGGTGAGCTGGCCGTCTTCGATCAACCGGCCGTACTCGCAGGAGAACTGGAACTTGTTGCGGCTGTCATCGATCGACCACGAGCTGTTCGTCTGGAGGTACACCCCCCGTTCGACCGAACCGACGAGGGCGTCGAAGCTCATGTCACCGGGTTCGACGTTCAGGTTTGCCATCCGGTCGATCGGTGGCCGGTTCCATGAGCAGGCTCGGCTGCTGGCCACGCCGTCGAGGCCGGCCCGACGGCCCGAGGCGGTGCCGCCCAGGGGACGCTGGAGGATGCCATCGGCGATGAGATGGTGTCGCTGGGCAGGTGTGCCGTCGTCGTCGAAGGCGTAGCTGGCCAGCTGGCCGGGCACGGTGGGATCGAAGGTGACGTTGAGCCTGTCGGACCCGTAGCGGAAGGATCCGAACATGTCGGCGGTGACGAAACTCGTGCCGGCGTAGTTGCGCTCGTCACCGAGGATGCGGTCGAGCTCGAGCGGATGCCCGATCGACTCGTGGATCTGGAGGATCATCTGGTCCGGTGCCAGTACCACGTCCATCACCCCGGTTGGACAGTTGGGGGCGTCGAGCAGTTCGAGCGCCTCGGCGGCGATGCGGGAGGCGGCGTCGCCGAACCCGTATCGGTCGAGAAGTTCGAGGCCACCCTGGCCGCAGAAGGATCCACGCCCGAACGTGCGGGTCTGGGTATTGGTGCCTTCGTTGGCGGTCGCCCGCAGTCCGGGGTACACGAAGCGGAACCGCTGTTCCACCCTTCCGCCGCCGGAGGTGAGCAAGAGCGTGTCCACCCGGCGGTGGGTCAGGGATGCGGCCCAATCGACGATGCGATCGTCGCTCCCGAGACGCTGCGATTGCTGCTGGAGGAGCTCCAGCCGGTCGGGCAGATCGGTCACCAGAATCGGTCGTTCGACCGGCGTGATGTAGGTCCCGGTCGGGTGACCGAAGGGTGGTTCGCTGATCACGCCGATGCCCGCGGTCGCCGCCGCCCAGCGACGGGCATCGTCGACGGCAGCGGACAGCCCGGCGTCGCTGAGATCGTTGGTGGCGCCATAGCCGAGTCCGCCGTCGTGCCAGATCGAGAACATGATGCCGACGTCGAACAGGGTGCTGGGTGGACGAACCACGTTGCGTTCGACGACCAGGGACTCGGCGGTCTCGTCAACGAGCCGAACCGACGCATACTCCACGTCGGTCGGCAGGAATTGCCGGAGACGCTCCTCGAGGCCCACGTCATCGGTGATGGTCACGGTCCGAGCCTAGAGGAACGGCAACGACGTGATCTCGGCGCTTCGCCGGCCCCTGATACTGTCGATCTCGACGTCCCCGCCGGACTCGACCACAAGTCGTTCGATTTGAGCGATACCGATCGTGCGGCCCAGGCGAGGCGACCGGACGACCGCCGACAGCGTGCCAACCTCACGTTCGCCCAACCACACCGGTCGACGCTCGGGGAGCATCCACCGATCGCTCGGTTCGTCGTCGATGAGAAGCCCGACCATCAGACGGGCGGGCCCTTCCTCGGCCACACGCTGCAGGGCGGGTTTCCCGATGAAGTCGACGTCGGTGTCGACGGTGACGAATCGTCCCATCAACGCCTCGAATGGGTTGGACTCCGGCGTGGTGTCACCGCCCCAGGACAGCAGCCCGCTCTCCACCCGTTCAACGTGATTGGGTGCCCCCGGGCCGATGCCGTACTTCTCCCCCGCCGAGGCCACCCGATCCCACAACTCGACTCCACGGCCGCCGTCCTGGAGAAACAGCTCGTAGCCGCCCTGTTTGCTCCACCCGGACCGACACAGGACCACCGGGATTCCGTCGAGAGCGGTCTCGGTGAACCAGAAATGCTTGAGCGCCCGGATCCGATCGTCGAACAGGTCGGACACCACATCGACCGCTCGGGGACCCTGGATGGCGAGCGGCGACACGTCCGGTTCGCTGACCTGCACGTCGAAACCCCGCTCGGCCGCGACCGCCTGGACCCACAGCAACATCGGGTTGTCGGCGATCGAGAACCAGTAGCGTCCGCCCGAGAGCTTGAGCAGCACGGGGTCGTTGAGGATACGGCCGACGTGGTCGCACATCGCCACGTACTTGCCCTGACCCTCCACCATGCCGGTCAGATCCCGTGAGGTCAGGTACTGAACGCATTCGGCCGCATCTGGACCCTCCACCTGAACCTGACGTTCGGCTGCCACGTCCCACATGGACACCCCTTTGAGAAGCCGGTCGTACTCGGCGTCGAGATCGCCGTAGCTCAGCGGCATCAGCATCCGGTTGTAGAGGGTCCACTGGGTCACCCCGGCGGCAACGGTCGCCTCGTAGTAGGGCGAGCGACTGAATCGCGGGCTCTGTACCACTTCCACGCGCCGATTGTGGCCGGGGACGAGCCTCGGCGCACGAACAACAACCAAATCACGAACGAGTGCTCCAATCAGGTGGGGGGCCGTCATCGACCTAGATGGGTGGTCGGAAACACATGCCGGTCCCAGGATGACGATCCATGCGCCGACATCGCGTCCTCACTTCCGTCATTCCGCTCACGAGGAGTGCCGAAATCTGCGTCCTCGTGTGAACTGCGTCTCGCCGCCCCGAGCCTCAACGGCATTCCCGACCACCCAACTAGGGTTCGACCGATGAACGAGTCGCTGAAAGGGTGGGCTTGGGTCGGCGCCCAGTTCGTACTCCTGGGGCTGGTGATCCTCCTGCCGGCCGGAGACGATTGGAGCCGTCCCGGGTGGCTTCGCACGATCGGTTTGCTCATCAACCTCAGTGGCCTGGCGTTGTTCGCACTGGGGGTGAAGGGTCTGGGGCGTTCGCTCACCGCCACTCCAGTGCCTCTCGAGAGGGGTGAACTTCAAACCGGCGGTCTGTACCGCTTCATGCGACATCCGATCTACGCCGCGGTGATCCTGATCATCGTGGGGATCTCGATCGGATCGGGAAGCATCGTTCGGGCCGCCATCGGGGCGGGCACGATCGTCTTCTTCAACGCCAAGGCGCGCTGGGAGGAACGTCGGTTGGCACAGACCTACCCGGCGTACGCGTCCTACGCATCGGTCGTGCCTCGTTTCGTTCCGCGGCCTGTCCGCCTCGGGAGCCGGGTTCGGTCTGGAGAGGTGTAAGGCCGACTCCAAGGCCTACGTTGTGGCGATGGATATTTCGGAATTGACGGCGACGGCAGCGGTCGAACTGCTCGGATCCGGTGAGGTGTCGAGCGTCGAACTCCTCCGCGCCCACCTCGACGTCGTCGAAGACCACAACGAGGCGGTGAACGCCGTCGTCGCCCAGAACATCGAGGCGGCAATGGAGCTAAGCAGCCCACGCCGATGCCACCCGGGCCGCCGGCGGGGACCTCGGCCCTCTCCGCGGGGTCGCCGATGACGGTCAAGGACACGTACGAGACCATCGGCATCACGACCACCAGCGGTGCTTCGACCCTGGCCGAACACGTGCCCGATGTGGACGCCGATGCCGATCCAGGCGATCAAGGGCGCCGGCGGCATCGTCTACGGCAAGACCAATGTCCCGCTCTTCGCAGGGGATCATCAGACCTACAACGAGGTGTACGGGCTCACCCGGAATCCATGGGACCTCGAACGCTCGGCGGGCGGGTCCTCGGGCGGGGCCGCCGCAGCCGTGGCACTCGGCATGTCGCTGGCAGAAGTCGGAAGCGACATCGGCGGCAGCGTGCGGCAGCCGGCCCACTTCAACGGTGTCTTCGCTCTGAAGACCACGTATGGGGTCGTCTCGATGCGGGGCCACATCCCGGGCCCACCCGGAACGTTGAGCGCCGGCGACCTCAGCGTGGTCGGACCGCTCGGGCGCTCGATCGACGACCTTGAACTGGTGCTGAGAACCCTCTTGGAGGTGGGCGCCTTCGGCGGGATTCCCGGAGCAGCGCTGCCGTCGAGCGGTGGGCGCCCATCGCCGGAAGTGTTGCGGCTGGGACTCTGGTCCGACGACGAGATGGCGCCGGTGGCGTCGGTGTGCCGCACGGCGGCCGAGAACGTTGCATCGGCGATGGACACCGCCGGTGCCGACCTCAAGGTCGACTTCGGAGCGTCGATGCCGAGCAGGGAGCTCCACGTCGCCTACCTCGGTCTGCTGTGGCCACAGATGGGCGCCGGACTGCCCCGATCGATCTGGAGTCGATTGGAGGGCGAGGCGAGGTCGGCGGCCCAGGACAGCCTGGCAGCCGTGCCCGCCCGGCTGATGACGGAGAGTCATCGGGAGTGGCTGAAGTTCAACGAGCGCCGGGCGCACGCTCAGGCGGGCTGGGCGTCGACGTTCGAGAACCTCGATGCGGTGATCATGCCGGTGGCGCCGACCCAAGCCTTCCCCCACAACATCGAGGCGTCCTACGCCCAGCGGATCGTCGACGTCGACGGCATCGACCGGCCCTACATGGACACGTTGTTCTGGGCCGGGCTCGCCACGATGCCCGGCCTGCCGTCCGTGGCGATTCCGACCGGCGTCGTGAACGGGCTGCCGGTGGGCGTGCAGATCGTCGGACCTCGCTACAGCGACTTCCGGCTGCTCGACATCGCCAGCACGATCTGTGAGGTCACCGGCGCCGGTTTCGTCCCGCCCCCGGGGTGAGTTGACGGTCTAACTCCACAGCGTGACGTGCACGCTGGGCCGGAAACGGGAAAGGGCGGCCGCCGACCCCGACAGCGTGGCCTGCAGCGCCCGGGGTGTGGTGACGAAGCGCAGGAGTTCGGCCGCCGCCGGGGTCAGCTGCGGCCGATCGATCACGTAGGCCGTCCACGTGCCGTGGCCGTCGAGCGCGGGAAGGCCCACCTCCACCAGGGATCCGGCCCGCAGTTCGGCGGCGACCCGATGGGCCAACGCAAACGCCGAGGCCCGAACCCGACCGGGCCTCTGCCAGGGCCGCTTCGCTGCTCTGGAAGACCAGCTGGCGATCCTCGGGCACCCGGAGTGCGGTGAGGATCCGATGGGTGACCGCCCCGTCGTCCACCGCCGAAGGTCCCAGGAACCAGTTGTGCCGGCCGGCCTCGGCCGGGGTGATCCTGTGACCGGCGAGGCGATGGCGGCGGGCGACGACCGGGACGATCTGGTAGCGCACGAAGGGCACCGAGGCGATCGAGCCGAGGTCTCGGTCCCAACCTCGGTCCGATCGCCA
Organism: uncultured Acidimicrobiales bacterium; assembly: GCA_963793385.1. Lineage (GTDB taxonomy): Bacteria > Actinomycetota > Acidimicrobiia > Acidimicrobiales > SZUA-35 > JABDIY01. The sequence goes on from CAWCAF010000016.1 coordinate 71,449, forward strand.
GGTCGACGCTCCGATGGGCCAGCAGCTCGGCGAACCGATCCGGAGGGTGCACCGCCAGCTCGACCCGCAGATCCCTGGCCCGGGTGGTGAACGCCTCGATCAGTCCCGGTGCGGAGTATTCGGCAAAGAGCGACGAGACCGCCAGCCGGAGCAGTCGCTCACCGTCGGCCGCCGCGCTCACCTCGGCCCGCGTCTGTTCCTGCAGACCCCAGCATCTCGACCGAGCGGGTGGCCAGCCGCAGCCCTCCGGGAGTGAAGACGAGCCCGTTGCCGCCGCGCCGGAACAGAGGATCATCGAGCTCCTTGCGCAGGGATGCGATGTGGTTGCTGATCGCCGCCTCGCTCGACCCCCAGCTCCTCCGCAGCGCTCTTGGAGGCGCCGTGCCGGACGACGGTCACGAAGGCGCGGAGCTGGGTGGGGGTCATCGGCAGGCCGGTGGCGGCGGGAGCATCGCCCAAGCGTCGTCCCGCCGGGGGCGCCGGTCAAATCCTTCCCGCTCGTCGACTTCACCGAAGGCTGTAGTGACGGTTGACACATCTGCCGGCGATCGACTTGAGTGGGTGGACAGGCCAGGCGAAAGGGAAGAAATTGCAGGTTCCAGCACCGTTTGAATACGAGCGGGCCACCAGCGTCGACCACGCCATCGCGCTCATGGAGCGCCTTGGCGACGAGGCACGCATCGTGGCCGGCGGACACAGTCTGCTGCCGATGATGAAGCTCCGGCTGGCCAATGCCGGAGTATCTGATCGACATCAACGATCTGGTGGACGAGCTCCAGTACATCCGCTTCACCGACGACGAGGTGAGGATCGGGGCGCTCACCCGCCATCAGCAGCTCCTCGACAGTGACGAGCTGGCCGCGGTGTTCCCGATCTTCCGTGACGCCGAGAAGGTCATCGCCGATCCCGTCGTCCGCAACAAGGGCACCCTCGGCGGATCGTTGTGCCAGGCCGATCCGTCCGAGGATCTGAGCGCCGTGTGCGATGCGCTCGAAGCCAAATGCGTCATCCGCAACAGCTCTGGAGAACGGGTGGTCGAGATGCACGACTTCCACCGGGGCCCGTACGAAACGGCTGTGGAGGACGGCGAGATGCTCACCGAGGTCCGCATCCCGATCAAGCCGAACTCGAGCAGCGCCTACCACAAGGTCGAACGACGGGCCGGCGACTGGGCGGTCGCCTCGGCCGGCGCCGCGGTGACCATGAACGGCGAGGTGATCGCCGACGGCCGGGTCGGTCTGTGCGCGGTCGGGCCGAACCTGACCAACGTCGGGCCGATCTCCGACGCCCTCCGCAACCAGCCACCGTCGGAGGAGTTGTACGCCCGAGTGGGCGAGCTTGCAGCCGCCAACGCCTCCCCGGCCACCGACACCCGCGGCACCGCCGCCTACAAGACCCACCTCGCCAAGGAGCTGACCATCCGATCGCTCCGCAAGGCGGTCGCCCGAGCGACCGGACAGGAGATCTGACATGGAAATCTCGATGAACGTCAACGGAGACGACGTCGTACACGACGTCGAACCCCGCACGCTGCTGGTTCACTTCCTCCGCGACCACATGGGCCTCACCGGCACCCACTGGGGATGTGACACCTCCAACTGCGGGACGTGCGTGGTCTGGGTCGACGAGGAACCGGTCAAGAGTTGCACCCATCTCGCCGCCATGGCAGGGGGACATCGCGTCAAGACCGTGGAAGGTCTGGAAACCGCCGACGGTCTCGATCCGGTCCAGGAAGGCTTCATCCAGTGCCATGGCCTCCAGTGCGGCTTCTGCACCCCCGGCATGATGATGACCGCTCGGGCTCTGCTCGACCGCAATCCCGACCCCTCCGAAGAGGTCATACGGGAAGCGATCAGCGGCCAGATCTGCCGGTGCACCGGCTACTCGACCATCATCCGCTCCATCCAATGGGCGGCAGCCAAAGAGCGGGAAACCTCCGTGTCGCTCGAAGGGAGCGTGGCATGACCGTCACCGAACCATCCGCCAACCAGATTCCGACCCCGGACAACAACCTCAATGACCAGAAGCCGGTGGGATTCGGCAGGATGCTGCGCAAGGAGGACCCCCGCTTCGTTCGCGGCCTCGGCCAATACTGCGACGACGTCACCCTGCCGGGGATGCTGCACCTCGCCATCCTCCGCAGCCCGTACGCCCACGCCAGGATCGTCTCGATCGATACCTCGGCGGCCGAGGCCCACCCCAAGGTCAAGGCGGTGGTCACCGGCGCAATGCTGGCCGAACACGGCCTGGCCTGGATGCCGACGCTGTCCAACGACGTCCAAGCGGTGCTCGCCACGGACAAGGTGCGATTCCAGCACCAGGAGGTCGCCTTCGTCGTCGCCGAGGACCGCTACTCCGCCCGCGATGCGCTCGAACTCATCGACGTCGACTACGACCCGCTCGATCCGGTCATCGATGTACGCAAGGCTCTGGATCCGGACACAGCGATCATCCGCGACGATCTGGAGGGCAAAACCGACAACCACTGCTTCAACTGGCAGACCGGTGACGAGGCGGCGACCCGGGCGGTCTTCGACGACGCCGAGGTGACGGTCAAGCAGGAGATCGTCTACCCCCGGGTCCATCCGGCACCGATGGAGACCTGCGCCTGCGTGGCCGATCTCGACAAGGTCAGCGGAAAACTCACGCTCTGGAGCACCACTCAGGCCCCCCACGCCCACCGGACCGTCTATGCGCTCGTGGCCGGGCTTCCCGAACACAAGATCCGGATCATCGCACCCGACATCGGAGGCGGTTTCGGAGGCAAGGTCCCCATCTACCCCGGGTATGTGTGCGCGATCGTGGCGTCACTCCTCATCGGTAAACCGGTGAAATGGGCCGAGGACCGCACCGAGAATCTGGTCAGCACCGGATTCGCACGCGACTACATCATGGTCGGAGAGATCGCCGCATCCCGCGACGGCAAGATCCGGGCGGTCAGAACCAACGTGCTGGCCGACCACGGAGCCTTCAACGGGGTGGCTTCCCCAATCAAGTACCCGGCCGGGTTCTTCGGTGTCTTCACCGGCAGTTACGACCTCGAAGCAGCGTTCTGCAACATGGACGCAGTCTTCACGAACAAGGCGCCGGGCGGGGTCGCTTACGCCTGCTCGTTCCGGATCACCGAAGCGGTCTACCTCGTCGAACGGATGGTCGACGTCCTCGCCTACGAGCTCGACATGGATCCGGCCGAGTTGCGTTTGAAGAACTTCATCCAGCCCGAGCAGTTTCCTTACGAGACCAAGACCGGCTGGGTCTACGACTCGGGCGACTACGAGCCGGCGATGCGCAAAGCGATGGCGATGGCCGGGTACGACGAGCTCCGCAGAGAGCAGGCCGAGAAGCGGGAGCGGGGTGAGTTGATGGGCATCGGGATCAGTTTCTTCACCGAAGCGGTCGGCGCCGGGCCCCGCAAGGACATGGACATCCTCGGCCTCGGCATGGCCGACGGTTGTGAGCTGCGGATCCATCCCACCGGCAAGGCGGTGGTGCGTCTCAGCGTGCAAACCCAGGGTCAGGGCCACGAGACCACCTTCGCCCAGATCGTGGCCGAGGAGATCGGCATTCCACCGGAGGACATCGAGGTCTTCCACGGCGACACCGACAACACGCCATTCGGCCTGGGCACCTACGGCAGTCGGTCGACCCCGGTGTCGGGGGCGGCGGCCGCGCTGGTGACCCGCAAGGTCCGGGACAAGGCCCAGATCATCGCCTCGGGCATGCTGGAGGTGAGCGTGGCCGATCTCCAATGGGACAAGGGTTCGTTCTCGGTGAAAGGCGACCCGACCAAGTCGGTCACGATCCAGGACATCGCCATGAAAGCCCACGGAGCGGGCGACCTGCCCGAGGGTGTCGAAGGCGGACTCGAGGCACAGATCTGCTACAACCCGTCGAATCTCACCTACCCGTTCGGCGCCTACATCTGCGTTGTCGACATCGATCCGGGCACCGCCGAGGTCAAGGTCCGCCGGTTCATCGCCGTCGACGACTGCGGAACCCAGATCAACCCGATGATCATCGAAGGGCAGGTCCACGGTGGCCTGACCGATGGGGTCGGCATGGCGCTGATGGAGATGATCAGCTTCGACGAGGACGGCAACTGTCTGGCCGGGTCGCTGATGGACTATCTGATCCCGACCGCCATGGAGGTTCCGGACTGGGAGACCGGGCACACGGTGACGGCCGTCGCCGCATCACCCGATCGGTGCCAAGGGGATCGGTGAGTCGGCAACCGTCGGCTCGCCGCCGGCGATCGTCAACGCCGTCGTCGACGCTCTCAAGCCGTTCGGGATTCGTCACGCCGACATGCCGCTCACGCCGAGCCGGGTGTGGGAGGCCATGCAGGGCAACCACACACCGCCGATCTAGGACGCCGACGTGACGATGATTCCGGCATCGCACCGGATCGCGGCCAGGGTCTCCGAACTCGTGCAGCAGCGGCGGCCATTCGTCCAGGCGACCGTGGTGCGGGCCCAGTGTCCCACCTCGGTCCGCCCCGGTGACGGCGCCGTCGTGCTGGCCGACGGTTCGATCGAAGGGTTCATCGGAGGTCAATGCGCCGAGGGGTCGGTCCGGACCGCAGCCCTCGGTGTCCTCGAGTCCGGAGAGTCGCTGCTGCTCCGGATCCTGCCCGAGGACGCGGATGAGTTTCCGGCCACGCCGGGGGCCCTGACCACGGTCAACCCGTGCCTCTCGGGCGGTGCGCTGGAGGTCTACCTCGAGCCGATGATCCCGGCCTTCTCGCTCAGCGTCGTGGGCCAGACCCCGATCGCCGACGCGCTCGTCCACCTCGGCGGGTCATTGGGGTACGCGGTCGAAGCTCACACCGATGGGCTCACCATCTCCGAGCAGACCCCGGCGGCGGTGATCGTGGCCAGTCACGGGCGTCACGAGAACGAGACGATCCGCGCCGCGCTCGACGCCGGGGTCGGCTTCATCGGTCTTGTCGCCAGCCGCCAACGAGGTGCTGCGGTCCTCGACGAGCTCGACCTCAACGACGACGAGCGCGGCGCCGTACGTTCGCCGGTCGGTATCTGGATCGGCGCCAGAACCGCAGAGGAGATCGCTCTGTCGATCCTGGCCGAGGTCGTGAAGGCGGTCAGGCTCGAAGGTCTCGAACCACCGAAGGAGGTCGGGCCACCCGACCCGAGACGGCGATCGATCCCGTCTGCCAGATGACCGTCACCGTGCACGCCGACACCCCCCACCTGCTGCACGCAGGTGTCGACTACTGGTTCTGCAATCCCGGATGCCGAACCCGGTATGCCGAAGAAGTGGGAGTGGCCTAGGAGTGACCTCCTACCTCTCTCTGACCGAGTTGACCACCCGGCTCGACGCCGCCGACTATCTCGTCGACGACGGCTTGGCGATGGCGCTGTTCCTGACCCAGTCCGTCGGCCAGCCGCTCCTGCTCGAAGGCGAGCCGGGCGTCGGGAAGACGTCGGCAGCCAAGGCGCTCGCCGTCGCGCTGGACACACCGCTCATCCGGCTCCAGTGCTACGAAGGGATCACGGCATCCGAGGCTCTCTACGAGTGGAACTATCCCCACCAGCTGCTCAGCATCAGAGCCGCCGAGGCCGGTCGCAGGCCACCTGTCCGACGATGACCTCTTCTCCGAGTCGTTCCTGTTGGACCGGCCCCTGCTCAAGGCGATTCGCCATCCAGGGCCCTCACGACCGGTCCTCCTGATCGATGAGATCGACCGGGCCGACGACGAGTTCGAGGCGCTGCTGTTCGAGTTCCTGGCCGAAGCATCGGTCACGATTCCCGAACTCGGCACGTTCCGGGCTTCGACACCGCCGGTCGTCGTCCTCACCTCGAACCGCAGCCGCGAACTGCACGACGCTCTGAAACGACGCTGCTACTACCACTGGATCGACTACCCCACCGTCGATCGGGCGGCCGAGATCGTCCGCCGCAACGTCCCCGGGGGCGCCGAACAGCTCGTTCACGCCGCCACCAATTTCATCGCCAGAGTGCGCCATCTCGAACTCGACAAACCTCCGGGACTGGCCGAAGCGATCGACTGGGTCTCGGCGCTGCATGCGTTGGGCGTGACCGAACTCGATCGCACGCTGGGCGCCGCAACCATCGGGGCGATCGCCAAGAGCCCGGATGACCTCGAAACGATTGCAGCTGGCCTTCTCGTCCGACAGCGAGGTGGCCTGACGTGTTCGCCCACCACGAAGTGCAGGTCGCCCAGGGCGCAGTCCTCGTCGGCTTGACCGGGATGGTCGCCTGGATGCTGACCACGTGGGGCGCCGTTCGCCGAAACATCACCAACAAGGGAGAAACATGAAACTGGAGAACGAATTCACGGTGAAGGTGCCGATCGACCGGGCGTGGGAAGTGCTCACCGACATTCCCGAGATCGCCCCGTGCCTGCCCGGCGCCCGACTGACCGGACAGGACGGCAACGTCTACAGCGGCAAGGTGAAGATCAAGGTGGGCCCGGTGACCGCCGAGTACGCCGGCACCGCCGACTTCACCGAACTCGACCAGGTGAACAAACACGTGGTGATCAACGCCAAGGGCCGCGACTCGAGGGGATCGGGCAACGCCTCGGCTCTGATCACCGCGGACATGGTCGCCGTGGGCGACGAGACCAGGGTCAGGATCGACACGGATCTGAAGATCGCCGGCAAGGTGGCCCAGTTCGGCAAGGGCGTGATCGGTGATGTCTCCAAGAAGCTGATCGATCAGTTCGTCGCCTGCATCGAGGCAAAGCTCGAACACGACGGTGAGGAGGTCGTCGAGGTCGCCGCTGCAGCGGAGCCGGCAGCCGAGGGGGCAGCTCCGGCACCGGTCACGCGCCAGTTCGCCCAGCCGGACGAGGAGATGGAGGCCCTCGATCTCATGGACGCCGCCGGTGGTGCGGTGGCCAAACGCATGATCCCGGCCGCCGTCGCTGCCCTCGTCGTACTGATCGTGATCTACCTGATCCGGCGGCGCTAGCGGCGGTGCTCTTCACCGGTGTCGACCGAGCGGTCTTCGGCGCCTCGTTCGCCGATCGGCTGCGGCGGGCGGGACTGCCGGTCCCGCTGAGCTCCACGCATCGCTTTCTGCACGGACTGGAAACCGTCGGTCCGCTCTCCAAGCACGAGTTGTACTGGCTCGGTCGGATCAGCCTGGTGTCCCGTCATCAGGACCTCGCGCTGTACGACCGTGTCTTCGCCGCAGTTTTCGACGTCACCCTGGAGGAGATGAAGAACCCACGATCGAGGCGGGCGGTGCCGGCGCCGCCCCCGAGGTCCGATGACGTCCTCGCCTCGGTGCGGATACCGCGAGGTGGACGAATCGAGCACCGGTGGCGGGCTCCCGTGGGTCACACTTCCCTCCGCAAGCGTCGACGACGACAGACCGACGACGACACCCACACCGTGCTGCCCGAACGCCTGCCCGCCTCTTTGGCCGCCGACGTGGACACACCCTTCGACCTGCTCGACCCCGACCAACTCCACCAGGTCGAAGCGGTGCTCACTCGTGCCCTGCACGAGTGGCCGGTCCGATCGAGCCGGCGTCGCCAAGCCTGGCCGTCGGGTTCGAGAGTGGAACTACGGGCCACGCTGAGGGCGGCGCAACGAACCGGCGGGGAAGCCGTTCGTCGTGCACAGGACCCGGCAGCGGACACGGGCCCGGAAGGTGGTGGTGCTCGTCGACGTCAGCGGATCGATGCAAACCTTCGTACGCCCGTATCTGCACCTCACCCGGGCGCTCGTCATGGCCGGACGGGCCGAGGTCTTCGCCTTCGCCACCGACCTCACCCGGATCACGGCTTCGCTGCGGTTGCGATCTCCCGCCGAGGCGATCGACCGGGCCAGCGCCGAGGTGGGCGACCGGTTCGGGGGCACCCGACTCGCCACCAACATCAGGCAGCTGCTCAACCATCGACGATGGGGAACCCTGGTGCGAGGAGCGATCGTCGTGATCGCCTCCGACGGCTGGGACACCGATCCTCCCGCAGAGCTCGACCGGCAGATGCTGAAGCTGGCCCGCCGAGCGCATCGGGTCGTGTGGCTCAATCCCCGCAGCGCTGCACCGGGCTACGAGCCCCTGGTCGGATCGATGTCGGCGGCACTGCCCCACTGCAGCGTGCTTCCTTTCGGGACACAGTCTGCGCGCCATGGCCGAGGTGATCGACGCGATCTGCGACGATCGTGACTCCACTCGACGCCGGCTGATTGCGGCTGCCGGCCTGATCAACCGGTCAGTCGCCCACGTTGGTGACGAGCCACCGCTCGAGCGGAGCGAACCGCTCGAGATGGTCGGCACACCACGGAACGAACTTCTCCGACGTGATCAGATCGGGAACGGGGACTTCGACGCTCATGTGGAACCCGTCGCGCTGGAGCAGCTCGACGCGAGGATGGTCGGCGGGAAAGCCACGCGGGACCGCCGCCCGTCGAGGTTCGCTGATCACCGAACCTCGCACGGAGTTCTGCACCTCGTCGATGATCGCGTCCAGCTCCTCACCTGTGGCAGCGTCGATCACAGCGTGCCGGTACCGGTCGAGGCGTGCACCGGTCAGAACGAACACACCGGCCCCGAGCACAACCGATTCCGGTGCGATCCTCAGAATGAATCCCGGGCTCGACCGTGAGGACTCGCCCTCCCAGAAGACCGCGTCGAGGTAGGTGTGATACGGCGTCTTGTCCTCGGTGAACCGAAGGTCACGGTTTATGCGAAACATAGAGCCGCCGATCTTGGGTTCGGAACGAATCGACGGATTGATCCGGGTTCGCAGTTCGTCGCCGAGCGTCACGACCAGCGATTTCATCGGAATCGCCACCTGCTTCTCATAGATTCTGCGATTGTCCGCGAAGTAGGACTTGCTGTTGTCACTGGCGAGCCCACGGAGAAATCCGAGCGCCTGAGGGCCGAAGCCGTCGAAGGAGTCGGACTCAGCCATCGCCGAACCTCCGCTTGGTTCCCTCGACGAGCTCACCACGAGTGAGGATGGGCGACAGCCACACCCCACACGTCAGCACAATCGTGTTGACGGTCCTCTACAAATGCCATCATCCCTCCGCTCCGGGTTGCTGCACGACCATTCTCTCACGTCGACGACCGTAAAAGAAAGCCTGTACCAGCGAGCAAGCGATGTTTGCGTGTCTCTCAGCCGCATTCTGCGGCATCAGCAGATGCGCGGGAGCAGCTCGCCGAGCGGCAGGTCGACGACCCGGGACGCGCCGAAGGGCGTCCGGGCCACCACCACGCCGGGATGCTCGTCGACCACCGTGCCGATGGCGCAGGCGCGCATGCCCGTGCGCGTGACCCCGCATCGCGGCCAGCACCGCGTCGACTGCATCGGGCGCAACGAACGCGACCAGCTTGCCCTCGTTGGCGATGCTGCATCGGGTCGAGCCCGAGCAACGAACACGCGGCGCGGACCTCGGCCGGGATCGGCAGGAGCGTCTCGTCGAACTCGATGCCCACGTGCGACGCCGCCGCGATTTCGCACAGCGACGCCGCCACTCCCGCCGCGGGTCGGGTCGCGCAGCACGTGCACGTCGGAGTGGGCGTCGAGCATCGTCGGCCACCAGGCCGTGGAGCGGCGCGGAGTCGGATGCGAGCTCGGTTCCGAACTCGAGCCCCTCGCGTTCGGACAGCACCGCGATGCCGTGCACGCCGATGGCGCCGCTCACGATGACCACGTCACCCGGGGTGGCCCGGTCCGGCGAGATGTCGACGCCCTCGGGGATCACACCGACGCCGGCGGTGTTGACGTACATGCCGTCGGCGGCGCCCCGGTCGACCACCTTGGTGTCGCCGGTGACGATCGTGACGCCGGCCGCCCGGGCGGCCCGAGCCATGTCGTCGACGACCCGTCCCAGCACCGCCATCTCCAGACCCTCTTCGAGGATGAAGGCGCAACTCAGTGCGAGCGGCTGGGCGCCGCTCATCGCCAGATCGTTGACCGTGCCGTTGACCGCCAGATCGCCGATGTAGCCGCCGGGGAAGAAGAGCGGGCGCACGACGTAGGAGTCGGTGGAGAACGCCAGCCGTCCCTCGGGCGGGGTCGAGGACCGGCCGAGTCGTCGGAGACCGCGCGTCGACGCGGCGCACCGAAGGCGGGGAGGAAGAGGTGCTCGATCAGCTCGGCGGACAGCCTCCGCCGCCGCCGTGGCCGAGGACGATGCGGTCGTAGTCGCGGAGCGGCAGCGGGCAGACCCAGTCCGAGAAGTCCGGGCCCGTCATACGACGACCGGCGTACCTTCCGAGCCGGCGGTACTGGTAGTAGGCGGCGCAGGCACCCTCGCTGGACACCATGGTGGCGCCCAGCGGCGTGCGTGGCGTGCACTCCTCGCCGAACGCCGCGCACTCGTCGGGCTTGATCAGTCCCTGGAGCACCTCGCCGCTCCGGCACAGGTCCGACTCGGGAGCGTCGACATCGGCCACGTCGAACCGGTGCTCGGCGTCGAAGCTGCGGTAACGCCGGCGCCAGCCGCCAGCCGCTCGCCGGGATCTCCCCGATGCCGCGCCAGTGCCGGTCGCACAGCTCGAACACCTCGGCGAGCATGTCCTGGGCCGGTCGATTGCCCTCGCTCGGACACGACCCGCGGGTAGGCGTTCTCCAGCGTCGGCCTCGCCCCGCTCCAGCTGCACGCACCGCCCGGCGGATGCCGTCGAGCACGTCGAGCGGTTCGAACCCGGTGACGACGATCGGCACCCGGTACTTCTCGACCAGCGGCTCGTACTGCCAGGTGCCCATCACCGTGCAGACGTGACCGGCGGCCAGGAACGCGTCGACCCGGCTGTTCGGGCGACGCCGGCGATCGCCTCGATCGCCGGCGGCACCAGCACGTGGCTGACCAGCACCGAGAAGTTGTCCAGTCCTCGCTCGTCGGCCAGGTGCACCGCCATGGCGTTGGCCGGCGCCGTCGTCTCGAAGCCGATGGCGAAGAACACGACCTGCCGGTCGGGGTTCTTCTCCGCCACGATCGACGGCGTCGAGCGGCGAGTAGACGACCCGCACGTCGCCGCCCTCGGCTTCTCACACCGGAACAGGTCGCCGGCTGACCCCGGCACCCGCAGCATGTCGCCGAACGAGCAGAAGATCACCTCGGGCCGGGCGGCGATCTCGAGCGCCTTGTCGATCATCTCCAGCGGCGTCACGCAGACCGGGCAGCCGGGACCGTGGATCAGCTCGACCCGTTCGGGCAGCAGCTGGTCGATGCCGTTGCGGATGATCGCGTGGGTCTGCCCGCCGCAGACCTCCATGATCGCCCACGGCCGGGTCGTGATCCGCTCGATCTCGGCGAGCAGGCTGCCGGCCAGCTCCGGGTCGTTGAACTCGTCGAGGTACTTCACGGCCCGGTCGTTCCGCTCCCGGTCCGGTCGATGTGACCGGTGGCGTCCGAGCTCGTCGTCGAGGACACCGAGCTCGACGGAACAGTCCGAGGGTCTCCAGCGCCGACGCCTCGTCGATCCTGGAGATGGCGAAGCCGACGTGGACGATGGCGTAGTCGCCGATCTCGACGTCGGGCAGGTAGGCGAGGCAGACCTCCTTGCGGATCCCACCGAAGTCGATCGTCGCCATGGGGGTGCCGCGGTCCTGTCGGATCTCGAGGATCCGGCCCGGTACGGCAAGACACATGGTCAGTCCTCCTGCCGGTTCGACGGTGAGCGGCGATGAACGCCTGCCCGAGGGCGAGGCCGCCGTCGTTGGGGGGCACGAGTCGATGGGTGAGCACGTCGAATCCGCGGCCTCGAGAGCAGCGGTGCAGAGCCGGAGGAGCAGTGCGTTCTGGAAGCACGCCGCCGGTCAGGGCCACCGCTGTCGAGCTGCGGGGTGCGGCACCGCTGGGCGGCCTCGACGATGACCGCGTCGGCCACCGCGCAGTGGAAGCCGCGGCCAGCCGGGCTCGCACGGTGGCCGCCGGCGCCGTTCGGCCACGCTCGGGCGATCGCCCGACGATCGGGCTCGGGTCGAATCGGTCACCGTGCCAAGTCGAATGTCAGTCGGACCGGCTGGCTCGTGCCGGCCGGCGGCGAGGTTCTCGAGCTCGATCGCCGCCTGGGCCTCGTAGGTGATCTCGTGGCGCAGACCCAGGAGCGAGGCGACGGCGTCGAAGAGGCGACCCATGCTCGAGGTCGGCACGCAGTCGAGCCCCCGGTCGAGCTGGTGGCGCAGGACGTCGCGTTCGTCGGCGTCGAGTCTCCCGGACCGGCGGCAGACCGGCGGACCAGCGAGACGCCGGCGGCGTACAGGTGGGCGAGCGCCATCCGGCACGGGTGGTGCGACGGCGCCGTCGCCGCCCGGGCAGCGGGACGGGCGCGAGCCATGCGGCCCGCTGGAACGAGCGGCCGCTCGGCGACCAGCACCTCGCCGCCCCAGATCGTGCCGTCGGCGCCGTAGCCGGTGCCGTCGAAGGACGAACCCCGATCACCTCGGTGTCGGGATCGAGCCCGTGCTCGGCCATCACCGAGGCGACGATGGGCGTGGTGGTGCTGCACCTCGATCGACCGTCGCGGCCATCGTGCTGCCGGGCCCACCGGGACGGCGGCGTAGCCCGGGTGGGCGTCGGCGGCGACGACGTCGGGCTCGACGTGGTAGAGGTCGACGAACGGCTCGTCGCCGAGTCCTCGAACGCCCGCAGCGTCGCGAGGTTCTCCATGTCGCCGATGTGCTGGCTGACCCAGGCGTGGCCGCCGGCGGCCAGGCAGAAGGTGTTCTTGAGCTCGCCGCCGACCGCCAGACCGATCGCGGGCCGACGGCGAACGGAGTGCGACCGGGAGCGGCGCGTAGCCGCGGGACTCGGCGGATCGGGCAGGCAGACGGCCGTCGACCACCCGCACCACCGAGTCGTCGCAGGGCACGTGGATCGGGCGGTCGTGGGTCGAGGAGTCCGTCGGCGATCGAGCCGAGCGCGTCGCAGGGCGTCGTCGTCGCGGTAGCACGATCGGTTCGCCGCCCAGGTTGCCGCTGGTCATCACCAGCGGCACCCGGTGTCGCTGGCCGGCGAACAGCAGGTGGTGGATCGGCGTGTAGGGCAGCATGACCCCGATCAGCGGGTTGCCGGGAGCGACGCGCGGCCGGAAGGACGGATGCCGGCCCGAGCTGCAGCGAGCACGATCGGATGGGCGGGCGCGCAGGAGCAGGTCGGCCTCGCCGATGTCGATACGGGCCAGGCGGCGAGCGCCGCTCGAGGTCGGCGACCATGACCGCGAACGGCTTGTCGGGCCGGTGCTTGCGCCTCCGCAGCTCGCTGCACGGCGGCATCGTTGGTGGCGTCGCACGCCAGGTGGTAGCCGCCGACCCCCTTGATGGCGACGATCCCGCCGCTCGTCAGATCGGCGGCGGCCAGCCGGATCGGATCTCCGTCCACCGTCAGCCCGTCGGTCGGTCGTAGACGAGCGAGGGGCCGCACGCCCGGCAGGCGATCGGCTGGGCGTGGTAGCGACGGTCGAGCGGGTCGGCGTACTCCGCGTCGCACGCCGCGCACATGGGGAAGCCGGCCATGGTGGTCGCCGGCCGGTCGTAGGGCAAGCCGGTGATGATCGTGAACCGAGGCCCGCAGTTGGTGCAGGTGATGAACGGGTGGCGGAACCGCCGGTCGGCGGGGTCGAACAGTTCGGCGACACATCGATCGCACACCGCCGCGTCGGGCGGGACGATCGTTCGTGGTCCGCTGTCCTGGCGACTGTCGACGATCTTGAACGAACCGTGGCCGCCCGCGAGTGCGATCGCTGTGCCGCCACGCCTCGAGCTTCGCCTGATCTCATCGACGCTGGGCGAGGGGCGGCGCATCGGTGCGGAGCCGCGTCGATGAACTCATCGACCGCCGGTGCCGCACCCGCCACCGAGATGAAGACCTCGGTGGCACTGTTGCCCACCTCACCGGACAGTCCCAAGGCCGCTGCGAGTCGGTACACGAACGGTCGAAAACCCACGCCCTGGACAATGCCTGTGACCCTTAGGTCTTCGGATACGAGCGTGGACATCACACGACCCCGACCCATTCGGTTGTGATGCATCGCCTGAACCCGGTCCATCGCCTCGGCCACGACATCGCTCAGCGGAGCGCCGTGGTCGGTCTGCGCGATCTCGATCAGGAACACCGTGACCTCGTCGGGGTAGTCGTCCCCGAGGAGCCAGTCGACCGAGGGACAGCACCTGGTCCCAGCGGAGCCGATGGGTGTCGAACGCCGCCGGCGCCGTGCGACCCTCCAGTTCCTCGCCCGGCACCCGGAGGATGGTTCCCGGCGGCTGCCCGTGGAGGCTGCATCCACGATGATGACCCGGCGCGCCCCTCTCATGCTCGGTGGCCACTCCCACGCCGTCCGTGCCGCCGTCGATGAGTTCGATCCCGCTCGGGATCGGTTCCGAGGCCAGCCGCTCGATCAACATCGGACCGACACCGTCGTCACCTCGAAGCGAATTCCCACAACCGATGACGACGAGATCTCGCGAGCCCCGCCGCGGGTTCGCGGCCGCAGACCGTTCGAATGGTCGGTCCTCGTCTCGGTGCATTCGGTGACTCTCCCTTCTGGCAGTGTCGCACACCTTCGTCTTAGATTCTGCGGCCGAAATCGGATCGTTACGACAAGCAGCCTCACCCGATGCGGTTGGAATTTCTCGTTCAGCACCTGTGCAGCACGACGGCACAGCGTCCCGGCTCATCATCACCCCGGCAATACACTGAACCGGTGACGCGTGCGGAAAAGGCGATCCGGATCGGCGAGATCCTCGATGACCTGTTCCCCAACCCCCGTGTGCCTCTCGATCATCGTGACGCTTACACGCTGCTGGTCGCCGTGACCCTATCCGCCCAGACCACGGACAAGAAGGTCAACGAGGTGACGCCAGGGCTGTTTGCAGTGGCCGACACCCCGGAGAAGATGAGCCGGCTGGCCCCCGACGACATCCGCGAACTGATCCGGGAGATCGGACTCGCTCCGACAAAGGCCAAGAACCTCTCGAAGATGGCTTTCCAGATCCTCGACGCGGGAGGGGAGGTCCTTCCCGACTGGGACTTCCTCGAATCCCTGGCCGGCGTCGGCCACAAGACCGCCAGCGTGGTCATGGCGAGCGCCTTCGGCGTCCCGGCGTTCCCGGTCGACACCCACATTCATCGGCTGGCGGCCCGGTGGGGGCTGTCCAACGGATCCACGGTCGAGAGGACCGAGAAGGACCTCAAAGCCGTCTTTGCCAGGGACACCTGGAACGATCGACACCTGCAGATCATCTACTTCGGGCGTGAGTACTGCCCGGCCCGCCACCACGATTTCACCGCATGCCCGATCTGCTCGTGGGCAGCGACGAAGAAGCTGATCGCCGCCGAGTCGAAGACGTCGCCGACCACCGGCCGCTCGGGAACTCCGCCGGTGTGACCGTCGCCGACCTCAACCGCAATCTTCGCTGGTACGTCTGGCATCAGCGGGTCGCCGGCGCCTTGTTCTGGGCACCGACAGCATTCCTGTTCTTCGTCGATCGCTACGGACTGTCCGACGCTCTTCAGATCCAATCGGTGTACTACCTCGCCGTCGTCGGTCTCGAACTTCCGTCGGGTTGGTTCAGCGACCGCTTCGGGAGGGTCCCGACGTTGCGCATCGCAGCCGGATCGTGGATCGCCGCCCACACGATCTTCGTGACGACCGAATCGGCGCTCGGCGCCTCGGCCGGCCAGGTACTGCTCGCCGCCGGATTCGCCTTCATATCCGGTACCGATGTGACGTTCCACTACGACACGCTCGAAGCTTTGGGCCAGGAGAGTCGCTACGAGGAGCGGGAGTCGGCCATCCGACGGCAACTGCTGCTGGCGATGGCCTCGAGCGCTGCGATCGGCGGTGTTCTGGCCTTCGTCGATCTACGACTGCCGTTCGTCGCCGCCGGCGCGATGGCGATCACCCAACTCGGGATAGCGATGGGCTTCACCCAGCCACCATCACATCCGAGCGATCGCCGCACCGGCCTCGCCGCGACCGTAACCCTCCTCCGTCGGCCTTTGCTGGCCTGGATCACTCTCTACGTCGTGTGCCAAGTGGTCACCATCCACTTGGCCGCCGAGCTGGGCGGCCCCTATCTGGCCACCGTCCTCGACGGCAACCTCGACGATCCGACGACGGCGGCCTTCCTCAACGGCCTGCTGGCCGCCGCCGTCGCCCTGGTCGGAGCGGCAACGTTGCGACGACTCTCGCACGTGACCGGCCGGCTGGGCCTCACCGCTGCGCTCGCCGCGATCGTGTTCGTGCCCACGATCCTGCTGATCATGATGTCGCTGGTCACGGCCGTCTGGCTGATTCCGTTCCTGGCGCTCAGGGGCGTCCAGAGCGCGGCGAGCACCGTTCTCATCGGCGGGGTGGTCGGCGCCACCGTCGACGCAGGAAACAGGGCCACATTCCTTTCGTTCACGAGCCTGCTCGGCCGGCTCGGCTACGGCGTGGCCCTCCTCGGACTGAGCGCGGGAGCACGCCTGAGCACCAATCTGACAGCGGCGGCCGTCGTCGGCGTCGTCGCGGCATCAGCGGTGGTGTTGACGAGGTTGTTGCTGTCGGAGAACGACCGGCAGATCTCGAAGATCCTGGAGCACGACCACAACGATCAGCACCACGAACACCGGCATTCCCACGACGACATGCACCACGAACACGAACAACCCGATACGGACCAGGGTCCCCACACCCACCCCCACGTGCATCCGGCCCTCACCCATTCCCATCCGCTGTGGCGAGACATCCATCACTCCTCGGGCTCGTAGCGCCGAGCGGCGGCAAACCATCCCCTCCGGAGCGGGCGCGATGGCGGCAGGGCCCGTCCGCCCGTAGGCTCGAGGCTCTCAGCGAAGGAAGCCGAATGCACGAACTCGCCCTATGCTCTGCGATCGCCGATGCGGTACGCAAGCATGCGGAAGGCCGAACGGTGGAGACCGTCCACATCACAATCGGCCATTTCAGGCAGATCGTCCCCGACACGCTGCGTTTCTGCTGGCAGGTGCAGACCGAGCACAACGACCTGGCCGGCACCGAACTCGACATCACCTTCGTGGATGCGGTGATTCGGTGCTCGGGCTGCGGATCCGAGACCCGACTCAGCGACCCGGTCATGATCTGCGCTGCCTGTGGTTCGCACACCGTGGAGCTGATCGCAGGCGAGGAGTTCCTCATCGAATCGATCTCTCTCGCCCGACCGATCCCCGACACAGCGGTGACCTGATGGCCCGGTTTCACCACCACGCCGAGGGCTCGATGCACCACGATCAAGACATCCCGCCCGAGGACGCCGGTCCGGATGGCCGCGACGTGGGTGACCACACCGCCTACGACACCGGTGCCGAGCGAGTACTCGTGCTCGAACGGATCCTCGCCGAGAACGACCGTATCGCCGACCTCAACCGCGCCGTTCTGGCGGGGCACGGCATCCGCACCGTCAATCTGATGTCATCACCCGGCGCCGGCAAGACATCGCTGCTGGCGGCGACCATTCCAGCGCTCGCTCCGGAACGTCGGCTCGCCATTCTCGAAGGCGACATCGCGACCAGCCTTGACGCCGATGCCCTCACCGGGTTGGGAGCCCAGATCGCCCTGGTGAACACGAACGACGGCTTTGGGGGCGAATGCCACCTGGACGCCGTCATGGTTCGTTCCGGGCTGACACGTCTCGATCTCGACGCCATCGACCTGCTGATCGTCGAAAACGTGGGCAACCTCGTCTGTCCGGCGGAGTTCGACATCGGACAGGATCGACGGGCGATGGTGTTCTCGATCACCGAAGGTGAGGACAAGCCCCTCAAGTACCCGGTCATGTTCCGGGCATCCGAAATGGTTGTGATCAACAAGATCGACTTGGTCCCCCACCTCGAGGTCGATCTCGACCTGTTCCGCGCCAACCTGCTGGCCGTCAATCCTGGCGCGACGGTCATCGAGCTCTCGGCCAGAACCGGCGAGGGCATCGATGCCTGGTTGGACTGGCTGCGACGCATTTGATCGTCGGGAACCCAGGTGACAGAACCCATGAAACCAAGACGGCGTGGGTCGTCCGTACCCGGGCTCATCCCGGGACGAGGTCGATTCGAGGAGCTAGAGTCGACTGGTGTCAACAGCAACTTCAATCGCTCAGGCCGGCATGTGACAGTGATCCGAACACTTCGTGACCCGGTCGAGCCTTGGTGAACGCGCAACGTTCGGCGGCACCTCGCCCAACGATCGGATGGCGCGAATGGGTCTCGTTGCCGGCCATCGGCGTCCCGTGGATCAAAGCCAAGGTCGACACCGGCGCCCGAACGTCGTCGATCCACGCCTTCGACATGGTGAGGATCGAAGGCCCGGAAGGACCGATCGTGCGCTTCGAGATCCACCCGTGGCAAAAATCGTCCCGGGACGCGATCGTCGCCGAGCTCCCGGTCTTGGAGGACCGGACGATCCGCTCATCCAACGGCTCGATCGAGGTGCGTCCGGTGATACGAACCGCAGTGGGCGTTGGCACCCACGCTCTGATCGTCCATTTCACGCTGACTCGGCGAGATGAAATGGGCTTCAGAATGCTTCTGGGCCGCCAGGCGATTCGACGGCGGTTCCTTATCGATCCGGCCAAGTCCTTCCAGGCCGGCCGACCACCCAAGGACGTGCTGCGGGCCAATCGGAGGAGGCAATGATGGCGACCACGATCGCGACCGTCGTTTTCGATCGGGGGTCTCTCGATCAGACCGGGTCAGAAACTGGCCAACGTCGAACTGCCGATCGGGCAGCTCGTCACCGGCGTCCCCATTGCACGCTGCCCGTCCAGGTCATGCACGGCAAACACGAAGGACCGACCGCGTGGATCAACGCCGCAATCCACGGTGACGAGGTGAACGGCGTCGAGATCATCCGCCGGGTCCTGGCCGAGATCAATCCGAGCTCGCTGCACGGCACCCTTCTCGCCGTCCCGGTCGTCAACGGCCACGGTTTCATGTCCGGTGTCCGCTACCTGCCGGACCGGCGGGACCTGAACCGGGCCTTCCCCGGTTCGGAACGAGGCCCGCTCGCCTCACGGATCGCCCATCTCTTCAGCCGGGAGGTGGTAGCCCGCTGCTCGGTCGGCATCGACCTGCACACCGGTTCGGACCATCGGACCAATCTGCCTCAGATCCGTGCCGACCTCGACGATCCGGCAACTCGACGGTTGGCTCAAGCCTTCGGCGCTCCGGTGATGCTGCACGCACGCACGAGGGACGGGTCCCTTCGTCAGGCGGCCGCCGACGCAGGGGCCACCGTCCTGCTCTACGAGGGCGGTGAGGCGTGGCGGTTCGACGAGCCATCGATCTCGACCGCCACGAGCGGTGTTCTCCGCGTCCTCAACGAGATCGGAATGTTGAAAGAGCAACTGCACGGCAGGATCGAGCCGCCCGCCTCGATCGAGTGTCGGTCATCTCGGTGGGTTCGTGTCCGCAGGAGTGGTATCGCCCAGATCTGGTCAAGCGTCGGAGAGGTCGTCACGAAAGGACAACTCATGGGCCGGGTCCATGACGCGTTCGGACGACGGCTGGCGGTCGTGAAGTCGAACACCGACGGAATCGTCATCGGGCTGAATCTGTCGCCGATTGTCAACCAAGGCGACGCCGTAGTTCACATCGCCCAACCCAAGGAGCACCTCGATTGAAACTCGCCATCCTCTCCCGAGCGCCGAGCAGCTACAGCACTCGCCGATTCAAGGTCGCCGCCAGTGAACGAGGGCACGACGTCAAGGTCCTGAACACGTTGCGATTCGCCATCGACCTCGCCGGAGACGAACCGGATCTGCAGTACCGAGGCAAGCCGCTCTCGGACTACGACGCGATTCTTCCCCGCATCGGCGCATCGATCACCTACTTCGGAACGGCGGTCGTCCGGCAGTTCGAACAGATGGACGTGTATACGCCGAATGGGTCCAACGGCATCCTCAATTCGCGAGACAAACTCCGTTCGTTGCAGATCCTGTCGCGGCACGACATCGCCATCCCGCCCTCCACGTTCGTCCGGGATCGACTCGATGCGGCCGCCGCCATCCGGCGGGTCGGCGGCGCCCCGGTGATCATCAAGCTGCTCGAGGGCACGCAGGGCATCGGCGTCATTCTGGCCCCCGACGCCAAGATCGCCGAGGCGATCATCGAGACGTTGCACAGCACGGGAACCAACGTGCTCCTGCAGAAGTTCATCGCCGAGAGCAAAGGCAAGGACATCCGCGGCTCTTGTCGTCGGCGATCGGGTGGTCGCAGCGATGCGGAGGGTCGCCCAGGGTGACGAGTTCCGCAGCAACGTCCACCGCGGCGGATCGGCCGAACCGGTCCAGATCAGCAAGGAGTTCGAGACCGCAGCGGTGAGAGCTGCCCAGATCATGGGGCTCAAGGTCGCCGGGGTCGACATGCTCGAGAGCGACTCCGGACCGATGATCTTGGAGGTCAACTCGTCGCCAGGACTCGAAGGCATCGAAACGGCAACCGAGCTCGACGTGGCCGGGGCGATCGTCGACTACATCTCCAACCAGGTCGCGTTCCCCGAACTCGACGTGCGCCAACGTCTGACGGTGAGTACCGGCTACGGCGTGGCCGAGATCCTCATCAGAGATGACTCGGAGTTCGTCGGGAAGACCCTGGAGGAATCGGGGCTTCGAGACAAGGACATCGCGGTGCTGTCGCTGCATCGCGACACCCTTGTGGTCCCCAACCCGAGGCCGGTACGGGTTCTCGAAGGAAACGATCGGCTGCTGTGCTTCGGGAACCTCGAGCAGATGCGAGGTCTGATACCGGCACGACGGAAACGGCGGGCCAAGGTGAAGGAACTCCCTGAAGAACCGCTCATCGACCACTCGGAGCTTCCCCAATGAACTCCCGCAGGTCCATTCCGATGTTCAGCATCAGTCGAACGATCGTGGTGAGAGCGAGCGGCAGCATCGACGTCGACGGCATCACGCAGTTGGACAGTATTCTCCGGGATCTGATCCACGAACACGGGATCACAGATCTGGTGCTGGACCTGTCCTCGGTCGAACACATCGACCCCCGGGGCGCCGGACTGCTCGATTGGGTTCAGGATTCGCTCACCAAACGGGGCGGGGTCCTGGAGCTGCGGTTGCCGACGGCGCCGTCGGACCATCTGATAGGGATGTCTGCCGAGATCCCTTCCTTCATCTCCTTCGCCTCGCAGAACAAGGCCACCGATCCGAGAGAATGAGCATCTATACCCCTCTCACCGTGACAGAACCGAGGTGGGAGTACCGGGCCGTGCCAACCGTGCCCACCGCCAGTGGCCTGGCGTCGGTGGCGGCACCGGCCATGACAAGCCAACCCGGCTCGAGCCCTTGACCGTACCGAGCCAGATGATTGGCAAGCATCGCGACGCAGGCGGCCGGATCACCGAGCAGAGCCGCACCTGTGGCCGTGCCGGTCACCACACCGTCGACCTCGAATACGCAGCCGAGGGTGGTGAGATCGGCGCCACCGGGTCTGATCCCGTTGGCGCCGACCATCACCCGTGCGGCCGAGGTGTTGTCGGCGATCACGTCAGGAAGCGTGAAACTGAACGCTTCGTACCGCGAATCGATTACCTCGATACCGCCGACGATCGCAGCGGTTGCATCGAACACGTCGCCGACGTCCACGCCGGGCCCGGTGAGGTCAGAGCCGAGACGGAAGACGATTTCGGGTTCGATCCGGGGGTGGATCAGCTCCCCGACGACAACCTCACCGGAGTCGGGCAGTACCGACGACTCGAGAAGCCAGCCGTACACCGGCGCGTCGACTCCCATCTGCTGTTGTTTGGCGACCGACGTCAGGCCCAGTTTTGCCCCGGCCACAGCCTCGCCGCGATCGATCAGTAGGTTCAGCGCCGCCGCTTGAATGGCGTAGGCGTCGTCGATCGAGAGATCGTCGACCTGTGTGGTGATCGCCGGCAGTTCGCGACGTTCATCGACTCCGGCGATGAGATACCGGGCCCATTTCACGTGGTCGATCGACATGGCTTCCTCCGAACGTCTCGCAGCGCTCGCCCTTGCGGCGCCTCGACATCGAGTGGGCTCGGAAAACCGCTCCTGTGACATGTGGACCCCTTCGTGGATTCGGTTCGGACCATATGCCGGCGGGCGGCCAACGACGACGACGAAACCGACATCACGTCCGTGCACATCCTGCACGCGGTTTCGGTCGGGCACCAAAGCCAGTCGCCCGTCGGCCGTGATCCTGATCTGCATGCGAAGGGTGTCGTCGGCGGCGGAATGTCGAGACCGGGAGCCGTGATGTCCATGTGACGCAACCCCAGGCTCTCGTGTGACGTACGCTACCTGCCAGCGTCCCGTATTCGGAAAGCTGTCCCGCATGACGGGAACACGAACACGTGCGGAGTCTATCCTTGGGGCCCATGACCCTCCAGTCGGTCACCAACGCCGTGCGCGTGTTGAAGGCCTTCAACTCGACGACACCGGAGTGGGGTGTGACCGAACTGGCCGATCACCTCGCACTCGGCAAGTCCTCCACGCATCGGCTGCTGTCGACGCTGAGCCAGGAGAGGATGCTCGACCAGAATCCCGCCACCGGCCGGTACCGCTTGGGACTCGCCATGTTCGATCTCGCCGCTGCGGTGCCCAGCACAGCTCGACCTCCACGAGGCGGTTCTGGCCCCGATGACCGCGCTGCGCAACCAGACCGGGGAGACCGTGCACGTGGCGGTCCTCGACGGGCGAGAAGTGGTCTACATCGAGCGGCTCGACAGCCCGAACACGCTCCGGATGTTCCTCGAGATCGGGCGACGCAACTCAGCGCACTGCTCCGGCACGGGCAAGGTGCTGTTGGCCTTCCTCGCCAAGGACCATCAGAACCGGCTCCTGTCGGGCTGGCAGCTGGAGGTCAAGACCGAGTTCACCATCACCGACACGACGGCACTGCGCCGGGAACTCGACCAGATCCGACAGCACGGGTATGCAACCAATCGGCACGAGGCAGAGGTCGGTGTGGTCAGCATCGCTGCACCCATCCGAGACCGGTCGGCACAGGTGGTGGCGGCGATCAGCGTGGCGGGACCGTCGGACCGCATGAACGCGGTCGAGCGGCAGCTGGCCCAGCTGACAACCCAGACCGCAGCGCTGATTTCGCGGCGTCTTGGCCACCGCTCGGCCTGACATGTGCAACGAACGCGTACCGTTGGCCGATCTCACGATCAACACCTGCGTCGAGGCTGGAGACGGATCAGTTTTCCGTAGACGGACTCGGACCGGTCGTAGGTCAATGCTCCATGAAGTCGATCAGGCTCCCGCCGTCGAGCACGAGGGTCTGGCCGGTCACCCACGACGATGCGTCCGAGCACAGGTACATCGCCGCCTGGGCGATGTCGTCGACCTCACCCAAACGCCTCAGCGGATACCCACGAGCGATCTGTTCTCCCCGTTCACCCTCCCACAGCAGGCGGGCGAAGTCGGTCTTGATCAGACCGGGGGCCACCGCATTGACCCTGACCCCGGGAGCGAGCTCAGCCGCCAGTTGTTTGGTCGTGTGGATCAAGCGCCGCCTTGGTCACGTTGTAGACCGCCAGTTCCGAGCTCGTGCCCGAGGCCACCGACGGACGCAACGTTCAGGACGACGTCCGCCACCGTCGCTTCATTCCTGCCCGCCAGACGGCCTGTGTCCAGATCAAGGGGGCCGTGAGATTCACCTGAAACGTCTTGTTCCACCTTGGCAGGTCGGCGTCGATGAGCGGACCGACGTACGGATTGGTCGCGGCGTTGTTCACCAGGATGTGCACGCCACCGAAACGCTTCACCGTTGCGTTGACGACCGCTTCGGCACTCTCGGGTTCTCCGACATTTCCCGCCATCCAGGCGCACCCATGACCCACCTCCACGGCCGCAGCTTCGAGCTGCTCGGCCTTGCGGCTCGTGATCATCACGTTGGCGCCGGCCTCGGCGAACGCCGCTGCGATCGCCAGGCCGATTCCCTCTCGACCCACCGGTGACGATCGCCGTCCTGCCATCGAGTCGCATGTCCATGGGCCCAGCCTAGAGAGAAGGTCAGTCCCGGCGCCGGGGTCGGTCGGCCT
Organism: uncultured Acidimicrobiales bacterium; assembly: GCA_963793385.1. Classification (GTDB taxonomy): domain Bacteria; phylum Actinomycetota; class Acidimicrobiia; order Acidimicrobiales; family SZUA-35; genus JABDIY01. Next base: position 95,431 of record CAWCAF010000016.1, read on the forward strand.
CGGCGAAGTACTCGTGCACGCTGGCGACGAGAGTGCGCACTCCCACGGCGATGACCCGCTCGTCCACGTCGAAGTGTCCAGCGTGAAGGTCGAGCCGGGGGGTGGGATCAGCAGGATCATGAGTGCCGAGACGCAGGAACGCGCACGGAACCTCGCGGGTGTACCAGGCGAAATCATCGCCACCCCAGCTCTGCTCGGCTTCGACGAGCGCTGCCGAACCGAATTCGTGGAGCGACCGCACGGCCGGCGATCTCCACCATGTGCGGATCGCTCACCACCGGCGGCACCCCGGTGGTGTAGGCCAGCTCGATAGAGGGCATTGGACCCTGCCAGGATCTCGGCCAGCGCTTCGTCGCAGATCTTCGGGAGAAGCTCCCAGCACTCCGTCGACGGTGTCCGCACCGACGCCTTGAGTAGACAGTGCGACGGGATCACATTGCCGGCCGCCCCCGAGCGGATCGCTCCGAAGACGAGCCTCACCATCGAGGGGTCGTCGAGAGCAGCGGCGACGCGAGCCGGAAGTTCGCTCACCACTCGAGCGGCCAGACTGATGATGTCGATCGTCTCCTCCGGTCGTGCGGTGTGGCCGCCGGGACCGGACAGGGTGATCTCGGCGACGTCGGCGGCAGAGGTGATCGGTCCCGCGCGCATACCGACGGTCCCCACGTCCATTCTCGGCATGCAGTGGATGCCGATCATGGCGGCGACGCCGTCGAGACCGTCTGCTCCGCAGGACGTCGAGGGCTCCGCCGGGCATTCGCTCCTCGGCGGGTTGAAAGACGAACCTGAGCGGACCGGGCAGCTCGTCACGATGGTGAGCGAAGTACAGCGCGGTCCCGAGGACGATGGCGGTGTGCACGTCGTGACCGCAGGCATGGGCAACGCCGGGAACCTGGCTGCGGTAGGGCGACATCCTTCTCGTCGTCCATCGCCAGCGCATCGAGATCGGCTCGAAGCGCAAGGGCACCTCCTCGTGACCACTCGGCGCCGAGGTCACACACCAGGCCCGTGCCCACCTCGAGGATCACAGGACTCATTCCTGCGATGCGGAGCCGTTCGGCCACCAGTTCGGTGGCGCCAGTGTTCCTCACCGCTCAGCTCCGGGTGGGCGTGCATGTTCCGGCGGATCGCGATGAGCCCTCGTTGTGTTCGTGCGAGCCAGTTGTCGAGTGATGGGCGGCTCGGCACGCCGGAGCTGTGGTCGTTCATCTGGGGCTGGATTGCTCGTTTGCCAGCTCGTCAGCGAGGTGATGCACCACGTCGAGAAGGGTACCGCCCTGCTCGACAAGTCGACGTTGACGAGTCGTCCCCGTGCCGTCCACTGCGATGCGAAGGATGTCGGCCAGCTCGTTCTCCGTGCCGAGTTGGGCTGCGGTCTCGGCCAGCTGTTCGGTCAACTCGATCACGAGCTCTCGGATCGGACGACGCAACGGTTTGTCGTCGCCTTCGGTCTCGACGATCAACCGGCATCCATGCCATACCGGCTGGCGAACCATCTGTTCTCCCGAACGGTCCACTCGCGGGGCGGATCGGGCAGATCGCCGGCGTCGATGCGGTCGTTGCACCAGGTCACCAGCGTCTGGGCCAGACCACCGAGAGCGGCGGCCTCCCGCAGAGTCGGCGTCGCGTCGCACATGCGGAACTCGATCGTCCCGAAATCCGGGTGGGGTCGGATGTCCCACCACACTTCCCGGATCGAGGAGATGCAGTCCGAGTCGAGCAGCGTCGACATGAAGGCTTCGAAGTCGACCCAGTCCTCCAGTTGGGGAGGCAAACCTGCGGTGGGAAGAGACTCGAACACCTTGGAGCGGGCCGACGCCAAGCCCGAGTCCTCGCCTTCGAAGTAGGGGCTGGACGCCGACAACGCCAGGAAGACCGGCAGATGGCGCTTCACTTCGTTGATGATGGTGATCGCCCGTTCGCCACTCTGGACCCCGACGTGGACGTGCATTCCGCATATCAGAAGGCGACGGGCCGGCCATTGCATCGCCTCGACCAGATCGTGGTACCTCTCGAAGGGACTGACATCCTGGTCGCGGGCGATACCGAAAGGATGGGTGCCCGAACTCAGGATCCTCAAGCCTCGCGGTTCGGCGACGCAGCGAAGCTCGGCGAGTGTGGCTTCGAGATCGGCCCGGGCCTGGGCCGGCGTGTCGCAGACCCCGGTGATCAACTCGATCGTCGATTGGAACAACTCGTGTTTGGCCTTGGGGTGCTCGCCCTCCGGATGCCCGGTCCCCATCTCGGCCAGGATCTCGTTGGCGGCGGACACGAGGTCACCGGTCTCGGCGTCGACGAGATGCAACTCGACCTCGATCCCGATGGTCGGGCGCTCGTTGTATGTGAAATCGATACCCATGGCGCTCCACTCCGTGTCTGAGAAGTGTCGCGCAGAAACAGTCCGAGTTCCTACTGACGAACCGGTCGAGGCATCGTCGTTCAGGCCCGGCCGGTGCTCAGCTGGGAAGCGGTGTGGAGAGCTCGTGGGCGGTGCGAACACCGGACCAGCGAGCGACCTCGCCGTCCAGGTCGAGCGGTTCGACGACGGCCGCTTCCACGCTCGACCAAGCAGAGCGGGGCAACATCCACATCACTTCGAACTCGATCCCGTCGGGGTCGTGGGCATAAAGGCTCTTCGTCGTCCCGTGGCTCGATTGTCCGACGAACGCTCCGAGCTCGACCAGGGTCGCCTTGGCCGCGGCAAGCTCGTCGATGGTGTTTACCTGCCATGCCAAGTGGTAGAGCCCCGGCGGTCGTCCCGATGGTTCTGCCGGCCGACCCGACACCGAAAAGGCCCAGGTCATGATCGTTGCCGCCATGGCGCAGTTTGAGGAACACCGCTCGAGCTTCGGGGAACTCGGCCACCTTCTCCATGTCCAGCGCCGACATCCAGAACCCGGCGGCGCGCTCCACATCGGTGACGTACAGAACTGCGTGATTCATTCGCACCGCTGGGATGGCCACGGAACTCTCAACGCCGGCGGCGATCGCAATGTTCCACCTGTCGACCTGGTCGTGCGGACCGGCTGGTCACGCCTCGGTGGCCGGTCCGTTCACTAGGTCGAGAGCTACGTCGACGATCATGTCCTCCTGGCCACCGACCATCCGGCGACGGCCGAGCTCGAGCAGGATCGTGCGCGTGTCCAGGCCGTAGGTCTCGGCGGCCTTCTCGGCGTGTCGAAGGAAGCTCGAGTACACCCCTGCATAGCCGAGACTGAGCGTCTCCCGGTCGACGCGCACCGGTCGATCCTGGAGCGGTCGCACCAGATCCTCGGCTGCGTCCATAAGGGCGTTGACATCGCACCGGTGGCCCCAGCCGTGAAGGTTGGCGACGGCGATGAATGCCTCGAGCGGGCAGTTGCCGGCGCCGGCACCCATGCCGGCCAGAGATGCGTCCACCCGCACGCATCCCTCCTCCACAGCCACGACGCTATTGGCGACGCCGAGGGTGAGGTTGTGATGGGCGTGGATACCGATCTGGGTTTGGTCGTCCAGAACTTCGCGATAGGCCCTCATGCGATCCCGGACCTCGCTCATGGTCAGCCGTCCACCGGAGTCGGTGATGTAGACGCAGTGGGCGCCGGCGCTCTCCATCCGTTTGGCCTGTTGGGCCAGGGCCACCGGTTCGTTCATGTGGCTCATCATGAGGAACCCGGCGACGTCCATCCCGAGATCCCTCGCCTTGGCGATGTGCTGGTCGGCGATGTCCGCCTCGGTGCAGTGGGTTGCGATGCGCACGCTGCGGACACCGATGTCATAGGCCCGCATCAAGTCGTCGATGGTCCCGATCCCGGGCAGGAGCAAGGTGGTCAGGACCGCCTTGTCCAGATACGTCGGCCGCCTCTTCCAGCCACTCCCAGTCGGTGTGGGCACCGAAGCCGTAGTTGAACGAGGACCCGGCGAGCCCGTCGCCATGGGCCACTTCGACCGCGTCCACTCCAGCCGCATCTAGGGCCCGGCAGATGTCCCGAACGTGTTCGAGCCGGTACTGATGGCGGATGGCGTGCATGCCATCGCGCAACGTCACGTCCTGAACGTAGAGATCGGTGTCGTTCATGCCGGGACTCCGGTTGCGATCTGCTCGGCGGTCCTGATCGCTGCTGACGTCATGATGTCGAGGTTCCCCGCGTACGGCGGGAGATAGTGGCCCGCTCCCTCCACCTCGAGGAAGACACTCACCTTCCATCCGGTGAACTTGCGGTCCAACTCCGGGATGCGCACGGTGGTCGATCCGTCGAGGACCTCGAACTGGACCTTCTGCTTGAGCCGGTAGCCGGGCACGTACTCCTGCACTGTCTCGACCATCTTGGCGATCGAGGACTCGATCGCCTCCGGCTCACCTTCTTCGACCAGACAGAAGACGGTGTTGCGCATGATCAACGGAGGCTCAGCGGGATTGAGCACGATGATCGCCTTGCCCCGTTGGGCGCCGCCGACCACCTCGATCGCCCTCGACGTGGTTTCGGTGAACTCGTCGATGTTGGCCCTCGTTCCCGGACCGGCCGAACGGGACGAAATCGAGCTGACGATCTCGCCGTAGGCCACCGGTACGACCCGATGGACGGCGTGCACGATCGGGACGGTGGCCTGCCCGCCGCAGGTCACCATGTTGATGTTCGGTTCGTGGAGGTGCTCGCTCAGGTTGACCGGTGGCACGACGTAGGGCCCGATCGCCGCCGGCGTGAGATCGAGAATCCGTTTGCCGTGTTGGCGCAGCACCTCGTCGTGGCGGGCATGAGCCCCGGCCGAGGTGGCGTCGAAGACGAGTTCGACGTCGGCGAACTCGTCCATGCTCACCAGTCCGTCGATGCCGTCGGCGGTCGTCGCCACCTTCAGACGCCCGGCTCGGGCCAGCCCGTCGGAGGTCGGATCGATGCCGACCATGGCGACGACCTCGACGACCTCACTCGTGCGCAAGGACTTGATGAGCGAGATCGGTCCCGATGTTGCCGGAGCCGATCACGGCAGCCTTGATCGTCATCGTCGATCCTCCCTGCGCCATGCGGCAGCTGACCCGACCGAGGCCGCTCAGCTCCGCGACGACCTCGTCGCCTGGCCTGCAGCGGTCGCATCGGTCCCAACGCACCGGTGAGCACGACCTCTCCGGCTCGGAGCGGCAGGCCCCTTCGAGCCACTTCGTTGGCCAGCCACAGCGCGGCGTTGAGTGGATTGTCGAGACAGGCGGCGCCGTTCCCCTCGCTCACCACATCGCCGTTGATCGTCATCGTCATTCGACCTCCCGCACGTCGATTTCGGTGAGCGGTACCGGTTGATCACCCACGACGAACAGTCCCGAACTCCCGTTGTCGGCGATCG
>CAWCAF010000017.1:0-37387 GCA_963793385.1 uncultured Acidimicrobiales bacterium
GAAGGCCGATGGCGGCGGGGGCTACGCTCGGACGGTTGCGGGACCGGATCGACAGCGGATCAGCACGCGCGATCGTGAGCAGGACGTAGGGCAGCATGCTGAGCAGGATCGGGCTGATCTCGACACCGAAGGTCTGGAGGCGTGGCTCAGCGCGAGCAGCCCGCCGAACAGCAACGCGCCGACCGGTACGCGAGCCCGGCCGCCAGGCGCCGAAGATCACCAACGCGACCGCGATCCAGCCGCGGCCGGCGGTCGTGCCCTCGCTCCAGCCGGGAGCCAGGAACAGGGTCAGATAGGCGCCCGACATGCCGGCCAGCACCCCGCCGATCGGCCACCGCGGTCAGCCGGGCTCGACGACCGGATGCCCGGCCGCGTCGGCCGTGGCGGCGCTCTCCCCCACCGCTCGCAGCTCGAGCGCCGACCCGGTGCGGGCGAGCACCAGCCAGGTGGCGACGCCCGAGCGCGATCGCCAGCCAGCTGAGCGCCGACATCGAGAAGATGGTTTCGCCGAGCCACCGGATGTCGCTGAGCGGTCCGAGGTCGAGGGGCGAGAACTCGGCGACCGGACGTTCGATCACCAGGGCCTGTCCGAGGAAAGCGGCCATGGCCAGCCCCAGGATCGTGAGTGCCAGGCCGCTGACCACCTGATCGGCGCCCAGGCACGACCGAGACGAGGCCGTGCACGACGCGAGGACGGCGCCGCACCACTCCGGCGACGATAAGGGCGATCCAGGGGTTGCCGGTGTCGACCAGTTGGCGCGCAGCGACGTCCGACCCCGACCCAGAACGCCGACATCCCCCCAACGCCATCATGCCCTCGACGCCCAGGTTCAGAACGCCGGACTTCTCGGCGATCGATCTCACCGAGCGCCGCGAGGTAGAGGAGCGTGCCGAACTCGATGATCGACACGAGCAGGCCGGTGATCGTTTCCTCGTTCATGTTGCCCGCACCACCCGGTAGTTGGTGAACACGCCGGCAATCAGCGCGCCGAACAAGATGAGCGCTTGAAGGATGTCTGAGATCGACGACGGCACGCCGGGTCCCTGGATGGCCAGACCGCCGACCTGCACCGCACCGAACGCAACCGCAACGGCGGCGACACCAGACGGACGCATGAGAGCCAGAGCGGCGACGATGATGCCGGCGAATCCCCAGCCGTCGGCCACCCCTTCGACCAGGCGGTTCGAGGACCCGGACAGCTCGATCCCGCCGGCGAGGCCGGCCACGGCACCGGAGATCACGAGCACGGTCAGGATCTTGGCCTTCAGCGAGATGCCGACGTATTCGGCGGCCTTGGCCGACGAACCGGCGATGCGCAGCTCGTAGCCCCAGGTGCTTCGAGCCAGAAGAAGCCGAACAGGGCGAGCACGGCCGCCGCCATCAGCAAACCGATGTTGGCTCGTTCGAGGAACTGAGGCTGTCCGGGAAACCGGGAGCCGGGCCTGTTCGGGGAGCCGGGGAGCGATCGGGAAGTTGTTGCCCTCGGGGTCCTTCCACGGACCATTGACCAGGTAGCGCACGATACGGATGGCGACCTCGTTCAGCATCAGCGTGGTGATGATCTCGTTCACGCCGAGCCGGGCCCGGGCGAAGGCCGGAACCAGCGCCAGAAACCCACCGCCGAGGACCGCGCCCACCAGCATCAGCGGGATCAGTACCGGGCCTGGCAGGTCGGGGCCGAGACGGGCGACCCAGGCCGCTCCGATGGCGCCGGCGATGATCTGGCCTTCGGCGCCGATGTTCCACAGCCCCATCGACGCGGCGATGGCGACCGCGAGCCCGGCCAACCCGAGTGGAACGGCCCGATTCAACGTGGTGGACAGCCCACGTTGGGAACCGAAGGATGAGGTGAACATCTTGGAGTAGACCTCGATCGGATCGCTCCCGGTCGCGGCCAGGAGCACCGCACCGACGAGCAGCGCCAGAACGACGCCCGTGGCAACGGCCCGCACCTGGCCCCCGGCGAGCGGTTTCTCCCGGCGGACGAGGGTCATACCAAGCATGTCTCAGGCCGCCTCGTGGCCGGAGCCGCCGGCCATCGCCGCGCCCACCTGGGTCCGGGTGGCGGTGTCGGGGTCGAATTCGGCCACTACTTCGCCCTCGTGCATGACGAGGAGTCGGTCGCTCAGCGCGAACAGCTCCTCCAGGTCTTCGGAGATGAGCAGAATCCCGACCCCGGATTGCGACTGTTCGACCAGGATCTCCTGGATGGCGGCGACGCCCTGGACGTCCAGGCCGCGGGTCGGTTGGGCGGCCACCATGACCTTGGGTTCGGTCCCGAGCTCGCGGCCGACCAGCAGCCGCTGCAGATTGCCACCCGACAGCCCGGCGATCGGTGCGGTCAGCTGGCCCACCTTCACGTGGTAGGCGGCGATGAGCCGGTCACAGGCCGAGGCGGCCGCGCCCGAGTCGATGATCGAGCGCCGGGCGAAGGCCCGGTAGGAACGCATCATGGCGTTCTCGATCACGTTGAGTCGGGGAGCCAGCCCGACGCCGAGGCGATCCTCGGGCACGTAAGACAAGCCTCGAGCGTTGCGCATCTTCGGCGTGGCATCGGTGAGGTCCACCCCGTCGACCCGCACCGTGCCCGCCTCGAGAGCTCCCAGGCCGGCGATGGCATCGGCCAGTGGCCGCTGACCGTTGCCGGCCACACCGGCGATGCCGACGATCTCGCCGGCGTGCACCTGGAGCGACACACCGTCGACGACGAGCAGATCTCGCAGATCCCTCACGGTCAGATTCTCGACCTCGAGGACCGGTCGATCCGTGGCGACGGCGTTTGTCCGGCTTCGACGCTTGGAGACCTCGGTTGCGGCGCCGACCATCAGCTCGGCCAATCGGTCGGCGTTGAGGTCCTTGACCGCGAGCGACGCAGCCACCGTCGATCCGCCCCGTAGGACCGTCGCTTCGTCGCAGAAAGCGGTCACCTCGTCCAGTTTGTGGCTGATGAAGATGATCGATCGTCCATCGGCTGCCATCGTCGAGACGATGCGGCCGAGCTCGGTGGCTTCGCCCGGGGTGAGAACTGCGGTCGGTTCGTCGAGGATCAGGACTTTGGCATCGCGCCACAGGGCCTTGAGGATCTCGACCCGTTGCCGTTCGCCCATCGAGAGCCGCCACACCTCACGGTCCGGCGTGGTGGCGAGACCGAAACGCTCGGCCAGCTCGGCCACCTGCTCCTTCGATCGCCCGGCGGGACAGGATCCGAGGCGCAGCGCCCAGTGCGACGTTCTCGGCGACGGTGAAGGTGGGGATCAGGCGAAACTCCTGGTGGACCATCCCCACCCCGGCGGCGATGGCGTCGGCCGGCGAGGCGAAGTGCCGGATCGTGCCGTCCACCTTGACCGTTCCCTCGTCGGCCCGGTACACCCCGGCCAGCACGTTCATGAGAGTGGTCTTGCCGGCCCCGTTCTCACCGAGCACGGCGTGGACCGAACCGGGACGAACCGCGAGGTTCGCCCCGGCGTTGGCCACGACTCCCGGGAACCGTTTCCAGATCCCCTCTAATTCGACTGCCAGCATCCGCCCCCCATCGCGTCAGCTCGGTGAACGGATCAGCCCTCGGTGGACCCGATGACCCCTTCGACGAAGAACCCCATGCCCAGCAGGATGCCGTCGTTGATCGTGTCGCCGACCGCACCGATCGGATTACCGAACGGGTCCTGCAGGTCCACCAGCAGTGTGCCGGTGTCGTCGGTGATGGCGGTGCCGTCCTGGGCGGTGATGGCGCCGTCGAACACGTCGAAGGTGCCGGCGATGATCGCATCCTTCACCTCTTGCATCTCAGCGGCGACCGGAGAGCTTTCGGGGATTTCGATGTCGACGACGCCGTCGGCCATGCTGCCCCACCACGATTCGGGCGTGTAGGTCCCGGCGATCGCTGCTTCGATGATGTCGGTGTAGCGAGGGGTCCAGTTCCAGACCGGGGCGGTCAGGTAGTTGTCGACCTGCGCGCTCATGTCGCTGTGGTACCCGATGAAGGTGGCACCGGCGTCGGTGGCGATCTGACCTGTCGCGGTGGAGTCCTGGTGCATGGTGAGCACGTCGGCGCCGGCGTCGATCAGGGCCTGGGCGGCGTTGCCTTCGACGCCGGGGTCGAACCAGGTGCTGGTCCAGGCCACCTCGACCACTGCGTCAGGATTGATGCGCCGAGCGCCGAGGGTGAAGGCGTTGATGCCGCGGATGACCTCGGGGATCGGAAACGCGGCGACGTAGCCGATCTTGTTGCTCGTGGTCGCAGCGCCGGCGGCCATGCCGGCGATGTAGCGAGGCTGGTACATGCGGCCGAATGTGTTGCCGAAGTTGGTGTCGTTCATCTTGAAGCCGGAGATGTGCTCGAAGATGACGTCGGGGTTGTTGGTGGCAAAGGTCTCGGTGGCGTCCATGTAGCCGAACGAGGTGGTGATGATCACGTTGAACCCGTCGTCGATGAACTGCTGGACCGCCTGATCGAACTCGGCCCCGCCCTCGGGGATCGCCTCGACGAACGCCGTTTCCACGCCGGTGGCGGCTTCGGCGCCCAAACGACCCTGGTTGTGCATGAAGTTCCAGCCGGCGTCGCCGACGGGAGCGACCATCACGAACGCCGCCTTGACGTCGGTTTCCTCCATCTCGCCGTCGGCGGCGGTGGTTTCGGAGCCCCCGTCCTCGGACCCGGCGGTCGTGCCGGAGGCCGACCCTTCTGAATCATCACTGCTGCCGCAGGCGGTGAACAGCAGGGCCATCACCGCCAGCAGCGCAAACGCCAGTTTCACAGATCGTGTCATTTCGTCTCTCCCTTGATCGTTCGCTGCTTTTCTATCGCACCGGCTCCGGTTACCAGACCACACGGCTGTGCGAAAACATACTGCAGTAACACGACGGTTGCGCTCGACATATCGGCACGGGCCGACACTGGAGACTGAAGTATCCTGGGCCGCCACAGCGACCCGAGCCGGAGGGGTGCCCGCAAATGGCCTACCACATCATTGCTGACCTGCTGATACCCGGACGGGGTGAGCCGGTCGGGGCGGGCACGGTCGTGCTCGACGGTCCGACCATTCTCTACGGCGGGCCGTCGAGTTCGGCGCCGAAGGTCGCTGCGGAGGACGAGGTGACCGAGGTTCCGGTGATTCTGCCGGGCCTGTGGGACTGCCACGCCCACTTCACCGGCATGCCCAGCCCCGACATCGACACGCTCGCCACCACCCATCCGGTCACCGCCGCAGCCCGGTCGGTGGCGGATGCCGCCGCCATGCTCGACGGTGGGGTGACCAGCGTCCGGGAAGTGGGCGGGCTGGGGCTTCGGATGGCTCCTGCGGTGGCCGAGGGCAGGATTCGCTCCCCGCAGATCCACGCGGCGGGCGCGATCCTGTCGACCACCGGAGGCCATGGCGATCTGCACAGCTTCCCGCTCGACTTCGTGCACAGCGTGACCTGCGAATCCGGCTTCAGCCTCCTGTGCGATGGTGTGCCCGAGGTACTCAGGGCGGTGAGGACCAACCTGCGAGCCAACGCCAAGCTGATCAAGATCTGCGCCTCGGGCGGTGTGATGTCCGAGGTGGATCATCCTCTGCACCAGCAGTTCTCCGACGACGAGCTGTCGGCGATCGTGGCCGAGGCCGGCCGGGCCGAGCGGATCGTCGCCGCCCACTGCCACGGCAAGGCGGGGATCATGGCCGCGCTCCGGGCAGGCTGTTTCACGATCGAACACGGCAGCTTCCTCGACGAAGAAGCCGCCGACCTCATGGTGGAGAAGGGCGCCATGCTCGTGCCCACCCGCTTCGTGATCGACGAGTTGCTGGGTCAGAGCGACGCCCTGCCCCGGTACGCCTACGAGAAGGGCCTGATCGTGGCCGACTGCCCATGCCCAGGCCATGAAGATCGCCGTCGCCAAGGGCGTGAGGATCGCAGCCGGCTGTGACATCTTCGTGTCCGGGCAGATGTACGGCCAGAGCGGAACCGAGATCCTTCACCTGATCAATGCCGGGATGACCGATCTCGAGGCGATCGAGGCGGCCACCGCCAACGGACCCGAGACCCTTGGCCCCCAAGCACCCCGGTCGGGGCAGCTGGCGGTGGGCTATGACGCCGACGTGATCGCCCTGGACACCAACCCGCTGGAGGACCGCACGGTCGTGGGGCCGACCGGATCGGGTCACCCACGTCTGGCAGCGCGGCAACCGGGTCAAGTGATGCCGTTGATCGTCGAGGGCGACTACGCAGCCGACGGCGCGGTGTGCGTGCGGCAGGCGTTCACCGATGAGCACATCGCCTGGGCGACCGAGGCGATCGATGCCAACCTCGCCGATCTCGTCACCCTTGGCCAAACGGGCCAGCGCCGGCGACGACGCCCCGTTCATCGAGGACTTCTGCAACTGGCAGCGCTTGCCGGCGATGGAGCGATTCATTCGCCACTCACCGGCCGCGGAGATCGCGGCGGAGTTGACCGGTTCGTCGACGATCCGGCTCTACCACGACCACGTCTTGGTGAAGGAGCCGGGAACGAGGCAGCGCACGCCGTGGCACCAGGATCAGCCGTACTACAACGTCGACGGGCGCCAGAACGCCAGCATGTGGTTCCCGGTCGACCCGGTACCCCGGGCCTCGACGCTGGAGTTCATCGCAGGCTCACACCGTGGGCCCGTGGTACATGCCCCGCACGTTCCTCGACGGCCAGGCAAAGTGGTTTCCCGAAGGCGCACTGGCCGAGCTGCCCGACTTCGACAGCTGATCCGGACCGGTGGCGCGTCATCGGCTGGGAGCTCGAGCCGGGCGATGCGGTGTTCTTCAACATGTTGACGGTGCACGGCGCCGGCGGGGTCGAGGGTCCCCACCGCCGCCGGGTTCTGTCGGTGCGGATGCTGGGCGACGACATGGTCCACGCCCCCCGGCCGTGGACGACGTCGCCCCCCTTCGACGAGCTCGATCTCGACGCCGGCGCGCCGATGGATCATCCGTTGTTTCCGGTGCTCTTCAGAGCAGGCTGATCAGCTCCCAGGACCGAGCGACCCGGCTCGACCGTCTACAACTCCGGGATGTCCAGTCCCTTGCAGGCCGGCCGACTGACCACCAGGTTGATTGGGGTCATCCTGTTCAGGAGAATGGCTGGGTTCGGCGATGCACGAGGGAGGCGGCGTCGTCGGGAACGTCGGCCGTCGGCATCGACGCCTTCGGGTCCAGAGAGGCCGAGTCGCCTCGAGCGCTGGGCTTCTTGCGCCGCGCCTTCACCGCCAGCAGGGCGTGATCGGCATCCCGCAGCAGGTCGTCGGGGTCGGTGGGACCGGAGGCGACGGCCGTGCCGACGCTCAGCGGCACGAGCAGGCTCAGATCGTCCACGACGAGAGGCCGTTCCGCCGCTTTGCGGATCCGTTGGGCCATCTGCTCGACCTCCTTGGCGGCGTCGCCTTCGAGCACGACGACGAACTCGTCACCGCCGAAGCGGGCGACGAAGCCGGAATCTCCGACCGCCTCGGTGATGCACCGGGCGCCGTGGATGAGGGCCTGGTCGCCGACACCGTGGCCGTACTTGTCGTTGGTCGTCTTGAAATAGTCCAGATCGATGAAGAACACTGCGAGGAGTTGCTTCTTGGCGGTGGCCAACGCCATGTGTCGATCGAGCCCGGCCCGATTGACCAGTCCGGTGAGGGGATCGTGGTCGGCCTGGTACCGGGCCCGCCCGAGCAAGTTGAGCCGCCTCGATGTTGACGGTGGCCTGTCCCACGAGCAGCGTGAGCGCCTCGATCTGGAGGAGCTGCGACGCCTGGCGGGCGCTCCAGCCGCTGATCACCACGCCGGTCCGTGGTTCGCGGATCGAGGAACTGAAGACCATCTTGTGGCCCTTGTCTCGCCACTCGATCAGGTCGACGAGCCCCGGTTCGGCTTCGATCGCTTCGCCAGCCGGAACCAGCTCACCGTCACCGACGCACTCTTCGACACTGCCGTCGCGACACACCGTGACGGCGTCGAAACCGAGGTCCACCGCGTGTTCGAGGCAGCTCGTGAGCACGTGTTCGGGATCGAGTTCCCTCATCCGCCGGCCGGCCCGTTCGATCACACCGATGTGGCCGAGGCGGGCCTCGGATTCGCGCGCCACTTCGGCCTGCCGGACCCAGCCGTCCTGCAACCACCGGGTGAGGATGGCCACGCACGCGGCGACGGCCAGCAGCGTGCCAGGGCGTTCGAACACGAGGGCCTGGCCGATCCCCTCCCGACCCGGTTGGGCGAGATCGAACCAGAGAAGGGCGAGGTAGCCGGCCGAGACGCCGGCCCACACCGCCAGAACGCCGGTCGCCGAGGCCCGCAACGACGAGATGACGATGGGAATGGCGAGCAGCACCCAACCGGCGGCAGGACTGACATCGCTCATCAACCAGACGAGCCCAAGGGTCGCGAGGCTGTCGGCGCTCTGCATGACGACGTCACGGAAGTGTTCGCTGAACCTGTCCTGGCGGACCCACGTCGACAGCTTCGACAGGCCGGCAGCCACCGCGAGGATGACAAGGACGAGCAACATGGCCAGCAACCAGCTCGTCACTCCGCCGGTCGAGCGGCCACCGATCACGACCGCCGATCCGACCATCGCCATGACGATGCGGACCAGGGCGATGCTGCCATCGGCTTCGACGCTGGCCGAAGTCGCGAAATTCGAGTCGCTCATCGGGCGAACTCTCTGACGCTGCGGCGAACCGGCACCGCTGCGGCCAGCGCATCGGATGAGGTCGTCGACGGCATCAGCCACTCGACCCTGGAGAAGTAGACGCATCGAGACCAGGACGATCATCGCTACGAGCACCTTCCACCATTCGCCCGCGTCCACCCACATGCGGGGATACCCGACCAGGGGAACCAGGTAGAAGCCGATGCCTTTGATGTCGCCGAACTCGACCGACCCGGAATCGGCGGTCCGGTTGGCGTCACCCTTGGTGCGGTAGCCATCAGCATCCACCGCGATGACCCGGTGAATGCGGGTGTCGTTACCCGTTTCGTAGTTGATCACCGTTCCGACCCCGACCCTCCCCGGCGTGGGCGTGGCGGTGATCACCACGTCGGCCGGGCGCAGCGAGGGTTCCATGGAGCCGGTGGTGACGACGACAGGCCCGTAGCCCGCCAGCGCCGGTAGTGATGCAAGGCAGGTGAGTCCGGCGACCACCACCACGATGAACACCGAGATGATGTTGGAGATCAGCCTACCCCACTGGCTCAAGCGCATCCGCAGCTCGGAGTCGGGGACCGCCGAGTCGAGCCGACGTTCCCTGACGCTCGTCCGAACCGCCGATCCGGTGGGCCGGGGACGCGGTCACCCCCCAGTGCGTCACGGAGCGCCGGGGAATCCCCAGCGAGGCCACGGTGGTCATTCTCTACAATCGTCCTGATCGGCGCATTTTTGAGACCTGGCGCGCAGATGGCCACGCCCGCTGACGTGGCCATCGCTGCATGTGCGGACTCGGTTGGACCGTCGGGCTAGCCCTGGGCCTCGAACGTGAAGTCGGCGGTGGAGGTCAGCCCCTGAGCGAGGGGGTCGTTCTGCACGTCCACGGTGAACCGGAGCGTGACCACCTCGGGGTTGGCGGCGGCGGTGAACACGGCCAGACCGGTACCCCAATCGGCGTGGGTGGTGGCAAAGGCTTCGAGCGTTCCGGTGTAGATCGTCGACGTCGGCGTGAAGCCGGTGCAATCGTCGAACACGCCGCCGGTACCCAGCTCGATCGTGGTGTCGAGATAGGTGTCGAGCGCTCCGGTGGTGGTGCCGTACAACTTGACGTCAGCGGGGAGGATGGTGCCTGAGTAGGTCACCTCGATGCAGTTCACCTCGGGTGCGCCGGGGGACATGTCGGTCACGGTGAACATCGCCGTACCGGTGTCGTCGTCGGTCAGTTCCACCGAGCCCGTGGCGAACGCATTGGCGGTGTTGTCGGTGGTGGCGCTGAACGCCGCCTCCGAGCGAGTGGTCGTGAGGACGGTCAGCATGAGAAGGGCAGCAGCTATCGCGGCCAGTCTTGTCGTGGGTACCACAGTCCGTGAGAATCGCATAGGGTCCGGATCGACTCGACTAGTGGCCCTATTGAGAACTTTTTCAGAACTGGGCCGACCGGCCTAGAGGCCCTGCAGCCAGCGGTTGCGGGACCACCAGCATCAACAACCACCAACACGAGAGACCGGGGAAGATCTCTCCGGGCTTCACTCCATCGGTGTCGAATGGACTGCCGATTCAAGGGCCTGGGCGGACCGGGTGCGCTCCTGCGGGTCACGCCACGCGAGCGACGAAGGCGGCGATCCCGGTGAGCACCTCGCCCCGGTTGATCTCGTTGATCAGTTCGTGGCGGGCGCCGTCGTAGAGCCGGACCGTCACGTCGGTCGACGGCATGGCCTCCACCGCCGCCCTGGATGTCCGGTAGTCGACGTAGGGGTCGTCGGTGCCATGGCAGAACAGCACGGGCATCCGCAGCCGGTCCACCTGTTCTCCAAATCGCTCGAGCGCGATCATCTCGGCCTCCAGCAGAGGCCGCTTGTACCGTCCGTGGTAGATCAGGGGATCGTCGGCGTAGGCCCGAACGGCGTTTGGGTCTCGTGACATGCCCGAGAAATCGGTCGGTGCTTCGGGGAGTTCGGGTTGGGCCAGCGCGGTCTCGGGCCCAGTGCCAGTCACCCAGGACCGCGCCAAGGAAGACCAGGCCGCTGAGTCGTTCGGGGTGTCGCTGGGCGAACCGGGCGGTGAGGAGACCCCCCATCGAGTGGCCGATCATCACCACGGGCAGGCTCCCGTGGGCCTCCACGGCGATGTCGAGGAGCGTGGCCAGATCGTCGACGACATGTTCGAAGTCGGTGATGAGGGCGTGCTCGCCGTCGCTGTGGCCGTGGCCCTGATGGTCCTCGGCGTAGACCGCAGCACCCTCATCGACGAGTCGTCGGGCGAGGTGGCGGTAGCGGGCTGCGTAGTCGGCGTAGCCGTGAACGATCACGACGAGCCGCTCGGGCGGACCCTTCGGGGTCCATCGCTCGAAGTGGACCTCGCCCTCAGACCCTACGAACGACGGCATGCACCCGTTCTAGTGCAAATCGGCGAAGCCACCCGATCCGGCCTCAGCCCTTGACGGCGCCGGCGGTGAGTCCGCTCACGATGTACTTCTGGAGGAGGATGAACAGGGCCACTGCGGCGTTGGGGCCAAGCACTGGCGGTCCTGGCCAGCTGGTCACCCTTTCATGCACACGGTTGGATCAGCCGATGTCCCGGCGGATCCGGTCCGCCGCCTCGACGAAAGCTTCACCCGGGGTCTGTACACCGTTCAGGATATCCGTGTAGGCGTCGCCCCAGGGACCCCAGACGGCGTTCATCTCGGGGATGGCCGGGATCGGCTGGCCGATCGACCCCGCCGCACCAGACCCAGGATGTTGACATCGGCGCTGGCCATCTCGAGGGCGGCGAGGTTGGCCGGCGGACGATTGCCAACCTCGTAGAGCGCCAGCTGCACCTCTTCGGAAGCGGCGACATCGGTGAGGAAGGCCTGGGCGAACAGCGGGTTCTCGCCCTGTGCATTCAGCATGAAGCCCTGCCACCGACGAAGGGTGCCGCCTGACCACCGTTGACGGGGGGGATCGCCTCGACCACGAAGGGCACGCCTGCATCGGTGAAGAGCGACAGGTTCCACGGGCCGGTGATGGCGAACGGCGCCCGACCATCGGAGAACGACGACTTCATGATGTCCGCCGAGACGTCGGCGGAGATCAAACCGTTGTCCACCCATGCGCCAAACTGCTCGGCCGCGGCCAGACCGGCCGCCGAATCGAGGCCGATGTCGGTCACGTCGTAGCCGCCATCGGCGGTGGTGCCGAACAGGTAGCCGCCCTGGGCGCTGAACAGCGGGTAGTTGTGATAGACGTCGTTGCCGTTCTGGAGGCCGAGCGCCACGTCGGCGTCTCCGCTGGCAACCAGGCCGAGAGCGATCTCCTCCAACTCCTCGAAGGTCGCTGGGGCCTTGGGCACCAGATCGGTGTTGCGGAACAGGCGACGTTCTCCGAGGGCGTAGGGCACGCCATAGAGCTGACCGTCGAAGGTGAAGGCGTTGAGGCCACCTTCGCTGAACTCGACTCGTCGCCGCACCGAGCTCGACCGGGGTGATCAAACCGCTGGTGACCAGTTCGCCGAGCCAGTCGTTGGGGCCGACCAGGATGTCGGGTCCTTCTCCGGCCGGGGCGGCTGCCCGGAAACGGTCATCGAGCTCGTCGAAGTTGATCGCCTGGATCGGCAACGGTCAGCCCGTTGTCGGCGGCGAACGCCTCGACAAAGGGCTCGAGCACAGCCCTGCGGTCGTCATCGGACCAGATGACGAGGTCGGCGTCGGCCCGGACGAACATCGGCCCCCTTGGCTGCGGTCGTCGTCGTTTCCTCCGCCTCGGTGGCGGTGCTGTTGGTCTCTTCAGCAGCGGTCCTGGTCGTGGTTTCCTCGACCACGGTGTCGCCGACCTCACCGTCGTTGCTCGATCCGCATGCTGCGGTGATCAGGCCTAGTACAGCGAGAGCATGCGACGACAGTCCAGCAGCTGCTTCATGCGGCTTCTCTCCCTGTTCGAATCTATGGTGCCCTTTCACCGCGTGAAGGCCAGCTCCTCTTGCGGGGGCGTGGTCCAGGCTCGCTGCGATCAACGAGAAGCCTTCGAGGCCCTGCTGTCGCGACTCTCCGTTCGGCTGACGGGTACGGGGCCTACGACCCGGAGACCCGAGAAGGCGGCCTGGCCAGGGCAGGGGTCGCTAGATCAAGGCGGCGTCGAGGGTGATCTCGACATTGCCGGCGAGGGCCTGGGACACCGGGCAGCCGTCCTTGGCGCCGGTTGCCGCCTCCTCGAACCCGGCGGCGTCGATGCCGGGAACATCGCCCCGCACGGTGAGGGCGACCGACGAAATGGCGAACCCACCTCCCTCTTTGGGCCCGAAGGTGACGACCGCGCTCGTGTCGAGCCGGGCCGGGGGATGTCCCGCCCCGGCGAGGGCGTGGGACAGGGCCATCGAGTAACACGACGCATGCGCGGCTGCGATCAACTCCTCGGGGTTGGTGCTGGCGCCTTGGTCCTCCGTGCGCGCCCGCCAGTTGATGTTCAGCGGCTCGGTGAGTCCGCTCCCGAGGCTCGTCGAGCCTGACCCATCAGCCAGACTGCCCGACCAAATTGCGTTTCCTTTGCTCTGCACAGCGTTACCTTTCCTGCCGAACCGGCACTTGCCGAGAGCCTATGCGAGGAACGGTGAGCCGGCATACCCGGGTGGCCCCCTACGAGAACGGTGCGGGTGTCGGATCGTCGACCTCTTATCTCGGCGCGGCTCCTCCCGTCGGGCATATCGCCAGATCAGATGACACGAACGACGACAGGTCACTCTGCTCCGGCGCCGAGGGCGACGGTGTCGTACTCGCATCGAGGGTCGCGTCTGACTGGCCGTCGGTGCGAGGTCAACTGTCGCCGGACGCCGGAAGGCGAACCGTGAACTCGCAGCCTTCGCCGGGAGAAGTCCGGAGATCGATCGTGCCTCCATGGGTTTCCGCGATCCCTTTGGCGATCGCCAAGCCAAGCCCGGATCCGCCGGTGCTCCGTGCACGGGAGGCGTCGCCTCTGTAGAAACGGGCGAAGACGCGGGAAGCGTGCGCCTCGGTGAGCCCGGCACCGTCGTCGGCGACGACGATGAGCACGTGGTCCGGCTCGGCCTCCACCCGGACCTCGACGCTGGCGTTGGGCGCGTGTGTGAGAGCGTTGTCGACGAGAGCCGCGACGAGTTGCTGGATCTTGTCACGATCGACCTCGGCGGCCACGGCTCTGCCGATGGGGACGTGCGCCTCGATCCGGCGGTCCGGGCGACGAGCCCGGGCGTCGGCGACGACATCGTGCGCCAGCTCGCCGATGTCAACGGTGGCGAGCTGGAGCGGGCGTGCTTCGTCCAGCCGTGCCAATTGAACAAGGTCTTCGACCAACCGTCCCATTCGCCCGGTCTCGTCTCGCATCCGCCGCACGATGTCGTCGAGTTGACCCGGGTCACGAAAGCCGCCCTCTGCATAGAGGTCGAGGTAGCCGCGAATCGATGTGAGCGGCGTGCGAAGCTCATGGGAGGCATCGGAGACGAACCTGCGCAGCTTGTCCTCGGCCTCGTTGCGCTGGTCGAGCATCACGTTGAAGGCACAGGCCAGTTCTCCGGCTTCGGTCGACCCCTCCAGTTCGGGGGCTCGGCGTTGGCGATCACCCGATGAGATCGCCAGGGCAGTCTCGGTCATCGCCGAAATCGGTCGCAGCCCCAGCCGCACGATCCACCATGCGACCATGCCGAGAATCAGCGCAACGAGCGAAGCAACAACGGACGATGTCACGGCGAGGCGTCGCACGGTCTCGTCTACATCGGTGGTCGGAACCGCTATCACGGTCGTGACGGCACCGTCGACGATCGGGTCGGCGAGGACCGCGGAATGTGGTTGCGCCGTCGACCGAGTCGATCGTCAGGAACGTCCGCCCATCGAGGCTGAAGCCGACGAGCGGCTGCAGATCCGGCACGTCGTCGAGCAACTGGCCTTGGACCAGGAGGTCGATCGTGCCGTCGGCGAGCACCGCTGCGATGAAGATGTCCGAGATCGGTTGATCAGGGTTGGCCGGGGGCAGATCGGATTGGTTGGGCGGAGGGGCTGGACGATCGAGTGGGACGACAGCCGCCAGTCGTCGGTCGAGCTGGTCGATGAGCTGGTTTCGCTGCGCGGCGACGACGACCACACCGAACCCGACGACGAGGACCATCACGACAGCGAAACCGCTGAGGATGCGGGTCCGCAGCTTCATTCGTCGACCCGCAGGCAGAAACCGACGCCGCGGATCGTGTGGATCAGCTTCGGTTCGACGTTGTCGAGCTTGCGGCGCAGGTAGCTGATGTAGGTGTCGATCACGGACGATCGCCGTCGAAGTCGTACGCCCACACGTGCTCGAGCAACTGCGCCCGGCTCGAAACGCGACCCGTGTTGCTGACGAGGACGTGCAGCAGTTTGTACTCGGTCGGCGTGAGATCGATCCTCACCCCAGCCCGGTGACGCGGTGGGCGTCGGTGTCGAGCTCCAGGTCGGCGCACGTGAGGACGCTGCCCGCCGACGACGCTCGGCCATCGTCGAGCCGCAACCGCACACGAGCGACGAGTTCGGCGATGGCGAATGGCTTGACGACATAGTCGGCGCCGCCGCCCGTGAGGCCCTTGACGCGATCGTCGGTCGAGTCTCGGGCGGTCAGGAAGATGACAGGCGTCCTGTTGCCCGAGTCCCGGAGCCGGCGGAGCGTCTCGAACCCGTCGAGCCCCGGCATCATCACGTCGAGCACAATGAGATCGGGCCGCTGTTCGGACACGACCGCCAGCGCCGATCGGCCATCGAAAGCCGAGACCGTGTCGATTCCGGCCAACTGCAGCCCCGACTCGACCAGGTATCTGATGTTCTCCTCGTCGTCAGCGACGAGCACGAGCGGCGGACGATCGGACATCAGGCTCCTTCGATGGCCGTGCGAATCGCCTCCGCCTCCACCTCGATGGTGGCGTCGTCGACGAGATCACCGGCCTGCGCACTCAGCACGTCGACCCACGTCTGGACGATCTCCTCAGCAGCGCCGCTGGCAAACAGCGAGTCGGTCAGCTCGGCGACGGCAGCGCCGTACAGCTGGGCGAACCCGTCGCTGTTCATGAACCGGTCCACGAGAACATTGCTGCCGAAGGCATCGGGACCGGCTGGTCCGCCGGTCGGCGGCACGTTGCCCTCGGGGAAGTCACCGCCGGGAGCGGGGGGCCCTTCGGGCATACCGTCCTCGGGATGACCCTGGAAGCCGCCAGGGCCGCCCGGTCTACCCGCTCCCCCGACGTTGGCGGTGTCGAACGCCAGGTTCAGGTCCCAATTCACGACAGTGAACCGGCCGGTGTCGTAGTCGTACTGGAGGTAGCTGTTGTTGCCGGGGCCGTCGATGTCGTCGAAGTTGCCGACGAGGTCCTGGAAGGCGAGGTATGTCGCAAACGCATCGACATCGAGCCGGCCGGCGAGCTCGGCGGCGAAGGTCTCGTCGTCACTGTTGTTGATGAAGTCGAGGAACTCGATCAGCGGTTCGAGGTCGTCTTCGCCCGGCCTTCTGGTCGAAGACCTCGTCGTAGGCGTCGGGGTCGTCGCCGCGATAGCTGTAGTCGCCGGTGCTGTCCGCCTTGTACAGCGCTGACTCGTCGGACGTCGAAGTATTCGGCTCCTCCAGTGTCGTCGGGATGCTCGATGCCAAGCGCAACTCGGTCGCCACCGCCGTAGACGGTGAGTCGGTGGCGATCGCTTCCTGGGTTGCGAGCCCGGTCAGGCTCAGCAACTCGAGGGCCACCGCTTCGTTCATCGCAGTCGTGGAGTTGGAACGGATGACGACATCGGCGTCATCCGTGGTAGTTCTGGCCATCGACGTACTTGTCGAGACGGATCAGCCACGGCAGCTTCTCGGGACGTCGGCGGTCTAGCGGTCAAGCCGAACAGCGACGAGTTGCCCTTGAGGCGGATGACCGACCTGATCCAACGTGGTGCCGTCGATGGTGACGATGGCCTCGATCCACTCCTTCTCACCGGTGTTCTCATACGTGGCGATCATCGCATCGTAGGCGTCCCGGTCGAATTCGATCTCGATGTCGTGTACGACGCTGCTGTCGAAGAGAGCGACCCCGCCGCTGGTCAGCTGGATCGACGCGAAATCACCCGATCCGCCGTCGACTTGTGCCACGGTGGCCGAACCGGGTGTGGCCGAATCGTCGTCGACGCCGGCGGTGCACCCGGTGGAGGAGACGAGCATCATGATGCCGAACGCCGTGGCGCCGATTCGTTTACCGATGGTCTGAGTGGTGTACATCTGTCCGTCCTCTGGTCGTTTGTCGGGGGATGCATCTATCCAAGAACTGCCGGTCGCGGGCAGCCTGCAAAACGTCTGGGAGTTGCCTGTGAATCCGGATCGGGCAGGACCTGCTCCACGCTCACCCACGTAGACCGGAGCTCGTTCACAGAGAACTCCAAAGCTCGCTTGTTTCAGTGATGGCTGACACAACCCACCACAAGGAGCGTCCTGCCATGTCCAACTCATTCATCATCCTGGCCGATATCGCCGCGGTCACCGTCCTGGTCTTCGCCCTCTACTTCCCCCGCTATCAGCGTCGTGACATGGTCGTCGCCATACTCTCTCTGAACATCGGCGTGATGGCGGTGGCTACCGCTCTCGCCGCGTCGGAGGTTTCCGCCGGACTCGGTCTGGGCTTGTTCGGCGTGTTGTCGATCATCCGGCTGCGGAGCGCCGAAATCGCCCAGGAGGAGATCGCCTACTACTTCTCGGCCCTTGCGCTCGGCTTGCTGGCAGGTTTCGAGGTCAGCCCGACCTGGCTCACACCGGCGCTGATGGCCGCCATCCTGGCTGCACTGTTCATCGGGGACCATCCGATCTTGTTCGCCGCCAGCCGCCAACAAACTGTCACCCTCGACGCAGCGTTCACCGACGAAGCTCAACTCGTGGCAAGGCTGGAGAGCCTGCTCAACGCCCAGGTCGTCAAAGTCAAGGTGAAGAGGGTCGACCTCATCAACGATTCGACCTCCGTCGACGTCCGCTACCGCTTGAGGTCGGGTTCGAACGATCGCAGCGCAGGCGATCTCCTGGTCGGACAACACCGATGACAACCCTCACCCCTTGCACCGTCGAGAACACCGCCCCGGTCGCTCGCCTCGCCCCGATCTCGCTCGACGAATTGAACGCGTTGGCGGCGCTCCAGGAAAGGGTGGACCGGAAGTACGTTCTGACCCAGGATCGGTTGGCCCCCATGATCGAGGCGCTCACCGGACGCCTGGCCGTGCTCGAGATCGATCATCGACGCAGCTTCGGATATGAGTCCGTCTACTTCGACACCGCCACCTTCGAGTCCTACCTGGGTGCGGCCCACCGTCGACGGAGGCGATTCAAGGTGCGTACCCGTTCCTACATCGATGCGCAGACGACGATGCTCGAGGTGAAGACGAAGGCCACACGCGGGCGAACGACCAAGCGGCGGCAACCACACGACTTCGATCTCCGCCAACATCTCGGGAATGACGGACGGGCCTTCGTCGACCTGGCCACCGGTCATCCCGGCCTGGGCGACCTTCTGCTACCGACCCTGACCTCGCACTACCGCCGAACCACGCTGGTCGACCTCGACGACGTCGCACGGCTCACGATCGACTCGGACTTGTACTGCACCGATTGGGCGTTCGACGTCGTGAAGCTCGCCGGTCGTGTCGTGGTCGAGACCAAGTCGGCGGGCGCGCCCAGCGCTGCGGACCGATGGCTGTGGAGCCACGGCATCCGCCCGGTGAAGATCAGCAAGTTCGCTACCTGTCTGGCTGCGCTGCATCCGGAGCTCCCGTCCAACAAGTGGAGCCGTACGCTCAGCCGTCACTTCGGGTGAGCCGAACTCCGCCATGCCACAGCGCCTGAGCTCGGCGTCGAACCGGGGCGATCAGGTCGACCTGGGGTCGACGTCGGGCTGCGGTTGCGTTCGGCTCATCCAACGCGACGGAAGAGGTAGGCGAACGGCGACCTGGTGTAGGCAATGCCCCGGCCCGAGAGCTCGATCGACTCGGCGGTGACCTCGACCTGCTTCTTCGGCACGAGGTGGCCGGTCAGGTCGTCGGTCCTGATCGAGTAGGCCCCCGAGCGTGAACGGACCACGCCGTGCAGCTCGTAGCGGCTGTCGATGGACGCCATCGCCACATCCCCATGGCTGGGATTGACCAGAAGCAACCCACCGATCCGCAAGTACTCCGTGCAGTGCTTCGACACCAATCCGGCGTAGAGCGAGACGAGGAGGTCGAAGCTCTCCGGCCGGAGGGGCAGATCGCTCGTGTAATCGGCGGCGAGGAACACCATCTCCGGGTCAGCCTGCGCATCGGGCTGAGCGGCGACGATCCTGCGTACGCCGTCGACGTCACCGAAGAAGCGTTCGGCCCGACGATCGACGTCCACGTAGGTGACGGAGGGCCACACGAACGACGCGGCCACATCGACATAGGAACCGGGATACAGAACGGTGGTCCCGCCGACCGCATCTCGAACGGCGCTGAACAGCCGATGGCGATCCCCGTGGTGCTGGTCCTGGCGTGCCCACAGAGCGCCGGTCGTCGTTGCCACAGAGCTCAGAATAGGGTCCTCGACGTCGAGCTCCGCCTAGCGCCCGATCCGCCAGAAGTCGATAGCCCACACCGAGCCGGCACGGCTCCGGTCCGGCTGCCTACGCTGGTGCGATATGCGAGCGACGATCGTCGGAGCCGGTGTCTCGGGGTTGACGACGGCGGTGGCACTGCTCGAAGCGGGTTGGGACGCCCATGTGGTGGCCCGGGAGACGCACGAGTCGACCGTCTCGGCGGTGGCGGCGGCGGTGTGGACACCGACGATGCTGAAGCCGCACGAGCGGACCCGCCGGTGGGCGAGAGCCAGCCGAGCTCGTTTCGCCGACATCGCCAAGGACTCCAACAGCGGTGTCGTGCCACTTCGCCAACGCGAATTGGAGCGCACCGAACCGGCCTCGACCGGCTGGGAAGCGACCCGGTATGTCCGCCGGCTCGAAGCCCACGAACTCCCTCCGGGCTACGCCGCCGGTGTCGAGATCGATGGGTTCATCATCGAACCACCGATCTACCTGCGATGGCTCACCAACGTCCTGTCAGGGCTCGGGGGAACCCTCACCACGGCCGAGATCGGCGAACTGGCCGACGTCGATGGCGATGTCGTCGTCAACTGCTCGGGGCTCGGGGCCGCCGAACTCGCCGGCGACTCGACCGTGTACCCCATCCGTGGCCAGGTCGTGGCGGTCGCCAATCCAGGCATTCGAGACGGGGTCGCCGACGAATCCGACATCGACCGGGTCGCCTACGTCTACCCGCGATCGCAGGAGATCATCCTGGGCGGGACCCGCCAGCCCGATCGGACCGACGTCGAGCCGGACCCGGCAACCACCGAGCGCATCCTCGCTGACTGCGCCCGGCTCGATGGGCGGATCACCGGACTCGACGTGCTCGAGGCGCGAGTGGGCTTTCGTCCCGGCCGTCCGGCCGTGCGAGTTGAACGAGAGGTCCTATCGGATGGCCGGCCGGCGGTACACAACTACGGCCACGGTGGGGGCGGTTTCATCCTCTCGTGGGGCTGTGCGCAAGAGGTGGTCGGCATGTTACCGCCGGAGGGGCGAGCCTGAGCCTGCGGCCGCGCCGGCTCGCCGATCAGCCGACCTGGATCACCACCTTGCCGAGGGCACGACCCTCGCCCAGATAGGCCAAGGCCTCGGGTACGTCGTCGAGCCCGAAAGTGCGGTCGATGTGGATGCGCACCTCACCGGTGACACAAAGGTCGGCCAGTGGCCCGAAGTGGGCTGGTCCTTCCTTCACCCCGAGGACCCCCAGCCTTCGGCCCGTGAGCCGGCCGGCGACGAAGCCGACCGTCAGGGCATTGAGCATCGTCGAGAGGGAACCGCCGACCCACAAGTACCTGCCGCCGCGGGCCAGTGCACGGCGGACCGCGAACACCGACCCGTGACCGACGAGGTCGAGGATGAGGTCGTAGGGCTCTTCGCGATCGGTGAAGTCCTCGCTGCGGTAGTCGATCACCTCGTCGGCGCCGAGCGACCGCATGAAGTCGAGCTTGCCGGCGTTGTCGACACCGGTCACGTGCGCGTCGAGGTTCTTGGCCAGTTGGATCGCGAAGGATCCCGAGCCCCCGCCGCCCCCGTTGATCAGGACCCGTTGACCGGGGCGGGCAGCGGCGGTTCCCTGCAACGCGATCACTCCCGACTGAGGGATCGTCGACGCCTCGGCGAAGGTCAACGCTTGGGGCTTGTGGTCCAGAGACGACTCCGGCACAACCGCATACTCCGCGAAGCCGCCCTTCAGCCCGAGGTTGTCACCGTACACCTCCTGGCCCGGCTGGAAACGCGTGACGTCCGTGCCGATGCTCTCGACCCATCCGGCGATGTCCGAACCGAGCGTTCGGCGGGCCGGAGAGCGCAGCCCACCGATACGGGCGTACAGCGGCGTGCCGCGCAGGCCTTCCCAGTCGGTCAGGTTGACCGACGTTGCGGCGACCCTGACCAGTACCTGATCGGCGCTCGGAGATGGTACAGCTATCTCTTCGACCCGCAGTACCTCAGTGAGTCCGTAGCGGTCGTAGACAGCCGCTTTCATGCCCTTGCCCCGGATACAACACAGGTGTTCATGCCGACGAACCTACCCGATGCCCCGGAAGTCCGATCTGGACGTGGTGGGGGTCAGCGACGCCACATGAGTGCGAGCGCGATCCCGTCGGGGTCCTTGAAGTTCACGATCGCGCCGGGAGGGACCTCCAGCAGGCCCGAGTGGGCGATTCCGAGACGGTCGAGATGAGCGGTCCAGGCATCCAGTTCTTCGTGGGTGGCGACTGAGAAGGCGAAGTGGTCGAGGCCGGTACGGGTCGGATCGAACGGGCCGTCCTCGCGCTCGTAGAACTGGCAAAGGCCGATCAGCAGGCTCGAACCTGGCAGCGTGAGCACTGCGGCGTGACGATGGTCTGAAGGTTCGTCGAGCATGACCTCTGTTGCGAAGACCTCCCGGTACCAAGCCAACGAACGATCGAAGTCGCTGACCGAAAACGAAACGTGGCTCGCTCCAATGGTGCGCATGCTGCACTCTCGCACACCGACAGCCGCTCCGGGAGATCCCCGGCCCGGTCACGTGGGACACGATCGAGATCGAGTTCCATGGCGGGCGCATGGCCGGCGTTCGTGGACCCGGCGCGTTTGACAAACCGACCCCTGTTGTCCGAGGCTCGGCCGTGAGACCGTCCCTAGCACTCTGTACGCAACCGCCTGACGACGGCTTGTCGTCCGCTTAGTGTGGACCACACCACATTCCGTTTCGCTCACACGGAGAAAGGGGTTCCGTGGGCAACTCGACCGAGCAGCGTCGCATAAACTGGAGAGCTGCCGCCAGGGCGTTGCCGATCGTGCGGTGGCTGCCGCTCTACGACCGGAGTCGCCTGCGGGGCGACATCGTGGCAGGGGCCATCGTGGCAGCGCTGATGATTCCGCAATCACTCGGCTACGCACGGATCGCTGGGGTTCCCGTCGAGGTCGGACTGTACGCAGTACCGCTCGCACTGCTGGCCTACGCAGTCCTCGGTTCGTCGCCCCAGCTCATCGTCGGCCCGGCGTCGACCGTTGCGATCGTCTCCGGTTCGCTCGTCGCCGACATCGCAAGCGACAACCCCGAAGACGCTGTGGCGATCACTGCCGCACTCGCGATCGCAGCCGGCATCGTCTTGATCGCGACCGGTCTTCTGCGAGTCGCCTGGGTGGCAGAGTTCCTCTCGAAGCCGATCGTGACCGGCTTCGTCTTCGGCCTGACGCTCACGATCGTCGTCGGCGAACTACCAACGCTGCTCGGGATCCCCAAACCCCAGGGCACCCTCATCGAGATCTTCGTCCGCACGGTCGGAAAGATCGGCGACGCCGATCTGACGACGGCGATCGTCGGTTTTGCGGCTCTTGCGATCCTGATGGGTGGTCGCCGGATCTCGTCCCGCGTGCCGTGGGGGCTCGTGACCCTCGTTGGTGCCGTGGTGGCGTCGAAGCTGCTGGCGTTGGAGTCCGAGGGAGTGGCAACGATCGGCGAGGTGCCCGGTGGGCTACCTCCACTCGGGCTTCCGATCATCCCCCGAGAGGATCTCGGTGCCGTTGTGGTGGGGGGTGCGTCGCTGGCTCTGGTCGCGATGGCCGAGGGCCTTGCTGCAACGCGGTTGTTCGCCACGCGCGGCGGGTACCGAGTGGAGACCGAGTACGAACTGGTCGGGATGGGAGCATCCAACATCGGTGCCGGCCTGTCAGGGGGCCTCGGGGTGGCGGGAAGTCTTTCGAAAACGGCCTCCGCCGATCAGGCCGGGAGCAGCAGTCAGGTCACGGGCCTGTCCGCCGCCGGACTGGTCGTGGTCGTCCTGCTCGCGTTCACATGGGTTTTCACCGACCTTCCGCAAGCCGTGCTGAGTGCGATCGTCGTCGCCGCGGTCTGGGGCTTGATGGATGTCGCCGCCCTGCGGCGCTTCCGCCACATCCGGCGGGCGGACTTCGTCGCTGCGATGGTCGGGATCGCCGGTGTCGTACTGTTCGGTCCGCTCCCGGGACTCGGCATTGCGATCGTGACGTCACTGCTGGCCATCATCTACCGGTCGAGCTCGCCTCGGATGGAGGTGCTCGGCAAGATCAGCGCCGAGAAGGCGGCGTGGGGGCGAATGCGCGGGCACACGACCCGCAAGACCGTGCCGGGGATCGTCGTCATCCGGCTCGACGCACCGCTGTTCTGGGCCAATGCCACCGCGATCGAGGATCGCCTGCTACGCGAGCTGGCGAACTGGCCCGACGCCCGCGCCGTCGTGCTGGACCTCGAGGCGACATCCCAGCTCGACTCGACCAGCGCTGACATGCTCGAGCACCTCCATGACGAGGTGGCCGCATCCGGGATCCAGCTGTATCTGGCGCGCGTGATGCATCCCGTGTCGTCGGTCCTGGACCGGTCGGGCTTTCTCGATACGCTCGGCGACGATCACATCTGGCACAGCATCTCCCAGTGTGTCCGAGCGGCTCGCAAGGCGACCGGTCTCAAGGGCGCCGTTCGCCTCGAAACAACGGCAGAACCGGGTCGCGAAGGCGAGCCGGCAGACGAGGGCCGGGGCGACGACGCCCGCGATACCGGTGCGATCGAACACGCCACCGTGTCCACGGCACTCCACCGAGCCGACGACACCGAGATCGAGTTGCTCGACCAGACCACCGACGTTACCGAGACCGAGCTCCTCGACCAGACCACCGAGACCGAGCTCCTCGACCAGACCACCGGCGACACCGAGACCGAGCTCCTCGACGAAGCCGTAGACGACGAGATCGAGGTGCTCGACGAGGAGGAACCCTCCGAGGACAGAATCTACGCCGGGAAGAGCCGCGTCGATGCGATACGAGACAACGCAATCGACTTCTACCTCGGCGTCTTCAACTACGGACAACCTCGAGAGGCCGCAGCCACACATGTCGGTGAGCGCCTGGTTCAGCACAGCACCGGAGTGCCGGGACGGGGCCGACGGGTTCATCGACTATGCTGAGCGGTTCGTTCAACAGAACCCCCAGCGATCCGTGCGAGTCATCCGCTCTATCGCCGACAAGCCCTATGTCTTCCTCCACGGCCTCCGGAGCCTGAACAACGGCAGGAGCGAGTGGGTGACCACGGACTTCTATGCCTTTGACGCGAACGACTCGATCATCGAGCACTGGGACGCTGTGGCACCACACACCCGCGAGCGAGGGTCGTGGCGCTCGGTGACCGACGGTACGACCGAGATCAACGACCTCGCCCACACCGACAAGAACAAAGCGCTCGTGAGATCGATGATCGAGAACACCCTGATTCGCCGCCGCAAGTCGGGCAAGATCGACCGCTACCTCGCTCACAACCTCATCGAGCACAACGCATCGTTCGCAGCCGGACGAAGCGCACTGCGAGAGGCGGCGCGGACCCATGGCCCGTTCGCCTACGAGGAGATCGTGCTGCTGGTCGGTGAGGGCAACTTCGTCGCGACGCTGTGCAAAGCCCGGCGAGCGGGAACACGTGTCGCCCACGTCGACGTCTTCCGCGTCGAACACGGCCGGGTCGTCGAGCACTGGGACAACACCGAAGTCGTGCCCCCGAAGAAGGAATGGGTCAACTCGGGCAAGTTCTGATTACGAGGCCGGGAAACCAAGCCTGGAGACCGCAGCGATTGGTTGTGTGGTGGGCTCAGCCGATGAGTTCTCCGAGCCATTCGCGCAGGCGCACCGGCGACATCAGGGCGGGGTCGCCAAGCTGGCTGTCGGCCACGCCGTCCAGCTCGGGCGGCACCCGCTCTACCACCAGCTCGAGGGTCGAAGCGCTCGCATAGTCGTCGATCACCCGGGCCATCTCCACGTCGTGATCGACATTGCGCGCCCGCGCTGCGGACACCAAACCCCGCAGCAGCGACTCCCATGTGGTCATGGGCCCCTGGGTGATGGACGCCGATTCCTCGGCGGAGTCGATGAATGCGAACGGAACCCGCTCGATCGACCTTCCTCCCGCCAGAGCGGCATACAGCCAGTCCGAGTCGAATGCGAAGCCGAAGGTGGACGGAGCCGCCAGGATGTCGACCAGGGCATCCCGGCTGTACAACTTGAACGCAGCCTGGGTGTCACGGAGTCCGGTGGCGAACAGTGTTCTGCCGGCCATTCGCTGCATGTGGCGCAGAACCACGATGCCCGGTCCCCAGCGCGCCTCGGCCTTCACCAGCACCGCATCCGGGTGCTTGCGATCGCCGATCACCACATCGGCGCCAGCGTGAAAAGCGCCGAGCAGGCCGCCCACCTGCCCCAGGTTGACCGAGTTGTCCGCATCGGTCATCACCATCGCCCCGCAACCATCGGCGAGAGCGGTCGCTGCGCCGAGGATGATGGCGCCACCCTTACGAGAGTCGTCGACGTGGTCGAGCTCGGCGAGGGGTCCGCTATCGGCCGGGATCTCATCGGCGAGCCGCAGCACCGAGACCCGATCGCCGGAGCGGTGGTGTGCTGCCCGCTCGATCGCAACCGCTGCGCTGTCGTCAGGATCACCGTCGTCGACGGGATACACCCGCCAATCCGTGGGCGTGCCTTCGAAGAGCCAATCCAACTGATCCAACTTCACATGGAGGGCGTCCTCACCGGTCGGGTTGTCGCCGTTTCGGGGCCGGAGCCGGCGCTCCTCGCCCCACATGGCGAACACGATGGCCAACATGCCGTCCCATTGGAGCGCCTGCACAGTCCGCTTGGACGTGGCCAGGTGAGCGGCGATTCGAGCGTCCAGTGGAACGCTCGGATCGCCGGGCTGCTCCGCGTGGGCGTCGCCAGACAGGACCGCGTCGGCCAGCCGACGGACCCGATCGTGATCCTCTGGCGACGCGAGATCAAAGGCACCCGTCACCAACGGTGTGCCTGCGGCCCGATCTTCACCTCGTTCTGAAACCATCCAGCCTCCTCTACCAGCTGACGGTACCGCCTACCTCGTCCGGACCTCGCGTCGCCCAGGTCCAGCTCGGTTCGGTGATCAGGCGACCCGTAGTCGGAAGGGGCGACGGGGACCATGGTCACTGGTCGGGATTCGACCGTCCGTTCATCATCGGAACAGGGAGGTAGCCCCATGTCCACAAAGACAACTTCGATGACGACGTCGATCAAGCTGCCCGGGACGCCGAAGCCGTGGATGAATTCGGCGGTCATGATGATGCTCAAGACGCCCGGCCTGCGGTCCGTCCTCGGCCGGACGCTCATCATCATCACCGTGACCGGAGCCAAGACCGGTCGCCACTACACGACGCCTGTGCAGTACGTGCGGGACGGCGACCGAGCTGCTCGTGCTTTCCCAACGCAAGCGGATCTGGTGGAGGAACATCCCCGCCCGCCCCGAGCTCGAGATGATCCTGAAAGGTACGACGATACGAACCATCGCCCGCCTGGCCGAGGGCGACGAGGCCCGTCAGGCGATCGCCACGTGTCTGCGTCTGGACCCTCGTCTCGCCAAGTTCTACCGAATCGAGCTCGGCCCGAACAGGGAACCCGACCAAGAGGACGTACGACAGCTGGATTCCGCCTTTGTCGTCATCGTCATCGACGACCCGTCGACCGCCGCCGGCACCTGAGGTCGGACTCTGGCGAACTCCCCGTCGGATCTTCGCTCCGCACGTGGTCGCGTGACCTCAGCTGGCGACCTCCTGCTTCAGGCGGATCACGTGGTCGGCGATGTCGGGGGGTTGCACCACCGCACCGCGGATCAACTCGTCGAAATGGCGGGTCAGCGTGCGCACGTGATCGCTCGAGGTCAGCACGAGGTACAGCTGCCCGAGATACATCGACGCTCGCAGCGGGCCGAAGATCGTCACCGGCGCCGCGTACCTTTCGAGACCATCGAACAGGAACCAACGCAGCGTGGGGTACAGCTCGTCGGTGAGCTCGGCGATGTGGTCGAGCTGGGCAAGTCGCTCGTTTCGGCCGAGATCTGCCCAGATGCCTTCACCACGGGCGAGCGATCTGAGGCTCTGGACCGATGAGCAGCACTCCATCTCGGTGTCGGGCGAGCGCGCCCAGGCGAGTCGAGCGGAGGCGGTCTCGATGCGTTGTTTTGGCGTGGCCGCCACATATCGCTCGAGCTCGTACCGGATGATGGACGAGGTCTTCAGCAGGTCGGGGATTGTCGACGGGACATACCTCACCTTGTAGCCGACCGACTCGGTCAGCCACGCGACCAGCCGCTCCTCGTTGTCGGCGGGGCCGAGAGGCTCGAACGCCGTCTGCTCCTGAATCATCTGGGCCTGCATCGGGCCGTCGTTCGACAGACCGACCAGCCAGTCGATCGACACCTCCCCCTTCTGCGCTATCGCCAGGAGCGTGTCGAGTCGCGGGAGTCTGCCGTTGGCCGGCCCGAGGAGCTGAGAGAGCGTCGAGCGGTCGATGCCGGCCTGCTCGGCGAACCTCGTGCGTGACACGCCGCTGTCGCCGACGATCTCCTCCAACCGGGACCGGAATGTGTCGAGATGACTACTATGTTTCACCACGATTGTAGTGTAGTCACCTCAGTTGCTGTGTAAAAGCGTCTATTGTCGTGCAATTGTGCCCTAGTGAAGCGGAACGTGCGCAAATGCCCGATGACAACCACGTTTTGCCATGTCATCCTGGGTACAGATGGACAGGGTGGGACGAGAACGCGATGATCGAGTACCACTCAGCGTCGAATGGCCGACGCTGATCGTGGCGGGTTGCATCGCGGCCGGGCTCGGGGCCGTCGTCCTCGTTCACGACCGCCTGCCATTGCCGATCACACTCGTCCTACTGGCGTTGCTCGGAGCTTGGTACGGCTCGCTCCAGCACGAAGTCGTCCACGGCCACCCGACGCCGTGGCCCCGCCTCAACGTCTCGCTGGTCGGTGCACCACTGGGGCTCGTCTACCCGTTCTGGCTCTATCGGGCCGACCACATCGAGCACCATGCGACATCCGAACTCACCGACCCCGATCTCGACCCCGAAAGCGCCTACCTGCACACGACCGACTGGGACACCGCGCCACAGGCCGCTCCGGAGTGCTGCTGCGTTGCAGATGCACCCTGCTCGGCCGAATGGTGTTCGGTCCGGGGTTTGCGATCGCCGCGGTCGCCCGCAGGCTCACCCGACACCTGATCGACGATGACCGGCGATGGATCGCGATCCGGTTCCTGTGCGCCGACGTGCTGGTGCTTCTCGGCGCTCAGTGGCTCGGTTTGCCCGCCTGGGAGTTCGCTCTCGGTTTCGGCTACATGGGCATGTCGCTGACGCTCGTGCGCTCGTTCGCCGAGCATCGCGCCGAACTCGACGGCCCACACACCGCGGTCGTCAACAGTCGCGGATTCTGGGCGCTGCTGTTCCTCAACAACAACCTGCATGTCGATCATCATCGGCACCCCGGCGTGGCGTGGTATCGACTGCCGGCACTACATCGAGGGGCAGCCGGTAATTCCGGAACCGCAGGAACCGACACCTACGGCGGGTACCTCGAGGTCTTCCGGCGTTTCCTGGTGCGGCCGATCGCTCCCGTCGTCCACCCGCTCGAGCGCACTCCGGCCATCTGATACTCATCCTGGTCCGTTCCCGGAAGGGCGAAACGGCACGGCTGACGGAGCGCCGACAGGGCTGACGACGATTCAGCAAACGGGAGTCTGAGCAGCGCTTCCCTTGAGCGGTTCGGGCGTTGTGCCCGATCAGCGCTGGCCCGGTCGGCGAGAGCGCTACACCCCTTCTTGACATTACTGCGAATTGCAGTAGAGTGCCTACTGCATGTTGCAGTATCAAGGGTTCACCCGGCAGGGGGCTCGAAAGAAAGCACACAGAACAGAGGAGACAATCAAATGACCGATATCGATACTCCCGTCAACAACGGCGTGAACACCGAAGCGTTGCTGGGCGCACGCGAGGCGCTGAGCGGAGCGCCCGAAGCTGCTCAGTTCACGTGGCGGGCGAACTGCTCGTGGGTCGACGGCACATTCAGCCAAACGACCGTCGACGGGTTCTCCGGCCTCGGCCAGGAGCATCACCACAAGACGCCCTACTCATTCGACGCCGATCATCCCGAGTGCTTCGCGTCCGAAGACCGCGGCGCCACACCTCCCGAGATTCTTCTTGCGTCATTGGCAAGTTGCCTGACCGCCGGCGTGGCCTCGATTGCGCAGCACCGTCAGATCCAGCTCCGGTCGGTCACGGCAACGGCCGAGGGCAAGATGAATGTGCTCGGAATCCTCGGCGCCGATCCGGACGTTCGCAATGGCTTCGATGACGTCGTCGTGCGGTTCGAGATCGATGCGGATGCGTCGAGTGACGACCTCCAGGCGCTGGTGGCACAAGCTCAGAAACGATCCGCGGTCTACGACATGGTCACCAATCCGACCCGCGTGGCCGTCGAGGTCAGCTGAGCAGCCGATGGCAGAGCCGGCACCACACATCCCAGCGGTCATCATCGGCGCCGGGCATGCCGGCCTCGCCGTGAGTCGCCGCCTCACCGAGCGTTCGATCGGCCACGTGGTACTCGAACGCGGTGAGGTGGCGAACTCATGGCGCACCGAACGATGGGATTCCCTGCGCCTGCTCACGCCGAACTGGCAGAGCCAACTCCCCGGCATGGGCTATTCCGGCGACGACCCCGACGGGTACATGACCATGCCGGATGTCGTCGACTTCATTACGACCTATGCGGCGACGGTCTCGGCACCGGTCTGCACCCACACAACGGTCACCCGCGTCTGCGTCGACGGTCGCGGCTACACGGTGGAGACCGACCGCGGGACCTGGGCCTGCGACAGTGTGGTGATCGCCAGTGGGGGCTCGAACGTCGCCAATGTGCCCAGCGCTGCGGCGGAGGTGCCAGTTTCGGTCGCTCAGCTCACCGCGACGACGTATCGCTCCCCGGACGACCTCGATGATCGAGCAGTGCTCGTTGTCGGCGCATCCGCAACGGGCGTTCAGCTCACCGACGAGATCAGCCGCTCGGGCCGAGCGGTCACGATCTCTGTGGGCGAACACGTGCGAATGCCCAGGATTTACCGGGGACGCGACGTGTTCTGGTGGATGGACAAGGTCGGCATCCTCGACGAAGGCCACGATGACCTCGACGATCTCGTGCGCGCTCGCCATGTACCGTCGCCGCAACTGATCGGCACGCCCGAGCACCGTTCCATCGACCTCAACGCGCTCACCGATCGTGGGGTCGAAATCGTCGGTCGGTTGGGACGCATCAGCGATGGTGTCGCCCAGTTCTCGGGTTCGCTCGCCAACGTCTGCAAGCTGGCGGATCTCAAGATGAACCGCCTGCTGCAGCGGTTCGACGACTGGGCCGAAGCCGCAGCGGTCTCCGAGATCAGTCCGGCGAGACGGTTCGACGCCACCCGAGTTCCGTCGCCGGCGCGTTGGAGATCGACTTCGCCGAAGACGACATCGGCGCCGTCGTCTGGGCCACCGGCTACCGGCCCGACTACTCCTGGCTCGAAGTGCCGGTGTTCGACCGCAAGGGTCGCATTCGTCACGATGGTGGTGTTGTCGATGCCCCTGGCCTGTACGTGACCGGCCTCAACGTGCTCCGTCGGCGGCGTTCGAGCTTCATCAGCGGCGCGGAACGCGATTCCGAAGAGCTGAGCGAACACCTCCACAGGCATCTCCAACTCAGCGCCCCCAAACGATAAGGCAACACTTGGCGTAGTCGCCCGTCAGGACCAGCGGATTCGGTGGTTGTGGTGCCAGGTTTCGAGCAGGTCTCGGTCGCCTGTCACCTCTATGGCGGAGTCCTCTCCACGGTTCCACAGAGCAAGGCACAGATCGGTTGCTCGGCCGACAAGGGTGACATCTGCGGGGCCGTCACCGCGGCGGGTCTGGACGCCGGTTGGCCCCACCGTGACATGCCACCGGTCGTCGGTGTCCGTCGCATGGACAACCATCGTCTTGGTGACCTCGATCGAAACGCTCCTGGCTCGGGGAGCGAATGCGATGAGCAATTCGTCGATTCCGTCCGAGGCAAGGATGGGGTCGAATCCAGACGTCATCCCGGCCGCGTTCTGTGCGTCGAAGCGATGGATGGAGATCTCGTGGGCTTGCCGGCGTGCCCACATGGCAAGTGGCGACGGGGCTGGGAGGAAGGTCATCGCCTCGACGTCAGCGGGCGCCGACTCGAGCACGCGAACCAGGTTGGCGTTCGTCTCGAGGTAGAAGTCGATCAGGTCATCGTCACCGGGCCAGAACACCGCCAGGTCCGGCCAGGAAGCGGACAACTCAACGAGGTCATCGACCCACATCTTGGTGGCGCGTCGAGCGACGTGGGCGGCAGCCCAGAGGTGGATCTCACTCAGATGCCGCACAAGGTCTCGCATGTTCCAGCCGGGACACGTCTCGATGTTGACGTCGAATCCGCCCTGTCTGGCTGCTTCTGCAAAGAGCCTGGCATCCTGTCCGATGAAGGTGATGTGCTCTGCGATCTCCACGAGGTCCTCCCGACCGGATTGGTTCGTGCTCGCCCGGTTCGACTTCAAACGTTCGCACCCAAGTTACTGAACTATGCAGTATGCACTGTACTGCACGTTGCAGTATAGTCAAACCGTATGGCACAGAGAACGACAACCTCGTCGTATGCGGTCCTCGCGCTCTTGAACCTACGACCGTGGACGGGCTACGAACTCACCCAGCAGGCCCAGCGCAGCCTCAGGTACGCCTGGCCCAAGTCGGAGCGTCTCCTCTATTCCGAACCCAAGAAGCTCGTCGAGCTTGGCTACGCGACCGCGCATACAGAGGAGTCGGGCAACCGGAGCCGCAACGTCTACGAGATCACGAGCGAGGGCCGCGAGGCGCTCAAGGAATGGACGAGCTCGCGCACCCAACCGCCACGTATCGAGATCGAGGCACTGCTGCGGCTGCTCTTCGCCGATCACGGCTCGACAGAGGACCTCAATCGAGCCCTCGATGAACTCGAGGCCGACATCGGCGAACACCACGATGCCATCGTCGACCTGATGGCGTCATACCTCGACGGCGGACACCCATTCCCGGAACGCACACACCTCTCCGTGCTCTTCGCCACCTTCCAAATCGAGATGTTCAAGAGCATCGAACGATGGATCGCTTTCGCCAGAGATGAAATCGACGAATGGCCAACCACCCAAGACATCGGAATGACCCCACGCACCAAAATCCTCACTGACCTCCTGGCCCACGACCAATCACCCCTGAGCCCATGAAGCCTCTGGTCACAGCTCACGACCGACGACCCGGAAACTAGGGAACCACCGCACCCGCACATCCCATTCTCGAGCGGGGACGTACGCATTTCGCAAAGGTTTCCCAGAACGCGCGGGGGCTGAACCAAGATCTGCGGCCCTCATGGTCGGCCTCCTATGATCGCCGGGTGGGACACCGGCTGGGTGCGTCGTGGACCACGACGACTGGAGTTGTTCACAATGCAGTATCACCTCGAGGGCTTCGCTCCGGGAGATCCCGCGCTTGTCCCCATTGCCGACGGGGTTGACGAGAACGGCTCGACCGAAACGTCAGGCGAGGTCGACGTACTCGTCATCGGCTGTGGGCCGGCCGGGCTGACGTTGGCCACCCAGCTGGCGGCCTTCCCGGACATCACGACGCGCATCGTCGACCAGAAGCTCGGGCCACTGCGCATTGGCCAAGCCGACGGCGTGGCATGCCGATCGATGGAGATGTTCGAGGCGTTCGGCTTCTCCGACAGGGTGATGAAGGAGTCCTATTGGGTCAACGAGACGACGTTCTGGCGGGCGGATGACGAAGATCCTCTCAGAATCGCACGAGCGGATCGGATCCAAGATGTCGAGGACGGGCTTTCGGAGTTCCCTCACACCATCTTGAGTCAGGCGAGGATTCACGACTTCTTCCTCGACGCGATGCTCAAGTCATCGAGGCGGCTGGCGCCCGACTACGGCCGCCGCTTCAAAGGTCTGACCATCGATACTGGCCAAGAAGGCGAAGCGGAAACCCACCCGGTGACCGCGACTCTCGAGCGCGTCGATCCCGGTCACGAAAGTGAGATCGAAACGGTTCGCGGCACGCTACCTCGTTGGCTGCGACGGCGCTCACAGCG
The DNA here is from genome assembly GCA_963793385.1 of uncultured Acidimicrobiales bacterium. Classification (GTDB taxonomy): domain Bacteria; phylum Actinomycetota; class Acidimicrobiia; order Acidimicrobiales; family SZUA-35; genus JABDIY01. Next base: position 33,181 of record CAWCAF010000017.1, read on the forward strand.
CCGTTCGATCGTCGCTCGGTCTCGCGCTCCAGGGGGATACGGCCAACAAGATCTGGGGTGTGATGGATCTTCTGGCCGTCACGGATTTCCCCGACATTCGACTCAAGTCGGCCATCCAGTCAGCGAGCGAGGGGAGTGTGCTGATCATTCCCCGCGAGGGCGGCTACATGGTTCGCATGTACACCGAACTCGGCGAACTCGAACCGCATGAGCGGGCCGTCGACCGCAACATCACCGCCGAGGAGATCATCGCTGCCGCCCAGCGCGTTCTGCACCCCTTCCGTCTCGAGGTGAAGGAGGTCGCCTGGTGGTCCGTGTACGAGATCGGTCAGCGACTGTCCGACACCTTCGACGATCTTGCGGCGGTTGGAGACGACCGATCGTCACCGCGGGTCTTCATTACCGGCGATGCGTGCCACACCCACAGCCCGAAAGCGGGGCAGGGAATGAACGTCTCGATGGCGGACAGTTTCAACCTGGGATGGAAACTCGCGTCGGTGGTGCTGGGCCGGTGCGTGCCCGACATCCTGGGCACGTACTCCGGCGAGCGACAGGCGGTGGCGCAGGAGCTGATCGACTTCGATCGGGACATGGCCGGTCTTTTTGCCGCCCGTGCCGGCGATAGCGGCCCGCCGAAGGTTGTCCATCGCTCCGAGTTCCAGGAGTACTTCACCAGGCACGCCCGGTTCACCGCCGGAGTCGAAACCCATTACGACACGTCGATGATCACGCATGCGCCCACCCACCAACGTCTGGCCAGCGGCATGATCATCGGAAAGCGATTCCATTCCGAAGCCGTCGTGCGCCTGGCCGATGCGAAACCGGTCCACCTGGGCCACATCATCAAGGCGGATGGGCGGTGGCGAATCTTCGCTTTTGCAGATCCAAGCGACCCGACAGATCCATCGTCGCAGCTGGCGAAGCTTTGCGCTTTCCTCCAGGACAGCCCCGACTCACCCGTCGCGCGTTACACGCCGCCCGACGCTGACCTCGACTCCGTGATCGATGTCCGTGCGGTCTGTCAGCACAACCACCGAGACGTGGCGATCGGATCGCTGCCGGCGTTCCTACTCCCCCGCAAGGGTCGGCTCGGGCTCGTGGACTACGAGAAGGTCTTCTGTCCGGACCTGGGCGCGGGCACGGACATCTTCGACAGCAGAGGCATCGACCGCGCCCTTGGTTGCACGATCGTCGTACGGCCCGACCACTACGTGGCCCATGTCCTTCCGCTCGACGATTACAGCGGCCTTGCGTCCTTCTTCGGCGGCTTCATGACGCCTTCCCACCAAGGCGAGTGACGCCACTCCCCTCTGACCGAGGACCGTCAGGCAGGACCGCGACGCGCATGTGCACGTCAGCCAGAACGCGCCGGTGGGGCGCCACGATTCGCAGCGCCCCACCGTCACATCAACGCTCTCAGTCGAGATCGAAGCGGTCGTTCTCCATGACCTTCACCCAGCCGGAGACGAACGCATCGAGGAACAGCTCGTCGCCGCCCGCAGCGCCGTACTCCTCGGCGATGGCCCGCAGCTGGCTGTTCGAGCCGAACACGAGATCAACGCGTGTGCCGGTCCACTTCAGCTCACCGGTGGCACGATCGCGGCCCTCGAAGGCATCTTCGGCTTCGCCGATGGCCGACCACTTGACGTCCATGTCGAGCAGGTTGGTGAAGTAGTCGGTGGTCAGCTGACCGGGACGATCCGTCAAGACGCCGTGGCCCTCGGAGCCGACGTTGTTGCCCAGCACCCGGAGGCCACCGACGAGGGCGGTCATTTCCGGCGCCGACAGGTTCAGCATGAACGCCTTGTCGATGAGCAGGTGCTCGGTCGGGACGGCGCCCTGTTTGGCAACATAGTTCCGGAACCCGTCGGCCACCGGCTCGAGGTAGCCCAACGACTCGACGTCGGTGCTGTCCTGGTCGGCGTCGGTGCGGCCCGGGGTGAACGGCACCGCAATGTCGTACCCGGCGGCTTTTGCGCCGGCCTCGACGGCGGCGGACCCGCCGAGAACGATCAGGTCGGCGAGCGACACCTGAGCGCCGCCCTTGCCGTTGAACGCGCCCTGGATCTCTTCCAGTTTGGCGATCACGGAACCGACGCCGGCCTGGATGTTGACATCCCAGCTCATCTGAGGCTCGAGCCGAATCCGGGCACCGTTGGCGCCACCTCGGAAGTCGGTCCTCCGATACGTCGAGGCCGAAGCCCAGGCCGTCTTGAGCAGCTGCTCGATCGTCAGGCCCGATCCGAGGATCGTGGACTTCAATTCGGCGATCTCGGCCTCGCCGATCAGTGCCCCCTGGTGGGCAGGCGAGTTGTCCTGCCAGACGAGCCGCTCGGTTGGGGCCTGCGGGCCGACGTACCGGATCGCAGGACCCATGTCACGGTGCAGGAGTTTGAACCACGCCCGAGCGAACGCATCGGCGAGCTGGTCGGGATTCTCGTAGAACCGCTTGGAGATCTCCAGGTATGCAGGGTCGGTGATCATCGCCATGTCGGCGGTCGACATGGTGGGCTTGGTCTCCGGCGCCCCGGGCTCCACCGGCGGGACCATGAATCCCTCCTTCACCTCGCGGGGCTGCCACTGCTTGGCTCCGGCTGGCGATTCGACGACCTCCCACTCGTGGGCGAAAAGGGTCTCGAGGTACATGTTGTCCCACTTGGTGGGTGTCGGCGTCCAGGCGCCTTCGAGGCCGGAGGTGACGGTGAACTGACCGAGACCCGTCTCGTTGGTGTTGATCCAGCCGAACCCCTGCTCGGCAATGCCGGCACCTTCGGGCTCGACACCAACCAGGTCAGCGGGACCGTTGCCGTGCATCTTGCCGAAGGTGTGGCCGCCGATGGTGAGTGCAACGGTCTCCACGTCGTTCATGGCCATGCGGGCGAACGTTTCACGGATGTCGTGAGCCGAGGCCAATGCGTCCGGGATGCCGTTGGGACCTTCCGGGTTGACGTAGATGAGGCCCATCTGGACCGCGGCGAGCGGGTTGGCCAGCTCGCGTTCGCCGGAATAGCGCTGGTCGCCGAGCCATTCGTTCTCTGGACCCCAGTAGATGTCGTCCTCGGGTGCCCACACGTCGGACCGACCGAAGGCGAACCCGAACGTCGTGAATCCCATGGTCTCGAGTGCACGGTTGCCGGCGAAGACGAAGAGGTCGGCCCAGGAGATGGCCTTGCCGTACTTCTGCTTGATCGGAAGCAGCAGGCGACGGGCCTTGTCGAGGTTGCCGTTGTCCGGCCAGGAGTTGAGCGGAGCGAACCGCTGGGCGCCCGTGCCACCGCCGCCGCGACCGTCGGACACCCGGTAGGTTCCGGCGGCGTGCCAGCTCATACGGATGAAGAATCCGCCGTAGTGGCCCCAGTCGGCGGGCCACCAGGACTTGGAGTCGGTCATGAGGGCATCGACATCGCTGGTCAGCTCGTCGAAATCGATCCCGGAGACCGTCGTGGCGTAGTCGAAATCGGCGCCGAGCGGGTTGGAGTTCGGATGGTTCTGGTGGAGGATCCGCAGGTTCAGCTGGTTGGGCCACCACTTTTCGTTTGATTGAGCCTCGCTCGAGGTGAGTGCGCCCCATTCGGGTGTTTGGGTTGGGCTATCGGGCATTGATTCTCCTTTTTGTCCGGTTGAACGGTCGGTAGTTGGTGGTTACGGGTACAGGTCTTGCGAGGAGGCCACAGGTTCAGGGGATCGCGGCCTGGCACTCGGGGCAGATGCCCCAGTAGATGACCTCGGCCTCTCGCACATCGAATTGCCAGTCCTGAGCAGGCGTCAGACACGGAGCGTCGCCGACGGCGCAATCGACGTCGAACAGTCGGTCGCAACTCCGGCAGACGAGATGGTGATGGTTGTCGCCGACTCGGTCTTCGTATCTCGTCGGTGAACCCGCCGGCTGGATCCGACGGATGATGTCGTGCTCGGCCAGGACGGTGAGGGCGTCATACACCGACTGCCGGGATATCGCGCCGATCTGTTCACGGACCGTCTCAGCCACGTCATTGGCAGTGCTGTGCGGCTGGGCGGACACGGCACGGACAACGGCGAGCCGTTGCGCAGTCACTTGGAGTCCGTGATCACGGAGCAGCTGCGTAGGATCGACGGACACGAAAGCAGTCTGCGTTCGATTTGGACACTATCAACCTCTGGACGCAGGAAAATCTTAGGCGCCACGCCTGCCCGCCTCGAACACGCTCGCACGGGTGGCTGCAGCCGT
>CAWCAF010000018.1:0-122489 GCA_963793385.1 uncultured Acidimicrobiales bacterium
GTTGATCGCGCACGACCGCACTGAGTTCCAGGTGGGCGATGGTCGGCGGGTTGAACGAACCGGGGTAGACAGCTCGCCGGAAGGCGTCAGCCATCGGCGGGGAGCGCCGGCATCGTCGGGGAGAAGACCCATTGGCTCAGCTCATCGGAGGCGGCAGAGCCGGCGATCTCGGTGACGAGGTCGAGCAGGTTCTCGGTGCTGGCGATCGCTCCGCCATAGCGACGCGACCATTCCTGCAGGATCTGCATGAACGTGGCGTCGCCCACCTCTCGCCGAAGCGCCTCGAGCGCCAACCCGCCCCGCCAGTAGACGTTGATGTCGAAGAGGGCGTCGGCTGGCAAGTCGGTGAGTGGCTCCATCGGGATCTGAGCGGCGAACTCGGCCATCGCCGGACCGCCGGACTGCGCTGTCCACCACCATTCGGCCCAGGTGGCAAAACCCTCGTTCAGCCATATGTCATCCCAGGCGGCCGGCGACACGTTGTTGCCGAACCACTGATGGGCGAGCTCGTGGGCAAGGATCGCCTGACCCACCTCGCTGCCGATGACATCGGTCCCGAACAGGCTCAGCGTCTGATTCTCGAGGGCGAACCCGAGCGCTTCGGGAACGACGAGGACGCCGTAGCTCTCGAACGGGTAGGGACCGAACCGCTCCTCGAACGCGGCGATCATCCCGGCGGTGGTATCGAGGGAATCACCGGTCGAAGCGAGCGCAGACGTGTGTACGGCGTTGCGCACCACCACCCCCGAATCGAGTGTTTCGGTGCTCACGTCGAAATCGCCGGTCGCCACCGAGGCGAGGTAGGTGCTCATCGGCTCTCGGGCGACCCACACGTTCGTCACCGAGCCGTCGCCGTTGTTCCGAGTCTCGGTCAGCTGACCCGGACCGACGACCGCAACGTCGGCGGGCACGGTCACCCGAATGGTGAACAGCGCCTTGTCCTGTGGATGATCGTTGGCCGGAAACCACGTCGCCGCCCCCGTGGGTTCGGATGCGACGAACGTTCCCCAGGGCTTGGTTTGGAACCCCAGGTTGAACGGCGACCCGTCGCCAGCGTCGATCGGCTCGGGTGTGCCACGGTAGGCGACCAGGACCTCGACCGACTCCGTATCGAGCAGCGGGGTGGGTGGCCGGATGATCAGCTCACGGCCGTCGCGCCTGAACAGCGCCGGCTCGTCGTCGATCCGAACCTCGTCGACCTCCATGCCGACGAGATCGAGATGGATTCGCTCGAGGTCGGCGCTGGCGGTGAGGGTCACGACGGTCTCGGCGGCGAGCGTGTCGCCGGTCAGGTCGAGCGTGATGTCGTAGCTGATCACGTCGTAGCCGATGTTGCCCAGCCCCGGAAAGGTCGGGTCACCGATCGAACCGAGTGTGCGATCGCCGGTCAAGCCGCTCGCATCACCGCCGATGTCCCCGGGATCCTCCGATGCCGCTCCGGCCAACATGGGCGAGCTGGCCGTGGTCTGCGGCGCAACGGTGGTGGGGGCGGCCGGTTCGGTAGTCCGTTGCGCTCGCGACGTGGTGGTGGTCGCCTCATCGGCGCCGATTTCGGGGTCGACGTCGCCGGCGCACGAAGACCCGGTCAGCAGGGCGACCACGACGAGGGCCGGCGCGGTTCTCCGGAATAGCTTTCGCATCGGACCAGAGTGGCAGGTTTCGGGGCCGGTCGAACGTCGCCGACGCATCATCGGCGGTCAGCTGGCGCGGGTACCGTCACGTGGTGAACGACGGCCGAGCACTTCGCCCTCAGGTCCGTCGTGCACTCGTACCGGCCCTGGTGGTGCGATGGATCACCAACACCGGTATTCGTTACCCGTTCACGTTCCTGCCCGCCATCGCCCGAGGTTCGGGACTGTCGATCGACACGCTGGCCGTGATTCTGAGTCTCCGGGACCTCACGGGCCTGGCGGCGCCGGCAACCGGTAGGGCTGCGGACCGGTTCGGTCCCGGCTCGGTGATGGTCGTCTTCGGCTGGCTGTCGGCGGCGGCCTTGTGTGCGTCAGTCCTCGGACGGTACGGCCTCGCCGTCGGCTTCGTGATCTTCGGCTTGGCCAAGATCGGCTTCGACGTGGCGTTGAACGGGTGGGTGGGGGAAGAGGTTGCGTACCACCGTCGGGCTCGCGTCAGCGGGATCGTCGAGATGACGTGGGCGCTCGCCGCATTGATCGGCCTTCCCGTCGTCGGGTTCCTCATCGACGGTTTCTCCTGGTGGTTGCCGGCGTTGGCACTCGCTGGCGCCAGCGTGCCGGCGGTTGTGTCGCTGGCGCGTGCGTTCTCGATGTTCCCGGCCCATCACGTGGAGCACGGTCGAGACCGATTGAGCCTGGCCCCGCTGCGGAGGCCGGACGTCATCGGAGCCATCCTGGCGGTCGGTGGGTTGAATCTCGGTTCCCAGCTCCTGATCGTCGCCCACGGCCGCTGGCTGGAGGACACGTACGGGTTCGACCCGACCGCCGTCGGATTCGCCATCGTGGCGATCGGAGCGGTCGAGCTGGTCGCGACCCTGACCTCGTCGCGGGTGGCGGACCGCCTCGGGAAGCGACGCAGCGTGGCCGCCGGCGGCCTCGTGCTCGCTCTCGCCACCCTCCTGTTGGCGATCGATCCCACGCCCCGGCTGACGCTCGGGCTGGCTCTCCTGGCGTTGGCCTTTCTCGGGTTCGAGTTCGGGTTCGTGTCCTCGCTTCCGTTGATCGCCGAGCTGGACCGGAAGGCTCGATCCACCATCATCGGTTTCGTCCTCGGGGGTACCACGTTGTTCCGGGCGATCGGGAGTCCGCTCGGCACCTGGCTGTACAACACCGGTGGCTGGGACCGGACGATGTTCGGCGCCTCGATCGGGACCACCACCGGGGTCGTGATTCTGCTGTCGTTCGTGAGCGAGCCGGGGGACGGTCCGGATCCTGCTTCAGGCCGAGGTGTCGCGGACGGCTGATCGCGATGTTTGCTCAGGCGAGGTCGTGGGGCAGGTTGACCCGGGCAGCTCGCAGGTAGGCGAAGGGGGTCTCGTAGGTCAGGTTGGACACCCGCGAGGTGTAGACGTCGGCATACTTCTCGACCTGGCGGGCGTAGAGGCTCTTGTCGTTGCCAGCTCTCATGAGCGGACCCCAGTTGGTGTTGCCCAGGTTGCCGGCCGTCTTGGCCAGTGGAGCGATCCGTTGATCCAGCGTGGTCGCACGGGCGGTGAGCACCTTGAGCTCTGTCGTTGAGGATGCGATCGTGGTGGCCGGCTCGCACCAGCGACAGTCGGATCCGGGCCTGGGACCGGTCGAGCACCGTCTTCTCCTCCATGAGCTCGCTGAGCTGGCTGTGTCGTGAGGCGAACTCGATGGCGCCCCGGACCTCGGACTCGAGTTCACGAGCGATCAATGCGGTCCGCCACCGAAGGGCGTTCTTGGTCACGTGTACGTCACCGAACAGGTGGTCGCCGACGTACAGGATCTCGGATTGGGTGTGGCCGAGGCTCTCCTCGACGAGCCGGGCGTTCCCGCCCACGTACACGCGACCGGTTTCGAGCGGGCCGATGTGGGCACACAGCAGGGAGTGCTCTTCGTCCTCGACCCGGTAGGCGTCCGGGCGCTGGGAGAAGAAACGGGGTTTGGACGCCGACACGATGACGATGTCGAACAGGTCGCGCCATGTTCCCCCGTCGCAGAAGGGATCGAAGGCGTAGTTCATGATCTGGCGGGCGTAGGACCACTCGGAGTTGGTGATCAGCAACAGTTTCTTTCCCGCCGCCCGTTGATCCTTGAGCGTCTGTACCACCTCGGGTTCGAGGTGCACGAACCGTTCGGGGTCGGCGAGGATCTCGGACTTGAGCGCGCCGGCGATGTGCGATTCGGACAGCGCCTCGCGGATTGCGGCGCTCAAGGCCTGATAGCTGCGGACCGAGGTCAATCGCTGCTGATCGAAGAGGTCGACCAGCTGGCACCAGCAGGCTGGCGTGGGACAGGTCGAAAAGGGTGTTCATGAACTCGAACCGATCGTCGGCGAGATCGACGACCACGTCGGCGTAGGTGGAGCGGAGTTCGGGAAACGACAGCGGGGTGCTGCCGTGGACGGCGCGGATGACGTAGCCGAATCGGGTTGCCTTGACCAGGTTGCCGAGCTCGGTGTCGAAGACGAGCCCGATCGTGTAGGAGTCAGGGTCGAAGACCAGGTCATCGACAGGCCATCCCTGGCCGGCGAGATAGCCCCTGGCGTGGGTGAAGGCCGCTCGTTCCCACTCACGCTCGTGGTAGTGGACCAACGTGTAGTCCATGTCGTAGCCGATGGCCTGCACCGAGCGGAGGTTCAGCGTCCTGTTGGCGAAGACGCCTCGTTCGCGAGGGGCATCACCGGTGTATTCGGCCATCGTTCAGCTTGCCCGACGGGCGGCGGGTCGACACCGGTCGATGCCGTGGCGTGTGGCTCAGACCTCGGTCGTCTGGCGAGCCGGTGGATCGGGGATCGTTGCTCGGCTGGGCAGTGGGGCCGGGTCGGTCGGGCGACGCCGCCTCCACTCCCGAACGCCGATCCAGGCCAGCGGTATGACCCAGACGAAGGGAAGGGCGAATCCGATGGCCAGGAGGAACGCTCCGATCAGGGTTGTGAAACCCCGCCAGCCGGCGTCCAGACCGTCGGCGAACCCCGGGCCGGTCTCTCGTGGATAGATCGTGAGGGCGAGGTCGGCCTTGGCGCTGGTCGTCTCGGCGGCAACCTCGGCGTCGTCGCCGGCTGCGGGCGTTGCGGTTCCCTGCACTTTGGCGGTGCTGATCAGTCGGGTGCCCGAGGCGGTGAATTCGTGGGCGAACATCAGACGCTGCCCGGGCTCGAGCGGTTCGTCGAGCACACCCTCGACGATTGTGAGGTCATCGATGTCCAGCGAGAGGGCGGAATCGCGCAGGGCGACGTCGACCAGTGCTGTGTCGCCGGTGTTGGTGATCTCGTAGCACAGGGTCAGATCGTCGCCGTCCTCGGCCCGGTCCAGAGTCGTTCCGCAGCTGAAGCCTCCGTCGTGCCCGGAGTAGACGAAGGACGCCAGTCGCAGTGCCGGCACCGGCGGGGGTGGGGGCAGTAGCTCGGTCAGGGTGAGCGTGATCGTCGACAGCGCCACCTGATTCTGGAGCGTGCGGAGTTGTCCTCGGAGTGTCTCCAATTCGGTCTCTCGGTCCCGCAGTTCGCTCTCGAAGGTTGCGACCTGGTTCAGGTCGGTCGCCGCCGAGAGGAACCCGCGGAGGCGTTCGACGCTCAGCTCGGTCGATGTGATCCGGCTCTCGAGGTCCACGACTCGGCCGGTCACGTCGGTGGCGTCGATGCGTTGTTCCCGGATGCTCCCGACCCCACCGAGATCGTTCAGGACGGTCTGGAAGTCCTCCGGTGGAACCCGAAACACCAACGTGGTCCGATTGGGTTCGGCGTTGTTCGTCGCCACCCGGGTGTCCTGATTGAACAGTAGGCCGCCCACCGACTGGACGATGTTGATCGCTCGCTGGGCCGAGGCCGCCACGTCGGTGACGTCGGCGACGATCTCGGCCGTCCGGATGATCTGTCGACCGGTGTCGATCGGGTCGACAACCTCCTCGGCCTCGGTGCCGCCGGGACCGGGTTGAACCGCCTGGGCATTCGCCTGATCGCTGGTGGGAGCTGCCCGTTCGACGTCGCCGCCGCAGCGGGCTCGGTCGGCGTTGGATGCCTCGACGGTCGAGTAGCCGAAGTCCTCGCCGCCGCTCTCGGTCGCCGTGCTGTCGTCGCTCTGGCCCGAGCAGGCCGTGAGGAGGAGCAGCATCGTTGCCAGAAGTGCGGTGAGTCGTGCGGTCATACCCATGTGACGGGCGCTGCCTTCGTGTGGTTCCGGCCGTCACGCAAATGCAATGACGTCACCAATCCATCGGCGGGAGTCCGGGTCTCACAAGGACATGGATGACCACTCAGTGATCGTGTTGGGTGGCGAGTTCCCTGCCGGTCAGTCCGAGCTGGCGGGCCTTCTGTTCGCTGAAGATCACCGCCGCGATCAGCATCGCCACGATGACACCGAGCGAGACGAAGGTGTTGAGGTGGTAGAACGGGCTCACGGCCATCTTGGCGCCAACGAAGATGAGGATTCCGCCGAGGGCGTGGGAGAGGTAGTGGAACCGCTGGCGGGCGTCGGCGAGCAGGAAGTACATCGCCCGCAGCCCGAGTATCGCAAAGGCGTTGGCGGCGAACACGATGTAGGGCTCGTTCGAGACCGCCAGGACCGCCGGGACCGAGTCGACGGCGAAGATGACGTCGGTGAACTCGACGACGACGAGCGCAGCGAGCAGCGGTGTGGCGGCTCGCGCACCGTTGCGGATCGGTGAAGAACTTGTTGCCGTCGAACTCCTCGCTCACCGGCATCACCCGTTTGAGGAGGCCGAGCCCGGTGGTCTTGGCGTGCTCGCCCTCGTCGTCGCGGTGACGAATGATCTTGGCGCCGGTGTAGATGAGGAAGAACCCGAAGATCACGAGGATCCACACGAAACGGGAGATGAGGGTGGCCCCGACGAGGATGAAGAAGAAACGGAGGGTGAGAGCACCGAAGATTCCCCAGAACAACACGCGATGCTGATACCTGAGTGGGATTCTCATCGACGAGAACAGGATCGCCCACACGAAGACGTTGTCGATGCTCAGCGACTTCTCGATCAGGTAGCCGCTGATGTACTCACCGAAGGCCTGGTCGCCGAACTGGTAGGCGACGAATCCGCCGAAGATCAAGCCGCATGCGATCCAACCGGCGCTCTCCCGAAGAGCGGCATTCCCGGTGGGTTCGTGATCGTGGCGGTGGCGAAACAGGTCGACCGCGAGCATGGCGGCGATCAGGCGACCAGCACGACCCAGGTCCACGCCGGGAATGCCCTCGGGCCCGGGATCCCAGAAGTTCTCCCTGGCTTCGACGGCGAGGAGTGGTGGCGGCATCGGCCAAGTGTTACCCGAGACGGGCCGGTCCTGGCGAATGTCGGCGGTGTGAATAGAGTGTCCGACGGGCGCGACCGTCTCGAGCCCGCCGATGTGGCACGATTCCGGGATGACCCAGGAGCGAGGAACGGCGCCGCACTTGCGGTGTGGAAGGCGTCCCCGCCGGCGCAGGACGCTGGTCACCATCACTCGCAGGTGCATGCGTCTCGTTGATGGGCGAGCGGCCCTACCATCGTCGTCGTGACACGGCGGAGAACCAGATCGATCCTCGTCGCGATCGCCGTCGGTTGCGGGACGGCGACCTTCGCGTTCTTGACCAATCGGTGGTTCGTCAACCCCGGGGTCGATACGACGCTCGAAGTGGCCGATGCGATCGCGGTCTTTCCCGGCGGGCCCGAAGAGGACGCCCGCTTTGTCCGAGCCATCGAGCTGATGGACCGGGGACTCGCCCCGATCCTGTTCGTCCCCATCGGGAACAAACCAACCGAACTCGAGACATCGATCTGTGCAGGAACGGCAGGATCGTTTCCAACGGTGTGTAGTCCCTCCCAGCCCCTCAACACCTTCGGCAATGCCGTGGCCACGTCGGAAGAAGCTGCGGCTCGAGGATGGGACTCGATCATTCTTGTGACCGCCGATGATCACATCGCACGGAGCCATATGCTCCTCTCCCGCTGTTTCGACGGCAGGATCCAGACAGCGGTGAGTGAGTCAACGAAGCAGGGCCGGCGCCGTGTGGGTCGCGTGGTCTACGAGTGGGCGGCGATGGGCAAGGCCGTCTTCGCCGACCGCTGCTGACGCCGCCCTGCCGTTGGCGCAACGATTCAATTAGCCTGTATCGATGGCTGAGTACCGCTCTCGCACCACGACCCACGGCCGGAACATGGCCGGCGCTCGGGCCCTCTGGCGGGCCACCGGCATGACCGATGACGACTTCGACAAGCCAATAATCGCAATTGCGAACTCGTTCACCCAGTTCGTTCCAGGCCATGTGCATCTCAAGGACCTCGGTCAGCTCGTGGCCAGGGAGATCGAGGCCGCCGGTGGTGTGGCCAAAGAGTTCAACACGATCGCCGTCGACGACGGCATCGCCATGGGGCACGGCGGGATGCTGTACAGCCTTCCGAGCCGCGACATCATCGCCGATTCGGTCGAGTACATGGTCAATGCACACTGCGCCGATGCGCTGGTTTGCATCTCCAACTGCGACAAGATCACCCCCGGGATGTTGAACGCCTCGCTGCGATTGAACCTCCCGACCATCTTCGTCAGTGGTGGGCCGATGGAGGCGGGCAAGACCCGGCTCGCCGGCAACGAGGTCAAGGTCGATCTGATCACGGCGATGACCGCCGCCGGCGATGTCAATGTCTCAGATGACGATGTGGCTGCGGTCGAGCGGTCGGCCTGTCCGACCTGCGGGTCGTGTTCGGGCATGTTCACGGCCAACTCGATGAACTGTCTCACCGAGGCGCTCGGTCTGTCCCTTCCCGGCAATGGCTCGACGCTGGCCACCCATGAAGACCGGCGGGAGCTGTTCCTCACCGCCGGTCGCACGATCGTCGACCTCGCCCGCCGCTACTACGACAAGGATGATGACTCCGTCCTCCCTCGCAACGTCGCCGGCCCGTCGGCGTTCGAGAACGCGATGGTGCTCGACATTGCGATGGGTGGATCCACCAACACGGTCCTCCACATACTCGCCGCCGCTCAGGAGGCGGGACACGACTTCACCATGGTTGACATCGATGCGATCAGTCGGCGGGTCCCCAACATCTGCAAGGTGGCACCGAGTACCGATCGCTATCACATGGAAGACGTTCACCGCGCCGGTGGCATCATGGGCATCCTCGGCGAACTCGATCGCGCCGGTCTCATCGACACCGCTGTTCCGACCACCCACGCGGCCACGCTCGGCGCAGCGCTGGCCGAGTGGGACATCATTCGTCCAACCGCCACCGATCAGGCCAAGCGGTTGTACACCGCCGGTCCGGCCGGTATCCCCACCCAGGTCGCCTTCAGTCAGAACACGCGCTGGCCGAGCCTCGACACCGATCGGGTGGACGGCTGCATCCGCAGTGTGGTCAACGCCTACAGCTCCGAAGGCGGGTTGGCGGTTCTCTACGGCAACATCGCCGAGGACGGTTGCATCGTCAAGACCGCTGGTGTGGACGAGAGCAACTTCACATTCTCGGGTCCGGCCCGCGTGTACGAGAGCCAGGACGATGCGGTGGACGGGATTCTCGGCGAGGAGGTTCAGCTCCGGAGAGGTCGTCATCGTTCGATACGAAGGACCGCGAGGCGGTCCTGGCATGCAGGAAATGCTCTACCCGACCACATACATCAAGAGCCGGGGGCTGGGCCAGGAGTGCGCCCTGCTGACCGATGGGCGATTCTCGGGCGGAACGTCGGGCCTGTCGATCGGTCACGTGTCGCCCGAGGCGGCCGCCGGCGGTGCCATCGCGCTGGTGCGCAACGGGGATTCGATCTCCATCGACATCCCGAACCGATCGATCACCCTCGATGTCGACGTTGCCGAGCTGGCGCGCCGCCGGACCGAGGAGGAGGCTCGAGGCGATGAGGCGTTCACGCCACAGAGTCGTGACCGTCAGGTCAGCCTGGCGTTGCGGGCCTACGCCAGCATGGTCTCCAGCGCGGACACCGGGGCGGTACGACGGCTCCCGTGATGCTCGGCCCCGGAGGATCGGGCGGTCAGCGGTAGGAATCGGCGAGCTCGGTGAACCGGTCGCGTCCCTCCCGCCAGTTGGCGGCAATCTCGTCAGGAGGGGTGTCCAGAAGTAGTTGCCGGCGGATCTCGGCCGACCCGACGAGTCGGTCGAAGACGTCGGGGCGGTCGATGATCGACCGCCTGTCCTCGACCGAGTCCATCACCGCATCGAGGAGTTCGATCGAAACGACCAGCGGCTCGACCAACGCAGCGGTCGTTGCGAGTGCGACTCCTGCGAGGAGTTGACCTTCGTAGCGCGGGGCGCTGGCCATGTCCGGGATCGACCTCGGGATGAACGTCCGCTCGGACACCTCGAGACCATCGAGCGATCGAGTAGCCAAGTCGGCGGCGATTGCGACGCTGTCGAGGCCGGGACCGCCGATCAGCGTGAACGGCTCGTCGGTGCCGCGTCCGACGCTGAGCGAGGTCGCTTCGAACGCGACGACCGCCGGGTAGAGCCAGGCGGATTGGAGCGTCGGGAGGTTCGGGCTCGGCGGGATCCAGGAATCCGGGAGGACTGCGGGAGGCCCCACGACGGCCAGATCGAGTCGGGCGATCCCGTCGATCCACGCCCGGTCGAGGATCATCGTCGCCAGCTGGCCCGATGTCAGTCCGTAGACGAGCGGAACCGGATACGGGCTGATGAAGGACTCGAGGCCTGCGCTGAGCGGCGGTCCGTCGATCGTTGCGCCCTGCGGGTTCTCCCGGTCGACGACGATGAGCGGTACATCGGCGCCGGCCGCCGCCTCCATCACCAGCCCGAGTGTGGCGATGTAGGTGAAGGTACGTACGCCCACGTCCTGGAGGTCGTACACGAGGACGTCGAGGCTCGACCATCTGTGTCGGATCGGGTTGACGCCGTTGTCCATACAGGCTCACGACGGCGACGCCGGTGGTCGGCTCGATCCCGTCGGCGACGAACTCGCCGGCGTCGGCGGTTCCGGTGAGCCCGTGTTCAGGAGTGAAGATGGTGTGCAGCTTCAACCGGGGGTCCGCGTCGATCAGGTCGATGGTGCGTCCGTCGGGGTGGACCGAGGCCCGGTGGGCCACCAAACCGACCGATACCGGCTCGGGACCTCTCGACGCCAGCTCGTCGAGGAGCGCGGCGACCTGGCCGTAACGTACCTCGGTCGTCGGGGAAACCGACGCCACGGTCGGGTTCGACGACGACGGTCGCGCTCGGCCATCTGGGTCGGTTCCGGCCGTCACGCCGTCGACCGGTGATGGGGTCGAGGTGGCACATCCCGCCACGGCGAGCAGACCGGCGATGACGAGGAGCGCCCTCATCGTCGTGGCCATCGTCGCACACTACCGGAGCCCGCCCTGACGGCGAGGTCGACGGTGTCGGCCGCCGGTGAGACTCGGTCGCAGCCTGCCGGGGGCAGCTCCAGGTCCGGACCCGCAGCCCTGTCGTCATTCAGGCTGCGCAGCGCGGCCCACCGTGACAGGCTGTTCGGATGGCGAAGGAAGCATCCGAGGACTGGTTGTATCACGGGAGTACCGATGCGGCCGAGGTCGCCGAGCGTTACGACAGCTGGGCCGATACATATGACCAGGACCTCGGTTCGTGGTCATATCGGGCACCGGAAGCGGTGGCCGACATCGTTACCGCTCGCCGGCCCGAGGCGGCATCGGTGCTCGACGCCGGTTGTGGCACAGGACTGGTCGGACGGGCGTTGCGCCTTGGCGGGCTTCGAGGGCGCCATCTACGGGATCGATCTCTCGACGCGGTCGCTGCGGGTGGCTGAACGGACCGGCGACTACGACACCTTGCAGGCTGGCGACCTTCAGGAACCGCTCGACGTGGCGGACGACAGCGTGGATGTGCTCCTCTGCGTGGGGGTGATGACCTACGTTCCCGACGTCGAAACGGCCTGGAGGGACTTCGCCAGGGTCGTACGCCCGGGCGGACTGGTCGTGGTGACCCAACGCGAGGATCTGTGGGAGACCCGCGACTGTCGAGGTGCTGTCGACCGGCTGTCGGCCGACGGTGTGTGGACGCCTACTCGAGGTGACCGGCCCCGCATTGTACCTTCCCGACAACACCGACGGAATGGGTCCTGTCGGCGTCTACTACGTGACCGCCGAGGTCTCGTAGTCGGTTTCGCCCGCTACTAGCACGGAAAAGGAACAACCCCGGGCCCGAAGGCCCAGGGTTGCTTTTCGGTGAAGATCCACCACAGTCGAAATGAGCGGAAGTACCGTTCTCCTCAACTGCTTTCCACTGCCCGTCATTCTGAAAAGATTGGCGGGCAGTGTGCTTGTCGGCCACTCCCATTCGAGGAACTCCGTTGGCCCGACGAGCTGCGCCGACTCGGGTCCGACCACCGCCGAGGCGGAGACCATTCCCTCGCTGACGCTGCCGGATGTCGGCGGCGTTCACCCGAGTCCGGAGGTATGTGCCGAACCTTCTCGCCGCCACCGAAGCGGGGACGAGTCGGGCGCTTCAGAACTTGGATCGCCCTGTTTCCAGTTGGGTCCAGATTCGTCAGCCGGTGGTTCTCACCTGACCCGAGGTTTGTCCTCCGATCGATCCGGCCGGCTCGCGTTCTCCCCGCTACGGCGATTGCTCGCTGCTGCGGTTCGAGGCGCTCCAACCCTCTCGGATTCGGTGGCTTCCCCTTGGGGTACCGAGATACTTCACCACTCCGATGACCGGCGTCAAGCCAAATCGGAAGAAAAACCTCAAACAAACTCTGTGCGCTGTCAGGACGCCACACAGAGTCGATCCGCACCGGCTTTTTGCTCTCGTGAAGAGTGTCATCGATCCAGCCGCCGAAGTGGTGGATGGTCGGTGGCGATCGTCGATAGCGCTCGCCGGCCCGGTGCCGCCGGGCACCGGCGCCAGCTTTGTATACGCTGCCGACATGTCTGGGCAGAGATCGATCGAATCGGTGGCGGTACTGGGTTGCGGAACCATGGGTTCGGGGATTGCCGCCGCTTCGGCTGAAGCGGGCTGTCGGGTGCTCATGCTCGACGTGTCACCCGAGGCCGTCGAGCGCGGCCTCCAGGCGGTCGACGAAGAACATCGAGCCCTCGTGGACACCGGCACACTCGTCCGATGATCTGGCCAAGATCAGCGACTATGACTGGGTGTGCGAAGCGATCATCGAGGACCTCGATACCAAACGAGCCCTGTTCGAACGGATCGAACCGCTTCGCAAGGACAACTCGGTTGTGTCGTCGAACACCTCCGGCATACCGCTGCGCGACATCACAGAAGGAATGCCGGCGTCCTTGCGGCGCGACATCGCCATCACCCATTTCTTCAACCCCGTCCGTGTGATGAAACTGTTCGAGCTCGTCCCCGGAACCGACACCACCGCCGACGTGATCGAGGCGTTCGCAGCGTTCGGGGCCGAACGGCTGTCGAAGGGCGTGGTCCATGCGAAGGACACCGTCAACTTCATCGGCAATCGCATCGGGTGTTTCTTCATGCTCTCCGGGCTCCATCGAGCCAAGCCCTTTCTGGCCGACGGCGTGTCGCAGGAGACGATCGACGCCGCGCTGGGCTCGCCTGTCGGGCTGCCACCGACCGGCTTGTACGGGCTGATCGATCTGATCGGACTCGACGTCATGGCGCTGGTCGGAAAGAACCTCGCCATCAACCTGCCCGAGGACGATGCCGGCTTGGCCTACACCGCCTTCCCTCCCGCCGAACAACGAATGCTCGAGCGGGGCCAGCTGGGACGCAAGGCCAGAGACAAAGGCGGGTTTTCGCGGGTCCTGAAAGCCGCTGATGGTTCCAAGATCAAGGAGAACTTCGACCTCGAGACCGAACGATGGCGAGCCCCGTTCCCTCCCGATCTCGGCGGCGTGCCGACCGAACTCGGCGAGGTGCTCTTTCACGACTCGGTCCAGGGCCGGGTCGCATGGGAGATCTTCGGGGGCACGCTGTGTTACGCGGCCGGACTCGTACCCGAGATCGCTGATGACATCGCCAATGTCGACAACGCCATCCGCTGGGGCTTCAACTGGCAGAAGGGCCCGTTCGAGATGATCGATCACCTCGGGCCTGACAGGGTGATCGAGCGGATCGAGGCCGACGGTGGTGAAGTGCCGGGGATGCTCGCCGTCCTCCAGGAGCTCGATGCAGGCACCTTCTATCGCGAGAGCCGAGGGGGTCGTGACATGCTGATGCCGGATCGGTCATGGGCGCCGGTTCCGACCGCCACCTGAACGAAAAGAGCCACGATGGTTGAACCCGATCTCTACCGCTTCGACACGCTGAGCCTGCACGCCGGCCAACGCCCCGATCCGGTCACCGGGGCGCGAGCTGTTCCGATCTACGCCACGACGTCCTACGCCTTCACCGACACCGACGAGGCATCGGCGCTGTTCAATCTCGAGGCACCCGGGCACATCTACAGCCGCATCTCCAATCCGACCGTCGCCGTGCTCGAGGAGCGGTTGGCCGCCCTCGACGGTGGGGTCGGTGCGGTGTGCACCGCATCGGGAACGGCTGCTCTGCATCTCGCGGTCGCCACGCTGTGCTCGGCGGGAGATCACATCGTGTCCAGTCGGAACCTCTACGGCGGCAGTTACAACGCCATGAAGTTGACGTTCCCGCGATTTGGGATCACCACGACGTTCGTTGATTTCCATGACCTCGATGCGATCGCAGCGGCGATCCAACCCAACACCAAGATCGTGTACGGGGAGGCGCTCGGGAATCCGGGCATCGAAGTGATGGACATAGCGGCGGTGGCCGAGGTGTCCCATCAACACGGTTTGCCGTTGATGGTTGACTCAACCTTCGCCACGCCCTATCTCATTCGCCCGATCGATCATGGTGCCGACATCGTGTACCACAGCGTCACCAAGTTTCTCGGCGGCCATGGCGTCGCCCTCGGTGGTGTGATCATCGACGGAGGGCGGTTCGACTGGACCCAAAGCGACAAGTTCCCAACGCTGACCGAACCCTATGCCGGCTACCACGGCCTTACCTTTGCCGACGAGTTCGGCCCCGCCGCCCTGGGCATGCGGGCGCGGGCCGAGGGGCTCAGAGACTTCGGTGCGTCGATGAGCCCGCACAACGCCTTCGCCCTCCTGCAGGGTGTCGAGACGCTACCCGTCAGGATGCAGCGGCACGTCTCGAACACGACAGCTGTGCTCGACATGCTCACGAACAACGACGCGGTCACCTGGGTGCTGCACCCGATGGTCGAGTCCCATCCCGACCACGTGCTCGCCAATCGGCTGTATCCCAAGGGTGCTGGCGCCATACGTCAGTTTCGGGGTCAAAGGCGGTCGGCAGGCGGGGAAGAGAGTTCATCGAATCGGTGACCCTCGCCAGCCACCTCGCCAACGTCGGTGATGCCAAGACACTCGTCATCCATCCGGGGTCGACCACCCACAGCCAGCTGAGCGACGAGGCGATGGAGGCGGCAGGGATCAGCGAGGACCTGGTTCGGCTGTCGGTCGGCCTGGAGGATCCGGTCGACATCGTCGAAGACCTCGCTCGTGCGTTGAAGATGAGCCAGCGGTGAACGACGCCGACGTGGTCGTGGACGGCCACGCCGTCCACGTCCGGTCCGGTGGTGTGCGGGTCGGAAGCGACGCTCCCGCGTCTGCTGCTCGTCCACGGTGCCGGCATGGACGGCACGATCTGGAGTCAACAGACGCGCTTCCTGGCGATGAGGGGTGTTCGGGCGCTGGCGGTCGACCTTCCCGGCCACGGTCAAAGCGAGGGAGATCCCCTACCGACCGTCCCGGCGATGGCCGATTGGCTCGTTCGGCTCTGTGGTGAGTTGGGGATCGACCGCACCGTCATCGCCGGTCACAGCATGGGCACGTTCATCGCCCTCGAGGTCGCCGACCGCTACCCGGAACTCGTCGGTGCCGTGGTTCTGTGTGGCACGGCGACGGTGATGCCCGTGCATCCTGCTCTCATGGATGCGGCGGAGTTCGATGTCCCGCGAGCAGCCGCGCTGATGACGGGCTGGAGCCACGCCGCCGGATCGCGGCTCGGCGTCAATCCCACTCCAGGCTTGTGGATGACCGGTGGTGTCCGTGCACTGGTCGAGCGGAGTCGCCCCGGTGTTCTGCGCGTGGACCTCGCCGCATGTGCCGACTACGACGAGGCTGTGGTTCGGGCCGAGTCGCTCACCTGTCCGGTCGTGGTCGTCATCGGAGCTCAGGACAAGATGACGCCGCCCAGGTCGGGCCGGGCGCTGGCTGAGTCGATGGTGCATTCTCGGGGAGTCGAGGTCCTCGACTTGCCCCACGCCGGGCACATGATGCTCACCGAGGAGCCGAAGGCGGTTCGGGAAGCACTGCTCGGTGCCGTCCACCCGTCGCTTGCGTGAGGGTGCGCCCCCTCAAGATCCCGGTTGGGTGTCCGATGGACGACGGTGCGAAGCTCGGTCACCAAGTCGATGCGTTGGACCCCGGCCACGCCACCGTCGGAAATGGAGTCCTACCGCGGTCTCTGGCACCGGTTGCGGTTCCAGCCCGCCCTCGAAGCTGCCGCCATGGATCCCTTCGCCGAGCCGGTTCGGTTC
This sequence comes from uncultured Acidimicrobiales bacterium, assembly GCA_963793385.1. Taxonomy (GTDB): domain Bacteria; phylum Actinomycetota; class Acidimicrobiia; order Acidimicrobiales; family SZUA-35; genus JABDIY01. The sequence goes on from CAWCAF010000018.1 coordinate 16,147, forward strand.
GAACCCCCGGTCTGACGCCTCGTAGGCAGGGCGCCAGGGTCAGGTGACCAGGAACGAGTCGACCGCCAACCGATACCCACGGCGACCGAATCCGTAGAGCACGCCGGCACAGACACCGCTGATCATCGACTGGTGACGGAACTCCTCCCTGGCCCCGATGTTGGAGATGTGCACCTCGACGACGGGGATGTCGATACTGGAGATGGCGTCGCGAATGGCGATGCTGGTGTGGCTGTACGCACCGGCATTGATGATGACACCGGTCGCCCAGTCGCCGGCGGCGTGCAGCGCGTCGACCAGCTCGCCTTCTCCGTTGGACTGGACGGCGCTGACGTCGACACCGACCGATGCGCCGTAGGCGACGAGTTCGGACATGATCTCGTCGAGGCTTGCCGAGCCATAGACCTCCGGCTCGCGTTTGCCGAGCATGTTCAGGTTCGGACCGTTGAGTACGAGAAGGCGGATGGACGGATCGGACAGCGTCTCACTCATCGCGCCCTAACATAGTCCTCTGATCCTCGAGAGCTGAGAACACCGGACAGGGGCGATGGCAGTAGACGACGTGACTGATCGAGAAGCCCAACGACAGAACAACCGTCGACGGGCGGCGATGTCGTCGCCGGTCGCCGACGAGGGCGATGTCGCCTTCGGTGCGCTCGCAGGCATTGCTGTTCTGGCCGCCATCCTGGCCGCGATGTTCGCGTTCCTCGGCTACAGCGGCGGTGCTGAACCGGCCCGGTCGAACGACGCGGCCATCGTGACCCCGCCCGTGACCGAACCCGCCGTTGACGGTGATGAGGCAAACGGACCCGATCTGGCTGGGATCCTGGCCTCGCTCGGCGAGGCAGGTTTCGAGGGTCTCGAGTTGAGCGCGGACGGGGGAGTGGTCACTGCCAAGGGTGAGGTGGTCGACGAGGCCGCCCGCACCGAGGTCCTTGCACTGATCAGCGCCCAACCAGGGGTCGACTCGGTGATCGACCAGTTGACGATCCCCGCCGTCGAACCCGGAGAAGCTGCGGCGGTGCTGACCGTCACCGACAACAGCATCGGGCTGGTTGGAACCGTCGGTTCCGATGCGGCTGCCGACGAACTGCGCAGCATCGCCGCCGACGTCTACGAGTCGACCCAGATCACCGATGGGTTGGAGATCGTCGACGGCGCTGAGCCGGCCACGGTCACGGTCAGAGGCATCCTGACCGACACGGCCACGGCCGCCGCGCTGCGCGAAGCGCTCGCCGGGGTCGACGCCGAGTTGATCGACGAACTCGTGGTCGAGGCCGACGCCAGCGAGGAGATCAACGCGATCCTCGAACTCGAACCGATCCTGTTTCAGTCGGCCACCGCCATCATCCTGCCCGACTCCCAGCCGACCCTCGAAGAGGCAGCCCGTATCCTGCAGTTCTTCCCTGGGGCGCAGGTGGAGATCGGAGGGCACACCGACTCCCTCGGTCCCGACGAGGCCAATCGTGTGCTCAGCGAGAACCGTGCGCAAGCCGTGCTGCAGAGCTTGCGCGATCTCGGCGTGACCAACGAGCTCACCGCGGTCGGGTACGGCGAGTCCCAACTGAAGTTCCCCGACGACAAGGGTGATACGCCCGACAAGATCGAGGCCCGGCAAGCCAATCGTCGTATCGAGTTCCGCACGCTCAATTAGCCGGGTTCCGCCGTCGCCCCGGTCGGGCGATCGGTGCGCGTTGGTGTCCTCGCAACGATCGGGGCTAGGGTCCGGTGTGACAGACGCCACGTCGGCGGCTGCGGGATTTCGGCCGTAAGGCCAAGGAGGAAACGAAGTGGGATTCACGACTCGCGGCGCGGCCGTCATGGAAGCGCCGGGCAAATACCAGGTCGTCGACATCGAGTTCGACGACCCGCGGCAGGGCGAACTCCAGGTCAAGATGGTGGCGTCGGGCATGTGTCACTCCGACGACCACGTCTCCACAGCGGACATCCCCGTCGGCCAGTATCCGATGATCGGCGGCCACGAGGGCGCCGGGATCGTCGAGAAGGTCGGTCCGAACACCCCCGGGTGGGAGGTGGGTGACCACGTGGTCATGTCCTTCCTGCCCTCGTGCGGCAAATGCCGCTGGTGCTCCAGCGGAATGCAGAACCTCTGCGATCTCGGTGCCACGCTACTGGTCGGGTGCAGGAGCGACGGAAGCTTCCGCGGTCGCATCAACGGCCAAGATGCCGGCCAGATGTGCGGCATCTCGACCTTCTGCGAGCGCACGTTGATCTCCGCCGACAGCGCGGTCAAGGTCGACAAGGACGTACCGCTCGACAAGGCGTGTCTGATCGGTTGCAGCGTCGGGACCGGCTGGGGATCGGCGGTCAACTCCGCCGGGGTCAAGCCGGGTCACACCGTGATCGTCATGGGAATCGGCGGCATCGGCATCAATGCGGTGCAGGGGGCCGCCAATGCGGGCGCCACAAATGTCATCGCCGTCGATCCGGTTGCCTTCAAACGGGAAGTAGCCGAGTCGGTCGGTGCCACCAAGAGTTTCGACAACATGGCCGACGCCACCGAATACGCCCAGAGCAAGACCAACGGTCAAGGCGCCGATTCGGCGATCGTCACCGTCGGCGTCGTCGAAGACGACCACATCGCCGAGGCGTTCACCTCCATCCGCAAGGCCGGCACGGTCGTGGTCACCGGTCTCGGCGATCTCGCACAGTCCAAGGTGTCGGTCCCCGCCGGCGAGCTCACCCTGTTCCAGAAGCGCATCCAGGGCTCGTTGTTCGGTGAGTCGGCGATGTACCGGGACATCCCGTGGTTGATCGGCATGTACCAGAGCGGCCAGCTCAAGCTGGACGAGCTCATCACCAAGACCTACACCCTCGACGAGGTCGAGCAGGGGTACGAGGACATGCACGCCGGCAAGAATATCCGCGGCGTCATCATCTACTAGAACGGTGTCGGTTCGGGGAGCGTCGGCTCCCCGGACCCGCATCAGTCGATTCAGATCGCACCAACACCGGGGTTGCATGCGTCGTCGGTGCCTGATTGACTGTCCCCTGATGAACTCGCCGATCGCCACCGTTCTGCCCGTAGTACTCATCGTGTAGCGCCCGCTGCCCATATCCAGCGTGCGCCGAGCCTCCCACCGGGAGGCTTTCTCGCTTTTCACCGCCCCTCATCACCGATACCGATCAAGGAATCCACAATGACCCGTCTCAACGGAGCACAAGCACTCGTCAAGAGCCTTGAAGCCGAAGGCGTCGAGGTCGTGTTCGGCTACCCGGGCGGAGCGATCCTGCCCGTCTACGACCCGATCATCGAGTCACCGATCCGCCATGTGCTGGTTCGTCACGAACAGGGCGCTGGCCACATGGCCGAGGGGTACGCCCACGCGACCGGCCGTCCCGGCGTCTGCATGGTCACGAGCGGGCCTGCCGCCACCAATATCGTCACACCGTCTGGCGGACGCGATGCTTGACTCGGTTCCGATGGTCTGCATCACGGGTCAGGTGGCGCTCGCAGCGATCGGGACCGACGCCTTCCAGGAGTGTGACACCACCGGCATCACCCGATCGATCACCAAACACAACTTCCTGGTCACCTCGGCCGAAGACATCCCGGCCACGGTCAAGGCGGCGTTCCACATCGCAACGTCTGGACGCCCCGGCCCGGTCCTGATCGACATCCCCAAGAACATCGTGGACGCCAACAATCCGGACGCCTACTTCGACTTCGATTACGACTCGGCCCACATGGACCTGCCGGGATATGCGCCGTCGATCGAGCCCGATCCGGCGTTGATCGAGCGTGCTGTCGCCCTCATCGCCAAGGCCAACCGACCCGTTCTCTACGTCGGTGGAGGGGTGCTCAAGGCGCGCGGCGCCGAGGCGCTCATGGATCTCGTCGAGCTCACCGGCATTCCGGTGGTCACGACCCTCATGGCCCGGGGCGTGTTCCCCGACAGCCATGAACTGTGTCTCGGAATGCCCGGCATGCACGGCAACTACACCGCCGTCACCGCGATGCAGAAGAGCGACCTGCTGATCGCTCTGGGAAGTAGGTTCGACGACAGGATCACGGGAAAGATCGGCGCGTTCGCCCCTGAGGCCAAGGTGATCCACGTCGACATCGACCCGGCCGAACACGGTAAGGTCCGGCGACCCGACGTCGCCATCGCCGCCGACTGCCGCCTGGCGATCGAGGCGTTGATCGAGTGGCTCCGCGCCAACGGCTACCCCTCGAGCGGTCCGGACCTCAACCCTTGGCGGTCGCGGCTGAGCGGTTGGCAGGAGAAGTTCCCGCTGACCTACGAGCCTTCGGCCGACGGAGAGCTGCTCAAACCGCAATTGGTGATCGAACGCCTGCGGGATCTGAGCCCCAAGGACACGATCGTCACGAGCGGCGTGGGCCAGCACCAGATGTTCGCCAGTCAGTACTGGGAGTTCAACCACCCCTACACCTGGATCAACTCCGGCGGTCTGGGCACCATGGGGTTCTCGATTCCCGGCCGCGATCGGGGTCAAGACCGCATTCCCGGACCGGACGGTGTGGAGTATCGACGGCGACGGTTGTTTCCAGATGACCGGTCAGGAACTGGTCACCGCAGCCATCGAGAACATACCGATCAAGGTGGCCCTCATCAACAATGCCTATCTGGGCATGGTCAAACAGTGGCAGGACATGTTCTACGACGAACGCCTCAGCGGCGTTCACCTGGGCCACGAGCTCCCTGACTACGTCAAATGGGCCGAGGCGATGGGCTGCACAGCGTTCCGCGCCGAGAGCCCCGAGGAAGTCGATGTGGTCATCGCCAAGGCGAATGCGATCAACGATCGTCCCGTCGTCGTCGAGTTCCGCTGTGTCAGCTACGGAGAACGTCTTCCCGATGGTGCCGGCCGGGGGAAGCAACGACGATCTGATCGTCGATCCGAGTCAGCGTGACGCACTTGCCCGACAGATCGAGAGCAACCGATCATGACCCGCCCCGGCGATCTCGCCCACCACACCCTTGCCGTCCTCGTGGAGAACAAGGCGGGCGTCCTCGCCCGAGTCGCCGACCTGTTCGCCCGGCGAGGCTACAACATCGTGAGCCTTGCGGTGGCCCCTACCAACGACGAGCGGTTCAGCCGCATCACGATCGTCGTCGACGTCGAGTCCGCTCCTCTCGAACAGATCGTGAAACAACTGTTCAAACTCGTCAACGTCGTCGAGATCCAGGAGCTCAGCCCCGATGCGAGTGTCGAGCGAGAGCTGATGATCGCCACCGTGCGCAGCGCCAATGAACGCAGCCAGATCCTCGAACTCGTCGACATCTTCGAGGCGAAGATCCTGGCGGTCAGCCAGGACCGTCTCACCGTGAGCCTCGAGGGTCGACCGGACAAGATCGATGACTTCGAGGTCCTGCTGCGGGATTACGGAATCGACGACGTCCAGAGGACCGGGCGTATCGCACTGCCGAAGATCGGTCGGCAGCCCAAGTCGATCCGGACAGGCTGAGCCCGACGCCGAGCAGCGCACGACCTCGAACGATCCGCCGTATCCTTCGGCGGGCTATCAACCGGAGAAGAAACACATGGCAGCAAAGATGTACTACGAAGCCGACTGTGATCGAGCTGCGATCGCTGACCGCAAGGTAGCCATTCTCGGGTACGGCTCGCAGGGCCACGCGCATGCGCTCAACCTGAAGGAATCGGGCATCGACGTTCGGATCGGACTGCGGGAGGGATCGGGCTCACAGGAAAAGGCCGAGTCCGAAGGGTTGAGAGTCCTCCCGATCCCGGCAGCGGTGGCCGAAGCCGACGTGATCATGATGCTGATGCCCGATACCTCGATGGCCGAGATCTACTCCGAGAGCGTTGCGCCCGAACCTGAACCGAGGCGATGCCCTTTTCTTCGCCCACGGGTTCAACATCAGGTTCGGCCTGATCGAGCCTCCGGCCAATGTCGACGTGTGCATGGTGGCACCGAAAGGCCCTGGCCATCTCGTGCGTCGGACCTACCTCGAAGGTGGCGGCGTCCCCGCCCTGATCGCGGTCGAGAACGATGCGACCGGCGGTGCAAAAGCATTGGCTCTGGCCTATGCCGACGCGATCGGTGGGGCTCGGGCCGGTGTGATCGAAACGACGTTCACCGAGGAGACCGAGACCGATCTGTTCGGTGAGCAGGCGGTGCTGTGCGGCGGTACCACGGCGCTCGTGCAGGCCGGATTCGAGACGTTGATCGAGGCCGGTTATCAGCCCGAGGTCGCGTACTTCGAGTGTCTCCACGAGCTCAAGCTGATCGTCGATCTGATGTATCAGGAGGGGATCGCCGGCATGCGCTACAGCATCTCCGACACCGCCGAATACGGCGATCTCACGCGAGGCCCGAGGATCGTGAACGACGCCACCAAGGCGGAGATGAAGAAGATCCTGGGCGAGATCCAGGACGGAACCTTCGCCCGTGAATGGGTGGCCGAGGGTCGCGGTGGGCGGGAGAACTTCCATCGACTCGAGGCCCGCGGCAAGGATCACCCGATCGAGCAGGTCGGCGCAAAACTGCGGGCGATGATGCCGTTCATCAACGCCGGCCGGTCAAGCGTGCGGGATGCCTCGGGTGGTCAGGGCTGAGCCTGGTACGGCTCCGAACCCGCCCACCAGCGCTGAGGTCACAGGACCGTCGCGCCGTACATCTCGCCCAGCGGATCGCTGATCAGCTCGATCCGCTCACCGTCGGGTCCGGCGAAGTACAGAGAGGTCCCGCCGACCTCGTGGCAGTCGACCCCCTCGGATTCCAGGGCCGCCCTGGCCCGGAGCCAGTCCGCTCGTTCGACGGAGATTGCGAGGTGGTGCAGGCCACCGAGCACTTCGGCGTACCGGGTGAGATCCAGTCCCGGGAAGTCGAAGAAGGCGAGGGCATTGCCGTTGCCGATGTCGAAGAAGAAGTGGGTGGATCCCTGGTAGTCGCGGTTCTCGAACAACTCGGTGAGCGGGAAACCCAACGTCTCGGCGTAGAAGCGGATCGTCCGCTCGACGTCGCTGGAGAGAAGGGCGACGTGGTGGACCCCACGACCGCTCGACGCAGGTCGGTCGGCGCTCGGTCGCAGATGGGCGATCCGGAGACGGTCCCACTCGTCGTGTCGGTCGTCCCGGTCGATCTCGGTGGCCACGATCTGTTTCCCTTTCACATATTCCTGTGGACAGGTCGTAGCAGGGCGGACCCTAGCGCACGACCAACCGGACACGCCTCCGTGGCACCACTACTGGCTGTAGGCCTGCTCGGCGTGGTAGCTCAGATCGAGGCCGAGCAGTTCGTCGTCGGCGATCAGCACCGGATTCCCATCGCGCCCTTGAGCACGATGGCGATCAGGTAGGTGATGACGAAGGAGTACACCCCGACGACGAGGTTGGCGAAGATCTGTTCGGCGAGCAGGCCGATCCCGTCGCCTTCGAGGATGCCGCCCGTCGAACGAGCCACCCAGAGCCGAAGGGCTGGCGAAGAATCCGATGAGGAGCCCGCCGACCAGACCGCCGACGAGGTGAACGCCGACCACGTCGAGGGCGTCGTCGAAACCGGCCTTGAACTTGAGTCGCACGGCGAGTGCGCAGAGGGCACCGGCGGCGAGACCGACGGCGAGGGCACCGTGAATCCCCATGAAGCCGGCGCCGGGGGTGATGCCGACCAGGCCGGCGACGACCCCCGATGCCGCCCCCAGCGAGGTGGCGTGACCGTCGACGACCTTCTCGACGGCCAGCCAGGACAGCATGGCGGCCGCCCCGGCGGTGAAGGTGTTGGCGGCGGCCTGGATGGCGACCGTGTCCGCGGCAAAGGCCGAGCCGGCGTTGAAGCCGAACCAGCCGAACCAGAGGATCCCGGCGCCGATCATCGTGAACGGGAGGTTGTGGGGTGGCATCGGCTCGACGGCCAGCCCCGCCGCTTGCCGAGGACGAGCACCAGCGCCAGCGAGGCGGCGCCGGCGGCGACATGGACCACCGTACCACCGGCGAAATCGAGGCTGCCCCGTTCGTTCAGGAATCCGCTTGCCGCCCCGTCCGGACCGTTGAACCTGAACACCCAGGCCCAGGCGGGAACGAAGACGAACAGCATCCACAGCGGGACGAACGCCAGCCAGGCGCTGAACTTCATTCGATCGGCGACCGCTCCGGAGATGAGCGCAGGGCGTGATGCTGGCGAAGGTCAGGGCGAAGAAGATGTCCCGCAGATCCTCACTCGGACGTCGGCGAGGAAGAACGCAGTCGAAGGTGCCGATGAACGCGTTCTCTCCGGTCGAGGAGAGCGTGTAGCCGATGAGGATCCAGAACATCGGCACGATGCCGAGACAGATCATGTTCATCATGAGCATGTTCAGCATGTTCTTCGATCGAGCCATGCCGCCGTAGAACAGGGCGAGGCCCGGCACCATGAACAGCACGAGGGCGGTCGAGGTCAGGATCCATGCGGTGTCACCGTTCACGGCCGCAAGTGTCGTGGCCGACCAGACCGATCATGTTTCCGCAGTGTTTCCAGAATGTGAACAGCGACGCCGCCACCAGCGGTGACGGCTCGCGGGCACTTCTTCCAGCGCCGGTCAGATCTCGCCGGTGAAGACGCCGATGTAGGGGAGGTTCCGGTAGATCTGGGCTGCGTCGAGTCCGTAACCGATCACGAAGTCATGGGGGATCTCGAAGCCGATGTGGTCGACGTTGCAGTACCGCCGCTTCGGAGCCCTCGCGAACGAGCAGGGAGCAGACCGACACCGACGCCGCGCCCTGCTTGGAGAAATGGTCCAGCAGGTACTGCATGGTCAGTCCGGTATCCACGATGTCTTCGACCAGGACGACGTGGCGGCCGGCGGCCGGCGTGTCGAGATCCTTCACGATCTTGACGACGCCCGTGCTCTCGAGCGCATCGCCGTACGACGACACGACCATCACGTCGAACTCGACCGGGGCCTTGAACGCCCGCATGAGGTCGGCGGCGAAGATCACGCTGCCTTTCATGACGGCGATGAACAGAGGGGTCGTGCCCCTGTACTTGTGCGCCAGTTCATCGCCCAACTCCCTGACCCGTTGCTGGATCTGATCCTCGGTGAGAAGGATCGTGCCAACCTGCCCGGGGGCGGGAAAGGGGGCGAGCGGCTCGGATGTCGGCGGGGACGGCACGGTGTCGGTCACCGTGCCAGTGTTGCAGCCAAATGGCCTTCGATCGAGCCGTGACTTCGGCGACGTACCGGTACCGTGATCGTATGTCACGGCGACCCGAGAATCTGGAACGACTGGACGGGGGCACCTTCGATGTGCTGATCGTCGGCGGCGGCATCAACGGTGCGGTCTCGGCGGCGGCGCTGACCGCCCGGGGTGTACGGGTTGCGGTGATCGACCGGGGTGACTTCGCCGGCTTCACGAGCCAGGAATCGTCCAATCTCGTCTGGGGCGGGTTCAAGTATCTGGAGAACTACGAGTTCCCGCTGGTGTGGAAATTGTGCACCTCCCGGAACCACCTGATGCGCCAGTACCCGACCCAGATCGCCGAGATCGGTTTCCTGGCGACGCTGGACCGGACCTCGCCGTTTCCATCGTGGTTGGCAGCGATGGGCAGTTTCGGCTACTGGGCGATCGGTCGGTTCTTCACCAAACCACCGAAGTACTACCTGCCGAAGAAGATCGAGGCGATCGAACCGGTCATCGACACGTCGTCGGCGAGCGGCGCGATCGAGTACGCCGACGCTTACCTGAAGGACAACGATGCTCGGTTCGTCTGGGGTTTCGTCCGCTCGGCGCTCGACGGTGGTGCGGTGGCGGTGAATTATGCGTCGCTGGGTGGCTCCAATCGCACGAGCGAGGGCTGGGAGGTGACCGTCGTGGACGAACTCACCGACCAGAAGGTGAACCTGCGCGCTCGAGCAATCGTCAATGCCGCCGGACCCTTTGTCGACGGGTTGAACGAAAAATGGGATCTTCGTACCGATCATCGGATCGTGTACTCCAAGGGCATCCACCTCATCGTGCCCAAGCTCACCGATTCCGATCGTGTGCTGGCATTCTTCGATGACACCCGGCGACTGTTCTATGTGATCCCGATGGCGCACCGTTCGGTGATCGGGACGACCGACACCCGCACCGAGAACGCGAGCGAGGGTGTCACCGACGACGGACCGGGCCTTCCTACTCGATCAGATCAACGATCGGCTGGATCTCGAGACGCCGCTGACGCCGGCCGACGTGATCGGCGAGCGGTCGGGGGTCCGTCCGCTCGTCGTCGCTATGTCGGGTGGTGACCAGGAGGACGTCGACTGGACCAAGCTGAGTCGAAAGCACGAAGTCGAGTCGGACAAACAGGCCAAGGTCGTCACGATCTTCGGCGGCAAACTCACCGATTGCCTGAACGTGGGTGACGAGGTGGCCGAGGCGCTCGGACGACCTCGGCATCGAGATGGGCGGGCCGTCGCGAGGGATGGTTCGGCGAACCGCCCACGTCGGAACGAGACGCATTCTACGTGGCGGCGAGGCGGGTTGGTCTCGACCGAGCGCCCGTCGATCGAGAGGGCGTCCACGATGGCCGAGGTCATCTGGCGGCGCCACGGTCATGGCCGCCCATGACGTTCTCCGGTTGATCGAAGCCGACCCGTCCACGGCTGAACCGGTGCTCGGGCAGACCGATGTTCTGTGGGCGGAGGTCCGGCTCATGGCCGATCGCGAGATGATCGCCGACATCGACGACTTCCTGCGCCGGCGAACCAAACTCTCGCTGATCTTCCGTCGAGATGAACTGCTCGCTCACCCCGACATGCCGAGGGTGAAAGAGCTGCTCGGTCTGACCTGACCGTAGGGTGTTCGGCCGGGGTCGCACCGGCGGAACGTGTTTCGACGCTCCCGATCGTTCTGTGCTAGCAACTGGCCATGGGAGAATTCGTCAATCTCGAGGACAGTGGGCGGGACGGAGTTGGGATCATCCGTATCGGCCGGCCCAAGGTCAATGCGATCAACAGCCAGCTCAGCGCAGAACTCCTGGCCGTGGCCAAGGGTTTGCAGACCCGAGCCGACATACGGGCCGTGGTGGTGTGGGGAGGCCCCAAGTTCTTCGCCGCCGGCGCGGACATCGGCGAGTTTCCCTCCGACGGACCGCCCGAGGACCGCGACCCCACGCCGATGACCGACGTGTTGAACGAGGCGCTCTCGACGATCGAGAACCTCGACCAGATCACGATCTCGGCGGTCAACGGCTTCGCCCTCGGCGGTGGCTGTGAGATGAGCATGGCCACCGACTTTCGCGTCTGCGGCGAGTCGGCGGTCTTCGGGCAGCCGGAGATCCTTCTCGGGCATCATTCCGGGAGCCGGAGGCACCCAGCGCCTGACTCGGCTGGTCGGCGTGACCAAGTCCAAGGAGCTCGGTTACACCGGGCGGCAGGTCAACGCGACCGAAGCGCTGGAGATCGGACTGGTGTCGGCGATCTACCCCGACGACGAGGTCCTGGACTCTGCGCTCGACATGGCTGAAGGGTTTGCTCGCGGCCCGGCGGCGCTGGTGAATGTGAAGCGTTCGATCATGGACGGTCTTCACGTCGATCTGGCGACGGCCATCGAGATCGAGAAGCGCGAGTTCGTGGCCAGCTTCAAGACCGACGACGCGGTGATCGGGATCAAGAGTTTCCTCGCCAACGGTCCCGGCAAAGCCACCTTCACCGGCAAATAGCCCCCGCCCCGCTCTTGCGAAAAATCGTGTGGGGTCCACGGATTTGGTGCGCTGGAGACGACAGAACGGGTCGATTGCACATTCTGCACGCAATTCGTGAGTACCTTGCGCCGATGAGCGCTGGATCAACACTCACCTACAGCGAGGTTGGCGCACCCTCTCAGGCGAGCTTCCGGCCGGTTACCACCACCTGCGCCGGACCGAGACCATCGGAAGCGGCCGCGACGTCTTCGACCGGGCTGCCCGTGCGATCGTGAACTGGGACATGCATCGCGGCGCCGGCTTCGACGTCGACGCGAGCTCGACCGAGGCCCGGGCTGATTCGTCCCACACCTCGACGGTCACGGTGTCCTGGGGTGTCGGGCCTGCCCGGTTCACCGCACCGTGTGAGGTTGTCGCAGTGGTGGACGACGAGGATCGGAAGGGCTTCGCGTACGGCACCTTGCCCGGGCACCCGGAGACCGGAGAGGAAGCGTTCGTGGTGTCGATCGGCGACAACGACGTGGTCACGATGGAGGTCGTCGCCTTTTCTCGACCCTCACGCTGGTACGTCAAACTCGCCGGCCGGTTCGGGACGCAAGTCCAGTGGTTCGCAGCGGGTCGCTATGTCAAGGCAGTCCGCAGGCTCGCCAAATAGCGATGCTGCCCCGTTTCGGCGTGCTGGGCCCACATCGGAACGGTTCTGTCGTCTCCAGGTGCACCGAAACGGTGGGCTGCACACGATTTTTCGGGCGGGGTGGGGGTGGGCGGGTAAAAGTTGATTGACTCGGTCGGGAATTGGAGTAGCGTTCCTCCATGGCAGAAACACCAGGGTTCGAGACGCTCCAGATCCATGCCGGTCAAGAACCGGACTCCGCGACCGGGTCACGAGCGACACCGATCTATCAGACCACCGCCTACCAGTTCAGAGACTCCGCCCACGCCGCCAATCTGTTCGCTCTGGGTGAGCCGGGCAACATCTACACCCGGATCATGAACCCGACCCAGGGGGTGCTGGAGATGCGGGTGGCGGCGCTGGAGAACGGACTCAGCGAGACCGCAGCCGGAGTCCCCGGTGCTCTTGCGGTCGCATCCGGCCAGGCGGCCGAGACCACGACCATCCTGAACATCGCTCAGGCGGGCGACCACATCGTCGCCGGCTCGGCGCTGTACGGCGGCACCTACAACCTGCTCCATTACACGCTCCCGAAGCTCGGTATACAGACCAGTTTCGTCGACGATATGGACAACCCCGAGGCCTGGGCCGCCGCAATCCAACCCAACACCAAACTGTTCTACGGGGAGAGCATCGGCAACCCGAAGAACAATGTGCTCGACATCGAGGCGGTTGCCGAGGTGGCCCATGCCGCAGGCGTGCCCCTCGTCATCGACAACACGGTGGCCAGCCCGTACCTCATCCGCCCGCTCGAGTGGGGCGCCGACATCGTCGTCCACTCGGCGACGAAATTCCTCGGTGGTCACGGCACCAGCATCGGCGGTGTGATCGTCGACGGCGGCAGCTTCGAGTTCTCCGACGCCGAGCGCTACCCGAATTTCAACGAACCGGACCCCTCCTACCACGGCCTCACCTACTGGCCGATGCTCGGCCACGGCGCCTTCATCGCCAAGGCACGGGTACAGCTACTCCGAGATCTGGGTTCGGCGATCAGCCCGTTCAACAGTTTCCTGATCCTCCAGGGCATCGAAACGCTGAGCCTGCGCATGGAGCGCCACGTCCAGAACTCCCAGCAGGTTGCCGAATGGCTCGCCCAGCAGGACCAGGTCGAGCGGGTGAACTTCGCCGGACTCACCTCGTCGCCATGGCACGAGACAGGCAAGAAATACAGCCACGGCCGCGGGTTCGGGTCGGTCCCCAGCTTCATCATCAAAGGCGGCAAAGAAGCCGGCGCCCGGTTCGTGAATGCTCTCCAACTGCACAGCCACGTCGCCAACATCGGCGATGTGCGGAGCCTGGTGATCCACCCGGCGTCGACCACCCACAGCCAGCTCTCACCTGAGGAACAAGCAGCCACCGGAGTTGAAGCGGGACTGGTTCGCCTCAGCGTCGGTCTCGAGTCGATCGACGACATCATCGGCGACCTCGAGCAGGGCTTCCGAGCGGCCAAAGAAGTGCAGTAACCGCGGCGTTCGGCCCCGGTGCGAAACATGGCGAGCTTGTCGGCCGTGGCGTCAGAATGCACTGCAACACTGCTTGAATGATGCCGATGCGTCTGATCGTGGCAGCAGTTTCACTGGCGTGTCTCGCTGCCGCCTGCGGGGGATCGGAGCCCGACCCGATGGCGGACCCTGGTTCGACCCAGTTGGTCTTCGATGACGAGACCAGCGCGCCCGAATCCACGATCGACCCACCGCCGCCGTCTCCGCCGTCGACCTCGGTGACAACAACCCCAGCACCGGCGACCACCTCGACCACCGCCCCCGCGGCCACCACCGTTGACACCACGCCTGGCTTTGCTGTCGTCAGGTCGGTCGATCGCAACCTCGAGGTAGCAGCGGTCGTCGTTGCCGACTCCTCCGGCAACGTCCTCGCCACGCTGATCGACGAAGAAGGGGTGGGGTGCGAGGGGACCGCTCCGCACTACTACGCCATCCTGAGTACAGACGGCACGGTCTCCCCGGTCATGATCTCGGAGGAACAGCGGCTCTACACCGGTTTCGCCGTCGTGTCCCCCAGTCGAACCCAAGTGCTCGATATCGCAAGCTGTGAAGGCTTCCTCGGCTCGGTGACCCTGTACGAACTCGACGGATCACTCCGCTTGAGGTCTCCCATCGACATCGACATCACCGGTGCGGTTTCGGGCGACGCCGGGTGGACCACCGATGGCTTTGTCACGATGTTCCTTGCCGCGGAATACCCCGGGTTCGCGCCGGATCCCGACGACAACAGCTCGGGTCCCGCCGTCAACGAATATCTCGTGAACCCACGAACCGGCGAAAGGACCAGATCCGGGCAGCTCGACGAGTTCTACTACGGCACCACCCGCCTGCCCGACGGACGGCTGGTGTTTGTCAACTACGCCGAAGACCCCGAGGTATCGGTGGCCGCTCGCAACGGGTCGATCGAGCAGGTCTTCCCGGCCAGCGACTACGCGGTCAGTCCCGACGCCACGAAGTTGCTCATCTGGGACTCGGTGTTCGATGCCAGCCCCGACATCTCCGTCGATCTCGTCGATCTCGAAACGGGCCGACGGGTGACGGTGGGTGCCGGTAGTTCGTTGCGGGCGGTCTGGAACGACGACAGCACGAGGGTGGCGTTCTCCAACGGCCTCGAAACCCATGTGTACGATCTGAATCTGGACGAGTGGATCTCTGTCGGCGAGGCCGAACCGCTCGGCTGTGAAGACGACGGGTACGTGGTGTGGGGGCGGGTGCCACTGGCGTTTGGCCCCAACGGTGATCTGTACGTTGGTGACGCCCGCTGTGGCGTGTCGTCGGACGGATTCCCGTTCGACCATTTCGCTCTTCACCAGATCTCGCTCTCCTGATCCCGCCATCGCCCCTGCGGCTCGTCCCGGTCGGTTCCCCCTATCCTGAGCGATCATCTTTCGAAGGAGATCCACCGTGTCCGAATGCCCCAACCCCGACGGGTCGAGCCCGCGTCAGACCAAGTTCGATGCTCCCTTCGACATGTGCATCGATCCGTCGAAGCGTTACTCGGCCACGGTCAACATCAGCCACGGCGACACCGATCTCGGCGATGTCGTGATCAGCCTGAACGCGTCGGCGGCGCCGGCGACGGTCAACAATTTCGTCTCCCTGGCCCGGTACCACTACTACGACAGCCTGATCTTCCACAGGATCATCCAGGGATTCATGTGCCAGGGCGGCGACCCGGAAGGCAGTGGCCGGGGCGGACCCGGCTATCGGTTCGCCGACGAACTTCCCAAACCTGGGACATACGAAATGGGTTCATTGGCCATGGCCAACGCCGGACCGAACACCAACGGCAGCCAGTTCTTCATCATCTCCGGGCCCTCGGGTGTTGGTCTGCCGCCCAACTACAGCCTGTTCGGCAAGGTCGTCAAGGGCATGGACATCATCGACACGATCGAAAAGGTCCCGACGGGGCCCCAGGATCGGCCCCAGTCACCGGTCACTATGAATTCGGTGACGATCACCGAACACGACGACTGAGCGCGAGGATAGGGGAGATCCTCGACGTCGACCTGCTCGAGTTCGAACGGGGGAGCCCGGACCAGCGGCGAGCGGTTGTCGGACGGTGTACGACGGAGTCTCGCAACCGGCTTCGTCTACACCAACCACGATCTGAGTGGGAACTTCTTCGACCCCACGTTGGTGCAGTTCTGCCACCCGACACCCTGGACGATTCTCGCTCCCGTACCGTCGTGCGTGTCGACGGATGCACCGCAACGTTTCGCGCCGATCGAAGCGGGTGACCGACTCGATCAGGTGCTGTACGAGATCAACCTCGTCGAGGACGCCCGACGGGTGGATTGAGCCCGGCACGGGCGCTAGGCGGGGTCTGGCGTGGAGAAGTCGAGACTGGCCGAATTCATGCAGAAACGGTCACCTGTCGGCTGGGGGCCGTCGGGGAAGACGTGGCCGAGATGGGCGCCACAGGTTGCGCAGGTCACCTCGGTGCGGGCCATGCCCAGGCTGCGATCCTCGTGCAGTTGTACACGGTCGTTCGCGATCGGCTTCCAGAAGCTCGGCCAGCCGGATCCGCTCTCGAACTTCGTGTCGCTTTCGAACAGCGGTGTTTCACACACGATGCAGCTGTAGGTTCCGTCGGCCTTGTTGTCCCAGTAGACGCCGGTGAAGGCTCGTTCCGTTCCGGCTTCCTGGGTGACGTGATACTGCTCGTCGGTCAGCCGCTCCCGCAGTTGCTCGTCGGTGAAGGTTCGCGTGCCATGGGTATCTGCCATGTCGATTGAAACGATCGGGCGCCCCGATTGTTCCCGGTTGACGAACCGGCCCGGGCCAACGACCATGAGCTCGACGCAACGGGTGCAAACCGACAGAAAGGGAACCGAAGGATGAAGAGTTTTGCATGTGGATCGGTCGTGGAGGGCTGTGAGGGCGTGGTGACGGGTGAAACTGAGGACGATGTTCTCGCCGCAGCTGCACAACACGCTGCCGACGCCCATGGCATCACCGACGTATCCGAGGACCTGGTCACCGCGATCAAGGCGGGCATCACCGACTCCTGACCGGTTTGGCGGTCGGGCTCGGCGGCTTCGCTGGAGTCGAGTAAAAGTCATTAGCCTCAACGCCATGTCTTCAGGTCGAGTCTCGTCACGTGTTGGATCGATAACGCCGTCGGCGACGCTGGCGATCACGGCCAAGGCCAAGCAGCTTCGGGCAGCGGGTCGCCCGGTCATCGGCTTCGGTGCGGGAGAGCCCGATTTCGCCACCCCGGCTACATCGTGGAGGCAGCGGTGGCGGCATGCCGGGACCCCAAGAACCACAAATACTCTCCGGCGGCCGGACTACCGGAACTGAAGGAGGCCATCGCCGCCAAGACCAAGCGGGACAGTGGGCTCGACGTGGATCCCGCACAAGTTGTCGTGACCAATGGCGGCAAACACGCG
The DNA here is from genome assembly GCA_963793385.1 of uncultured Acidimicrobiales bacterium. Taxonomy (GTDB): domain Bacteria; phylum Actinomycetota; class Acidimicrobiia; order Acidimicrobiales; family SZUA-35; genus JABDIY01. Next base: position 33,325 of record CAWCAF010000018.1, read on the forward strand.
GTGTACAACGCGATCGCGGCGATCGTGGACGCCGGTGACGACGTGTTGATTCCCACCCCGTTCTGGACGACCTACCCCGAACCCGTTCGGCTCGCCGGCGGCACACCGGTGTTCGTGGAGACGGACATCAGCTCGGGTTTCAAGGTGAGCGTCGACTCGTTGGAGCGGGCCAGAACCGATCGCACCAAGGCCCTCATCTTCGTCAGTCCCAGCAACCCGAGCGGCGCGGTGTACACCGCCGAGGAGATCACGGCCATCGGCCGGTGGGCGGCAGCCAACGATGTCTGGGTGCTCACCGATGAGATCTACGAGCACCTCGTGTACGACGACACCACGTTCGCTTCGATGCCAACGCTCGTACCGGAGATCGCCGACAGGTGTCTGGTGCTCAACGGCGTCGCCAAGACCTATGCGATGACGGGCTGGCGGGTCGGATGGGCGATCGCTCCGGCCGACGTCGCCAAGTCTCTCGGCTCGTTGCAGAGCCATCAAACCTCCAACGTGTGCAACGTGGCTCAGGCGGCGGCCCTGGCGGCGGTGTCCGGCGACCTGTCGGCGGTGTACGAGATGCGGTCCCATTTCGACCGCCGCCGCCAGACGATGCACGGGAAACTCTCCGCGATGAGTGGAGTCGAGTGCCTCAAACCCGATGGTGCGTTCTACGCGTTCCCCAGCTTCATCGGTCTTCTCGGCCGCACGATCGGTGGCACGACGATCACGTCGACGCTCGATCTTGCCGACGTGGCCCTCGAACAGGCAAACGTGGCATTTGTGCCCGGAGAGGCGTTCGGCAGCCCCGGTTACGGCCGTTTCTCCTATGCGCTCGGCGACGAGGACCTCGCCGAGGGCCTTGATCGGTTCGCCGCACTCATCGACGGTTGATCCACGATGCTGCAGCCTCAGATTCGGTTCATGGCCCTCGCCATTGTCGGCGGTCCGCATCGCCGAAGGGGCGGTGGGAATCGACGGGCCCGCGACCCGAGGTGGCGGCGACACCGCTGAGGTGTGGTGGGGCGAGCTGAGGCCGACCGAGGGCGGTCGGACGGCGTTGGTTCGCAACGGGCTGGATCGCCTCGATTCGGGGTTCAACGCCAGAACCCGTGCCCACGAATACGGTGGACGGGCTTGGTGGCTCGGTCACTCGTCCGCCGCAGGGCCAGCACCGGTCTACTTCGCCAACTGGGACGACCAGCGCATCTATCGCTTCACCACCGGGCCCGAGGCTGACGCCACGCCTACGCCGATCACACCCGCGCCGCGGGTTCATCATGGTCTTCGGTTCGCCGACGGCTGCGAAACGCCGGACGGCGAATGGGTGATCTGTGTGATGGAGGACCACGAGCCGAAAACCGTCGAATCCAACGGGGGCGAAGCGCTCAACGTGATCGTTGCCGTGCCGACCGACGGGTCGGCCGTTCGAGATCGCGACCGATTGAAAGTCCTGGCCGGCGGCTCCGATTTCGTCGCCGGTCCCCGGGTCTCCGCCGACGGTGGCTGGCTCTGTTGGTTCCGGTGGGATCACCCGAACATGCCCTGGGATGGGACCGAGCTGTGTGCAGCCCCCTTGTTCGACGACGCACGGCTCGGCAACGAGATACTCGTGGCCGGTGGCAACCGGGCGGCGATTCACGGCGCTGATTGGACACACGACGGTGACCTGGTGTTCTCGACCGACGAGACCGGCTGGTGGAACCTTGCTCGCTGGTCTCCCGGATCGAGCGAGACCCGTTCGTTGACCTCGTTCTCCGATGCGGAGATCGGTGCACCCCACTGGCAGTTCGGCACCCAACGGTGGACCGAACTCGTCGACGGCCGTCTCGTCGTCGTCGTCACCAGACAAGCACGGGATCAGCTGGGCACCGTGGGCGACGACGGTTCTGTCTGGATGCTCGACGATTTCGATTGCGCCTCCATCGCCGGACTCGCGGCGCTCGACGATGAGGTGGTGGTGGTCGGTGCGTCGGCGACAGCGATGACCGCGGTCGACGCAGGTGAATCCGATCACCGCCGAGACCGTGCTACCACCGCCCGCCGGTCGACCTGGGAATCGACCCTGGCTGGTTCTCCACCGGCCGAGCCGATCTCGTTCTCCTCGAGGCGCAACGCCGTTCGCACGCCTTCTTCTACCGCGCCGCACGGTCCGTCGTTGAGCGGTGAGAACGGAGAGCTGCCCCCGCTGGTCGTGATGGGTCACGGTGGACCGACCTCACACTACCAGCCCGGCGCTCAACCTGAAGGTCCAGTACTGGACCTCGCGTGGATTCGCCGTCGTCGATGTGAACTACGGGGGATCGAGCGGCTACGGAACCGACTACCGGCGCCTGCTGAACGACCGGTGGGGTGTCGTGGACGTCGACGATGTCATCGCCGCCGCCACCCATTTGGCCGACGCCGGTCGGGTCGACCGCTCCCGCATGGCGATCAGCGGTGGATCCGCCGGCGGGTTCACCGTCCTGGCGGCGCTCGAGCGCAGTGACGTCTTTGCGGCCGGCACCTGCCTGTACGGGGTGGCCGACCTCACCGCTCTGGCGGCGGATACCCACAAGTTCGAAAGCCGCTATCTCGACCAGTTGATCGGCCCGTGGCCGGAGGCCGAACCGCTGTACGTCGAACGGTCGCCGATCAACCACACCGACCAGCTCGGGTGCCCGCTGCTGGTCATGCAGGGCAGCGAGGACGAGGTGGTTCCACCCGCACAGAGCGAGGCGATCGTGGCAGCGGTCGCCGCCAAGGGCCTACCTCACGCCTATCTCGTGTTCGACGGCGAACAGCACGGGTTCCGTCAGGCGGCCAACATCATCCGCAGCTTCGAAGCCGAGCTCTGGTTCTACGGACACGTGTTCGGCTTCGTTCCCGCCGACGACATCGAACCGCTCCCCATGGGGTGAGTTCACCAGCAGGCGAGTTGAGCGTCCAGAGGCGGGCTCACTAGTGTCGAGCGGTGCTCCCGGCGTCGGTCTCCTCGACCCAGGGCGTCGAGCTGACCGTTCACGATTTCGGCGGTACGGGACCGCCACTGGTGCTTCGCCCACGCCACCGGCTTCCACGGCGCGGTGTGGAAACCGCTCGCCCTGCGCATGGCCCCTCGCTTCCGCTGCATCGGTTTCGACTTCAGAGGTCACGGCTCGTCGTCGCTGCCCGACAGCGCCGATCTGGCATGGCGTTCACTGGCCGATGATCTGATGGCGGTGGTCGATGCGGTCAGCCCGCAGGAGCCGGTGCGGGTGGTGGGTCATTCGATGGGAGGAGCCGCGATCGCACTGGCGGCGGCGGACAACCCGGATCGTTTCGTCTCGGGTTGGACCTACGAACCGATCCTGCTTCCTGGAGCGATGGTCTACGGAAATCGCCACTGTCGGAAGGCGCCAAACTGCGGCGCGCCGACTTCGCGTCGCGACAGGTGGCAATGGTCAACTACCACACGAAACCGCCGCTGAATGTGCTGCACCACCACGCACTGTTGTGCTACGTGGAACACGGCTTCGTCGATCTCGACGACGGAACGGTCACGATCGCCTGCCGCCCCGAGACCGAGTCCCTCGTGTACCAGAACGCTGCGTCGGGGGCCGACGTGGCGGCAACACGAGTGTCCATGCACTATGCGCTCGTCGTCGGCTCGGACCCGCGCGGACCCGGCGACATGGCCAGAGCCGTCGCGCCACGTTCGGAACACCTGCATCTGATCGAGATGGATCTGACGCACTTCGGACCTCTGGAGGATCCCGACGCGGTCGCGGCCACGATCGTGAGCTGGTTCGACGACTGAGCTAGCGCTGTGAGGGACTTCCGACCTCTGCATCCACGGCAGCCAGTACGGTTGCCTCCTCGGGGAGGCCGGCGAGCACATTGTCGATGTAGTGGTTGGTGGCGTTGACGAGGCCGTAGTCCTGACCCGCCTTCTCCGACAGGTACCAGAGGTGCTCCATCACCTGGACGTAGAACTCGGGCTCGGAAAGCTTCCCTCTCAGCTCTTCGGGAATGGCGGTAATCGTTGGCTGGTAGCGCTCGGTCAACCAGCGGTACACCTTGATCGCCTCGGGGAGGTCGGTTCCCGGACCGCCCGGTTCGGTGGCCAACCAGGCGCCGTACCCGTGGAGCGCCCGTAGTAGCCGGCGGGCCTGGTTCTCCTGGGCGTCGATCCCGGTCAGGCGTTTGAGTTCGCGCCGGTGGTGGCCTTCTTCGACGACCATCGGTCGGAATCGAATCTGCTGGCGACCGCCCTCGGTCTGGCGAATCTCCATCTGCTCGGTATCGAATCCGAGGTCGTTCAACCGCTCGAGCCGTTCGGCGATCCGGTACAGCTCGTCCCCGTTGAGTTCATCGGTTCGGGTCAACTCGCTCCAAAGGTCGTGGTAGCGCTGTTCGAGCGATTCGACGACCTCGATCGGATCCACACCTTCGGGAAGTCTCCCCATCGCTTCGAGTTCGAACAGCCCACCGACGATGTTGTCGACGGCGATCTCGAGGTCGTGGGTGCGCTGGCCGTCGGCTGAGCTGATCCTCGACGAGCGCCCGTTTCGGTGTCGACCAGGTAGGCGACGAGTGCTCCGGCATCGCGGCGGAACAGAGCGTTGCCGAGCGAGCAATCCCCCCAGAAGAAGCCGACGAGATGGATACGGCACATCAACACGGTCAGCGCGTCGACCAGGCTGTCGTGGAGACCGTCGCCACCGGGCCCGGCGAAGAGGTGCAGGTACGGCAGCGAGTACCGGAGGTGTTCGGTGATGAGGATTGCGTCGAGCGGCGCCCCCTCTCCGTCGGTCCGTTGATCGGCGACGCCGACGAGATCGACGACGGGGAGGTCCTGCTCCTTCAGGTACTCGAGGAGCTCGAACTCCCTGTGGGCGAGGATCGGGTTGATCTCCTTGAAGGCAAAGAAGTTCCCATCGTGTTCGATGAATCGGACGACGTGGCGGTGACGGCCACGCGGAAGCCGAACGGCCATGTCGTCGGGCCATTCCTCGAGGGGGGTGGCCCACGGAAATGCGAGGAAGTCAGGGTGACGTAAAAGGGAGGTTTTCAGTGTCAGCGCAACCATCTCCCTAGAACATTACGGCGTCAGCGAGCTAGTTCGGTGTGGGGCGCCCACCGAAGCCTCGCTACCGTGCCGTCGTGGAGTCTCGGGTGTATGACATCCTCATCGTGGGGGCGGGGATGACGGGTCTCACCGCAGCGCTGGCGATGGCCGAGGCCGGACGTTCGGTTCTGGTCGTTGACAAGGGCAGAGGTGTTGGCGGTCGAATGGCGACCCGACGAATCGGCGCCGCCACCCTGGATCATGGTGCCCAGTTCGTCACGGTTCGTTCCGAGGAGTTCCGCCGAGCCGTCGAGTGGTGGGAGGCCGACGGGATCGTGAGCGTCTGGGTCAACGGGTTCGGTGAGCAGCTCGACGGTCACCCCCGCTATCGAGCGGCTGGCGGCATGGCCGGCCTCGCCAGACACCTCGCATTGGCAGCTCGTCGGGCTGGGGCCGAGATCGTGATGAGCCAACGGGTCGATTCGTTGATCGACACCGGCGATGCGATTGCCGCGACCTACGCCGCAGGCTCGCGGCCGCCCGACGAGGCGGCCGCCGCACTCGTCACCTCACCCGTGCCCCAGTCGATCCACATGCTGGAATCCGGAGGGTCGCCCGTCCCAGAGGCGGCGCGAGCGATCTACTACGACCCGGTCATCGCGCTCCTGGTCATCACCGACGGCGGGATCGACGGTCGTCTCGGCCCCGCTGGCGCACGGCAGCTGTCGTCGGATCCGACATTCACCTTCGTCGCCGACAACCGGACCAAGGGGATCTCCGATCAGACCGCGGTGACGTTTCACGTCGACACCGGACTGTCGTCATCGTTGTGGCAGCTCCCGGACGCCGAGATCCGGTCCCGACTCGAACCTGAGATCGGCCGCTTCCTCGGCCCGGTCGGCGTCCGGGAACTCCAGGTCAAGAAGTGGCGCTATGCCGCTCCCGGCCAGGTCCATCCCGACCGTTACGTCGATGTGCCAGGATGCAGCCGGCCCGTTCTGCTGGCCGGTGATGCGTTCGGCGGTGCCAAGGTGGAGGGGGCGTTCCTCAGCGGCCGAGCCTCGGCCGCCGCTCTGACTCGCTGGGTAGATCCGCCACCCGGATCGACAACTTTGCCCGATGGTTGGGGATTGAACCCACCGGGTGGGATCATGAGGACATGGCGCGCATCCTCGTCACCGAAAAGCTGGCCCAGACCGGACTCGAACTACTCGGCCGGGCAGGCCATGACGTCGACGTGCAGACCGGACTCACACCCGAGGAGATTCGTGACGTCATTCCAGGTGCTCACGCACTGATCGTCCGCTCCGCCACGAAGGTCGACGTGGCGATGCTCGAGGCCGGTTCGGAGTTGTCGGTCGTGGGACGGGCCGGTGTCGGCTTGGACAACGTCGACGTCGACGCAGCCACCAAGCGGGGGATCATGGTGGTGAACGCACCCCTGTCCAATGTGCTCAGCGCAGCCGAGCAGACGATGACCCTGATACTGGCCCAGGCCCGCAATACGGCCCAGGCGCATGCCGCCCTGGTGGCCGGGCGTTGGGAGCGAAGCAAGTGGACCGGGATGGAACTCGGCGGCAAGACCCTCGGCATCGTCGGGCTGGGCCGAATCGGGTCGCTCGTGGCGGCGCGGGCTCGTGCCTTCGAGATGCATCTCCTCGGCTACGACCCGTTCATTTCCTCCGAACGGGCCGAGCAGTTCGGGGTCCGTCTCGTCGAACTCGACGAGCTGGCCGCCGACAGCGACATCGTCACCGTGCACGTCGCCAGGACACCGGAGACGATCGGCCTGATCGGGTCCGATTTCTTCGCCAAGGCCAAGACCGGCGTTCGTGTGATCAACGTGGCCCGGGGCGGCATCGTCGACGAGGTTGCATTGCTCGATGCACTCCAGAGCGGCAAGGCCGGAGGGGCCGGCCTCGATGTCTTCACTTCGGAACCGATGACCGAGTCGCCGCTCTTCCACCATCCGTATGTCGTCGTGACCCCTCATCTCGGTGCTTCGACAAGAGAGGCCCAGGACCGGGCTGGAGTGACGATCGCCGAACAGGTGATCCTGGCACTGTCGGGCGACTTCGTCCCATTCGCCGTCAACGTGGATGCCGGCGAGGTCCCTGGGACGGTCAAGCCGTTCCTCCCGGTGGCCGAGCAACTGGGGTCGTTGTTCTCCGGTCTGGTCGGCAAGCTGCCCGAACGGGTCGTGGTCACTCTGGAGGGCGAACTCGGTGGGTACGACAACCGCCTCCTCACCCTCTCGGTCGCCAAGGGTCTCCTTCGCTTCACCGGTGAGCCGGTCAGCTATGTGAACGCCCGGTCACTGCTCGACGAGGTCGGCGTCCAGCTGAACGTGATCTCGAAGGCCCAACCCTCCGACTTCGTGAGCCTGCTGACCGTCACCGGAGGTGGACGGTCGCTTTCGGCCACACTGCTCGGGCTGAGCAACGAGCCGCGGGTGGTCCGGCTGGACGATCACAAGATCGATGTTCCACCGGCGAAGCACATGCTGGTGGTCCGCAACGATGACCGCCCCGGCATGATCGGCTGCGTGGGGACGATTCTCGGCGAGGAGGGCGTCAACATCGACGAGATGAACGTCGGCCGCAGCGACAACCACGTCTCGGCGATCATGGTGATCACCACCAAGGACAGGTTCAGCGATGGGCTCGCCGGCCGGCTCCTCGATCAGGACGGCATCATCGATGTCGATCTGATCAGCTTGGCCTGAGGTCAGAACTCGAGCCACACGCCGGGGGTCAGGGTGGCGAAATCGAAGCTGTGCACGCCGGCTGTCGAGATGGTGTAAAGGGTGCCATCGGCGACGACGGTGCGCAGGATCTGGGGTGTCCACGTCCAGCACCACTCCTCGGGTGCGATGGGCGCCACCCCACCGCCGGCTTCGATCGGCGCCGGGATCGTCATCGTTTGAGGTGGGTCTTCGTCGGCCGCCGGCTCTGGCACCGTCGTGGCCGGTGCCTCCTCGGCTACCGCGCCATCCACGTCCTCGGTGTAGTAGACGTCCTCGCACTGCCTGGTCGACGGATGACGAACCGACCCGGCATCGATCAGCGTCCGATTCTCCACCCGGACCAGCACGGCCGATGCGGCGTTCCCGTCGCGATCGGCGCGTTCGTCCCAGGACTCGACCGGCACGATCGCGGTGTTGGTCGGTGACCAGTAGTTGAATGCCCTGGCGTCCCACTGGACGATCGACGAGCTGTTCTTGGCGCCCAGCGGAAGTGTGTCGATCCGCACGGGGTTGTCGGGATCGGTCACGTCGAAGAGCGACATTTGGGCTCCTGTCGTGCGTCCCTCATCCGTTGCGTCCTGTCCGACGCCCAGAAGCAGTCCGTCACCGATTGGATGGAGGTAGCTGGAGAACCCGGGAATCTTGAGTTCACCCCGCGCCTTCGGCGCACTGGGGTCGCTCAGATCGATCACGTAGAGCGGATCGGTCTGCCTGAACGTGACGACGTAGGCCAGGTCGCCCTGGTAGCGGACTGCGAAGATCTGTTCGCCCTTGCCGAGGCCGTCGACCCTGCCGGTCTCGACCAGCGCGCCGTCTCGTTCGGCCAGAACGACCACCGCGCTCACCGTCTCATTCCAGTCGGTCCCGACCTGGCGGGTGGTGGCCACCCTCAGGTAGCCGTCGTATTCGCTCAGGCTGTACTGGTTCAACAACGTGCCGTCGACTCGGCCTGACGCCACGTAGGTGGCCCGCACCGGATCGGTGATGTCGAAGTTGTGCAGTGCAGTCCTGGCGATCTCGCCGTCCTTGACCACGCCGGTCTCGAAGTCCCACTCCGGATAGCGGGGCGTGGCGACCGTCAGCCGATCGGTGGAGGCGTAGACGGTCTGACCGTCGGTGATCACGCCCAGTGAGTCGGTCAGGGCGAAGCCGGCGTTGGCATCGACGGTGAGGATCCCGATGCTCCCGAAGCCGGCGAACTCCATCGGGAGATGGGTCCTGTCGCAGTCGAAGAGCAGTCCGGAGTCCACCGAATCGCCGTTTTCAACCACCCGGTATGCGGGCAGCCAATCATCTATCGTGCTCCTGCGGAGCAGATCTTTGTTGGCCTCGGTGGCGGCGTCCTCGGCGTCGGGGTTGCTGGGGTAGAGCCATGCGAAGTTGCCCATGCCGGCAGCGATGACCACCCGCACCGAGCCGTCGGCCTCCCGGGCCGAGAGATACCTGCCGGTGAACTCGATCGTCCGTCCGAGGGTCCCGGCGTTGAGATCGATCGTGGTGATCCTGGTGATCTCCTGTCCCTCGGGCATGAACGACCGGGCGGCGTCGGACCTCATGATCGGAACCTCGGTCCACGAGGTGCTCATCAGAAGCGCCTGGTCCCCGTTGATGAAGAGTTCCCCGCCGCCAAAATTTGGCAGTTCGATCGAGTGCTGGAGCTCGGGCGCCTGGCCGGTGATGTCGAGAACCTGCACCTTGCCTTCGGCCACCACGATCAGTCTCGTGCCGTCCGTTTTGACGATGTCGGCCTCGTCCACGCCGATCTCCTGGGTGTTGGTCCCGGAGAATCCGTCCTCCTCGCCGCCGGCTGCCTGGCTGGGTTCGCTGGCGGCGACCGTTGTCGCCGGGGCGCCGCTACTGTCGTCGCCCGAAGCCTCGGCGAGATCCCTGTCTCCCTCGAGAATTCCTGGACCCCAGAAGTATCCGCTACCGAAACCGTACGGGCCGACTCGTTCCAGGCCTTCATCGATCAGCCGGGCGAGCAGGGCATCGCAGTCGCCGACCGTCTCGAGTCCGGCGGTGAGGATGATGTCATCGCCGGTCAGATCTGTGGTCCGAGTGCTGTCGGTGATCGCTTCGGGATCGTCGGCGACACAGCTGGCGGCGCCGAGCCCCAAAGCGAGGGCGACGGATACAAACGCTCGTGATCGACTCATACCCATGTGACGACCATCGGCAGGTTCTGGTTCCCGGCAAGGCGGATTTGTCCGGCGCTGCCATCCTTGGGATCGTGCAGGCCCGGTTTCAGTGGGTCGCTTCGTAGGCGGCGATGGCGTCCTGGTGGCGGAGGGTCAGGCTGATGTCGTCGAGCCCTTGGAGGAACCGTTCCTGCGTGGACGGGTCGAGCGGGAAGTCCGCAGTGAAGCCGAGGGCGGGGGCTTCGACGGTCCGTCTGCTGACATCGATGGTCAGCTCGAGCTCGGGGTCCGCTTCGATGGCGTCCATCAGCGTGCGCACTTCCTCGATGTTCAGCACGACAGGAATCAGACCGTTCTTGGTGGCATTGTTGGCGAAGATGTCGCCGAACCGAGGGCTGATCACCGCTTCGAAACCACTTTGCTGGATTGCCCACACGGCGTGCTCACGACTCGAACCCACACCGAAATTAGGTCCCGAGACAAGGATCGAAGCTCCCGCAAACCGCTCGTCGTTCATCACGAAGGCGGGATCGTCCTTCCATTCGGAGAAGAGGCCCTTCTCGAAACCGGTTCGCTCGACCCGCTTGAGCCAGTCGCTCGGGATGATCTGGTCGGTGTCGACATCGGAGCGGTCCAGGGGGACGGCCCGGCCGCTGACGATCTGCACGGGTTCCACGGTCAGACCTCCCCGTCGCCGGGCTGGGCAAACCGACCGGCGATGGCGGTGGCGGCTGCGACCGCCGGCGACACGAGATGGGTCCGACCGCCCCGTCCCTGCCGGCCCTCGAAGTTGCGGTTGCTCGTCGATGCGCAGCGTTCACCGCCGGCCAGCTTGTCCGGGTTCATGGCGAGGCACATCGAACAACCGGGTTCTCGCCAGTCGAAACCGGCCTGTGTGAAGATTGCGTCGAGCCCTTCGGCTTCGGCCTGCGACTTGACCGCGTGAGAGCCGGGCACGACGAGCGTGCGCACCCCTCCGGCGACTCGGCGACCACCGATGACCGCCGCTGCCGCTCGGAGATCCTCGATACGGCTGTTGGTGCACGAACCTATGAACACGGTGTCGACCTCGATGTCGGTGAACGGTGTCCCTGCGTCGAGGCCCATGTAGTCCAGGGCCCGTTCGGCGGCGTTGCGAGCCGATGGGTCGGCGAAGTCGGCCGGGTCGGGCACCCGGCCCGAGAGGGGTGCGACCTGCCCGGGGTTGGTGCCCCACGTGACCTGGGGGACGATCGAGGCCGGATCGAGCACGACCTCGGTGTCGAACGCGGCGCCGTCATCTGTCGGAAGGGTCCGCCAATCGGCGACGGCAGCCTCCCATTCGGCGCCGCTGGGGCAGTGCGCTCGACCCTCGAGGTACGCAAAGGTCGTCTCGTCGGGAGCGATCAGCCCCGCCTTGGCGCCCGCTTCGATGCTCATGTTGCAGACCGTCATCCTGCCTTCCATCGACAGATCGGTGAACGCCCGACCCCGGTATTCGACGATGTGGCCGATCCCGCCTCCGGTGCCGATCTGGCCGATCACCGCCAGGATCAGATCCTTGGCGGTCGAACCGCTCGGGAGTGGCCCGTCGACGGTGATGCTCATCGTCTTGGGCCTTTTCTGCGGCAGGGTCTGTGTGGCCAGGACGTGTTCGACCTCGCTGGTGCCGATCCCGAAGGCGAGGGCACCGAACGCACCGTGGGTGGCGGTGTGAGAGTCGCCGCAGACCACGGTCATGCCCGGTCGGGTGAGCCCCTGCTCCGGGCCGATGACGTGCACGATGCCCTGGCCCGGCGAGCCCATCGGGTGGTTGGTGATCCCGAATTCGGCAGTGTTGCTGCGAAGGGTGGCGATCTGTGTGGCGCTGATCTCGTCAGCGATCGGCTGGTCGATGTCGGCTGTCGGCACGTTGTGGTCCTCGGTGGCCACGGTCAGGTCCGGCCGGCGAACCGTGCGGCCGGCGATCCGTAGCCCGTCGAATGCCTGGGGTGAGGTCACTTCGTGAACGAGATGGAGGTCGATGTAAAGGAGGTCGGGTTCACCGTGCTCACCGGCATGGACCAGGTGGCGGTCCCAGACCTTGTCGGCCAGCGTTCTCGGTGCAGTGCTCACGACCGGTCAGGTTATCCAGGTGCGTGCGGGGACTGTCCCCGGAACCGACCCACCGCGGCGTTGATGGTGGGCATGAGGTTCTCCGTGTCCGATTCGGTCGGCCAGGCCGGATCGCTCCAGCACGCCCAGCACCTTGGGATTGGCTCGAGCGATGCTCAAGCTGATGCCCGTCCCCACCGAGCTCGTCGATGACCTCGTCGAGATGGCCGACCGCGGTGGTGTCGATCGAGCCGACCCCCTCGAAATCCAGTACGACGTGGTGTTCCTCGCCAGGGTTCTGCTCGAGCGCCAGTTTCAGCCGCTCCCGGAACCACTCGCCGTTGGCGAAGAACAGTGGTGCATCGAATCGGTAGACGAGCAGACCGGGAACCGGATCGGCACGTCGGTCCTCGACGTTGATCCAGCCGTCGAGTCCCGATCCTTCTCCGAGCACGGCGTCGCTCGGGCGGGCGACACGACCGACGGTGATGACCAGCGAGAGTCCGACGGCGAAGAGCACCCCGTACAGAAGATCGGTCGTGATGACCGCCGCACACGTGACCGCGGCCAGGGCTGCTTCGACCCGGCTGATGGAAGCGATCCGCCGGAAGCCCTGGAGGTCGATCACCGCAAAGTGCTGCGGCGACGATCACCGCGGCCAGACCGGCCTGGGGGATGCGGGCGAGAACATCCTGGCCGACGATCAGGAAGGCCAGGACAGAGACCAACGTCACAACACTGCTGAGCTGGGACTTCGAACCGATGCTGGCCGGGACGAAGGACCGGGACGCACTACTCGAGACCGGGAAGCCGCCGGCGAACGCGCCGAGGCCGTTCATTGCGCCGAGGGCGATCAGTTCGCGATCGGCGCTCACTGCATAGCCGTGTTTGGAGGAGATTGAACGAGCGGTCAGGATGTTGTCGGTGTAGCCGATCAGAGCGACGCCGGCGGCCGCCGGGAACAGGTCGACCGCATCGTCGATCGAGATGCCCGGTACTGACAGCGTGGGAATCGCAGCGTCGACCGTGCCGACGAGTGCGACGTCGAGGTCGAACACGGCCACCGCCGCGATGGAACATCCGAGACCGATCAGAGCGCCAGGCAGCGCCGGATGGTTCTGCCGCAGCCAGAGAATCAGGGTCAGGGTTCCCAAGCCGATGGCAGCGCTGGCGGTGTCGATGTCGCCGAGCGAGCCGAAGAACTCCCAGAACCGGGGAAAGAAACTGTCCGACTCGATCGCCACTCCGAAGAACGACCGCAGCTGGCTACTGAGCAGGGTCAGGCCGACGCCACTGATGTAGCCCACGAGCACAGGCGTGGAAAGGAGCTCGGCGACGAATCCGAGGCCGAGGAACCCGGCGATCAGCGCAATTGCGCCGACGAGTCCCGCCAGCAGAGCCATCAGCGCCAGATAGCGATCCGGATCACCGGCGGCGAGCGGGGCAACGGCCAATGCCGACAGGACCGCCGTGCCCGGTTCGGGCCCGATCCCCAGGTGTCGACTGGTGCCGAGTAGTGCGTAGACGGGGAGCGCGACGAGCGCCGCACGGAAGCCGGCTGACGGCGGCAGTCCGGCGAGCTCCGCGTACGCCATCGCCTGGGGAACGAGCATGGCGGCGACGGTGAGGCCAGCGAGAATGTCGGGCCGAAGCCAGGATCGTTCGTAGTCGCCCCGTCGCACCATCTGCGGAAGCGACTGCGCCTGTCATCACTGGAACCACCCCCTGTGACATCGGTCAAGGAACTCGTCTGATGCCCCATCGGGGCGGTGGTCGAACCTACCCTCTCGGTGATGCTGAGCGATGTTCCGACATCTACCGCGCCCGCTGACGAATCGTCGGAAGGAGTTCCGTCCCCGGCCGCGGCTCCGGAGACCAAGTACTCGTTCATCGCCAGGCTGGCGCTCCTCGCCGCCACCTACTGGCAGGTCACCCTGGCCGTTTGGTTGGTGATCATCGGCGCGGGCATCTACGCCTTCTTCGGCGGTCTCGATCGCGAGGGTTTCCCTCCTGTCGACGTTCCGATCGTCGTGGTCGACGGAACCTACTTCGTCGACGATCAGGGCCGTGTCGACGCCGAGGTGATGATTCCGCTGCAGGAGAGTTTCCAGGCCGTGGAGGGCGTGGAGGACGTCACCACGATCGCCCTGCCCAGCGCATTTGCCGTGATCGTCCAATTCGAGAACGGTGTGACCTCACCGCAGGGGGCCGAGCGGCTCGAGACCGCGAGGGCGGCCACGACCCTCCGCCGAGGCCGACGTTGCCGTGCGAGCGCTGGACGCCACCAAGTACCTGGAAGTGTACGACATCCTCGTGTCGGTGAGCGGGCCGGCCGGGGCCACCGCAGCCGATCTGGAGGTCGAAGCGGAGAAGATGCGAGCCTTTCTCGAGGCGACACCTGGTGTGATCAGAGCCGACACCCGGAACCTGATCACCGAAGGTCTGGATCCCGAGACCGGGGAAGCGGTCGCCCGACAGACCCGATTCTCCCGAACGTTCTTCTCCGGGGACAATGCCTACTCACCGGCGATCGCCGTCGGGCTGGTACGTGATCCCGCCGACGAATCGCTCGACATCCTCGGCTTCAGCGACGCGGTCAACGATCGACTGGCGAGTGCCGAGGTTCCGGAGCTGACCCCCGGATTCTCCGCCGCGATCACCGCCGATTTTGCCACCGACATCCGCAATCAGGTGAACAGCCTCATCGGCAACCTACTGACCGGCCTCGCCGCGGTCGTGATCGTCAGCTTCGTCCTCATCGGCTGGCGGGCGAGCATCATCACCGCCCTCTTCATGATCACGGTGGTCATGGCCGCCATGGCCGGTTTGCTCGTGTCCGGCTACACCCTCAACACGATTACTCTCTTCGGTCTCATTCTGACCCTCGGTCTGCTCGTCGACGACGCCATCGTCATCAGCGAGAGCATCGACGCCACCCGAAGAGACGGTGCCGGCACCGACGAACGGATTCTCGGCGTGTCGCTCACCCGGGTCGCCGTGGCGTCACTGGCCGGAACTCTGACGACCGTGCTCGTGTTCGCTCCTCTGCTCTTCATCGGGGGGATCCTCGGCGAGTTCATTCGAGCCATCCCGGCAACGGTGATCATCACGCTTCTCGTCAGCTATGTGTTCTCCGTCGTCTTCATCCCCGCCCTGTCCCGCTTCGTTCTGCTCAAGGGCCCACCCTCGGGAGGCCCGGTCGTATCGACCGAGAGATTCCTCGCCCGGTCGCTCGGAAGGCTGGCTGCGTTCCCGGCCAGGGGTGGAGCGAAGGGCTGGGCGGTCGGGATCCTCCTGGCACTCCTTCCCCTCGCCGCCCTGTTCGGTGCCGGCCAGGTTGCGGCCGGACTCGGCTTCAACATCTTCCCGCCGTCGAAAGACGCCAACGTACTCTTCATCGCAACCGACTTCCCGCCCGGTGTCACGATCGAGGAAGCCGAACAGATCAGCGACGACATCGATGCCGTCGTGGTCGAGGTCCTGGAAACGGACCTCGTTCGTTCGCAATACATCCGAGGCAACGAACGGGCCAGCGGAGACATTCATCGATCTGGTTCCCTTCGATGATCGTGACACGACCGCGCCGACCTACCGGGAACGGTTGAACGAACGACTGGAGGGCATCGACGGAGCTCGCGTCTCGGTTTCGGTGCTCGACGCCGGCCCGCCGGTCGAGGACTTCCCGTTCGCGGTGCAGATCTTCGCCGACGAGGACACGGCATCGACGTGGCCCAGGGGGTTGCCGACGACCTGGTGGCCACCCTCCCCGGCACCGTCCTCGACAAGACCGGTGAAGAGACCTCGCATCATCGGTACGGTCGACGGATCGGCAGGTCGGGTCGACGAGGGTCGACGGAGACCGCTACATCGAGGTCCGCGCCGGGTTCGACACCGACGATCTGACCAACAATCTGGAGACCACCGAGAATCTGGTGAAGGAGCTGTATCCGACAGCAACGGCTGGTCGAGCTCGGGCTGTCCGAAGACGCATTTGCGTTCGACTTCGGTCAGGAATCCGACAATCAGGAGGACTTCGCTTCTCTCGGTTCGGCTCTGCTCGTCGCTCTTGCTCTGATGCTGTTGCTGCTGGTGCTCCAGTTCCGTTCCCTCATCCAGCCGCTGCTGGTGTTCCTTGCCATCCCGTTCAGTTTCCTGGGATTGACCCTGGCGTTGGCGGCCACCGACAACGGAATCAGCTTCTTCTCTGCGGTTGGCTTCATCGCCCTGGTCGGTGTGGTGGTGAACAACACGATCCTGTTGGTCGATTCGGCCAATCAGGGCCGACGGGAGGGGCTGGATCTCGGCGATGCCATCGCCCGGGCGGTCAGCCGCCGGTTCCGACCGCTCATCGCCACCACGCTGACGACCGTGGCCGGCCTACTGCCACTTGCGTTGAGCGATCCGTTCTGGGAGGGGCTCAGCTTCACCCTGATGGGTGGTCTGGTCAGCTCGACGATCCTGGTATTGCTGAGCTTCCCCGTCTTCTACATCGCTGCGATGGGAGCCCGACAGGGGCTGGCCAACCTCATTCTGCCCAGCCGGCGCAGGGCGAGAGCTGACCAGCTGAGGTCACATCAGACCCGGGTGCGATCTCGTTGATCCCGTCAGAGGTCGATCGAGATGACCTCCACGGACAACTGGCCGCCAGGTGCCTCGAACGACACGTGGTCGCCGACTCGGGCACCCAGAAGTGCCGATCCGATCGGCGACCCGGGTGAGATCACGTCGACCCCGTCACGCTTCTCCTCAATCGATCCGATGAGGTAGGTCTCGCTTTCGTCGTCACCTCGGTACATGATCGAGACGAGGTGACCTGCCTGGACCTCGTCCAAGCTTGCGTCGACCTCGACGATCTCGGCCCTCTCGAGCATCACGGAGAGCTGGGCGATGCGGCCCTCCATCTTGCCCTGCTCCTCTTTGGCGGCGTGGTAGTCGCCGTTCTCGGACAGGTCGCCGAGTTCGCGGGCGGTTTCGATCTTGTGGGCGATCTCGATCCGACCACGGTTGGTGAGATCGTCGTACTCGCGTTGAAGGCGATCGAAGGTCTCCTGGGAGAGGTGGTGGCGTTTGGGATGCCATCACCACGAATCTAGTGCCGCCGCTGCCCGCCGGGTCAACTTCCGGCCCTCCGGAAATCGCAGCTGGTCAGATCTTGGCGTTGGTCAGTGCGAAGGTGCACCACCCCATGGCGACGAGACCGGTGATCCAGGCGAAGGATGACCATCGGGCTGCTCAGGTAGTCGCGGGTGAGGATGTCCTCCACCTGCGCTGCCGACGGGGTGTCCCGAAACAGCGACATGTGATCCTGCCGGGCGACGAAGTAGTGCGTGACGATGACCGAAAGGACGTAGAGGGGCGCTCCGGCGGTCAGATCCGCATCTCGGGTCCGGCGGGGCCGGCACCCAAGCCGAACGGCTACCGCGATCAGGAGCCCCATCAGCACGGCGAGCCACGGGCCCCGATAGATCACGCCGACGCTGAGCGAATACCAGGCGGCACCGCTGATGACGGCCATGGCGATACCGGTCAATGTGCCGGTGACGATGTCGGGTCGGAGCCCGGTCGGAAGTCGCTGGCTGCGTCGCCCTCGGTCGACCAGCGGCCCGGGTTCGGCCTTCGGGCGCCTCGGCGGGGCCTGCGCTCCACGACTCAGGCACGGTCCGGACCGAGAAGTTGTACTCTTTGTCTGACATGGCGCTGCTCCGAGCTATCGTGATCGTTTCTTCGGTCGGAGGACGGCGCAGCTTGAGCGCTATCGTTCAACGGCGCCGATGCGGTGAAGGGTCCTCAGGCAGCCAACCTCGGAGAGGGACGAATGGGAACGCACAGAATTGCTGTCGTGGGTGGCGACGGGATAGGCCCGGAGGTCATCGCCGAAGGACTCAAGGTCATCGATGCCGCGGGCGTGTCGACCGAACTCACGCACTTCGATCTCGGTGGCGCCCGGTACCTGCGTGACGGCGTCGTCCTGCCCGGACGAGGTGCTCGAGGAGTGGCGAGCGCATGATGCCATCTTTCTCGGCGCCGTCGGGGCTCCCGGCGTGCCACCGGGCGTGATCGAGACGGGGCCTGTTGCTGAAGATGCGCTTCGAGCTCGATCTGTACGTGAACCAACGGCCGTTCCTCCTCACGCCGGCGGATGGCCGCCAGGGCACGATTTCGTCGTCATCAGGGAGAACACCGAAGGCGCGTACGCCGGCGAGGGCGGTTTCCTGCGTAAGTCCACTCCTCAGGAGATCGCCACCCAGGGGTCGGTCAACACGCGCATGGGGCGTCGAGCGGTGCATTCGCTATGCGTTCGACCTGGCGGCGAGCCGGGACGACCACCTCACGCTCGTCCACAAGACGAACGTTCTCACGTTCTCGGGCGATCTGTGGCAGCGCACCTTCGACGACGTGGCCACGGAATACCCGTCGGTGGCGACCGACTACAACCATGTCGATGCCGCCTGCATCTACTTCGTCGCAGGATCCCCAGCGCTACGACGTGATCGTGACCGACAATCTCTTCGGCGACATCCTGACCGACCTCGGTGGTGCGGTCAGCGGCGGTATCGGCCTGGCAGCCTCGGCCAACCTCGATCCGACCCGCACCTCGCCCAGCATGTTCGAACCGGTGCACGGGTCCGCTCCCGATATCGCCGGCACGGGCACGGCCAACCCGATTGCGGCGATTCTCTCAGCCGCTATGATGCTCGACTTCCTGGGCGAAGCCGGAGCAGCATCGGCCATCACCGAAGCCTGCAACGCCAACCTCGGAGCGCAGGGCACCACCGCCGAGATCGGTGATCTCATCGCCGCTGCGGTGAAGACCAACTAGGAGACATCAATGGACATCAGCCGGTCCCCGGTCCGCAGCCCCGCATGGCCGTCGGCGGTCGATATCTTCGATACGACCCTGCGAGACGGATCCCAGTTCGAAGGCATCTCTCTCACGACCGACGACAAACTCCGTATCGCCCAGCAGCTCGACTATCTGGGCGTGCATTTCATCGAAGGTGGCTGGCCGGGCGCCAATCCCCGAGACGACGCGTTCTTCGCCAGGGCGGCCGACGGTGAGTTGCAGCTCGAAACGAGCGAGCTCGTCGCATTCGGCTCGACCCGACGGCCGATGGGGAAGGTCGATGAGGACCAGACGTTGGCAAACCTGGTCTCTGCCCGAACCGGAATCTGCTGCATCGTGGCCAAGAGTTGGGACTACCACGTGATCGAGGCGCTGCGTACCACCCTCGACGAGGGTGTGGCCATGATCGCCGACTCGGTCGAGTTCCTGCGGGGCGAGGGCAAGCGGGTGTTCGTCGACTTCGAGCACTTCTTCGACGGTTTCAAGAGGAACCCGGAGTTCTCCTTTCGAGTACTCGAGGCCGCCGTCGTCGAAGGGGCTGAGGTTCTGGTCCTGTGCGACACCAACGGGGGCTCGCTGCCCAACGAGGTCGAGCAGATCACCGCCGAGGTCCACCGCTCCTTCGGCGCCGACGTCACGATCGGCATGCACACCCAGAACGACACCGGGTGCGCCGTCGCCAACGCTCTGGCCGGTGTGCGCGCCGGCGCCAGACATGTCCAGGGGACGATCAACGGTTACGGGGAGCGAACCGGCAATTGTGACCTGACCTCGTTCGTTCCGAACCTGACGCTGAAGATGGGCATCGACACGCTTGCCACCCGGCTCGCTGGAACGACTCACCGGCGTGTCGAGGCACGTTGCCGAGATCGTCAACCTTCCTCCCAATGATGCGCTGCCCTACGTCGGCAAGTCCGCCTTCGCCCACAAGGCCGGTCTTCACACCAGCGCCATCGCCCGGCGCTCCGATGCCTACGAACACGTCGATCCCGGCGCCGTCGGCAATGGCACACGCTTTCTCGTGAGCGATCTCTCCGGTCGTTCGACCCTCGAGCTGAAGGCCAAGCAGATGGGCATGGAGCTCGGAGGTGAGCAGCTCGCGGTCGCCCTGGCCGAACTCAAGGACCTCGAGAACAGCGGCTATCACTTCGAAGCTGCCGATGCCTCGCTCGAACTGCTGCTCCGACGGGCCGGCGGCTGGCGTAATCCCCATTTCCGTCTCGAGTCGTTTCGGGTGACGGTCGACCATCGCCCCGGCGAGAAGATGGCGCTCTCGGTCAACCCGCTGGGCCACTACGACGGCGTCGAAACCGAAGCGACCGTGAAGTTGTTCATCCCCAATGCCGACGGCACCCTCGATGACGAGGATGTGTTGAGGGTGCTGGCGACCGGAGAAGGAAACGGTCCGGTCAACGCCCTCGATTCCGCGTTTCGGATCCGCCGTGGGTGAGCGCTTCCCCAGCTGCTCGACCAGGTGCGCCTGACCGACTACAAGGTCCGTATCCTCGATTCGGCGTCGGGCACCGGTGCGACGACCCGGGTGCTGATCGACGCGACCAACGGATCGTGATCGTTGGACGACCATCGGCGTCGAGCGAGAACATCATCGAGGCGTCCTGGCAGGCCCTGGCCGACAGCATCATCTACGCCCTCGAGCTCTGAGGATCAGATGGCGATGTTGGTGGTCCAGTCCCTGCCGTAGTCGTCGTTGATCGCGGCGTGGGGCCGGAGCAACACCTCGGCGCTCACGCGATCGACGAGTTCGGCGGCGTTCGACGTAGTGATGAGGCGCTGGCGACCTGGGGAAAGAGCCGTTCTCTGAGCTCGACCAGCGTCCGAGGGTGGCGCAGGATCGAGGAACCCCCACATCGTGAACGCGGCGGTCAGGTCGTACACCACCGGCGCCCTGCCGAAGAGGCCGGCTCGCTTCGAGGCGATGGCGACACACCCGGAGGTGACGTCGTCGTTGTCGAGGCGGCCGGGATGGAGCCGGTCGGCGAAGTGTCTTGCCAGCTTGAAGGCGTAGCCCTGATCCGGTCCCGGAGTGCCGAGCTGATCTCCGGTCGGCTGGGCGCCGCCGAAGTCGCCGGGGCGATCAGCCACCCAGGAGCGGTTCCGGCGTGGCGGCGACGAATACGTCCGAACCTTGGCGATCGGATCGGTCGGCACGTACCTGGGAGCAGCCACGCTGCTCAGAGTACCGCGTGAACGTCGTGGGCGGAGACTACGGTCGAGGCCCATGGACGCCCTCTACAACACCATTCTGGTGCTGCACATCCTCGCTGCGATCGTCGGCTTCGGCGGACTTGATCGCCCACTCGATGTACAACTCCAGAGCGCTCGCGGATCCAATGCCGGGCAGGCCAGCGCGCTGTTCGACGCCACACTGGGAGTCACGAACATGGCCCACTACGCCCTGTACGCCGTCGGCCCCCTCGGCGTGATTCTGATCTCGCTGTCCGAAGGGGCGATCGAGTTCAGCGAACTCTGGATATCGCTGTCCTTCCTCACCTGGTTCGCCATGATCGGTGCCGCCCATGCGCTGATCACGAAGAATCTGAAGGCGACGGCGGTCCGGGCCGCTGAGCTGGAGGCGAGTTCGGCATTCCGAGACGACCAGCCGGCGGTGGAATTGCTCAAGAAGGTGGCGCTGGGCGATCTCGTGGTCCAGGTCGTTCTGGTCGTCTCGCTCGGCCTGATGATCTGGCAACCCGGCTAGTTTCGAATCTGAGCGAGTGGATCGTCGGCGGAGCCAGAATACTGACACCGTGACCACCCGAGTTCGCTTCTCCCCGGCCCCCACCGGCTACCTGCACGTCGGCGGGGCCAGCTCGGCGCTGTTCAACTGGCTGTATGCCCGCCACAGCGGTGGGGTCTTCATCCTGCGGATCGAGGACACCGACACCGATCGGAGCAGCGATGAGCTCGTCGAGGCGATTCGCGAGTCGATGCGATGGTTGGGTCTGGACTGGGACGAGGAGTACCGCCAGTCGGAGCGATTCGCAGCTCTACCGCAGCTTCGCCGACGACCTTGCTCGTCGAGGGCAAGGCGTATCGGTGTGACTGCACGCGAGAGGAGATCGACGCCCGGATCACCGCCCGAGGCGATGCGCCCGGATCGGGTTACGACGGGTTCTGTCGTGATCGCGAGGCCTCGCGGCCGGTCCGGGTGGTGTCGTTCGGTTCCGGACCCCCGATGAGGGTGTGACGGGGTGGAATGACGTGATCCGTGGTCGCGTGGAGTTCGACAACGCCGTACTCGAAGACTTCATCATCGTGCGCTCCAGCGGGGTGCCGATGTTTCATCTCGCCAATGCCTACGACGATGTGGACATGGGGTCACCCACGTCGTCCGGGGCGAGGATCTCGTGAACACGACGCCCCGCGTCCTGCTGCTCATGCAGGCGATGGGGGTCGTCGAAGGACCTGTGTACGCCCACCTGCCGCTCATCGTCAACGAGAAACGCCAGAAGCTCTCCAAACGTCGAGACGATGTCGCGGTCGGGGACTACCGGGCCAGGGGATTCCTGCCCGAGGCGTTGCGGAACTACCTGATCACCCTCGGTTGGGGGCCCCGTGACGGGCAGGAGATCGCGCCGATCGAATCCTTCGTCGAGCAGTTCGAACTCGCCGACATCAACAACAGCCCGGCGTTCTTCGACCTGAAGAAGCTCGAGCATTTCAACGGTGAGTACATCAGGGCGCTGCCCGTCGACGAGTTCATCGAGCGGGCTCGACCGGTCGTGCCCGACGGCATTCCGGTCGAGTCTGTTCGAACGGCTCGCTCCGTTCGTGCAGCAACGGCTCGTGACGCTCGGCGGCGAAGGAATCGAGGCGCTCCTGGGGTGGGTGGTCGGCGACGCACCCGAGCCGCCGGAGAAGGACTGGAAGAAGATCATGAACAAGCCGCACGGTCGGCGAGGTTCTCGATCTCGTCGCCGACCGTCTGGCGGGGACCGATTGGACCGCCGAGTCACTCGAGGCGCTGCGTCCTGGGGGTGGGCGAGGAACTCTCGACCAGATCCCAGCTGCCGGTCCGCCTCGCGGTGACCGGCAGCCGCACGGGCATGCCCCTGTTCGAACCGATGGCCGAGCTGGATCGCGACGATGTCATCGCCCGGCGTGCGCAAGGCCCGGGCCCGTCTCGACGTCGTGGACACCTGACGCCACATGTCGATGACTGAAGGCAACCGAACCGGTGACGGCGAACGAACCCGCCGGTACGAGCTTGCGGGTCACCCCTCTGCGGGCCGTTGCGCTCATCGTGGCCCTGTCGCTGCTCTACTGCTCTTCACCTTCGCCGACATCTGGTTTGCCACCCAGCGTTCGACCGAGGGGATGGCGTCGGCGGCGGTGGTGCTGGGAGCGGCGCAGTACGACGGGACGCCGTCGCCGGTTCTGCTGCGCCGGCTCGACGAGGCGGCGTCGCTCTATGATCTCGAGGACGGGTGGGGCTGATCGTTGTCACCGGAGGGGGACAGCAGGGTGACAGGACGACCGAGGCCAAAGCCGGCTACGACTATCTGCGAGCCCTCGGCATTCCCGACGAGGATCTACGACTCGAGGTCCAGGGGGTCAGCACCTATTCCTCGATTGCGGCGGCGGCACGGTTCCTGCGGAGCGAGGGAATCGACGACGTGATCCTGGTGACCGACGCGTATCACACGCGACGGGTGGAGATGATCGCATCCGAGGTCGGGTTGGAGGCTCAGGTGTCACCGGTCGGCGATGCCGGCTTCGGCCCGATGATCCGGGAGACGGCGGCGGTGGCGGCTGGGCCGCGCTCATCGGCTTTCGACGGCTCGACGCTCTCATCGGTCGGTGACCTCGTCGCAGTCGACGACCACTTCGGCCAGGGTCTCGTCGGTGCGGGGGTCGACGAGGCGTACGACACCGCGCTCGAGGTCGGGATCGTCCCGGCACTGCTGATCGGCCAGCTCCTGCATCCGTTGACGTTCGGCGGCGTTCGGGTCCGCTGGGCTCGATGGTTCCTGGATCGAGGGTCGTCGACCGTGTCGGTCAGATCGATCGGTTCGGGCTCCTCGCCCGAACATGCCGTCAGTACAAGCGTGCAGCTGAACACGCAGAGAATCCCGAGATTGCGCGGAATCGCTTGCAGGGCCACGATGAAACGCTACCGCTCGCTACGGTTTCGGGGTGACCAGCGCTGTGACAGGACCCGGCGCCAATCCTTCGACTCTCGAGCCGTTGCCCAAGAAAGGTGGTCTTCGCGTCGAGTGCCGGTCATGGCGGCATGTCGGTGCTGATCAATCTCATCAGCATTCTGCTCGTGTTCTTCTACCTACCGCCCGACACCTCGGGTTTGCCTCAGTTGGTCACCGATCGTGAGTTTCTCGTCGTCTTCAATGCGATCGTGCTGATCGCGGCGGCGGGACGGATGTTCGACGCGATCACCGACCCGGCGATCGCGCTGTACTCGGATCGTTCCACGCATCGCCTGGGCCGCAGGATCCCACTGATGCGCCTGGGTGCCCTCCCCGCTGCGATCGCCACCGTCCTGTTGTTCATCCCACCCCAGAACACCGTGAGCGGCTGGAACATCGCCTGGCTGCTCGGCGTCGAGATCGTCCTGTATGTCGCTCTGACCGCCTACGTGACCCCCGCCTTCGCCATCGTGGCGGACCTGGGCCGCACGCCCGAGGAACGTCTCGACCTGACGACCTGGACTTCGGTGGCGTGGGCGGGCGGCATCGTTCTGGCATCGCTGGCACCCTTTCTCTCGGTGGTTTTCGAGGGGATGGGGCTCTCGGTCATTCGATCGTGGCAGGCCGCCGTGGCCGTGGTGTGTGCCATTGCAGTCGTCGCGATGTATCTACCGGTGCTGATGATCGACGAACCGCGCTACGCCCGGTCTCAGCCGACGTCGGCGTCGCTTCGGGAGTCGATGCACGTCGTTCTCAGGAACCCGTTCTTCCGCTACTACGTCGCCGCCGATTTCGCCTATTTCTGCGGTCTGGCGATGATCCAGACCGGAATCCTGTATTACGTCACCGTCCTGCTCGAGTTGGAGGAGCAACTGACCGCACCCCTGCTGGGGCTCATGGTCGTCATGGCGCTGTTCCTGTATCCGATCGTCAACAAGCAGGCCAAGAAACGCAGCGCCAAGGTGATGGTGATCGCCGCATTCACGATGACCTCGATCATGTTCGGCGGGATCGTGTTCCTGGGCCGGTACCCCGTACCCGAGTTGCTTCAGGCCGCTGCCATCGTGGTCATCTTCGCGGTCCCCTTCAGCGTCTTGAGCGTGATTCCGGGCTGGATACTGTCCGACATCTCCGAGCATTCGGTGATGACGCAGGGCCAAGCGACCACCGGCATGTTCTTCGGTGCCCGAACCTTCGCCCAGAAGATCGGGCAGACCGTCGGTGTGGTCATTTTCGCGTTGCTTCTCGGCTTCGGAAGAGACGTCGGCGACGACCTCGGTGTCCGGCTGAGCGGCCTGGGAGGAATGGCTCTCTACGCCATCGCCGCGCTGGTGTTCACCCGCTACGACGAGACCCGTCTGCGAGCGGAGATGCAGGCCATGGGCGGATAGCACGCATCGGTCGCCGCACGGTTTCCCTCCCCGATCGCTGCCGCTATCCTTCAATGTCCACCGATCGGAGGTGGTGTAATCGGCAACACAACTGGTTCTGATCCAGTTATTGGGGGTTCAAGTCCTCCCCTCCGAGCAAAAGCGATGAGGAAGTTCCATGCTTCGTCGCTCGAGTCCAGCCCCGTTCGTCTAGCGGCCTAGGACGCTGGCTTCTCATGCCAGTAGCACGGGTTCAAATCCCGTACGGGGTGCGAATCGTTCGCCCGAGTGTCGAGCTCGGAATCGCACCGCAACCAAACCCGGCCTCCCGGCCAGTGATCAGCCGATCTGCGTGTCGAGCCAGTCGGTGATGGCGGTCAGGACGGTAACGTGTTCCGGTTCGTTGTGGGCCTCGTGGCGCAGGCCGTCCCACAATCTGTAGGTGACGTGGGGGTGCGCCTCCAGTGGTGCGCTCGCCGCCGGTCGAACGACTTCGTCGTCCTCACCATGGTAGACGTAGGTGGGAACCGAGATGCGATCGATGCGGGGGCTGATCGACCCCATCGCGGCGAGGATCTCCCTGCCGAGACCGGCGGTTTGGCCGGCGATAACGAGCGGGTCATCGACGTAGCCCTCCTGTACGGCAACATCCCGGCTGAGCAAGACTCCGTCGATCTTGTTGGGAATGAACAGCGTCGGCGCCAGGCGACCGATGATGGGAGCCGCAATGCGCTTCCAAAGGTCGATCTCGGCCTCCAAAGCTGGTGCGCTGAGTATCGCAATGTCCGGTTGGGGACGATCGCTGACCAGGTAGGTGGTAGCCACGAGGCCGCCGAGCGAATGGCCGAAGAGCACCACGGGCAGTTCGAGTGTGTGCCGCTCGGCGATCAGCGCCTGGACGTCGTCGAGATAGTCGTCGAAACTGTCGACGTGCGCTCGCCGACCCTCGGACTGACCGAATCCGATCTTGTCGTAGGCGAGGACATCGTGGCCGTGGGCTGCGAGGTGGTCGCCGACGTGAAGGTACCGCCCACTGTGTTCGCCGACGCCGTGCACGATGAGGACCGCCGCTTTCGGATTGTCGGTCTCCCATCGACGACGCAACTGGGTTCCGCCCCTGGAGTTCTTACCGAAGTGTTCGTCGACAGCCACAGTGATAGAGGTTACCGAAGAGTTGGCAACTCAAGGTGACCGAACCAAGGCGAATCGGCGTCGGGGTCGCCGTCGGCGGCGCCATCGGTGCGCTGCTGAGGACATGCCTCGTCGAGATCGACGCCGCAAGTGCCGCTTTGGCCCTGGTGGCCATCAACGTGGTGGGATCCCTCCTGCTAGGAGTGGCCGTCGTCAGGCTGGCGGAGAGACCAGAGATCCTCATCGCGGTGGGTGCCGGCTTCTGCGGTGGTCTGACCTCGATGTCGTCCTTCGCAGTCGATGTTGCCGAGCGACTCGGCGATGGACGCTCGGTCGAGGGGTGGACGATTCTGATCCTCACCGTTGTCCTGGCGGTCGCCGGGGCAGCCGGGGGTCTGGCTTTCCCGACCCGAGAACGGGACGTCCGATGAGTGGTTTCGCCGGGGTGGTGCTCCTCGTCGCCCTCGGAGGAGCGATCGGCGCACTCGTGCGTTGGTCGGTGTCGGTCTCGATCTCGCAGGTCCCTTGGGGGGTTATGGGGGCGAACGTTGTCGCATCCGCAGCTGCAGCGTTCGCCCAGGATCTCGACGGTCCGTTGGAGTGGCTGCTCATCGCCGGCTTCCTGGGGGCGTTGTCCACCTGGTCAACTCTGGCGGTTGTCGTCGTGGAATTGTGGCGCCAGGGCATGCGCGGGCACGCGGTTGGCGTGCTGATATCGACGGTCGGAGCGTGTGTAGGGGCCGCTTACGCCGTCATGTGAGCCGAACGGCGGGCGACGTTGGGTCGACCGACCAGCCGTGCGCCGCGCCGTCGGGACATCTGCGACAATGCCAACGAGCCCAGGAGGGCCACCCCGCCGAGGATGGCCAGCGCCACCGCTGCCGGAATCATCGATGCGAACATCACTGTGGCTATCGCTCCGGCCACCACCCCCGATGCCGGTGCCAACAAAGCGATCAGACGGGGGATGCCGAACGCAACGACCAACCAGAACCCGGCGGTTCCGAAGGCCCAGGTTGCGACCCGGCGCAGCACCATGGGGCGATTCCTGGTTACGGAGAGCGACGTTGCGGTACCTGTGATAGCGAGCAGTGCGGCGGTCAAGCTGACCTGTTCGAGCCGCTGGCGGAGTTGCCCGAGAATCGACAGACCGGCGGTTGGGAGTTCGACTCGCAGCGCCGGTGCCAGAGGGACCAGGCCGTCCAGTTCTGGTCGTTCGGCCACCAGGATGTTCCTGGCGACCGTGCCCACGGCGGTCGCATGGAGCGTGGTGTCGGAGTGCTGACCGTTGACCGCCTTCTGGTGCACCTGGACCAGTCCGTCGCGCAGGAGCAATTGCACGGCCGGATCGTCCAGTGTTCGATCGGCCACGATCTCGATTTCCTGGCGGGGAACGGCCATCCCTTCGGGTACGACGCTGCCCAGACGATCGGCGAGCACCGCCACCAGCGCGGCCCGCAGGTCGGGGTTCTCCAGCATCTGGTCGGCCAGTTCCTC
This sequence comes from uncultured Acidimicrobiales bacterium, assembly GCA_963793385.1. GTDB lineage: Bacteria > Actinomycetota > Acidimicrobiia > Acidimicrobiales > SZUA-35 > JABDIY01. Next base: position 61,306 of record CAWCAF010000018.1, read on the forward strand.
GGACCGGGAGGGGTCGAGGGCGGTGTGCGTGAAGGTGTACCCGGCCCACGCAATCGAGCCCATCATCAGTGAGATGCCCAGCACCAGCGCGGACAGGCTGCGACGCATCGGGCCAGTCTCCCATGCCGGCGGCAGCGATTGGCGGCGCATAGCACTACTGTCGGCGGGACTGTGTCGTTCGGGAGTGCGCTGATCATCTTCGTTGGGGGTCTCTTCGCCGGTTTCGTCAACGCACTCGCTGGAGGGGGATCGCTCCTGACTGTCCCGCTGCTGTCGTTGGCCGGTGTCGAAGGACTACTCGCCAACGGCACGAACAGGGTGTCGGTCCTGCTGGCCACCCTGTCGACCGGGTTCGGGTTCTTCAGGGGCGGCTACGTCGACTGGGGCAAGATTTTTCCGGTTGCGGCCCCTGCGGTCGTTGGAGGGGCTGTCGGCTCGATCGCCGTCTCCCAGATCAACGACCAGCTGTTCGAGCGAGCGTTCGGCCTGGTGATGATCCCGCTGTTGTTCCTGTCGCTGCGGCCGCACAAGAGGAGCGTCGCAGCGGCCGCCTGGCCTCTTTGGCTCACCGTGGTGGTGTTCTTCCTGGTCGGGATCTACGCCGGGGCGATCCAGGCGGGCGTCGGCCTCATCCTCTTGCTCGTGCTCAACCGTGCCGGCCATGACCTCGTTACAGGCAACGCCATCAAGAACTTCGTCGTCACCGGAGTCTCACTGATCGCGGTCCCGGTTTTCGTGATCCAGGGTCAGGTTCGCTGGGTCCCGGCGCTGGTGCTCAGCGCCGGGACAATGGTGGGTGGCTACGTCGGCGCCCACAGTGCGGTCTCGAGGGGGGAGAAGGTCGTGAAACCGGTCCTGGCCGTCGCTGTTGTGATTCTCGCCGGCAAGATGCTCGGCCTGTACGGCTGAGGGCAGTAGTCGCCGCTCGTGAGGCTGGGCAGCGGAGCAAGCAGCACGCAACCCGTGAAGCTTTGTTCGAGCGGAGCGAGCCGAGCGACGCCCAGGAGTGAGGACGAGTTCACCGCTCGTGAGGCTGACCAGCGGAGCAGGCAGCACGCAACCCGTGGAGCTTTGTTCGAGCGGAGCGAGCCGAACGACGCCCAGGAGTGAGGACAATGTCAACTGCCAGTAGGGGTGGGCGCTGGTGTCGGTCGGGGTTGTCAGGATCTCGGGACCATCGTCGGTCACGAGGATGGTGTGTTCGAACTGGGCGGTTCTGCCGCCGTCGATCGTGACTGCGGTCCATCCGTCGTTCCACATTCGACCTTTCCAGGATCCGACGGTGATCATCGGTTCGATGGTGAAGGTCATCCCCGGCTCGATGATGTCGTTCAGATCGGGATGGAAGTAGTGGCAGATCTGGAGATCGGTGTGGAACTGCTCGCCGATGCCATGGCCGACGAAGTCGCGAACGACCCCGAATCCGTTGGATTCGGCGTGCGCCTGGATGGCTCTCCCGATGTCGTTGATGCGATTACCGGGTTTGGCTGCTGCGATGCCACGTTCGGTGGATTCCTTGGTCACTCGCACGAGTCGCTTGGACAGAGCATCCACTTCGCCTACGAAGAACGTTGCGTTGGTGTCGCCGTGGACCCCTTCTTTGAACAGTGTGACGTCGAGGTTGAGAATGTCGCCGTCGACGAGTGGTCGATCGTCGGGGATTCCGTGGCAGATGACTTCGTTCACCGATGAACAGACGGACTTGGGAAACGGCTCCTTGGATCCGGGGTAGAGCAGGGGACTGGGGTAGGCGCCCCGGCGGATCGCTTCGGCGTGGCAGGCGGCATCGATCTCGTCGGTGGTGACACCGGGTTGCACCAGGGTCCCGAGGAACACGAGCGTGTCCGCCGCTTCACGGCCGGTGCGCCGCATCCGCTCGACGATGTCGCGCGACTTGACCCGGGGCTCGTTCCAACGGTCGTAGCGGTTGGAGCCGTCGGCCCAGGGCGGCTGGGCGATCGAGTCGGGAACGGGTCGCAGGCTCGAGATCTCGCCCTGGCGAATGGGATCGGTGCTGCGCTTGTGGCACCGCTTGTACTTCAAGCCACTGCCGCACCAGCAGGTGTCGTTGGCTTTGGGAAGGACTCGCATGGCTTTTCAACGTTACAGGGCGCTGGGAGCGCCGGGCCATCCCGGGGGTCGTCGCCATGGAAGTGCGTGCCTAGGCTTGAGCTCATGGGCCGCTCGTACGCAGGTCAGCTCCTGGTCTCCCGTCCCGACATGCTCGATCCGAACTTCGATGGCACGATCACGTTCCTGCTCGAACATGGGGACGATGGCGCTGTCGGGATCGTGTTGAACCGCCCGTCGAACCTGCTCGTGAGCGATCCGTTTCCCGATTGGATCGACCTCGACCGCCGAACCCCGACAGGTTTTCCAAGGGGGACCGGTGCAGACCAATGCGATCATTGCTCTCGGGCGTCATCGTGCGAGACGCTCCGCCGATGGGGTCTTCGACCTTCCCTTCGGTCTGGTCAGCGTGGACCTGGATGACCAGCCGGCTCTGCTTCGGGGTTCGGGCCTTGTCGACCTGCGGATCTTCGCTGGCTATGCCGGGTGGGGTAGTGGTCAGCTCGAGGGTGAGATCGCGAGCGGGGCGTGGTGGGTGGTGCCCGGAACCGCAGACGATGTTTTCACGTCGGCGCCGCATGATCTCTGGTCCGACGTGCTGCGGCGAGCCGGCGGTGAGATGAGATGGTTCGCCCACATGCCCGTCGACCCGTCCATCAACTGAACGTCGCCCAGGCTAGAACCAGGCGCTGCTCAGCGTCGGCCCACGGCGATACTCGATCACACGGTTGCCGCCGCTCTCTTTCGCTTCGTACATGGCCTGATCGGAGTTCTGAAGGATCTCGTCGGCGGTCATGCCGATCTCGGCCTTGGCCAGGCCGACGCTGGTGCCCAGTTGCACGAGAGCGTCGCCGATCCTCAGCGGTGTCCCACGGTGTGCACGATTCGGTCGGCGAATGCCATCACGTCGAGATCGGTCGACGTGTCGATGATCACCAGGAATTCGTCGCCACCGAGTCGCCCGACGACGTGGGGACGCTCGACGAGCCGCGTCAGACGGTTCGCCACTTCGATGAGGACCTGATCACCGACGAGGTGGCCGTGCGTGTCGTTGGCCGCCTTGAATCCGTCGAGATCGAGGAAGAGGACGGTCACGTCGGCGACGCTCTTGCCTCGGTCCGTGGAGAGTCGATCGCTCAGTACCCGAACCAGCTGGGCACGATTGGCGATCCCGGTCAGGGCATCGTGATCCGCTTCCCAGGCGAGTTCTCTCGAACGAGTCTCCAGTCGCTGGACCTCGGTGGCGTTGTTGTAGGCGGTCGTGACCTGAGTGGCGTACAATTCGAAGGACCGTATGTCGTTTGCGTTCAGCGGGTCGGCTGAAGCTGCCAGCCAGGCCCGGATGACGAGGGTCGAGTTCTGTGTGGTGCTCACCTTGATCGCTGCTCCCGTTCGGTAGTCGCGCAGGTGGAGCGCCTGGTCCAAGATGAGCGATTCACCGAGGTCGGCGATCACGAGATCGCCGACCTCGACCGCTCGGTCGGTCAGCAGGTCGGGGGAGGGCACCTCGCGGTCCCCGGTGTGCACGGCGGCGACGACCCGGTACTCCCGCGGTCCGAATCGTTCGATCACCTCTGCGTCGGTGAATCCGAATGCGGTTAGTTGGGTGACGGCGTGGCTGAGCACGGCGACCGGCTCGTCGAGGTCGGCCATGGTCTGCGCTGAACCGGCGATCGTGCTGAGCTGGTGACTACGGCTCCGGGCTGCGCGGAGCGAGTCTTCGGTACTGTCGACACGGTCGCGCACGCTGCGTACGACGACCCCGACGCCCGACGCGATGATCAGGAGTCCGAAGAGCTGTTGAATGCCGGCGCTGAGGGCATCGTTGGCGGCGCTTTCGGCGTTGGCGGACAGAATGGACAGCCCGAGGTAGGCGAGTGACATGCAGAGCCAGGCGATCACCGCTGCGAACGAGCCGTAGTGGATGTTGGCTGTGAGCATCGGTACGGCGAGCACGAGCCATGCGAGCGGCCCGGCGGCGGTGTCCACCAGCAGCAGGACCATCAGGGCGACGGTCGTGTCGAGGACCACCCTCGTCAGCGGATGAAGGATCCTGAAGACGATCGAGTCCGGCGAGGTCCGCAGGCTCCAGCCGATCGCCCCGATGTAGAGAACCGAGATGCCGATCAGGCCGATGCGGAGGTCGGTGCCGACCCGCTGCTCACCGGCTCCGATTCGCGTCGTGAGCAACACGATGAGGAGGAAGAGCGTGAGGAGGCGCACGGGGTCGAGAGCGCGTTCGAGAACCCTGATCGCAGGAGAGAACTCCTGGCGCGTTCCACTCTCGCCAACCATTGGTTGTTACTGTCGGCTCCCTGCCCGCGGCGTTGAACGGTTTTGCCGAGGCGTTCGCTCCAGGCACTCGGACCGCTAGTTCCGCTCATGTTGGCCGTTGTCAAGCCGATTGTTTCTTCGATGAGCGTGCACGGCGATGCTGCGGCGGAGGCACCTTCGCCTCGAACGACCGAGACCGGGATCTCGAGGGTCACGTCCCTGAGTGATCTCGCCCGTCCCCGCGTCCGCAATCGCAGCGCTCTACTCGTCGGTTTCGCCGTGGCCGTTGCATTGTTCACACTCGTGGCCGCCGCCTTCTCGGTTGCGGCCGAGTCCCGGGTGGTGGCGAGCAAGTCCAACCAGCTGCACTCCTACGACGAGGTACTCCGCTGCGCCATCACCGTGCGCTCGCAACTCGGGTCGGCTCTGAACTTCGCCCAGTTGGACGCCAGTCAGAACACCGATTCCAGCGTAATCATCGGTAGCGCCTTGACCGATGCCAGCGGGTGTATCACCGAACTGCAGAACTCCACTGGACTGGAGGCGGGCAGTGATCGTGCGGTTGAGGCCCGCCTTGCCTTCTCCACGTCCAGTGCTCGCGTTTCGGAGTTGCTGGTAGGTGGCGGTGAGGAGGATCTGGTTGCCGCCCGAGACTTGCTGATCGGGCCGATGAACTCGGAGTACGAAGAGTTGATCGGCGCCCTGGTCGACGAGCGTCAGGACCTCGTGGACGACCTCAGGCAGGCCGACGAGAATCTGGGTCGCCTGGGAGCGCTGGCCACGTTCATCATCGCGTTCTTCGTGCCGACCGTGGCGATGTTCGTGTACCGCCAGATCACCAGGCGTCAGAGGGAAACGATCGAGCTGGCTCGACTCCTCAGCGAAGCCAGGACCGGGGCCGAGTGGCGTGCCGAGCTGGTGCGTGGGGCGGTTCGACTGGCCAACGAGGAGACCGAGTCGCTCCCGGTTTCACCCTTGACCTCGAGTCTCGGCACCCGACTCCGTGATCTCGAATTCCTCCTGGGCTCGACCACGTCTGGGCCAGGGATACTCCTTCGAATCGTTGACGGTGGCGGAGGTGCGCAACGAGATCAAGGCGTCGTGGCCGAGGATCGTCTCGGTCGCCGGGGATGGTTCGGACCGTCTTTGGGGGGACCGCTCGGCGATTCTTCTGCTCGGCAACGACATCGTGCGGAACGCGTCGCGTCGCGGGCGCCGAACGTGTATCGATCAGCGGTGGACTGGACGCCGACGGTGTCTGGATTGCGATCACGGACAACGGCCGGCAGTTGAATCAGGACGCGGTGAAGGCGATCCTCGACACGCCGAGCCTGATCGACGCCGCCGAAGAACACGCCAACCGGCGACTGGACGATGACACCTCGTTGATGCTGACCCTCGGCCGGGTGATCGCACCGGCCCTCGGCGGGAGTTTCAGGTGCGAGAACATCGGCACCAACACCCGCTGCACCCTCCGGCTTCCGGCGGCCAGGACTCGCCGGACGGCCGCTCCGACTCTGACCACAGCAGGCTAGTCGTCGTGTCGGGTCGACTCCTGAGGGGCCTACACGGGTGGCGGGCGGTCGGCGTTGTCGTCGCGGCCGTGGCGGCCCTTCTGTCGTCGGCGTTCGCCGGCGTTCTGATCGTCTCCGCGTTGAATCCCGACGAGATCGAAGTCCGAGTGTTCCTCGACGACGCCGGGGATGGACTCCTCGACGGCGCGGTGGGCGATGCGTCGAATCCGCTCCTCAGCGGTTCGGTGGTTCGATTGTGGGCTGATGACGGCGGCTCACCCGGGCAACCTGACGGGGGCGACACACTGATTGGGTCATACTCGACGAACGGTGCCGGCGAAGTGCTCGTCACCGGGCTGTCGACATCCCAGGACTACTGGGTCGGGGTCGAGGCAGCCACGGTCGCTCCCCCCGGTGGTGCCACTCCGATCGGTGCAATATGGCTGGCGGAACAGACCTACGGACCGGCCGGGTCGATCGATTCGCTCGGTGCACTGACCCCCGCCGCCGGCCCGAACTACGGGGGCAGGGATCCGGTCGGGGAGGACGTCGGGGTCGGCGTCACCACTGCTGACCACATTGCGTTGGTGCGCCCCGGCGGCGATACCGCAGAGTTCGGTTTCAGCTTCAATGTCGTCCTCAATCTCGAGGGCCCGGCACATCAGGGTTCTCTTCGCCAGTTCATCGAGAACGCCCGCCACGTCGAAGGCCCCAACCGGATGCGCTTCGTGCCGATGGTGGCCCCAAACGTCACGCATCGGCGCAGCCCAGTTCTGGAGCATCGACCCGAGCGGCACGACGCTCGAGATCAACGACGAGGACACTTCGATCGACGGCACCGCGTACGCGCCGGACGGGTCGGTGCGTGACACCAATCCCGGTGCGATCTCCGTAAACGGCGGTTCGGCGGTCGGCACCCGGGGAGCGATCCTTCCTGTGGTGGAGCGGCCTGAACTCGAGATCAGAAAAGGCGAGTTCGTGCTGCAGGAAGCGGCCGGCGTGAGGCCGCTCCGCTCTGCTGTCAGGAACGTACACATCGATGCGGAGACCGCCAGTCCCCCGCCGATCGACATCGTCGGAACCGCAACCGGCAACCTCACCGAGATCGAGGTGTCAGGAGTGGTGCTGGGGACGGCGGATCCGACCACCACCGTCGCTCCCGCCACCAGACCGGCAACGAACATTCGGGCCGCGTACGCTCCGGGTCTGCGGATCGAGGCGAGTTTCCTGGCCAACGCAGGTGGCATCAGCATCACGCCGGACACGAGTCCTTCGGTCGAGGTGAGGGGCAACGAGATCACAGGTTCAGGAACGGATGGCTTCCACGTCAACGCCTCGCCGGGCATGATCATCGAAGGGAACCTGGTGACGTCGTCGGTGGACTTCTGCATCGATGTGATCGATACGAATGTCCTGATTTCCGACAACTCGTTCGTTGATTGCGGCGATGGCGCAGGCCAGAGTGCGGGTGTTCGGATCGGGAACGGCAATGCGCGAGTCGAATACAACCGTTTCATCCGAAACAACGGCCCCGGCATCGTCGTAGCGGGGGAGAACACGAGTCAAGGACGCGTGGCGTCCCGTGCGGTGATCTCACGGAACTCCTTCGACGACAACGCCGCCATCGCCATCGACAACCACATCGCAACGACCGACAACCTGATCAACGGTGACGGGATCTCGGTCAACGATGGAACGACGACCGCCGGCGCCGGCAACCTGCTGCTCGACTATCCCGTTCTCAGCTCGGTCGCTGCAGGAGCGCCTGGCACCGTCGACGTCAGCGGCACGGCCTGCGCCAACTGCGTCGTGGAGGTCTACACCGCCCAGGGCGGAGCCGACGATGTCGAACCGATCAGCGGCGAGAGCCACGGTGAGGGTCTGTTGTATCTACAATCGGCAACCGCCGACGGGTCCGGCAACTTCACCGTTGCGATTCCATCCACCGGTGTCAGCCAGATCACAGCGACAGCGACAGATGTCGGGCTCGGCGCGACAAGCGAATTCTCGGCCGACCTCGGCATCGAAGTGCTCGGTGGCGAGGTACTGCTCGACCCCAATGCCGATGCCGACCTCGCCGATGCGGTGGCGGTGAGCGGAGCGACCGTACGCGTCTACGAGGACCTGGCGTCAGCTGCACCGGGTCCGGAGCTGCCGCTCGCTGGCGACCCGCTCGTGGCAACCCTCACGACGCGCGCCCGACGGCAGCTGGACGTTTCCCAACGCCACCTCGTCGGCGTACTGGGTCACGATCGATTCCCGCACGATCGCTCCCGCATCACTGAACGGCGGATCCTCGCCCACCGATGCCTGGGCCGAACAGACCGTCGGCCCGGCCGGGAGCCTCCGTGCCGACGGCGCCGGCGGCACGGAGATGAGTCCGGCCGCCGGTCCCGCGGTTGGCGGCCGAACCGGCGACGGCAATGACGACGCCACCTCGCTGTTGACCTCCGAGCACGTGTTCAGGGTGCCGGGTGGCGCTCCGTCGCTCGATCTCGACACCGCCTTCTCCTTCAACGTCGTCACCAACACCGCCGGCGGTACGGTCGTCGATTTCGCACCCGCCGAGGTTCGCACCCAACAGGGAACGCTTCGCCAATTCCTCCTCAATGCGGCGGCGATCAGCGGTCCCAACACGATGCGGTTCGTTCCCGCCGTCCCGACCGATGCCGGAGGCGGCGGTCTCACATGGTGGCGCAGCAGCGTCACCGAACAATTGCCGACACTGGTCGACGCGTCCACAGCGGTGGACGGTCAGGCCTACTCCTTCGCCGACCCCACGGCCCAGGTGGATCCCTCGGCCAGGCTCGGTCGTACCGGCGGTCACGGTCGGTACGGCGGACGTGCCCGTCGCTGCGGTGGATACACCCGAGTTCGAACTCTGGGGCGACCGCACGCTCGACCCGAACATGGACGGGTTTGTGTTGCGAGGGTCCTCGACCGCGGTCCGTCGTTTCTCGCTGATCGGTTTCGACGCCGGCGTCACCGTCGGCGCCGGGGCCGGCGATACGACCGCGGGCTTCACGATCGAAGGAAACGCTCTCAGCTTCGACGCTGGCGAGCGCAGGCGACCCAGGGGCAAGTTTCCGCCTCGCAAATGCGGTGACGACGAACGGTGGGGTGTCGCCGACGATCATTGGCAACGCCATCGGGCTACACCAACCGGGCCGCCGTCAGCGTTGGCCGATGGAACCGACGGCTTCGTGGTTCAGGAGAACCAGATTCTCTCGCCCGGCGATGCAGACGACCAACAACGACGGCGTCGGCATCTTCGGATCCGGCACCGGCACGGTGTCGACCAACCTGATCCGCAACAGTCCTGCGTATGGCGTTGACGTCTACCGGACCTGCGGCGGCGATCGTGGTCTCGGACAACACGATCGACGGGTGGGGTTCCGGCGGCCTCGAGGAGGGTGGCGTCCGCATCTTCGGTACCGGCTCGACGGTGGAGCGCAATGTGATCGCCAACGGCGTCGGCTCGCCTATCGTCGTCGTCGGATCGCTGCCGGCCGACACCATCACCGGACGACCGGCGGTGCAGACGCTGATCCAACGCAACCGGTTCGGGGCCTTCGCTCCGTTTGCCAGCGGGAATCCGGCCACCGCCATCGATCTCGTGGGCCCATCGGCGCCGGGACCCGAGTTCGGTGACGGTCCCACCGCCAACGACGGTGCCGATGGTTGCGGCTACACAGCAGACTACGGCAACGCCGGAATCGACCATCCCGTGGTGGCGGTCGAGGCGGTCGGGTCGAGCTGGGTCATCACCGGTACGGGTTGCCCCGGTTCGGTGGTCGAACTCTACGCGGCCGACTCGCTGGGCGGGCCGCCGACTTTCCCAGCGGTTCAGATCAGCGGTCTCGGGAGCCGGGACGATCAACACCACCGTGCCGCTCACGACCCCCGCCCTCGCCGCCGTCACGCACCTGGCCGCCTCCCAGACCAACAGCCGCAACACATCCGAATTCGGGCCGGCGGTGGAGGTCACGAACGATCATCCTCCGGTCATCGTCAACCCCGGCACGCAGAGCGCCACCGAACTCGCTCCCTTCACCCTGGCGCTCGTCGGCAGCGATCCCGACAGTGCTCCCATCGCCTGGGCCGCGGTGTCGGTCCCGCCCGGGATGACCGTCGATACGTCCACCGGGGCGGTGGCGTGGACACCCTCGGAGACCGATGGCGGAACCACCGTCACCGTCACCGTCAGCCTGACCGGCGGGGGAAAGACGGTCACCGAGAGCTTCGACATCGTCGTCGCCGAAGACGATCAGGCCGCCTGTCGTCGACCCGATACCCGATGGTTCGGGCACGACGGCGGTGCCCCAGACCGAGACCGCCACGGGAACCGACCCCGACACGCCGGCGGCGACACTCACCTGGTCACTGATCGGCGTCTCCGGCCAGCCCGTTCCGCCCGGAATGTCGATCGACCCCGCGACCGGTGTGATCAGCTACACCCCCAGCGGAGCCGGACTGTGGTCGGTCGAGGTGGTGGCGACCCAGCCCAACGCCGTCTCGGGCAGCACCGTCTGGAACATCAGTGTCGCCGATCCCGTCGGCCCGCCGCCGGTTCTCACGCCGCCGGCCGACCAGACCATCAACGAAGGCCAGTCCACGTCGCTGGCGTTCACCGCAACCAATGCAACCTCGTTCACGCTGCTGGCCGGGCCACCGGGGGCTGCGATCGACACCGCCACCGGGATCGTGAGCTGGAGCTCGGGTGAAGCCGACGGTGGTTCGACTCGTTCACCTTCACGGTCCAGGCGGGCGGACCCGGTGGCACCGACAGCGGGTCAGCCGCGGTGACCGTCGTCGAGGTCAATTCCGCACCGACCGTCGCTCCGGTGCCCGACCAAACCGTGATCGTGGGCGATGACGTCGACGTCGCTCTGGTCGCATCGGATTCCGACACCCCCGCCCAGGGGATCTACTACGTGGTCCTCGCCGGTCCCTCCGGCCTCACCGTCGACGGCGATGGTCGGGTGTCCTGGTCCGACGTCGGACCGGTCGGGACGTATCCGGTCACCGTGAGGGCCAGCGACACCGGGTCGCCGTCTCGCTCAGCGGATGTGTCGTTCACGATTCGGGTGATCAGCGTGCCGACGACCACCACCTCACCCACGACGGTCCCACCGCCGACCACGTCGCCCACGACGACGCCACCGACCACCCCCTCCACCACCGTCCCCCCCGACCCGGAGACGACCACCACGACGAGGCCGGCGGTGGTGACGACGACACCCACCGTTCCTCCCGGACAGCGGCACATCCCGACGTCCGCCCGTCCCTGCCGGTGGACGACGAGGTCGTCAACGTTCCCGTGCCCGATCTGCGGCCTCCGATCGACGAGCCCGGCGAGCCGACCCTCTCGCTCGTCTCGGGAATACCCGGGCTGCTCCAGGCCCCGGGTGCATTCCAGATTCCGCCGACCACGATCGGCCTGGCCGGTGCATGGATCTTCGTTCTCGGTGTGCCGCTGGTCCTGTGGGAGCGCAAACGCACCGTCAACGTCGTGACCGGAGTCGACGCCCACGACGCTCTGCCGGTCTACGCCACCCGCAACAGCACCCAGCCGTTCGCCTACCTGAGGTGTGACGCCGCCATGCTGTGGTCCAGGTACCGCATCGGGGCTCCCGGTCAGAGCCAGAGGATCAAGGTGGACGCCCCATTCGGATCGGTCTGGATCGATCGTGAACATCTGGAGGATCTCCACATGCCGATCGAGGCGCGGGAATCCCGCTGAGGTGAGCCGACCTTCGATCGGGTCGATCATGACGGCGATCCCCGTTGTGGATGCGTCAGCTCAGGATCGCCAGGAGTTCGGGTATGCGGGGATCCGCCCGCCGAGCCGCCCGGTTCGTGCTGTACACGTACACGCCGAGTCCGTACAGCGGAGCGATGAGCACGACCGCCACCTGGGCCCACAGATGGGTTCGTGCGTACGCCAGTCCGACCAGGATCGGGGCGGCGGTCAGCAACCCGACGAACGCACCACCGATCGTGTAGATGACCACTGACGCATCCCTGGCCCATGTCGCCGCTGGCGAACGGGTTGGGATTGGTCTCGTCGGGGAGCAGAACCGGGGCGAGAGTGGACGTGTAGGCTCCCGTTCCCGCACCGGCCAGGCCCATTCCCACCGCGGCACCGAACGCCACGGGCGCGTACATCCATCCGCCGGTCCAGGCAGCGGTGGCGACGATCACCAGCGTCGACGCGGCGACGCCGAGCACGACGAAGGCCAGAGAACGGCCCCTCAGCAGCGACCCGCAACGAGTCGACGGCCAGCACCTCGGCCCACAGAGCCCTGCCGTCGGCGCCGAGCAGATTGGACGAGGTGATACCCGCGGTCAGAGCCGGGACACATGCAACCAGCACCGACGCCGGGTCACGCTCGAGGATGGCGGCGAGAAAGGGTGCACCACCGATGATCAGCACGATGAACTGGGTGACCACCTGCACTCGATAGCGCGGGTGCCGCCGCAAGTAGCGGATCTCCTTGGCCAGGACCGGACCGTAGGGCCCGAGGCGGCGGTTGATTCGGCCGACCAGCCCGCCGCTGTCCATGAAGTGGTTCCGCCCCAGTTCGTCGACACCGCTGTCGGTCACCTCCGCCAGCGCCCGTTCGAGGGCCAGGATCCACCGCCACGACCCGATCAACGCAAGTCCGACAGTGGCGAGGATCGCCGAGCACCGGAAGGGCCAGATCGCTGATCGGGCCATCGGTTCTGCACGGCTCTCCAACGCCCAGCCCGTCCACCCTCCGGGGAACCAGCGGGCAACCGAGCCGATCGTCTGGATCCGCTCGGCCGACAGGCCGACGAAGATCAGGACCTGCGAACCGATGCCCATCGCGCCGGCGAAGAGACCGGCGAGCACGATCACGACGTCGCGGCGATTCCGCTTTCTCAAGGCTCCGCCCAGGATCGTCTGCACCCAGCGGGAGAGCACCGATGCAAGCACGATGCTGCTGATCGCAGCGCCGACACCGATGCCGATACGGAGCGGATCGGCTCCCCTGAAGGCCAGGGCCAGGAACGGGAGGAGCACGGCAACCGGTCCCGGCCCGATCAGATTTGCCATGACCATCCCCGGGGCGAGGTGACGGGCGGGAACGGGAACAAGCGCCAGGCGGGTCGTGTCGATCGTTTCGTCGCTCGAGCCGAACAACAGTGGGCCGAACGTCCAGGCGAGGAGAACGCCGAGTCCGACCAGGGGCAACAGACCGTCATTGGGAGCGGGGCCGACCAGGATGGCGTAGGACGCCACCGCGCCGAAACCCAGTGCGAGCACGCTGAACATGACAAAGGCAAGAGCACCGTCGGTTCGCAGGATGTTGCGCAACAGCCGCAGCTTCAGCGTCACGAACACCGAGATCATCGAGCCCGTCCTGAACTGCGCTGCCGCCACGTCTACAGCCAGTCGAGGGTCCGGGTCGACGACGTGTGGCCGACCGCATCGGCAAAGACGTCCTCGAGGCGGCGATCACCGCACACCTGCGCGGTGAGTCCGCCGGCGACGATGCGACCCTGATGCATCACCGCGACCCGATCGCAGAGTCGTTCGACGACTTCCATCACATGGCTGGAGAACACGACGGTTGCGCCGTTGTCCACCAACTGGGCGAGGATCGATCGAAGCGCACGCACCGAGAGAGGGTCGACGCTCTCGAAGGGCTCGTCCAGGAACAACACCGACGGTCGATGAAGGATCGCAGCGCCGAGGGCGATCTTCTTGCGCATGCCGGTCGAGTAGTCGAGAACCAGCCGACCGGCCGCTTCGGTCAGGTCCATCACCTCGAGGAGCTCGTCGGCTCGCTGGCGGCAGACCCGTCGATCGAAGCCCGCGGAGCAGCCCGACGTACTCGAGAAGCTCCTGGCCGGTGAGTCGTTCGAACAGCCGCAGATCCTCGGGCACGACGCCGATCGACGCCTTGACCGCACGGGGATCGGCCCACACGTCCATGCCCGAGACCCAGACCGTTCCGGCGTCCGGCCGAAGAAGTCCGGTGGCGATCTTCAGCGTGGTCGACTTGCCCGCCCCGTTGGGGCCGACGAGGCCGAAGAAGGTGCCTTTCGGCACCCACAGGTCCAAACCGTCCACCGCCGTCTTGTTCCCGAATCGTTTGTGAAGGCTGCGGATGGCGACCGCCGCCTCCGATGGCGTCCGCTCCGCCGGCAGGGTGGGTGCCTACCGGTCGGTGGTCGCTGATCGAGTCGGTCATGGTGAAGGTGCTGGTGCGCCTGTGGGATGAGCCGGGTCCGCCTCTGCGATCAACTGGGCGTAGCCCGGTTTGATGATGTCGTCGATGATGGCGAGGCGTTCAGCGAAGGGCCAGAATGCGCTCTTCATCGCGTTGATCGTCAGCCATCGCATGTCCGCCAGATCCCAGCCGAAGGCGTTGCACGACTTGACGAACTCCTCGGTCATCGTGACGTCGCTCATCAAACGGTTGTCGGTGTTGACCGTGACCCGGAACCGAAGGTCCCGCAGGAGTCGGATCGGATGAGTCTCGTAGGAGTCCGAGGCCCCGGTGTTCACGTTGGACGTCGGGCACATCTCCAGCGGGACGCGCCGGTCCAGCACGTAGGAGGCGAGGCGGCCCAGTTCTGGTTGGCCGTCGGCATCGAAGCTGATGTCATCGACGATCCGAACACCGTGACCGAGCCGCTCCGGCGCCGCAATACTGCAGAGCCTCGTGGATGCTGGGCAGACCCGAACGCCTCGCCGGCGTGGATCGTGATGTGGAAGTTCTCCCGCATCACCAGCTGGAAGGCATCGAGGTGGCGGTGGGGGGGAAGCCGGCCTCGGCCCCGGCGATGTCGAAACCGACGACACCTTCGTCACGGTGCCGAATGGCGAGTTCGGCGATCTCGTGGCTGCGGGCGGCCGTGCGCATCGCGGTGACCAGGGTGCCGACCGGGATCGTCCTCCCCGGGCGGCGGCGTTGGCCACGCCGGTCTCGACACCGCCGACCACCGCTTCGACCACATCGTCGAGGGTCAGGCCCTGGGTCGTGTGGAGTTCGGGAGCGAACCGAATCTCGGCGTAGACCACCCCGTCCTCGGCCAGGTCTTCGGCCGCTTCGGCTGCGACGCGGGCCAGCGCGCCGGCGGTCTGGGTGACACCGACGGTGTGGGCGAAGGTCTCGAGGTAGAGCTCGAGGTTGCGACGGTCGGCGCCCCGGGTGAACCATTCGTGCCAGCTCGACGGGGTCGGTGGTCGGGAGGTCGGTGTATCCCTGCTCGTCGGCGAGTTCGATCACGGTCTGCGGACGCATTCCGCCGTCGAGGTGATCGTGGAGCAGAACCTTGGGCGCAGCCTTGATCTGAGCTCGGGTGGGGATCGTCATTCCCCAACGGTATCGGCTGGTGCTGGCTGCAATCTGTAACCTTTCGTCCATGTCGGCTCGGTGGGATTTCTCGTCGATCGAGGTCGTTGCCTTCGACGGTGACGACACGCTCTGGCATTCGGAGACATATTTCGCCCTGACCCAGGACCGCTTCACCGCTCTCCTGGCCCCGTGGTGCGACCCCGAGCACACGACGGAGCGTCTGCTCAACCGGGAGAGGGCCAACCTCGCTTCGTTCGGCTACGGCGTCAAGGGTTTCGCACTGTCGATGATCGAAACCGCTATCGAGGCGTCGGAGGGAGCGATCCCCAGCGGCGCTCTGGGCGAGATCGTGGAGTGGGCCCGGGAGATGATGGACCATCCGGTTCGCCTGCTCGACGGGGTGGTCGAGACCCTCGATGAGCTGGCCGGCCGTTTCCGTCTCGTCGTGATCACCAAGGGCGATCTCCTGCATCAGGAGTCAAAGGTCGCAGCGTCGGGGCTCGCCGACAGATTCGAGGCGATCCACATCGTGACCGAGAAGGACCCCCCCACCTATGGCCGCATCATCGACGGGTTGGGCGTCGCCGCCAACGGTTCCTCATGGTCGGCGAATTCGGCTCGTTCCGACGTCGAACCGGTGTTGGCGGTCGGGGGCCACGCCGTCCACGTCCCCCACGACCTGACCTGGGAGTTGGAGCAGGTCGAGCACACCCCCGACGTTCCCGTCATCGGCAACCTCGGTGACCTACTCGGCTTGATTCGCTGAAGCTCAGCCGTCCTGGAGTCGGGTGAGGTCGAAGTGGTCGGGCAGGAGATCGACGATCGGCTGCGGTCCATCAGCGGTCTGGATCAAGGCGCCGCTGGCTGCGTGCTCGATCAGAATCTGTCGGCATCGCCCGCACGGGGTGCAGTAGTCTCCCGAGCCGGAGACGACGACCAGAGCTTCGAGTTCGCCGGCACCGCGGGCCACCAGGTCCGAGACGAGCCCGCACTCAGCACACAGGGTCAGTCCGTAACTGACGTTCTCGACGTTGCAGCCCCGGACGATCTCGCCCGTCGAGGTGATCGCTGCGGCCCCGACGCTGAACCGGGAGTAGGGGACGTAGGACTTCTCGGTCAGCCGGTGCGCTTCGGTGCGCAACGCCGTCCAGTCGATGGGGCCCTTGAGGGTCATTTGTCCGTTCCGTAGATCCGGTCGCCGGCGTCACCGAGCCCGGGGGTGATGTAGGCGTGTGGTGTGAGACCGGGGTCCTGGGCAGCCAGGGTGATCGGCACTTCCGGATGGGCGGTGTGGACCGCCTGCACACCTTCGGGGCTGCCGATGATGCAGAGCAGACGGAGTTTGCGGGCACCCTCGGACTTCAGGTGATCGAGAGCAGCGACGGCCGATCCTCCGGTCGCCAGCATCGGGTCGACCACGATGACCTCGCGCTCGCCCAGCCGGGAGGGCAGTTTGTTGTAGTACCAGTCCGGTTCGTGGGTCGCTTCGTCCCGCTGCATGCCGAGGTGGCCGACCCGGGCGTGCGGCACGAGCGTCAGGATCGCTTCGACCATGACGAGGCCGGCTCGGAGGATGCCGATGACGGCCGGGGCCGGCGTGGTGAGGATGCGGGCAGTGGCGGTGGCGACGGGTGTTTCGATCGGTGGTCTCGGTCGTGGCCAGATCGCGGAGCGCCTCGTAGGCGGTGAGCAGCGTGATCTCCGAGCAGGTTCGCCTGAACTGCTCGGGGTCGGTGTCGATCGATCGAAGTGTGGCGATCTTGTGGGCGACCAGAGGGTGGTCCACGACGTTGAGAATCGTTGTCATGACGGGCGCCTGTTCATGAGTGCTCCTTCTGCCCGGCGGGCCAGTTCCCGAGCTTGGTCCATGTCATCGCCGAGGGCGGTGACATGGCCGAGTTTCCTGCCCGGTCGGGGTCGTTTGCCATAGAGATGCACGTGGGCGCCTTCGACCGCCAGGGCTTCGGCGAGGTGGACGGCGGGGTCCACGGTTTCGATTCCACCGATGACGTTCACGGTGACGCAGGCCTTGGCGAGGGCGTGAGTGGGACCGAGCGGCAGGTCCAGAATGGCCCGTCACGTGGTTCTCGAACTGGCTGGTCGGCGCGTTCTCGATCGTGTGGTGACCGGCATTGTGCGGGCGGGCGGCGATCTCGTTGACCACCAGACCGTCGGTGGTCAGGAAGAACTCGACGGCGATGACGCCGACCGCATCCAGCTCCGCGGCGATCCTCTTGGCGGTCTCCATCGCCTCGGTGGCGATCCGGCTGCCGATCGCCGCAGGGATCCGGATCTCCCGGCAGGCACCGTCGGCGTTGACCGTCTCGGCCACCGGATAGCAACGGGCGTTGCCGCCGGGTCGGCGGGCGACGAGTACGACGAGTTCCTTGACGATCGGTTGGAACGCCTCGATCATCAGGTCTCGGCCGACCTGTTCGGCCATGACCCGCAGCGCGTCGCTCTGGTTGTCGACGACCCACGCTCCCCGATCGGCCTGGCCGCCGGATCGGATCGACTTGATCACCATCGGCCATCCGAACATCTCGGCGAAGTCGAGCATGTCATCGGGTCCTCGCAATACGGAGAAGGGCGGCACGTTGAAACCCCGGTTCAGCAGAATCCGGCGTTGATGAGTCTTGTCCATCGCTGCTCGCAGCGTCGTCGCCCCCGGTCGGATGACGGCACCGGCCTCTTCGAGATACTGGACGAGACCCAGGTCCACCCGCTCGTGCTCGAAGGTGACCACCTCGCACACTTCGGCGAACGACGACAGACGCGTCGGGATGACGGAAGCTCGCGCCCGGTGCGGCCAACGCCGCCGAGTCGCCGGAATCCTCGGCCATCAGTCTCGGCGTGATACCCAGTTGGACCGCGGCCGAGTGGAACATCCGAGCGATTTGTCCCGAGCCGACGATGCCGAGAGGGTAGATGGCAGGAAGCTCGTTGGGCACGGACAAACCCTATAGGGAGCAGGACGCCTCGGCGCCTCATGAGACGAGGCGTCCTCGACGAAGCGAACCTTGACAGGGGCCCGTCACCGATCTAGTGTTGGATCCGAGTGGACCAGAACCGTCGGCGACTTCTCATCAGCCTTGGATATGGCGCGGCCAGCGTCGCCACCCTTGGCGCCATCGGAGCACTCCCCGACGGACGCCGGCCGGCGAGCCCGGGCTCGACAGGTGTCGAGTCACCACCTCCTCCCGGTCTCGCCGACAGCGGTATCGAGGTGTTGGGAACGACCCAGACCGCGCCGGCGGTCGTGGCGCCGCTCGTGCTCGATCCGACCTTCGAGGCGCCGTCGACATCGAACTTCGACACCGCGATCATCGGTGGCGGGTGATGGATCCCGACTCCGGGCTCGACCAACTCCTGAACGTGGGGATCATGGGCGGGTCGATCGTCGTACATCGGCGACAGAACCCATCGTCGGTTCTCGCATGATCGACGGAACCGGCCAGGTCGTATCGCCCGGTTTCATCGACATCCTGAGCTACCGACCCAACAGCGTCGGCGTGTGGTTCAAGGTCGCCGACGGGGTCACCACGAATCTCGGGATGCACGGGATCAACAACTTTGCGAGGCCATTCTTCGAACGCTTCACCGATGCGGTCCCGGTCAACTTCGGTGGTGCATTCCACCATCAGTTCCACCGTGGCCACAGCTGTCAACGCATCGCCGGATCGCGAACTGACCGAGGCCCAGCTCGGCGGACTTGGTCGATCTGAGCAACGGCACAACTCGCCGACGGTTTCGGTGGGATCGCCTACTCGCTCGAGTACGTCCCCGGCACCACCCGTGAGGAGATCCTGCGTCTGGCCGAGTCGGCCACGGGTCAGAACGGGGTCCTGTTCTTCCACGCCCGATACAGCGACGCCACGCCCCCGGGCACGAACGCCGAGGCCATAGCGGAAATTCTCGACATCGGCAGGGCCACGGGTCTCGGGGTCCACGTCTCGCACATCACGAGCACGGGCGGAACGTTCACGATGAAGGAGACGCTGGCCACGATCGAGCAGGCACGGAGTGATGGGGTCGACGTGACCGCCTGTCTCTACCCGTACGACTTCTGGGCGACCCGACTGCAGAGCCTCCGCTTCGCCGGCGACTGGCGGAGTCGGTTCGGCATCGACTACCAGGATCTGCAGGTGGGCGGAACCGAGGGTCGGCTGAGCGCCGAGACGTTCGAGCGGGCAAAGGCCGACAACAAGCTGGTCGCGGCGTTGGGATCGATCCCCGGCGACGAGGTCGATCTCGCGATGCGGACGCCGTGGACGATCGTGGGCTCGGACGCCATCGTCGAACCGGACTCGAACAACCATCCTCGTGCCGCAGGGACATTCTCCCGAACGCTCGGGCGTGTATGTCCGGGAACGTCAGGTGCTCGATCTCATGGGTGCCCTGGCCAAGATGACGATTCTGCCCGCTCGCAGAACCCAGCCGATGCTGCCGGCGATGGCACGCAAGGGCAGACTTCAGATCGGAGCGGATGCGGATGTCACGATGTTCGACCCGGCCACGATCGCCGATCGGGCAACGGTGGCGGCCCCGGCGACCGAGTCGGTCGGTATCAGCACGGTGATCGTCAACGGGGTGCCGGTGCTGGAGCAGGGTTCGCTCGTGCGCGATCGGTTGCCCGGTCGGGCATTGCGCAGTACCTGACCGGCCGTCGTCGACGAGGTGGTTTCGATGCGATGGTGACGCACTCCGCCGGGATCGTGCTGTGGCGCAGCGAGGGACGACGGCGAACCCGGAAATCCTCCTCGTCCATCCGGGCGGTCCATTCTGGTCGGGCAAGGAACGACCACGCATGGAGCATCCCCAAAGGTGAATTCGATCCGGCGGTGGAGAATGCGCGAGGACGTGCGCTCGTCGCGAGTTCGCCGAGGAGTTGGGAACGGCGCTGCCGTACAGCGGTCGGTCTGGTGCCGCTGGCGGTCGTGAAGGCGTCCGGGCAAACACATCCATCCGTTCCTGGTGCCGCGGCGACTTCGATCCGTCCTAGTCTCGTGAGCAATACGACCGAGATCGAGTGGCCGCCTCGTTCGGGCCGGCGTTTGACGATCCCCGAGGTCGATGCCGCGGCCTGGATCCGGCTCGCCGACGCCGAGCGATCGTTGCACAAGGGTCAGGCCGGACTCGCGGCTCTCGTTCGCTCCGAGGTCGAAGGGGCCCGACGGGGTGACCGGTGGGTCAGGTCTGCCCGTCGGGCTCTCGGGCGGGAGCCGTTCTGCGAATCTCGGCCATCGAGGATCGCAGCTGTTCCACGTACTCGGCGTGGGCGCGACCCTCGGACTCGAGCGAATCGATGAAGCGTTCCATGATGTGGAGGGTCATCCAGCCGTTTCGCTGCATGTCGTCGCGGTTCACCCTGGTGCTGACCTTGGTCGATCGGAGCGAACGTTGCAGCGCGTGGAGCAGGTATTCGGCATGGTCGGGCTCCAGCATGCCCTCCCACACGAAGTCCTGACCCGGTGGCAACTCGCTGAGATCGGTATGCCACTCGTCGAGCAGCTTGTTCCACGAGCTGATGAGCGTTCGAGCGCCGCTCACCGCCATGTCGCCGGGTTCGGTGCGGAGGTCGCACATCACGCGACGTGTGAATCGAAGCCAACCGTCCATTTCGGCGGCCCTGACCGGTCCCAGATGTACCAGCACGATCGTAAAGGCTACCTCAGCATGCGATCATGGCCGGCATGACTCTACGAATCGGTGTTCTCGGGGCGGCCCGCATCTCATCCAAGGCTCTGTACATCCCAGCTCGAGACACCGACGGTGTGACCTTGGCGGGGATCGCCGCACGGGATCGGGACCGAAGCCAGGCGCACGCCGAACAGTACGGGATCGAGCAGGTGTTCGACACCTACGACGATCTGCTCGACGCGCCGGAGATTCATGCGATCTACAACCCGCTGCCGATCAGTCTTCACCACGTGTGGACGATCAGGGCCCTCGAGCGCGGCAAACACGTCTTGAGCGAAAAGCCTTTCGCCGCCAATGCCACGCTGGCCCGCTCGATGACAGAAGCTGCCGATCGTTCGGGAATGGTCTGCATGGAGGCTTTCCACTGGAGGTACCACCCGCTGGCTGCCCGTATCGGTGAGATTCTCGAGCGGCGGGCGCTGGGGGAGATCCGGTCGGTCGAAGCCGTTTTCGACGTGTTCATCGACCCGGCCGACCGGGTGCGTCAGAGCCTCGAACTCGGTGGTGGGGCTCTGATGGACCTGGGCTGCTATCCGGTGCAGTGGGCGAGATTTGTCATGCCCGGCCGGGAGCCCGAGGTCCGGTCGGCGACGATGGTCGAAGGACAGGCCGGTGTCGATGTCGATACGTCCATTGAGGTCGAATATCCCAACGGAGCGACCGGGTTGCTCAAGACGAAGATGACCGAGGGAACCGAACCCGCCGCGTACCTGACCGTTCGGGGTTCGGAGGCGACCATGGAGGTGCAGAACCCGTTGGCTCCCCACAACGGAAACCGGTTGAGAGTTGAGGCGTTGGGCATCGACGAGGAGGTCGCCGGACGAACGACCTACCACCATCAACTCGAGGCGTTCGAGCGAGCGGTCGCCACCGGTGAGCCGATACCGACCGGTGGAGCGGACGCGGTGGCGAACATGGAGTTGATCGACGCCGCCTACAGGGCTGCGGGGCTGCCCTTGCGGGGAGCCGACCTCTAGCCACCGCCCCATCGGAGCGGTGGCTGGGTGGCGTGCGGCCTCAGTGGAGCGGTGGGCGGTCTCGGCGACCGTCGTGGAGCGGTGGGCTGGTCTCGGTGGCGTGAACGGTCTCAGCGGAGCGGTGGGCTGGTCTCGGTGGCGTGAACGGCTTCAGTGGAGCGGTGGGCTGGTCTCGGTGGCGTGAACGGTCTCAGTGGAGCGGTGGGCTGGTCTCGGTGGCGTGAACGGCTTCAGTGGAGCGGTGGGCTGGTCTCGGTGGCGTGAACGGTCTCAGCGGAGCGGTGGGCTGGTCTCAGATGTCGTCGATCAGTTTGAATACTTCGGCGTGGGTCAGCCCGGCTGCGGTTCCGGCTTCCCGCAGCTTTGCTTCGATCCGCCGGTCGAAGTCTGCCATCGTTTTGCTCGCCCCCTTGATCATCGTCGATTCGTATTGGCTCTCGTGCTGGCGTAGCGCCAGCATCTTGGCTGCGACCGTGGCGTGGACGTCCTCGGCATGATCGGGTTCATCCGCTTCCCACAGCAGCATCCGGTCGGGGCGGTGATGAGGCACATCCTGATCGGGAAAGAACTTGGGATCGCGGGCGGCAACGACCGCCTCGCACGCCAGGAGGCCGGCGTGTCGATGATCGGGATGGAGCCGGTACCGCTTCCATGGATCATGGCCGAGGACCACGTTTGGGCGCAGCTGCCGGATCCAGTATGCCACGGCTGCCCTGGCGTCGAGGTCCGAAGGCAACTCGCCGTCGGGATAGCCGAGAAACACCACATCACCGGTCGCTCCGAGCGCCCGGGTCGCAGCGATCTGCTCCTCCTGGCGGGCTCTGACGAGCGCGGTCTTGTCGGCGGCCCCGTCCCACGTGCCCTTTGACCCGTCGGTGCACACGAGCACGCTCACCTCGCAGCCCGCACCCGCCCACTTCGCGAGGGTTCCGCCACAGCCGAAGTCGGTGTCGTCCGGGTGGGCGCCGATCGCCAAGGCCCGTTCGGGTACCGGAAGGTCCCGGGATCGTACGGTCATCGAGAAAGGATGCGGCGTGAGTGGGTTCTGGGCTTCGGACACGTCGACCTCGGAGTTGCTCAGTGCGTCGTCGTCCCACGATAAAGGACGAGATCCTCGGGTGTATCGACATCGAGACCGAGTTCGGGGGCGGCGGCGAGGATCAGCTCGAGGCCTTGTTGTGCCGCCTCGATCCGGTGCCGCTGGTACGACCCAGGTCCGTAGGCGAAGCGGAACGATTCTGACGTCGGTACGGCGATCACGTTCGTGCCGTCCCCGTGCCGATCGGGTGCAATGACCACGGATCGGGCCGAGATCGACGGTTCGACAAAAGCCTCGAACGATCGCGGCTCGGCGAGGTCGCCGTGGGCCACGACGACCCGATCGAAGCCGTCGTCTCCGAGCTGAACGAAAGCGCCCTGGACCGCCCGGTTCAGGCCCCCGCCCCGCCACACGACCTGTGCGCCGCGACGGAGGGCGAACTCGGCCACCTCGTCGTCGTCACAAACGACCCAAGCCGGTAGGTCGCCGGCGGCGGCGAGCACGCCGGCGGCAAGTGTTCGTACCAATGCCGCCCGGTCGCTCGATTCGAGCGACTCGCCGAGCCGACCCTTGCCCGCCGTGAACGACTTCAACGGCACGAGGAGAGCAGCGTTACGGTGCGACACCTGGCAAACCTAGGGCGATGTCCGTCCCGGCGACTACCCCCGAGGGTCTACTCGTGGCCGAGACGGCCCCGCAGAAGATTGTCCTGGGCCCAATCCGGGTCGCGGCCTTCGAAACAGACCTTGGCCATATGGCCGGCGATCGGGATCACCACGCCCATTTCCTCGGCCAGCTCCACGGCCACTTTGGTGGCTTTGACACCCTCGGCCACCTGGGACATCTCGCTGAGGATCTGGTCGATCGGCACACCTTTGCCGAGCAGGCGACCGACGTGGCTGTTTCGACTCTGGGGGCTGAGACAGGTGGCGAACAGATCGCCCATTCCGGCCAGTCCCGCCAGGGTGAGCGGTTCTCCGCCCAGAAGGGTGCCCAACTCCATGAGTTCTGCGAGGCCACGGGTGATGATGGCGGCGCGGGCGTTGTCGCCGAGTTCGCGACCCTCCACGGTTGCGGCCGCCATGGCGTACACGTTCTTGAGAGCACCGCCCAGCTCGCACCCGACCACGTCGTGATGCGTGAACACCCTGAAGGTCGGTGTGGTGAAGACGTCTTGGAGCTTCTGGGCGATGTGATGTTCGGTGAGAGCGATGACCGAGCCAGCCGGATTGCCGGCCAGGATCTCCTTGGCGAGATTCGGCCCGGTCAACACACCAACAGGCCGGCTCGGCAGCTCCTCGGTGATGATCTCGGTCATCCGTTTGTGCGTTCCTTCTTCGAAGCCCTTGGCCAGGCTGATCACCGGGACCCATGGTCGTAACGACGATGCCGCCCGCTGGCAGGTTTCGCGAAACGCCGACGTCGGCACCCCCATGACGACAAGGTCGGTGTTCCTCACCGCGTCGTCGAAATCGTCGGTGGCGACGAGGTTGGGGTGCAGCTCGAAG
Source organism: uncultured Acidimicrobiales bacterium (assembly GCA_963793385.1). Classification (GTDB taxonomy): domain Bacteria; phylum Actinomycetota; class Acidimicrobiia; order Acidimicrobiales; family SZUA-35; genus JABDIY01. The sequence goes on from CAWCAF010000018.1 coordinate 85,720, forward strand.
TCGGGCAGGTAGCGAGTGTTCCGATGCTCGTTGTTGATCGCAGCCACCGTCGCCGCATCGCGAGCCCAGATCCTCGTGGGGGCGTTGTGCGCCGCGAGATGGGCGACGGTCGTACCCCACGAACCGCCGCCCAACACGGTCACTCGCAATTCGGTCGTTCGTTGGTCGGTTTCCATACCCAATACTGGCTGATCGAATCTCGATCCTCCAGCCCTACGAGAATGATTCCCCCTCGGTGGGAGGTGCGGGCAAGCCCTCGGAGGTGCCGGCCAGGAGTGCCTCTCCGGATGGGTCGGTGGAGGACCAGTCAGGGTCGAGCGATGAACAGCGGAGCCGGACAGGGCCTTGGATGCGATCCCGGGGGTTGATGTCCCACAGAACCGCCGGGCGGTAGCCGTGCCATCGCACGGCGATCGACACCTGCCCGAAAACGGTTGGAAGTGCGTGCAGCTCGGCGGCTCCACCCCGCCAGGCCGAGGGCCACTGGCGGAAGAGGTCGATCTCCGGGACCCGATCGTCGGCCCATCGTTCGGTCACCAGAAGGCGTCGGAAGCCGACCAGGGCGTCGGTGACCGGTTCGATTCTGTCGTCGTCCCACGAACCGGTGTCGGAGGCCCCGGCCATCAACTGGCCGAGCTCGGCGAGGTCGTCGGGAACACCGGGTAGCGGGATGCGGCCCAGTCCTTGTGACCCGTCGATCGAGAGTGCCTCCTGGCCCCGTCCGGTCGCACGTCACGAGGCGGGCGAGCGCGGACTCCGCCCGCCGTCGGGCGATGTCGGACTTCTTCCGCTTCACCGTCGCGGCCAGTTGGAGCGCCGGGGTCAAGAGCTCCTCGGCCCACTGAGGACGGTGGAGCGCAACCGTCCAGGCCAGGCCGTCGAGCACGGCCGCTGCCGCAGCAGGCGACTCCGAGCGGCGCAGTGAGGGCGGAAACCACCGCTGGGTGAGTAGTGATCGGACGACGCCGGCCGCTTCGGTCTCGGCGCCGGCCATCGCCAGTGTGGTGAGCTCGTCGCCGGCACCGTTGGCCAGCTCGGCGATGCGGGGGAGGAGATCGTGGAGGTTCAACGACAGGCGACCCCGGCCCTGGTCGAACAGTCGACCGAAACTGTCGTCGGGCACGACCACCCGGCACGATGATGCGACGAGAGACCGCCACGCCTTGCGTGTCCCCTCGACGGTCGGTAGCGGACCGGGCTCACCGGCCTGACCGTCGGGTGAGATCAAGATTCGGGCGGTCGACCTGTGGGGGAGGGGTACGACGACCGCCCGTTGCTCGTGCAGATGGTCGCGCCACTCGTTGCTCAGCCATACGTCGATGCGATCGTTGATCGTGATCCGCTCGGGTCTGACGGTCACCGCCGGGCTGCTCGCCATGCCGTCGAGACGGTACGGCCGGACGGCCAGGCCGAGCCCGATCGGGGTGTCGGTGGTGTTCTCGATTTCGATCACCACCACTGCAGTACCGGATCGGAGGGTCGCCCATGCGCGGTGAAGGATGTCACCGCCCGGCACCCGCACCGCGGTCTGAATGAGCGGGCCGGCCCCCAGCCGGGTCTGTCGAACCGCCGCCTCGGAGGCGGGCGTGTACCAACGGTCGGCGGCGGCAAGCCACCAGTCGAGGCTCCAGTCCGCATCGAGGAGCTGCACCGCACCACCCCGATCGACGGCTGCGGTCGGGGGCTGACCGTAGATTCCCAGAAGGGTTCTGCCGGCATCGGAGGGGCGTTCGACGGATCGAGGTCCCGACGGTGGTTCGACGGGCGGGGAAGCCGGCACGGAGTGAACGTATCGGGCCAGCGGGTCAGTGCACCTCCGGCACTAGAGTCGGCCCATGGCGCAATCGGTCCCCAAGCTCCGGAAGGCGTTGAAGGCGACGTCGCCCGGGTTGGGAATCGAACGGGAACTGTGGAACGACGGCTGCGACCTCGTCGTCGGTATCGACGAGGTGGGGCGGGGGTCGTGGGCGGGGCCGTTGACCCTCGGTGCGGTCATCGTCCCCAAAGACCGGCGGATCTACAAGCTTCGTGATTCCAAACAGCTGCTCCCCTCGGAACGAGAGGCGATGTTCGACCGGATCCTCGACTGGGTCGACGCGTGGGGGATCGGCCACGCCACCGCCGAGGAATGTGATCGGCTCGGCATGTCAGCGGCTCAGCGGCTGGCGGCCCGGCGAGCGATTCGAGGCCTCGGGCTACAGCGGGCTCCGGACGCCGTCGTCATCGACGGCAACTGGGATTTCGTCGGGCATCCCCGCACCATCAAGATCGTCAGGGGCGACAGCGTGTCGGTGTCGATTGCGGCGGCGTCGATACTGGCCAAGGTGACCCGCGATCGAATGATGATCGCCGACGCGGGGAGTTACCCGGGGTTCGACTTCGATACGAACAAGGGGTACCCGTGTCCTCGCCACAAGGTGGCGTTGCAGGCGTTCGGACCGACGGCCATCCATCGGCGGTCGTGGGTTTTCATGGACCACCTGCTGTGGACCGGTACGCCACGTCGCCGTCCGGTGACGCAGTTGGCACTGCTGTAGTCTCGATCTAGCCGCTGATGACCGTGGCTCGGCCGACCTGATCGAGTTGGGTGATCGCACCGCTGGACGGTTCGACCACCAGCGCAGCGATCGAGCCCGAGCCGTCCGGTTGCGCGGCCCGGCTGACGATGACGAGCGCACCGGTCGTTTCCACCCCGGTCACGTGCCAGCCCCCTTCGGGTCGTTGGAGATCGACGCGGGCCAGCTCGGCGAAGTTGCTGGCCTGGTTCAGTACGAGGTCGCGACCCTCGGCATCCGATCCCGACGGAACGACCCGGTAGATCGTGGACGCATCGGCACTGGTCGTCACCGCTTCGGCACACCCGACCGCCGGCTCAGCCGAGCATTGACCGAGGTCCGACTCGGGAGTCCCGAACAGCGTGGTCCCGGACGCAAGGGACACCGTGGCCCAACCCGACTTGTTGCCGGACCGGTAGACACCCGTCACGTACGCTCCACTCATCGCCAGCCGCTCGGGTCCCACACCGTCCCTCGCCAACGATCCGATCGTGGCGATCTGTCCGTCGCCGAGATCGATTCTCTCCAGATTGACCATCGCTGCCTCGTCATCGATGCGCACATAGATCGCTTCATCGGTTCCGTTGATCGAGGTCACCCCGATCAGCTCGAGCCGCTCCCCGTCGCCGGGTTCTACGACGACGGCTTCGGCTGCGTCAGCGGTCCGGCGCACGATCGGGGCGGTGGCGGATCGTTGAAACACCAAACCACCCTGTCCGTCGTAGTCGGCGGCGATGGCGGCCTCGACGACGAGCTGGGCCTTGCCATCGGGGTCGAACCACCACACACCGTCGTCGCCGGCGGCGGCAATCGTTGGCCCCGGCGCAGCGGTGGCGAAGATCCCTCCGGTGACGGTCGGGTCGACGATCGCAGGCGGGAGTGACTCCGCAGCGGACTCGCCGCCCTCGTCGAAGGGCAGCGAGTTGCTATCGGCGTCATAGCCAGCGCTGGTTGCGAGTTCCGAGCCTGCTGTCGTGCACGACGCCAGGACAAGCGCAACGACCAACACGCCACGACCGCTCCGAAACCACGGTGGGCTGGGTTTGAACATGGGGTTTCCTCCGGAGTGCCCACCGAAGTGAGCCGAGCGATTCCTGGCGCCAGCGGCGCAACCCCTCATGGCAAACGGACAAAACCTGTCGGCACGAGTGGTTCGATCGATCCCGTCGTGGGATCGATCACTACTCCTGTCATCGGCTGGAGGCGCTGAGGATCAACCGATCGCGACAACAGAATCCGTCCATCGGGTAGTTCGGCCAGGTGTTCGGGGTACCACGTTCCCTCGAGTGGGGTGAGGTCGATCCTCGACACCTCGGATCCGTCGTCGGTACGTGTGATCAGGAGATCATATGACCCCGGTGCTGCGCCCGTGGAATGAGCGACGATACGGAACACGAACTCGATGTTGAGCGACAGCGACGCCAAGCGGGCGCAATCGATGCCGTCACCAGCTGCGCATCTTGCTTCGTCATCGGGGAAACTGCCGCCGATTTCGCTCCCGGTACCGCTCTGGTACACCGACCATCCCGCTGCCGACGGTCGCTCCCAGGTGGTGACGATGAACGCGCCGTCAACCTGGGTGGACTTCGAGCCGAACTCGGCATCGTCCACGACCCGGAGCTCTGTCACGACCCGACTCTGCAGGTCGATGCGATTGAGCGAGCGGGTGCTCGACGACGGAGAGGTCACGCTGAACACCGCCTCGGGCACACCGGTGACATCGGTGACACCATGGAGTTCGGCGCGCTGATCGGCGGTGGGAATGAACACCGACTCCGTCTGCGCGGACGGCGACTCTTGCCACAGAATCGTGGATCGTGGGCCGGCATCGAGGGTTCGCTGGAAGACCAGCCCACCAACGGTGTCCCCGGCCACGCGTATCGCCCGGTCCCGCTGGATGAGCGATGCGGACCCGTCGGGTTGGATCAGCTCGATCGCATCGCCGAACAACAGGATCGGGACATCGATGCCGGTCGGTACCAGCGGTGGCGCTGTGACCGCGCTCGACGCGGTCGTCGTCGACTCGGTCGGAACCGGAGCCTGTGTTGTCGAGGTCGACCCACGCTCCGTGGTCGCCCCGGCGACGGTGGGCGCACTGGCGCTGTCGGCCAATTGGCTTGCGGCGTTCGAGCACGCGCCCGCGGCGATGGCGAGGATCGCAAGAACATGTCGATACCGAACGGGTCGGTGCCGCTTCTCCACGCCGGACGCCACTCCACTATCTAACCATTTCACACCGACCATCCAACAGGGTCGATCCTCTCACCGTGGGTCATCCGAACCTACTGTGGGTCATTAGGACCACTATTGATCATCCGGCCTGCCGAGGTGGGGATGATCGTTGTGTTCCGACCGCGAGTTCGGAGAATGGACTCGTCGTGTCGATACCCGGTTCTTTCGTGAGACCCAGCACCCGCTCGCCGATGATGTTGCGCAGCACTTCATCGGACCCGCCGGCGATCGACATTCCGGGTACGCCGGTCACGTAACCCGACCACGCGTACGTACCCCACTCGCCGGTGTCGGCGACCAGTGCGGGGCCCAGAATCGCCGAGCTGAGAACCGAGGTGCGTCGCATCAACTCGGTCAGCGCCAGTTTTGCGCCGGACATCTCAGGACCGGGGAGTTCGCCGGCCGAGATCTTGGCCATCGCCCGTAGATTGTTCCACTTCAAGACCTGCCCGCGGGTGTAGAGGTCGGCGAGTTGTTGGCGGACGACCGGATCATCGGCTCTGCCGAAGTGCTTGGCCATCTCGGTCAGCCTCAGGAACATCCTCGAACCGGTGCCGCCGGCCCCGCCGATCGCGGCCCGTTCGTTCATGAGGGTGGTGAGCGCCACCCTCCAGCCGGCATTGACCTCGCCGAGGCGCATCCGATCGGGCACCCTGACCTCGTCGAAGAACACTTCGTTGAAGGCCGTGCCACCGGTCATCTGACGCAACGGCCGGACATCGACGCCGGGATCCTCGAGATCGACGATGAAGGCCGTCAGACCCTTGTGTTTGGGCAGACTCGGATCGTTTCTGCAGACCACCTCACCGATGTGGGCGTAGTGGGCGCCGGAGGTCCAGACCTTCTGGCCGCTGATGACCCATTCGTCGCCGTCACGCTCGGCTCTCATCTGCAGGCTGGCGAGATCGGATCCGGCTCCCGGTTCGGAGAACAGCTGGGCGCCGACGACATCGCCGCGGTACATCTTGGGCAGCAGTTCGGCCGCCACCGATGGGTCGGCATGGGCGGCGATCGTCGGTGCGACCATTCCCAGTCCGATGGTGAAGAACCTCTGATCGGGGATGTCGAAGAGCGACTCGGTCTCTGCGTACGCCCGTTCGTGGTCTCGGCTCAGGCCGGCGCCGCCGAACTCGGGTCGACCCGTGATATAGCCGTAGCCGGCATCGAAACGAAGCCTCCGCCAACCACACGCAGCGGCGAGTTCCCTTCGTTCGGTTTCGGGGTCGACCTCGTCGAACAGCGACACCTGGTCGGTGCCCTGACCCCACAGGAACTCCTCCCGCGGTCGTTTCAGCTCGGCGTGCTCGGTCAGGAACTCTCTCGCTCCTGCGGCAAAGGTTTCCACAGTGGGCTCGCCCATTCGGTCACGGTACTTTGCCGTGCCGTAGCCGGCGAAAACCTTCATGATCTGCGATGATGGAGGACGGAATGGTTCACAGCATCGAGTGGTTCGACGGGGTTGGCACGATGGCCGTGCCAGCGCTGTGGCTCCGCAAGGAGCGCCCCTGCGACTCGTGCCGAGCCGCTCAGACATCGGAACGCGCTCAGACATCGGAACGCCGGTGGCTGCCGGGCCAACGGACCGAGTTCCAACCGGGTCGGGCCGTGACCAAAGCGGTGGTGTGAGGTGTGACGGCGATCCGATTCGCTGTTCCGCTGCTGGCGGGCTGGTCGCTGGGGGTCTGGGCTGCCCGCGTCCGCAACATACTGGCCGATGACCTGGTGGGTTTCGAGCTCGCCTGGCGCCTGGGTCTGGCCGTCAGCTTCGTAATGCTCGGCCTGTGGGCTCTCCGTTCAGCGTTCGTCCTGTGGCGGGATGGCGCCAGCGATTGGTGGTTCTGCGTGTCGGGAGCGGTGCTCTCGCTGGCGGTCCTCAACATTGTCGTGTGGCCGGTTCGGGCCTACCAGATCGCGATCGGCGATTGGAGTGGCGGCTTCAAGGTGGTGCACACCGTGCTGGCAACCGTCTCGGTTGTGTTGGGATTGTTGGTAGTCTTTCAGCGCTATGGGAGAGCCGGTCACCGTCGTTCAGTCCACAGGAGCAGATCCGTCACGCATCAGGTTTGAGACCAACCGTTCCTTCACAGGAATGGGCCACGAGCGGTACCGAGCGGGTGAGGAGATCCTCCTCGACCGTCCGCCCGATGCGGTTGCCCGGATGCTGCTCGCAACGGGTCAGGTGGACGCAGTGCACATTTACGGTCAGACGATCACGGTGACACTGATCGCCGGGAAACATGCCGACGGCCTCAAAGAGCTGATCGAGGACATGTACGTGTTCTACAAACCCGGCGTTCCCGTGCCGACCGAGGCCGATTTCTCCTAGTCCCGTCACCTCCGGACCCTTGGCAGCGGTGTGATGAGATGCCCGAGTCGGTTCGGAAAGACCAGGTCGTCGACGTGATGCAGCAATCGGTCCCGGCCCGGGTCGGCATTCTCGGCAATCCGTCTGACGGCTACGGCGGTCGCTGTCTCTCGATGGCGGTCGAAGGAATGCTGGCGACGGTTTCGGTGATCGAGGACGACGTGGTGCGCATCAGCGGACCGAACCCGGATCCGTTCGAATTCTCGTCGTTGGACGAGTTCGTCACCTTCGTCGATCGCTATGGCTATGGCACCGGTGAGCAGCTCCTGGCGGCCACCCTTCGGACCTTTCTCAACCTCGCCTCTTCGCAGGGCTGGGCCGTACCCGCCGGGGTCGACATCGCTTTCAGCTCCACGATTCCTCGCGGTGTCGGGCTTGCCGGCTCGTCGGCGCTCGTGATCGCCCTGTTGAAAGGCCTCCTCCAGTTCACCGGCCACACCCTTGACGAACGGCTCCTGCCGTCGCTGGCTCTGTCGGCCGAAACCGATCAACTGGGCATCGCGGCCGGGCTCCAGGATCGCGTCGTCCAGACCCTCGGCGGTCTCGTCGCCATGGATTTCGGCGAGCTGCACACCGACCCCCGGACCGGATTGGTGTACGGGAGGTACGAGATACTCGATTCGGCGGCACTTCCCCGGATGTTCCTGGCGTTCTCGGCTGCGGCGGCCGCACCGAGCTCGACCTACCACTCCGTGCTCCGTTCCCGCTTCGAGGCGGCGAACGCGGTGACGGTGGCGGGGTTGCACGAACTGGCCGCACTGGTGACGCAGGGCAAGGCGGCGCTGCGCTGGGGGGAGGGATGCTCGGTTCGCTCATGACCCGGAACATGGAACTGCGTATCGATCTGGCCCCGGTGCCCGACGCGCAGATGGCGATGGTGTTGGCCGCCAACCAGGTCGGACTCGACGCCACCTTTGCCGGCTCCGGTGGAGCGATCGTCGGGGTTTTCGACGACGACGATGATCTGCTTCGTCTCGAGGTTGAACTCGCAGATCTCGACTGCGTCGTGGTCCCGATCGAGACCTTCACGTATCGGCCGCTCAACTGAAGGGCCCGGTCAGCCGAATGGATTAATGATTCGACAAGCAGCCGCGAGGAGCGCCGATGGCGACTCACCCCATTTCATTGCCGGCCCGATACGTGGTGGCCGGTGTGGCGCTCGTCCTGATCGTCATGTTCGCCATCGGCGACGATGCGCTGGCTCAACAGGACTCCGACGGCGACGGTCTGTCCGATACGGCCGAGATCTCGAGTTTCGGAACCGATCCGGGGCGTGCCGACAGCGATGGCGATGGTCTACCGGACGGGGTGGAGATCGCGTTCGGCACCGATCCACTCGCTGCGGACAGCGATGGTGACGGTGCGCGGGATGGCGATGAGTACCTCGGCGGCTCCGATCCGCTCGTTCCCTCCGATACGCCGGTTGCGGTCGCCTCGGTTCCTGTCACCGCGGCACCGGATGCCGAGGTGCGGACGACGGTGCTTGCGGAGGTGCCGGTGAGCGAGGCACCCGACGCGCTGGCATTCGACGACGCTGCCGGGAGTGACCGTTCGGCCCTGTTTCCGCTGTATCTCCTGATGGTGGCGGCAATTTCGGTGGGAATGGTCGCCGGGGTGGCCCGTCTGCCCGAACTGGCCCGAGATCGTTCGTATTAGCGGGTTCGGTCGGGTGCCGGAACATCCTGCTTGAAAAGCGAACAGATGTTCGTACACTGGAGGTATGAGCGGTCACGGCCTGGCGGCGCTGGATGCAAAGACACTCGAGGTGATACGGCCGACCACACTGTCCACCGAACAGTTGCTCGAGGTTCCTGAAGCGCTCGAACCGCTGTTTCCTTGGAGTGGGTTGCCGCGGGGATGGTCGGTTGGTGTCACCGGCCGGGGAGCGTGGACCTTGGCGGCGGCGATGATGGTTCCCAGCCTCGGGGACCAGGGGTGGATGGCGGTTGTGGGTGCTCCGGCGGATCAATCTTGCCGCAGCAGCTGAGACAGGGTTGAGGATGGACCGGGTGCTCGTGATCGAGACCCCTCCCACCGGTCAGTGGGGCACGGTGGTCGCCGCCCTGCTCGAAGCTGTACAGGTGGTGGTGATTTCACCTCACTCGCACATCGGGGCCCGGGATGCTCGCAGGATCTCGGCTCGACTCCGGGAGCAGAAGGCAACTCTGCTGCACCTCGACGGGGTGGCGAAGTGGCCGACCGCACTCGACATGAACCTCAGCTGTACCACCGATGAATGGCTGGGCATAGGCGAAGGTCATGGCTATTTGCGGTTCCGTCGTATGACGGTCGACGCGGTGGGTCGCCGCTCGGCCGCTCGAACACGATCGGTCTCGTTGTGGATGCCCGGTCCCGAAGGTCCTCTCACTCCGGCTGAATCGCCCGAAACCTACGCCAGCATCCTCGCCGATTCGTCCCGGTGACCCAGCGGTGGCGTCGTGATCTCCGACCATCCTTCGGTTTTCTCCACCCGTATGTGCATGGTGATGTGCCCCGACTGGCCTGTGGTCGCATGGGGAGTACCTCTCGACGAACCAGCGGCGGTGTTCGTCGCCAATCGAGTGGTGGCGTCCACGCCACGGGCACGAACGGATGGGGTTGCGGTGGGACAGCGCCGTCGCGATGCCCAGAGCCGCTGTCCGGACCTTGCCATCCTCGAACAGGACACCGACAGAGAAGGACGTCTGTTCGAGCCGGTTGCAGCGGCGTTGACGGACCTGACCCCTCGAGTAGAGGTCTCCGGGCCGGGCCTGGTCGGATTCCCGACCCGGGGGCCGTCCCGCTTTTTCGGTGGGGATCAAGCCCTCGGGGCAAAGGTGAGGGACACGTTGGTTCCCGTCCTCGCCGGCCGTGGTCAACTGTTCGTGGGCATGGCGGATGGTGCTTTTCGCTGCTCGCCTCGCCGCTCTGGCAGCATCCGAGATCAGCAACCTTTCCGAGGATGAACCTGAACCTGTCATCGTGGCTCCGGGGGAGAGCGCCGGGTTCCTCTCCGGTTTCGGGGTGGAGGCGCTGGCCATGCCCGACCTCGGCGGTGTTCTCGTACGCCTCGGGCTGGGCACTCTTGGCCGGTTTGCCGAACTGAGCGCCAACGATGTCGTCGATCGGTTCGGGGCTGAAGGTCTCATCGCTCATCGACTCGCACGTGGGGTCGACCGGTACCCTCCCAGCCTGCGTCGGCCGGCAGCCGACCTGGCGGTCACGTGGTGGTTCGATCCACCTGCCGCCCGTATCGATCCCTGCGCCTTTGCGGCAAAGGCGTTGGCCGATGAGTTGAATCGGTCGCTGGAAGAACAGGGTCTGGCGTGTGTTCGTGTGGCGATCGAGGCCGAAACCGAAAAGGGCGAAGAGTTCACTCGACTGTGGCGACACGAGGGGACACTGTCGGCAGCCGCATTGGCCGAACGGGCTCGCTGGCAGTTGGATGGCTGGCTTCATCAGGCCCGTCTCGTCCTGGCGCGTGATCGTCGAGACCTCGATGACGGGGTCGGTTCGGCGATCGCCCGACTCAGTCTCATCCCCGACGAGGTGGTGCCCGCCACCGGACGTCAACTGGGTTTCTGGGGTGGACGGGCCGAACGGGCAGATGACGTCTCCCGTACCGTTGCCAGAATCCAGGGGATTCTGGGTGCGGAGTCGGTGCGGGTTCCCGAATGGAGCGGAGGTCGGGGGCCAGCAGAACAGATCCGTCTGGTTCTTGCGGCCGGGGTTGATCTGGGGGAGAGGCGTCAAGGGACCGATCCTCATCACATCACCCAGCCATGGCCGGGTCGGATCCCACCACCGGCGCCTGCGGAGATCGGATCGGAGTCGAGTGAGGTCGAGTTGCTCGACGAGAATGGGGAGGAGGTCGGCGTGAGCGGCCGGGGTGAGATGTTCGTGCCGCCAGCATGGTTGGTGACGTCTGGAACCGAACAGCAGGTCATCGGCTGGGCCGGTCCGTGGCCGGTGGATGAACGATGGTGGGATCCGGGCACTCATCGACGCCGGGCCCGTCTCCAGGTTGTCCTCACCGACGGCACCGCTCACCTGCTCATGATCGAACACCGACGATGGTCGATCGAAGCGACATACTGATTTCACACAAGCACCACGATCCGAACCGTCGGGGACCGTGCCACAATGACGGTGCAACGCCTCAACCCTCTTCTGAACCCACCAGGGAGCACCAGTGAGCGTCATTCACATCGATCGTCCGGTTCACGACCTCGTGATCGAGGACCACGAAATCGTCGGACCAGACGACTCTCGGCTCGCCGATGCCGTCGTCGCCATCGTCGGGGGTCGCCGATGGGACGCCACGATGTTCGATCGGGCCCCACGGTTGATCGGCCTGTGCCGGACCGGGATCGGTGTCGATGCCGTCGATGTCGCCGAAGCAACCGCCCGAGGGGTGGCGGTCACGAACACCCCGGATGGACCGACCGTGTCCACCGCAGAACATGCCATCGCCTTGATGTTCGCTCTCGCCAAGACCCTCGGGCCACACGCGGACGCGATTGCGTCGTGCCGCCGGCGACTACGCCGATCGCAGCACCGCCATCGAGCTGAACGGTCTCACGCTGGGTCTGTTCGGGTATGGGCGCATCGCCAGGCGGGTTGCCGACGATCGCATCGGCGGTGGGGATGCGAGTGATCGCCCACGACCCGTTCGTTTGGAGCCCCGAGGACGGCACCGAGATGGTCGATTTCGAGACCCTCTGCGTCGACTCCGATGTCCTGTCATTGCACGCCCCGTTGGCGCCCGACACCGCCGGGTATCTTCGATGACGCCACCTTCGCCACGTGCCGGAACGGCCTGATCTTCATCAACTGTGCCCGGGGTGGTCTGGTCGATCACGACGCTCTGGTCACCGCGCTCGACAGCGGTCATGTGGCGGCGGCCGGTCTCGACGTGACCGAGCCCGAGCCCCTGCCGCCGGGCCACACCCTGTTGCATCGGGCCAACGTGATCGTGACACCACACATCGCGTCATCGACGGTCGTGGGTCGAGCGCGCATGCTCGATCAGGCGATCGGACAGGCGCTGCTGATCCTGAGCGGGGTCCGGCCGACCAACCTGGTCAACAGCGAGCTCCTCTCACCCCATTGGAACGATCTCGAAGCCTGAACAGCAACGTCACAGAAGAGCGTTGATGCGCTCCATGATCTCGGGGGTGAGCGCGTCGAGTACCTCGATGGCCTCCATGTTCTCCACGACCTGGCTCGGTCGACTGGCACCGGTGATGACCGTGGACACGTTCGGATTGGAGGCGCACCAGGCCAGCGACAGTTGCGCTGGCGAACAGCCGAGTTCTTTGGCGATGTCCACGACGTTGCGGATCACCGCGACCGCTGACTCCTCGCTCATCCTTTCCTCCAGGTAATCGTGACCCTTCAACGCGGCCCGGCTGTCCTCGGGGATCCCATCGAGGTACTTGCCGGTCAGGAGACCACCGGCGAGGGGGCTCCAGACCGTGGTGCCGAGCCCGATGTCGGTGTAGAGCCGGACAAATTCCTCTTCCACCTTGCGTCGGTTGAGCATGTTGTATTCGGGCTGTTCCATCACCGGCTTGTGGAGATGGTGGCGTTCGGCGATCTCGTAGGCAGCCCGGATCTCGTCGGCTGACCATTCCGACGTACCCCAGTACAGCGCCTTGCCCTGGCTCACCATGTCGCTCATCGCCCACACCGTCTCCTCGATCGGTGTGTCCGGGTCGGCTCGATGACAGAACACGAGGTCGACGAAGTCCATCTGAAGTCGCTCGAGCGAACGATCGATCGCCTGGCCGAGGTACTTGCGGTTCAGCGTGTTCGACGTGTTCACACCGTCGATGATCCCCCAGAAGAACTTGGTGCTGACGATGTAGCTCTCGCGTCCCCAGCCGAGGTTCTGGAACGCTTGGCCCATCAGGGTTTCGCTCTCGCCCCCGGCGTAGACCTCAGCGTTGTCGAAGAAGTTGCAGCCGCCGTCACGGGCGGCAACCATCGATTCCTGGACGGCGTCGAGGCCTTGCTGGTTGCTGAAGGTGACCCACGAGCCGTAGGAGAGCGTGCTCACCTTCAGCCCCGATCGACCGAGCCTTCGATACGTCATGTGAGCCATCGCGGGGTCTCCTGCCGTGCGGTGGTCCGAATGGCCGGACCGGCGTCAACCCTACCTGTCGGGTCGCTCGGGGACGTCGTCCGGCTGCGATCGCCCACGGCGGGAGATCGTCAGCAGGTGGGTCTAGAAGAGTTCGCCGGCGCGGTCCTGGTCGCCGTGCTCCAACATCTGGGCGTGGAGGTAGAAGAACGTCGGCCACGAGTACGTTGTCGACCTCGGGAGATGAATCGGACCGACCGATCGCACGTGAAGTGGAAGCCCGCCCCGGTCGTGCCGAACCCCCTCGAGGAATCGCTCGGCCCTGGCGCACTCGTCGTGAGCGATCCCCAGGACCTTCCAGATCCGGATCGCCTGTGACGGCGCGTCCGTGACCCGTAGGTGCGTGACTCTGTCGAGTACCCGGTCCCGCATCGATCCGTATCGGACCGGCCACCATTGTGGAAATGATCCGTCCTGATCCTGGACGCTCGCAAGCCACAGCGCCCCGCGTCGAGCAGCGTTCGTGTAGATCGGTTCGTCGAGCATCGCCCCGGCGACGACGAGTCCTTCGAGGGCGTAGCAGTGCGGGTGGAGTCGGGTGCTCTGGGTGCTGTCGTTGATGCGCAGCCGTCCGTCGTCGGCTTGGAGCGTCAGACCCCAGTCGAGCAACGACCGGGCGATCCGCTCGTATGACGAGTCACCGAGAACGGCAGCTCCTTTCAGGAGCGGAATCGCCAGTTTGGTGAGATGCATGGACTGCCGGTGGTGCCAGTCGTGCGGATCGCTCTGCGCCGGAGCCGGCACCACCGACGGGAAAGACTCGTCGGAGAATGCCGATGCCAGCCAATCCAGGCTGCGGGCGGCGTGGAAGACCCAACGGTCGCGGTGGGTCGGGTCATGTTCGGCCAGGGTGAGGAGACCGTCGATCAGGATCCCGGTGTCAAAGGTGTAGTGGGTGGTTCGGTCCACGCCGGGGACCGCAGGATCGCTGATACCGATCATGTACTCAGCGGCCGACCGCGCTCGGTCCAGGTAGTTGCTCGTCCTGTGTGCTGGCATAGAGCAACGCGGCGACGGTGATCGCGTAGGCGGTGATCTCCGGGTAGACCTCCGACGGGCGGCCATCATCGACGGACATCGCGTAGGCGCCGTTCCCGACGTGGATGGGTGAGTCCATGAACCATCGTTCGAGTTCGACTTGAATCGGATCGGAGGTGGTGATCATGCTGCGACTCCCTGGGTTTCGAACTCGGTCCCCTGTTCCTCGGCGGAGGACGTCGACGATCCGCTCCGCCGCATGTCCGTCGCCGTACGGGGTTGGGGGTGGCTGAGATCCTTTGGTACACGTCGACGTCGTCCAACAGCCGGTGGACCTCTGAAGCGATCTTGGAAGCAGAGGTCCCGACCAGGGTTGCGGTCCCGGCCGTGACCGCCTCGGGACGCTCGGTCGTGTCCCGCATCACGAGTACCGGCTTGCCGAGGCTGGGCGCCTCTTCTTGCACTCCGCCGCTGTCGGTCAGGATGAGCCTCGATCGGTCCAGCAGACGCACGAAGGGCATGTAGGAGACCGGGTCGATCAAGGTGATGTTCCGGACGCCCGACAGCAGGCGGGTGACAGGCTCCCGCACGTTCGGATTGGGATGCACGGGGAACACGATCTGAACGTCTGGCCGCTCGGCGATCCTACGGATGGCGGTGCAGATCTCGACGAAGGGAGCGCCGAAGTTCTCGCGGCGGTGGGCCGTGACCAGGACGAGCGAGCGGCTCGGGTCGATCAGGCGATCCACTTCGGCTGCGTCCGGGTGGGGTTCGGTCTCCAATCGTCGGACCGTGTGGAGGAGGGCGTCGACAACGGTGTTGCCGGTGACGAAGATGCTGTTGCGCGGCACCCCCTCGGCGATCAGGTTCCCTCGGGCCAGAGCGGTCGGCGCGAAGTGGAGATCAGCGATGCGGCCGGTCAGTTGGCGGTTGATCTCCTCAGGAAAGGGCGAGCGCTTGTCGTGTGTGCGCAGTCCAGCCTCGACATGTCCCACCCGAGCCCCGTGGTAGTACGCGGCGAGGCTCGCCGCAAACGACGTGGTCGTATCGCCGTGCACCAGCACCCAGTCGGGACGGGCGGTCTCGAGCACGGTCCTCAACTCGCCGATCACTCTGGCGGTGAGGTCGAAGAGGTTCTGCCCAGTCTTCATCAGGTCCAGGTCGTAGTCGGGTGTGAGACCGAAGAGATCCAGGACCTGGTCGAGCATCTCGCGATGCTGAGCCGTGACGCACAGCTCCACCCGTAGCTGCCCCGGGAATCGACGGAGTCGGTGAACCACCGGCGCCATCTTGATCGCCTCCGGTCGCGTGCCGACCACGATCAGGACACGTCTCACGGCTGACGCCCTTCGGTGACAGCGGTGAGGGTGCGCCGAATCTCCGGCTCCTCGTGTGTCCAGTTGTAGCGGGTTTCGACCGCGTAGCGCCCGTTCTTCCCGAGCTGGCGAATGTGTTCGGCATCGAATGCTGCGATGGTGCGCAGCCGGTCCGCCATGGGACCGGGATCGGACGGGATCACGAGGCCGCAGTCGGTGCTGGTCACGATCTCACGGACCGGCTTGAGGTCGGTGGTCAGCACGGGAAGTCCGGCGGCCATGTAGTCGAACAACTTGTTCGGGATCGTTGTCTGGCACAGTTCGCAGTCGACGTGGGGGATGATCCCGAAGTCGCCTTCCATCAGGCGGTCGAACCGTTCGTCCGAATCGATCCAGCCGGTGAATCGGACCTTGTCGCTCACACCATTGTCCCGGGCCAGATCTTCGAGATCTCGACGCGCCGGTCCGTCGCCGATGACGAGGAGCCGGATCTGTGTGTCGGAGCTGTCGTCGCTGGCATGGGCGATCGCCTTCACGATGCTGTCGAGGCCGCGGAGTTCATCGACGATCCCGAGGAAGACCAGCGTGAGCTGACCCTCAACGCCCACGGTCTCCTCGGGCTGGAGGTTGGACAGCCTGGCGGCGACTTCGGTCTCGGGCACGTTCCCCACGACGCTGATTCGTTCCGGGTCCACTCCGTAGTCGGTGATCAGCCTCTGCCGGTTCTCCTCCGCGACCGCCCAGACATGCTTGGAACGTCTCGCGGTGAATCGTTCGAAGAAGCGCTCCATGGCCGGCGTCCTCGTGAGGTAGTCCTGCAGCGTGGAACGACCCTGGAACTCGACGAGTGCGGGGAAGTTCTCACTCAGGTCGGTGACGACCGGGATCGAGAGCAGCCGTCGCGGCGAGAATCGACGGCGGTGCGAGACGCAGGTTCCTGACGATGATGACGTCGATGCCGAGCGTTCGGCACTTCCACCAGATCCACACCAGCCAGACCGGGTTGTAGGCGACGTGGAGGGTGAGGAGCGGTGTTCAGCTGCGGGAACCGCGGGCGCAAGGCGGATCCGATGGATGGTGACGTCGTCTCGATTCGACCGAGGAGCAGATCCGGCTCCCACCGCGACAGGACATGGACCTCGTGGCCGTCAGCGGCGAGAGTTTCGCTGATCTTCTTCAGGCGAATCTCTTGCGCATCGGGATAGGCGAACTGCGAGATGAGGGCGACCCGCACAAAAGGCAAAGGTAGAGCCGCTGTCGAAGCTCTCACCTGAGGCGACCGGCCCAGCCCGATGGGCCGACCGCCCCATCTGCTCGCGTTGGCGGTGATGTGTCGGCGGGGACCGATGCCGCCTCGACCACGATGTCTCGGCGTCGGAACTGTCGTTGGACGACGATCTGCCCGCGAGAGCGCAGCGGCTCGGCCGATCAGTTGAAGGCGATGAGCTGGCGGGCGACGGTGCCGGTCTTCAACCGGTCGAAGCCGTCGTTGATGTCGTCCAGGCCCATCGTGCCGCTGATCATTTCGTCGAGCTTCAGGCGACCGTCGAGATACATGTCCACATAGCGGGGCATGTCCGTCCGGAACTCGGGTGGAACCCATGTTGGAACCGGCCAGGGTCTTCTCGTTGGTCAGTTCGACACCGTGGACCTCGACCATCGTGCCGAGGGGGATCAGGCCGATCACCGTTGCCTGGCCACCGGCGCGGAGCATCCGAAAGGCCTGTTCGGCCGTCTGTTTGAGACCGACGGCCTCGAAGGTGAACCGCGCCCCGCCGCCGGTGAGCTGCTTGACCGCCGCGACCGGATCGTCCGACGATGCGTTCGACGACATCGGTGGCTCCCAACGACTGGGCCAGTTCCAGTTTGGAGGGGTGCATGTCGACCGCGATGATCCGGTTGGCGCCGGCGATCCTGGCTCCCTGGACCGCGGAGAGGCCGATGCCGCCGCAGCCGATCACCACGACGTCGGAGCCCGGGATCGACCCGGGCGGTGCGGAAGATGGCGCCGAGACCGGTGGTCACACCACAGCCGATGAGCGCCGCCTTCGCCAGTGGCATGTCGGGTCTGATCCTTCACCAGGGCGTGTTCGTGCACGAGGAGCTGTTCGGCAAACGACGAGCAGTGAAGGAACTGGTGGAGGGTCTCGTCGCCCCGGGACAGGCGAGGCGGATCGGCGGGCCGGCGGACGAGATCAGCGCCTTTGCGCTGGCACCGGGCGGGGTGCCCGCCGAGGCAGTCCTCGCAGTGACCACAGAAGGCGGCGAGACAGGTGATCACGTGGTCGCCCGGTTCGACGTAGTCGACCATCGAGCCTACCGCTTCGACCACGCCGGCCGACTCGTGGCCCAGCACCGCTGGAACGGCGGTCGTGTACGTACCTTCCATGAAGTGGAGATCGCTGTGGCACAGACCGGCGGCCACCGTTCGGACGAGGACCTCGCGCGGCCCGGGCGAATCGATCGACACGTCCTCGATACGGAGCGAACCGGGGATTTCGTTGAGAACTGCAGCCTTCATGGCCAGAGCGTAACCACTCGGTCAGGAGTGCGCGCTCCACGCGCCGTCGCCGACTCGGCTGATCTCGACGGCCGGCACGCCGAGGCGGCGGCCGACCGCCGCCACGTCGTCGTACTCGGGTTTGGCTCCGTGGGGTCCGACCTTCATCCTGATCGAGTGGCCCTGAACCAGGACCGACTCGACCCGCCGCGGGGCGACGAACCGGTGGACCCACGAGTGGCGAACACCCAGCGTCGCCGTCTCGGTCATCATCACCTCTCCCAGCCGTTGGGCGTCGCCGGGGTGGCAGAGGGCGTGGAGCGTGAAGGCAGGACGACCCTTCTTCATCACGATCGGGCTGATCCAGGCGTCGGCCGCACCGGAATCGAGCAGGCTCTGGACGGCATGGGCGATGAGCTCGGAGGTGAGGTCGTCGAGATTCGTGGACAGTTCGACCATGGTTGCCCCGTCGGTCCGATCGTGGGGATCGACCAGCAATGCCGTCACGACGTTGGGGTAGTCGACCGGGTCCCGGGTCCCTGCGCCACGGCCGAAGGCGATCAGCCGCCCGGCCGGTGGGGCGGCGGAGAAGCCTCCGGCCAGGGTGGTCAGGAGGGCAGCGCCGGTGGGTGTCACCGTCTCCGCCTCGACGGCGAGCGGGCGAATCGTCTGGCCGACGAGGAGTTCGGCCACCGCCGGCGCCGGCAAGGGGAGTGCACCGTGAGCTGGAGACGACCGTCCCGTGACCGATTCCGAAGGTGCCGGTCGTGATGTTGGGTGACCCCAGCGAATGCCAGCCGAGCCAAGCGCCGACGACGTCGGCGATCGCATCGTCGGCCCCGACCTCATGGAACCGAACCTCGTCGATGGGGACACCGTGGATGTGCGACTCGATCTCGCCGAGCCGTCGGAACGTAGTGCGGGCACCATCGGACACCGTCGCGGGGAAGTGGAGCCTCGACCAGCATCCGATCGATCGTGCTCCACGGTCGATGACGATCTGCGTGCGACGGAACGCTGACCACGGCGCGGGTTGCGGACAGACCGCAGCGCATTGCTGATTCGAACGAAACGGTGACCCCGGGCAGATTCAGACCGGCCAGTTGAGCGGCGACGAGGTTGCGTCGGCGCCGACGCGACGAGGCGCACCGAGAATCATGTCGCCCGAGACGCCGAAGGAGGGATCGATCCACAGGTGGTTGAGCTCGGTCGGGAGCGACGGTCATCTCTGCAGGATGCGATGGACGGCGCAGGCGGCCCCGTAGCCGTTGTCGATGCCGACGACCGAGATCCCGGGCGCACAGCTCGAGAGCATCGTCAGCAGTGCCGTGATCCCTTCGAACGACGATCCGTAGCCGACCGATGTCGGGCACGGCGACGATCGGATGGGGGACGAGACCGGCGAGAACGGTGGGCAGGGCACCTTCCATGCCAGCGATGGCAATGATCGACATCGGCATCCTCGAAGCTCTCGATGGCCGACTGAAGGCGATGGACGCCGGCCGACCCCGACGTCGGTGGTTCGGCTGGCGGCATGGCCCATCGCCACGAGGGTCAACTCTGCTTCGGCGGCGACCGGGGTGTCGGATGTGCCGGCGCTCGACGATCGCCACACGACCGCCGCTCGGTTGCCGAGGCCGCCACACCATAGTGGTCGCTTCTGCGATGTCCGGTCGGAGGGAGATCAGCTCGGGCCACTGTGCGTCGGTGATGCGGGTGGCGACCACGGCGTCGCTTGTCGTGTCCATGAGTTGGGTGACCGCGGCGATGCACTGGTCGACCGACTTGAACTGGCACAACACGGCTTCGGGCATACCGATCCGATCCGTGCGCAACGTGTCGAGCCGCAGGTCAGGCGAGGGCGTCATTGAGATTGCCCGATCGCAGGCCGGCGAGGTCCAGGGTTGCGTAGCGATAGCCGGCCGAGGTCACGCCGGCGTGGATCTCCTCCGCCAACCGGATCGCCTTTGGCAGGTCCGCCACGGGCACCTCGATCCGGGCGGTGTCGTCGTAGTGGCGCACGCGGACTTCCCTGAACCCGAGCTCGCGGATAGAGCGTTCCGCCCGGTCGACGCGGGTGACGAGCGCGACGGTGACAGCGGTCCCGTATGGGATCCTGCTCGACAGGCAGGGCATCGCCGGGCGATCCCACACCCCGAGGCCCCAGGAGCGGGCCACGGTGCGAATGTCGGACTTGGACAGCCCGGCCTCGACCAGCGGAAAGACCGCGCCACGCTGACGGGCGGCGTCCTGACCCGGTCGATGGTCGCCGAGATCGTCGATGTTCACGCCCAATGCGATCCTCGTTCCGATCGTCGTCCGCGATCGGTTCGACGGCGTCCATCAGTGCCGACTTGCACCAGAAACACCGGTCGCCGGCGTTGCGTTGATACCGCTCGTCGATGAACTCTTTCGTGGCGACGGTGGTCCACGGGATGTCCCATCGAGTTCGTCAACGCGCTCACAAAGCTCGCTCTCGCCCTCGGCGAGTGACGCCGAGTCGGCGGTCACCGCCAGGACTCCGTTGCGTCCCAGGACCTTTCGAGCTGCCACCGCCAGCAGTGACGAATCGACGCCGCCGGAGAATGCCACGATCAACTCTCGGGTATTCGGCAACTGCGGCGAACAACGCCCGCTCGGCTGAACTCACCGGTCCGATGGTATCGGTGTGCGATGAAGGAGGAAGAACAAATGGAAACTGGACCGGCCCAGCACATACTGACTCGTGGCAACGAACGAAACCGACCGGCGCGGTTGACATCGAACGCATCGAGCGAGCGGTCAGAGAGATTCTGATCTCGATCGGGGAGAACCCCGACCGGGATGGCCTGCGCGACACGCCGACGCGGGTGGCCAGGGCGTACGCGGAGATCCTCGGGGGTTATCGGGACGACCCAACCCGGCACCTCGAACGCCAGTTCGAAGTCGACCACAACGAAATGGTGATCGTTCGTGACATCCCGTTCGCTTCGCTGTGCGAGCATCACATGTTGCCGTTCATCGGTCGTGCCCACGTCGCGTACATACCGGGCAAGGGTGGAAGGGTCTGCGGTCTGTCGAAGCTGGCGCGGCTCGTCGACGGGTTCGCCCGCCGGCTCCAGGTGCAGGAACGTCTGAACATGCAGGTTGCCGATGCGCTCGTGAGCCGCCTCGAGGCATCGGGGCGATGGTCGTCATGGAGGCCGAGCATCTCTGCATGTCGATGAGGGGGGTGCGCAAACCGGGTGCGATGACCACGACGTCGGCGGTGCGCGGCAGCCTTCGACGCAACGCCGCCTCCCGGGCCGAGGCGCTCAGCCTGATCGGGGGGACGCTGGGCGGCTCCTAGCTCGCCCGGGCGACGCTGCGGTCAAGGCCGGTCGTTGCTAGATCGACAGAAGGTCTCACCGTCGAGCGCTCGTTGCGCCATCACGGCCAGGACGGTCCAGTACCCGTCCGACCCCTCGACCAGGTCGTCGCTGACGGATGGTGGTCGGTCGTCGCCATGCCCGGATCGGCGGTGGCGCACTCGAGGGCAGGGATCGCACGTCGTGGATCGGCGAGGATCGTGAGCAGATCCTGCGCGAGGATCTCGACGAGTCCATCGACTTCGTCGAGCGCAGGACGATAGGCGGTCAGATCGGCCGGTCATCGAGCACGAACCACACGTGGACCAACTCGTCGATTGGCCCCTTCGCCGTTGTCGTCGGCCAGCAGCCGCGTACCGAGTGGAATGAGTTCACGGGCATCGATGGTGACGCCGAGTTCTTCTTCGATCTCGCGCACCCCGTCGCCGGGACCTTCCCCGGTGGCGAGGTGTCCGGTGACGGAGAGGTCGAGCTGGAGGGGAAAAGCCACTTTGAAGGCGCCCCTTCGCTGCAATATGACCGAACCGGCAGACGGTCGGAGCACGAGGCAGTGGAACACCTGATGCCAGAGTCCGTGCGCATGAACCTCGTCGCGGGGTCTGGTGTCGAGCACCGCACCGGAGGCGGGACTCACCACGTCGAGCTGCTCCACGCCTTCAGGTTAGACCTTGTCGTTCAGTCCCTCGCCGAATCTCAGCTGTTCACGTCGAGCGAGCCGACGAGGGGCGAGCCGTCGACGTTGATCAGTAGGCAGATCGTGCTGTGGAGCCCATCGTTCCAGCCCTCGACGCACCGGGCTGATTCCCGGTGACGTCGTAGGGCGAGTCCCAGAAGTCCTGGCCGATGTAGGACTCGACCCGGGCGAGGCATTCGTCGAGCGATCGATCCTCGACCTCACCCTCACCTGGCCACGGTTCGTTCTCCCCGGTGGCGATGTTCACGACCGCGAAGACCTCCATGTCGTGAGGATTGGCGCAGTCGACCCGCTCGACCTCGTCGAGCGGGTCATCGCCGGGATCCTGCACGCACTGCCCGGCGGCGACGTCGTCGAGGTCCGACCGTCGTTTCGTTGGCTGAACACCACGACCCGCCGATGATCAGTCCTGCGACGATGAGGCCGGCTCGGACCCTGCGTCCGCTCGCCCGGTAATCGGCTGCCGGGGTCGGGGACGTGTGGACGCCATCGATCCCTGGGGTGGGGTCGGTCGGAGGTCGATGTCCGGATGGGA
Source organism: uncultured Acidimicrobiales bacterium (assembly GCA_963793385.1). Lineage (GTDB taxonomy): Bacteria > Actinomycetota > Acidimicrobiia > Acidimicrobiales > SZUA-35 > JABDIY01. The sequence continues at coordinate 108,366 of CAWCAF010000018.1, forward strand.
CGCGAGCGGGTCCTGCTGCATTCAGTGGTTTACGGCGCTTCGCACCGTGGATCTGTAGCCGGGGGCCCGCATTCGGTGACCTCAGCCGGGCTGTCGTGGGATCGAATGTCGCCTCCGCCTGGACGAAGCGAACATATGTTCGATATCTTGATCACCCTATGGGATGGATGAATCCACCGGTGCCATGGACCGATCTCGAGCGTGTGCTGTCGGATCGACCACTGCACAAGGACGACTTTCCCTCATGGGCCAACGGCGGTGACAGTCCGGCGTGGAGCAGGAAACGTGACATCTACGAATCGTCGATCTCCCGCATCGAAGGTGCGGTTCCCTATGCCGAGTTGCATTGCCATTCCAGTTTCAGCTTTCTCGATGGTGCATCGGATCCAGAGGACTCTGGTCGAGGAAGCGGCCCGTCTGGGGCTCGAAGCGCTCGCCATCACCGACCACGACGGCTTCTACGCCGTGCCACGGTTCGCCGAGGCGGCTCGTGCGGTTGGTCTCCGGACCGTCTTCGGTGCCGAACTCACACTCGGCTGCCCACGACCTTCGAAATCTGGAGCGATTCCCGAGCCCGATCCCCACGGGACCCATCTGCTCGTTCTCGCCAAGGACCCGGTTGGGTACGCCGCGCTGGCGCGGGTGATCAGCGAGTCCCAGCTCGCCGGTGAGAAGATGGCTCCATCCATGACCTTTGCCGACATCGATCGGTGGTTGTGTCCCGGTGAAGCCGATCACCTCCTCGTCCTCACGGGATGCCGCAAAGCCATGGTCCCCGCCGCGCTGGAATCCGAGGGGCCGGCGATGGCCGACCGCCAGCTCGCTCGTCTGACCGAGATGTTCGGGAACGACAACGTGGTCGTGGAACTGTGGGACCACGGTTCCCCCCTGGACTCGACCCGCAACGATGCGCTCGTCCGGTTGGCCGGCCGTCGCAATCTCAGAATCGTTGCCACCAACAACGTTCACTACGCCACCCCTCGAAAGCATCGTCTCGCCGCTGCGATGGCGGCGGTTCGGGCTCGGTCGACCCTCGATGACATGGCGGGATGGTTCGCACCCTCCGCCGGTGCCAACCTCCGCTCCGGCGCCGAGCAGGCTCGCCGTTTCGCCCGTTATCCGGGGGTGGTGGAAACAGCGGCGGAGATCGGTCGAGCGTGTGCGTTCGACCTGAAGCTGGTGGCCCCGAAGTTGCCCCCGTATCCCACACCGGAAGGTATGGGCGAGATGGCCTTTCTCCGCCGTCTGGTCGAGGAGGCGGGTGTGCATCGATACGGCCCCCGAGACGACGAGTTCGTGCCCGGGGCGTGGCAACAGCTCGACCACGAACTGGATCTGATCGAGCACCTGGGTTTTTCCGGCTACTTCCTGGTGGTGTGGGACATCGTCGAGTTCTGCCGGAGAGCCGACATCTTCTGCCAGGGGAGGGGAAGTGCTGCCAACTCGGCGGTCTGTTACGTGCTTGGTATCACCAAGGCCGACGCCGTCAGCCTCGGCCTGTTGTTCGAACGGTTTCTTGCTCCAGAGCGCGATGGGCCGCCCGACATCGATCTGGACATCGAATCCGATCGCCGCGAAGAGGCGATCCAATACGTCTACGAAAAGCACGGCCGCCGCCACGCTGCACAAGTGGCCAACGTGATCACCTACCGTTCGAGGTCAGCGGTACGCGACGCTGCAAAAGCTCTGGGCTACGCCCCCGGCCAACAGGATGCGTTCTCCAAAGCCATCGATCAGTGGTCGGTACTCAAACGACAGTTCGGCGTCCCTTCCGGCGAACCACACGTACCCCGGCGATCGATCTCCAACGGCTACACGAACGGACCGACCTCCGAACCCCGTCGAGGTGTCGAGACCCCCGAACTGCCCGATGATGTGATGGAACTGGCGATGGAGTTCGAGCATCTTCCCCGCCATCTCGGTATTCATTCCGGCGGGATGGTCATGTGCGATCGTCCTGTGATCGAGGTGTGTCCGGTCGAGTGGGCTCGCATGAAGGACAGGACTGTTCTTCAATGGGACAAGGACGACTGCGCCATCGCAGGGCTCGTGAAGTTCGATCTGCTCGGGCTCGGTATGCTCAGCGCCCTTCATTCTTCGATCGACCTGATCGAACAACACCACGGGACACGAGTCGACCTCGGCGCCATCGCCCAGGAGGACGAGGTCTACGAGATGCTGTGCCGGGCGGACTCCGTCGGCGTGTTCCAGGTCGAATCTCGCGCTCAGATGAGCACATTGCCCCGTCTCAAACCCCGCAACTTCTACGACCTCGTCGTCGAGATAGCCCTGATTCGTCCCGGCCCGATCCAGGGAGGGTCGGTGCATCCCTACATCCGCAGGCGGAACGGGAAGGAACCGATCACCTATCTCCATCCCCTCCTCGAACCGGCGCTGGAGAAGACGCTGGGAATCCCCCTCTTCCAGGAACAGCTGATGCAGATGGCGATCGATGTGGCAGGGTTCAGCCCCTCCGAGGCCGACGAGCTACGACGGGCGATGGGTTCGAAGCGCAGCGTGACACGGATGCAACGGCTGCAGAGCCGCCTGTACGAAGGAATGGACGAGCGTGGTGTGGAGCCCGACATCCAGGAACAGATCTGGACCAAACTCGTCGCGTTCGCGAACTACGGCTTTCCCGAGAGCCACTCGATTTCGTTCGCCTATCTGGTCTATGCGTCGAGTTGGATCAAACTCCACTATCCGGCAGCGTTCTGCGCTGCGCTCCTGAACGCCCAGCCGATGGGCTTCTACTCGCCACATTCCCTGGTCCAGGATGCCCGACGCCATGGTGTTCCGACCATGGGTCCCGACGTCAATCTCTCCGGTGCCGATGCTGATCTGGTGGCCCCGGTGACGGGGTCAGAGGCGCCGAAACATCTCAGCGCACTCGGTCAAGGAAACCTGGCCTCACCAGTTCGATCACGGCTGGTCGGTTCGGCTCGGAGTGTCATCGGTGCGTGGTGTGGGTGATGAGCTGGCAGAGGCGATCGCCACCAACCGACCGTATTCGTCGCTCGAGGAGGTCGTTCGCCGAACCGGAGCCAGCAAGGAGCAGATGGAGACGATGGCCACTGCCGGCTGTTTCGATTCTCTCGAGCACCGCACGTCGACAGGCCCTTTGGACCGCTGGAGCGGTGGCGGCTGCGCATCGGCCGAACACGCTCCCCGGCATTGTCACCGGCACCCACGCTCCACAACTGCCGGGAATGAGCGATCACGAAGAAGCGCTCGCCGACCTTTGGTCCACCGGGGTGGCCCCCGAGGGACATCCGACGGTTTTCGTCCGACCGGATCTGGACCGAATCGGGGCGTTGCGCGCCATCGATCTGTCAAGGTCGAACACGGCACAAAGGTGATGGTCGGGGGCGTGGTGACCCACCGTCAGAGACCGGCCACCGCTTCGGGGGTGACCTTCATGAGTCTCGAGGACGAGACGGGTCTGATGAATGTGGTGGTGAGCGTTGGCTGTTGGGCCCGTTACCGCCGGGTGGCCCGCAACCATCCGGCTCTGTTGATCAAGGGTCGTCTGGAACGAACCGAAACAGGAGGAACACCGGTGGTGAATGTGGTGGCCGAGCGGATGGAACCTCTCGTTCTCGGCACGGCCTCCATGGCCCGAGATTTCCGTTGAGCCGCTACCGTCGCCCAATGGGGATCATTCGACCTTCTGAGACCGGCCGGTTCCGAACGCTCGGCCGGATCGGCGACATCGTGTTGGTCAGCGGTGTCGTCCTCCGGTTTGCCAACCGGCGAGGCTGGGTCAGCGAGGAGTTGAGCAGCCAAGCTGGGAGCACCGAGAAGCAGCGGCGGAGCGGGGTGTCGATCAGCGAGGTGGCTCTCGCCGGCGCCGCCGCACGTCCGGCTTCTGAAGTCGGCTGCAACGGCGACGCAGCGCCTGAGGACAGGGCTCAGCCGGCCACGACGAGACCGATCGCCTCCCGAACCACACCGCTGGCGCTCGTCGAGGCGATCAATTGCGATGGTGCCGTGGAGAGGTCACACCCGGTCGAGCAGGTGTAGGTGAGGTCGTAGACGACTTCGGCGGCGACGTCGACATCGCCGGGTTCGTCGAATCGAATCGAGCAGTCGGGCTCGTCGTCGTACACCAACTCATCCATCGTCGGCAACGGCCAGCCGCAGCGGGTCGATGCCGTCATCCGGCATCGAATCACCATCGTCCTGAGCGAGTCCGGTTGCGGTGATGCGTGAGCGGTCCTGCCGTCGCCGATCCGGTCACGGTTGGCCCGGGGTCGGAATGAACGTGAATCCGACGGGCAGGTTTGTCAGGAACGGCCGATCGTCCGAGCCGCTGGGGGCGGTGCGGATCGTGGTCGGACCGACGGCGACCACCGCAGCGGCGTGTTCGGCCAGCTGCGAGGTGTCCACCGGGACGGTCTGGCCGGGGATCCACACGGTCGCTCGGCGACCGCCGGTGAATCGTGTCCATGAGTCGACCGGGCAGACCCCGACCCACCAGCGGTCACTGGAAACGAACCGGTCGAGGTCGTAGGCACCGATAGTTGGTGAACTCGCCGCCCCATCGTTGTGCACCGACCAGGACCTCGTTGAGGTCCTCGCGCTGCCCGAGGAGGTCGAACGAGCATCCGGCGTAGGGGTTGTCCGTCCGAGCCGGGGAACGACTGCCCGACCGGTAGCGGACGTCGATGCTGGAGTTCGCTCTGACTCGGCGCCTCGATGTCGTAACTCGAGCTGTCCTGAGCGGCCACCAGCGACGAGCAGATGATCAGCCCGAACCAGAACAACTGCGACAGTCCCGACCCGGGCACACGACCGTGACCCCGAACGGCTTCGTCTCGCACCCATCGAGATGAAACTCACTCGGTTCTCCAAGAGGTGTCAGGCCGACCCGGGTCGGAACTGCGCAGACAACCCGGCGGCATCCCGGGTCTGCTCCATACTCTAAGTGAGTGACGCACCACTTAGAGAAGGGGAATTCTCCCCGCGAGGGCCTCCCATTAGCCTGAGCGCGGTGGTTGCGCGACGCCTTCAGTGACCATGCGGTGCCGATTCACCCTGCATCCACGGTCCTCCTGCTCGACGACCGCCCGGAGCTCGAAGTGCTGATGGTCAAACGCACCAGTCGGGTCGCCTTCGCTCCGGCCGCATGGGTCTTCCCCGGCGGCCGGGTCGACGGAGAGGATTTCGATCCACGGTTGTGGGAGGCATGTGCGTCCATGTCCGACCGTGAGGCCTCACGTCGACTCGGCCTGGCCGAAGGCGGACTGGCATGGTGGGTCGCCGTGATCCGAGAGGCCCTCGAGGAAGCCGACCGTCCTCCTCGGAGACCCCGGCACCGCCGACGTCGACGAGATGGCCGAGCGCCTCCGGGCTGATCCGTCGTCGTTCGCCGATCTCGTCGAACGACACCGACTCCGTTTCGACTGTTCGCTCATCCACGAGGTCGCCCGCTTCGTCACCCCGCTCGGGCCACCCCGGCGGTTCGACGCCCGCTTCTTCGTGGCCCGGATGCCCGAACGGCAGAACCCCGTCCACGATGAGGGTGAGGTGGTGGCCACGACGTGGATCCGTCCCGGCGATGCCCTGGAACAGCACACGCACCGGCGATTTCGCCATGATCTCGCCGCAGGTCAGAATGCTCGAGAGCCTGGCGGAGTTCGTCGGTCGAACACGTGATGCAGGTCGCCGCCGAGGAACGCCCCTACCGGAAGGTCCGGGTCCTCGATCCGCACGGGCAGTACCGGGTCCTGCTACCCGGCGACGAAGGATACGACGGCGCCGATCCCGACGTCGAAGAGGGGCTGGTTCGCCTCTGGCTGCGAGTAGGCCTCGTCAGGGCGCTTGAGATGTGATGCGCATGAGGATCGGTGGCCGAATCGATCGAGCGGGCCGCCAGTTCGTCCCAGGCCTCGTTGCCGGGTGCGCCCGGCGAGATCTCCGAGGGCCGATCGAGGGCGTACAAGCGGAATTGGAGGTCGCGACGACCGGTCTGGAAACTCTCGAGGCACGGATTCCCCCAGCCCGGTTGGCCGTAGTCATTGAGCGTCTCGAACGCACCGGTGGGAAGGTCTCCCTGGGCCAGCACTCCCGCCTGGGGATCCAGCCCGGCCATGAGCCACAGCAGAAGCGGGTTGGTCCGGGTCGGTTTGATCGCTCAGAGTGATCCCCAGCTCGACGGCTTGCGGGGGCAGCGCCGGACCACTGGAACGCCGGGTGGAGGTTCTGACCGGCGCAGGTCACCAGGGCCGGCGCCTCGCCACCGGGATCGAAGTCGGGCGAGTTGATCGTCATGCCGTCGAGTCCCTCCGATTGGTCCGGCGCCGAAGTGGGCGGCAGCGGTCGAGTCGTGGTGGTCTGCCATGGCTGGGGCGAGGCCAACTCCTTGCCGTCGGTCGACGCATGCCGTGATGCCGCCGAAGCACGACGATCGTCACCAACAGCGAGCGGAGGCGGTCCGGGATCATCGGTGACAAACTAGCCCGGCATGAAGGGCCCGCCGGGATCGGCTGGTGCTCTACGCTCACCTTTTGTGCCCGCCCGCAGATTTCGCTCGGTGGGGCGAGTCCGCCTCACCGTTCCCCGACTGCGTTGGCGTCCCCTCGGTGGCGTTCTCGGACCGGCCAAGGGTGATGCGGGACAGAGTCTTGCGGCGTTGGCGTTCAGCGCGGTGACCAGTGTCGTCGCCGGTCTGACCCTTGCCTCGCAGGAGGCACGGTTCGCCGAGCTGCCCGGACTCCTGCTGTTCATTCCCGCCGCGATCGGCCTTCGCGGCAACGTGTTCGGACCCCTCGGCAGCAGGTTGTCCACCAACATTCAGATGGGCACCTTCAGCTGGAGCCTGCCGTTCAGACACGGTGCTCGGGCAGAACCTCATCGCGGTTCTCGTCAACTCGCTGGCAGCCAGCCTGGGAATCTCGGTACTGGCGGAGCTTCTGGCCCTCTTCATCGGGAATGACCAGGTGAGCCCGATCGGGTTCAGCGACTTCGTGGTCGCCGGTGTGCTCGGCGGGGTGATGGCCTCGATCGTGGTCCTGGGCTTCACCCTGGCTCTCGCCCTGGCCGCGGTCCGGTTGGACCTCGACCTCGACAACGTCGTCGCCCCGATGGTCACCGCCGCCTCAGACCTGATCACCCTTCCCGCTCTGGTGTTCTCCCTCGTACTGGTTCGGCGAGGCAACACGACCATGCTCGTCGCCTCCGCCCTGACCATCATCACACTGGCGCTCAGCGTGTGGCTCTACCGCTCGGGACTTCGGATGGCTCGCCGCATCGTAGGGGAGTCGCTTCCGGTCCTCATCGTTGCCGGCTCGTTGAGTCTTCTCGCCGGCGTCGCCATCGAAGCGGCCGAGGGTCGTCTGAGCTGGGTCCTCCTAGTGCTCCTGCCCGGATATCTCGGCACCGCCGGCGCCCTCGGCGGCATTCTTGCCAATCGGCTCTCGACCAAGGTGCACCTCGGTATCGTCCAGTTCAGCCTCTTTCCGACCAACGAGGCCCGGTCCGACATGGCGTTCACCGCCGCGCTGGCGGCACCCATCTTCGCGTCTGCTGGCGGCGATCGCCGAATTGACTGCAGTCGTCGCCGATCGCGGGAGTCCCGGTCTGATCTCGCTCCTCGCTCGTCGCGATCACCGGCGGATTGGCGGCCACGCTCGTCGTTCTCGCCGTCGCGTACTACGGGACGCTGGCGACGGTCCGTTTCGGCCTCGACCCGGACAATATCGGGATCCCACTCGTCACCGCCAGCCTCGATGTCGTCGGGGCGGTCACGCTCGTGGCCGCCGTTGTTTTCTGGGGGGTGGCGTGACCCGCTTCTTTTTGGTAGGTATGCACGACGGCTGTTCCGCTCGGACGCCACAACATCGGAAGGTCAGGGAACGCCGCTAATGGATGGCCGAAACATGCGAGAGATGCTCGCCGAGGCGAAGGACACCAGCGAGTTGATGGTTGATCTCGCCTACGCCGCACTGTATTTCAACGACCTCGACATGGCTGACGAGGTTTCGAGCCTCGAGGCCAAACTCAACCAGCTCGTCTACGACATGCGCGCCCTGTGCATCGTCGCCGTCCGCCACCCCAGAGAGGCCGAAGCGATGGCCGCGGTGCTCCAGGTCGTCGCCGCTGTCGAACGAATCGGCGACGATGCTGTCGACATCACCCGCATCGTGACCCGAAAACTGGGTATCCCACCCGAGCTGCTCCACGACCTCTCCGTGGCCGAAGAGGTCAGCCATCGGCTCATGGTCGCCCACGGGTCCAGCTTCGCCAACCGGCCCCTCAGCGCCTTCGAATTGCCGACCACCGTCGGGATGCGGGTGATGGCCATCCGTCGCCACCGCAACTGGATCGTCGATCCCACCGGGGATTTCGTGCTCATTCCCGATGATGTCCTGATCTTTCGCGGATCACCCGACGCCATCCCCAACCTCCGCCAGCTTGCCGGCGCTCCCGAATGGCTCCCCCCAGTAATGGAAGAGCCCACCACCCTCACCGACCTGGACCGGGCGATCGACACGCTGGTCGACATGAAGGACCTCTCCGAGATGGCGGTCGGCCTGGCCTATTCCTCGCTCGTGCTCAGAGATCGCAGCCTCGCCGCCGAGGTCCGTCATCTCGAGGACAGGCTGGACGAGATGAACAACCGTCTCGAGCTCTGGGTCCTGCGCTCGGCCGGGGACAAGGCTGGCGATCCCGCCCAATTGAGGGGCCTCCTGCAGCTCGGGCGCGCCGCCGAGGACATCGGTGACCAGGCCCAGCAGATGGTGTGGCTCGTCGAGCAGAGCACCGAACTCCACCCGGTTCTCGGAATGGCACTCGGCGATGCCGACGACGTTGTCTTCCGACTGCCCATCGGAGCCGGGAGTCGGATGGACGGGGCAACACTGAAGTCGCTCACGCTCCCGGTCGAACCTGGTTTCAACGTGTTGGCGGTCGAACGCGACGGCCGCTACCGCTACCGGCCCCACGGCACCGCTCGGCTACAAGCCGGCGACCACATCCTGGCCAGCGGTCCCGAGGAAGGGCAGGAAGCACTGGCGGAGATGGCCGGCTGGAGAATGGTCGAGGACGACGACGCCGGCGAGATCGAACTCGAGCCGCTCTAATACCGTCCTCACTCCTTCGGCTTCGCCTCGTCGTTCGGCTCGCTTCGCTCGACCAATGCTTGGCGCGGCGCGTGCTGCCCGCCTCCGGCGGTTCAGCCTCACGAGGCTGGAACACTGTCCTCACTCCTTCGGCTTCGCCTCGTCGTTCGGCTCGCTTCGCTCGACCAATGCTTGGCGGGCGCGTGCTGCCCGCCTCCGGCGGTTCAGCCTCACGAGGCTGGAACACTGTCCTCACTCCTTCGGCTTCGCCTCGTCGTTCGGCTCGCTTCGCTCGACCAATGCTGAGCGGGCTGCGTGCTGCCCGCCTCCGGCGGTCCAGCCTCACGAGGCTGGAACACTGTCCTCACTCCTTCGGCTTCGCCTCGTCGTTCGGCTCGCTTCGCTCGACCAATGCTGAGCGGGCTGCGTGCTGCCCGCCTCCGGCGGTTCAGCCTCACGGAGGGAGGCTCACTCCCGGCAGCAAGCGGCTTCCTAGTTGCGGGGTGGTGGTGGAGTGCCCCGACGTGGCGGGGGATTGACCGGTCGTTGGCTCGTGGGAGCGTCGGGATCGATCGCAGGTGGAAGGCTTGTGGCCACGGCCTGGCGCACGTGGGCCGTTGTGGGTGTGTCGGCCACCTCCGGCGGCGCCGGCAACGGTTTGCGGGTGCGTTCGGCCGTGGCAGGAGCCCTAGGTTCCAACGAGGCTTCGCGGACCATCTCACTGATCCCGCCGATCGCCCCCATCGTCGAGCTCATCTCGGCCGGAAGGAAGATCTTGGTGGCCTGACCGTCGGCCATACGTTCCAAGGTCTCGAGATACTTGATGGCGATCACCCGATCGTCGGTGCCGGCCTCCTGAATCGCCCGGTAGACCCGGTCGATGGCGTCGGCCTCACCCTCGGCCACGACCGACTGACGGTAGCGCTCGGCTTCGGCTCTGAGCCTGGTCGCCTGCGCCTCGCCCTCGGCGTTGAGGACATCTTTCTGTTTGCGGCCTTCGGCGGAGAGGATCGCTGCGGTCTTCTCGCCCTCGGCTCGAGTGACGGCCGCTTCCCGTGAACCCATGGCCTCGGTCACCACCGCGCGACGGGTCCGCTCAGCCTTCATCTGCTCGTGCATGGCATGCATCACGTCGGCCGGCGGGTCGATGCGCTGGATTTCCACGCGAACCACCCGCACTCCCCACTTGTCGGTGGCATCGTCCAGGATCTGGCGCAGCGCGTCGTTGACCCGTTCACGTGAAGTGAAGGCTTCGTCCAGGGTCATCTCCCCGATGACGTTACGCAGGTTGGTCTGGGCGAGCTTGGTGACCGCCAATTGGAAGTTGGAGATGTTGTACAGGAGCCGCTGGGGGTCGGTCGGCTCGAAGTACACGACGGCGTCGACCGCTGCGGTCACGTTGTCCTGTGTGATCACCTCTTGTGGCGGCACGTCGATGACCTGCTCGCGCATGTCGACCGCCCGGAGGCGATCGACGAACGGGATGATGAGGCGCAGGCCGGGGTGGACCGTCTCCTTGTACTTGCCGAGCCGTTCGACCACGCCCTTCTGAAACGGCTGGACTATCCGGACACCGGTCGCGACGATAACGGCGAAGATCAAAGCGACGACGACAAGAGTTCCGATGACGACTTCGAACATGGTTCTACCTTTCGCTGCCGTCTACGACGGCAATTCCTTCATGGACTCGCTGAAGAAGTCCGGTTCCACAATCACGCGGTTGCCCCGCACCTCGAGGATCTTGACCGCCAGCCCGGCTTCGAGGGAACGGCCGTCCCGACTGACCGCGGTCCAGACTTCACCACCGACCTTCACCTGTCCGGTGGTGTCGCCGGTACCGATGGCTCGGATCACGGTGGCCGAATGCCCCACCAGACGATCGGCGCCGAACCCTGACGGGTTGGGCAGATCGAGGTCGAGTTTGTTCACCAACGGCCTGAGTAGGAAGAACGAACCACCGGAGACGACTGCGAAGACCAGCAGGCTCACGAGGAAGCTGGCGCCGGCAAAGCTGGCGATGGCCGCCACCGAGGCTCCGGCCGCGAAGGGCAGGAGGAAGAACGTTCCGGTGATGGCAGCTTCCCCGATACCGAACCCGGCCGCCGCGACCAGCCACAGAATGGCCATCAGCGTCGAGGATTCCATCGACTTAAGGATAGTGCACACCGGTACGGGCATGCGGTGTCGCACCCTATCCTTGGGTCGTGGCTCGATTGATGTCCATCCACGCCCATCCCGACGACGAGGCGTCGAAGGGGGCGCCCACGGTCGGCAAATACGTCGCCGAGGGTCACGAGGCGAGCCTGGTGTGCGCCACCGGCGGTGAAGAGGGCGACATTCTGAACCCGGCGATGGACAGAGACGAGATCCGGCGAAACCTACACGAGGTGCGAGCGGCAGAACTCGAGGCATCGGTCAAGGCCATCGGCTACCACGAGTGCGTCATGTTGGGCTACCGGGATTCGGGCATGCCCGACACCGACGGCAATCTGCACGATGGCTGTTTTGCTCGTGCCGATTTCGACGAGGCTGTCGGGCGCTTCGTCGCCGAGATCAGGCGATTCCGTCCCCACGTGATCATCACCTATGCCGACGATCAGCAGGGTTATCAACATCCCGATCACCTGATGGTCCACGACATCTCGATACCGGCGTTCGACCGTGCCGGTGATCCGGGCTGGTACCCCGATGCGGGAGACCCGTGGACCCCGCTAAAGCTCTATTACTCGATGTGGAGTCGGGCTCGCCTCACGGCATGGCAGGCAAGATACGCCGAGCTCGGACTCGAGAGTCCCTATGACGAGCGGTGGTTCGAACGGCCCGACATGGACGGACGGATCTCTACCAGGATCGGCATCGAGGACTACTACAGCATTCGTTCGAAGGCGTTGTTGGCCCACAAGACGCAGATCGATCCGAACGAGAAGTTCTGGTTCGGTCTGCCCGATGCCGATGCGGCGTCGGCCTACCCCTACGAGGACTACATCCTGGCGCTGTCACGGGTGCCGACAGGGCAGTACGAAACCGATCTCTTCGACGGCATCGCCCAGGGGTCACAGTTGTGGCGTTAGACGCCGCATGGCTCGACGGCGCGATCGCGGCGACCCGTGACCGGGCGCCAACGGACATGCACGGGAGCGCTGCGCTAATCGTCAACAAGGAGACGGTCATCACCGTCGAGGTCAGCGACGGGAGAGTGGTTGGGGAGGCGACCGGGGTGCCGGGGTGCGAGATCGTCTTGAGTGCAGATCAGGTCAGCGCCCTCGTGGCGGGTTCAGCCGATCTCGCCGCCGACTACATGCGGGGTGATCTCAAACCCACCGGTTCGACGGCGTCGATCCTCGCCACGCTCAACGCGCTCGATTCGCTGGACTGACGTCGCTCATCGGCGATGCGGGGAGTTCTGTGCCCCGTGGAGCTCGGCCCATGAGATCAGCTCCGCCCCGCTGCGATCGACGAGCGCACGAAATCCCCAGTCGTGGGTGACGAGATGGGCATCGCCGACGCGAGCAGCCCACTCGGGTGTGAGAGCCCTCAGTTCGTCGCAATCGGCCGCCGGCCGGGCGACGATCTCGGTCACGCCGGGTCGAAGGTTTCTCAGCGCCTCTGCGGCAGCGTCGCGGACTTCGCCGCCCGATCGCTTCCGTACGACGTAGTCGGGTGTCAGCACACCTTCTCGAGCGGCGAGCTCCCGCGCGTCGAATCCAAGGTCCTCGGCCGGATCTGGAAGGCGCACGGGCAACGAATACTCGACCGCCAATTCGATCAGGACATCGAAGAATTCCGGGCGGTAGGCGAGAGCGTCGAGGTGCGAGGTCAGGAAGTTCGGTTCTAGACCCCACTGGACCGCCCGGCTGATTTGGGCACGGCACTCTTTCAGGACTTCGGGTGTATCCGCATGTTCGAGCAGGTCGCCGACCGTTGTCGGAAGCGACCCGTCACCGTCGGTCAGGGACGGGGAGCGGGTCAGCGAAGCCCAGCGGTAGGCCGTGGGAGCGCAGTTGAGGGTGAGCTCGATGCCGAGGGTCAACCCGTCGATCGACGTTGCCAGATCGGCCCCACCACGCGCCCATGGACACGGGACCTGGACCGTCACGCAGGAGGCCAGCGGTGCTCGACCCGACCGATCGCTGAGTGCCAGTTGGATTCCGTTGTTGCTGGCGTTGCTCGATCCGAGACCTTCGAGGGTCACGATAACGAGCCGCGCATCGGGCCGGCGGCCCAATCGTTCCAGCAGCATTGTCACGAGGCGAATCTATCCGTGTGACCGACTCAGGACAGCGGCTGATCGGGACCGTCGCAGACCCCCCACAATCCAACACCAGCCGAGCGAGCGTCGTTGCGCACACCCACGAACCGATTCCGGTAGGTGATGTTCGGCTCGAAGAACATCGTGTCGGCGAAACCGTTGGCGATCAACCACTCGTTGACGAACACGTCGTCGTCCGACCGGTAGACATACAACAACAATCGCCCGAATCGATCTCGGGCGTCGACATCGCGCTGGATGCGAACCTCTGAACCGATCGGCAGCAGACCCGTGAGTGCGTCGGACGCCTCGGGGCCATAACACTGCACAGGTGTGTCGCGGCTCACCGATTCGGGAGCGTCGATCCCGATCAACCTCACCCTCTCCTCGCGCCCGTCGATGACGACATCGACGGTGTCGCCATCCACGACGTACGTGATGATGGCGACCTCCGCTCCGGTGTCGGTCGATGATTCGACCGGATCGCCGGCCGACCCGGCGTAGGCCAAGCCAGCGGCTACGGCCAGACCCGCCAGGCCAGCGAGCAGGGCGACAACCTTCATGCCGCCATTCTGGTGGTATCCCTGGTGGGTTCCCCCGGACCGATCGGGACGACCAACGGGACGGTTTCGGCCCGTTTGGCCTCGAGGATCGCACGGGTGAGGGCCAAGCCGGCACGCCCGATCCGACGGGTCTCTTCGCTCAGCTCCCACGGATAGGGGTCTCGGGAACCTGCGGTGTCGAGGCGGAGGGAGGTCTGCTGCATGGAATCATCCTGGACGGGGGGTGTGACAGAGTTCGTTCGGCCCGGAA
>CAWCAF010000019.1:0-43414 GCA_963793385.1 uncultured Acidimicrobiales bacterium
CGGAGCGTGACGGCGCATGTCTCCTGCCGGTGGCTCGTCATCGGCGACGCGGTCGACTTCTGGCGGGTCGATGCACTCGCAACCAACGAACACGTGAGGCTGCGGGCCGAGATGTGGACGCCGGGGACCGCTTGGCTCGAGTGGCGGATAGCCGAAGAGGGCCGGCGGCGGATCGACCATTCGCCAGCGAGCCCGCTTCGTGCCCAAGGGCCTGCTGGGTACGCGCCTACTGGTACGGACTCAGCCCGTTCCATGCGGTGCTGTTTCCTCGTCTGCTGGGACGCATCGTCGAGCTCGCGTCGGAACGTTCGATGCAGGCCACGAAGATGAGCGTCAGGGCCGACAGTCCCCGAGATCGGCTGGGAGCATGACCGACCACCGTCCGGTGCTGGTCACCGGCGCCACCGGCTTCATCGGCACCGAGGTCGTCCGGCAACTCGCCGCCGCAGGAATCCCGACGCGGGCGATGTTCCGCCGCCGCCATCGTGCGGCACTGATCAGCCCGTTGCCGATCGAACTACGGGTCGGGAACCTCGCACAACCCGAGAGTCTGCGCCGCGCCGTCGAAGGCTGCCGGGCGGTCATCCATCTGGCGGGACGGGCGACGTTCGAGCGTTACGACGTGATCGCACCGTCGATCGTCGACGGAGCGTCGGCGATGGCCGAGGCGGCTGCTCGACGCCGGCGCCGACCGGTTCGTGTTCGGGTCGTCGCTGTTCGTCCACGGGCCCGACGACGGCCCGGTGGTGACTTCGTCGTCGACGACAACACCGCTCCTCGACTACGGACGGGCCAAGCTCGAGGCGGAGAAGGCGATCGCCGGCGTGCGGTTCTCGGCGGGATCGCTCTCGGTGCGTCTCTGCCACGTCTACGGCGCACAGGATCTCCTGTTCGGTTTCCTCCGCAAGGGAGTCCTCCCGTTTCCGGCCGCAATGGACGGTGTCTTCCCCCATCAACATGTCGAGGACACCGCTCGGTTCCTGATCGCGGCGGCCGCCGGCACGACATCCGGCGTCACCCAACTGGCCGACGATGAAGAGGTCTCGTGGCGTCACTTCTTCGACGTGATCCGGCTGTACCTGCCGTCAGCGCGAATCGTGCCGCTTCCGGTCGGCGTCTCGACCCTCGGCGCCTCGCTCCTCGAACGGATCGTGCCGAGAGGCTTCACCAACATGGCAACCGCCGACACGATCCGGGGCTGGAACCAGGAGCTTCGGGTCGGGCCGGCGACGATGTCGCACGCCGGCCTCGAGTCCCGCTACCCCTCCGTTGACCACGGGATACCCGCCGTCCTCGACGCCGCCGTCCCCTACCGGTGGCGTCACCCGGTCCTGGACCATCGACCGGGCTGAGTGACACACCGCACCTCGGAGGATGGCCGGATCACAGCACCATCGGAGGTGTGGCGCGCTCGACAAGTTCGTGCTCCCCGGCGCAATGGGGCATGCTGCCATCATGACGACGCAGACCGACAGGAACCCGCTGGTTGTCCCTCGACCCGACCGACGGATCGAGGATCGAGGAGTATCCCCAGCACAGCGACAACCAGGTCGACGCAGTGCCTGACCCAGACATCGTCGAATCAGGCCGAGTGGGCGAAGCGATCGTTCGCCGAACGCGGCGACGGTGCTGACCGGCGGCGGCGGCGGTGCTGCGCAGCCGGAAGGAGGAGCTGGCGCTGCTCATGGCCGCCGAGATGGGCAAACCCCTCGCCGGTGGGCTGGGCGAGGTCGAGAAGTGCGCATGGGTCTGCGAGTTCTATGCCGACGAGGCCGAGGCAATGCTGTCCGACGTCCCCCGTCCGTCGTCGCATTCGGCGGCGTGGACGGTCCACCGTCCGCTCGGCACGGTCCTGGCGGTGATGCCGTGGAACTTCCCCTTCTGGCAGGTGATCAGGTTCGCCGCACCGACGCTGATGGCCGGGCAATGCCGGGGTCCTGAAACACGCGTCGAACGTGTCCGGGAGCGCGCTGGCGATCGAGGCGATCTTCGCCGAGGCAGGTTTGGACGAGGGCCTGTTCCGGACGCTGCTCCTCAGATCGGACCGGGTCGCCGACCTCATCGCCGATCGGCGGATCGCCGCGGTGACGCTCACCGGGAGCGAAGCGGCCGGCAGGTCGGTTGCCGCAGGCCGCCGGCCAGAACCTCAAACCATCGGTCCTCGAACTCGGCGGGAGCGACGCCTACGTGATCCTGGCCGATGCCGACCTCGACCTCGCCGCCCGCGTTTGTGCCACGAGCCGCCTGACCAACTCGGGGCAGAGCTGCGTCGCCGCGCAAACGCTTCATCGTCGTCGCCGAGGTGTACGACGCGTTCATGGAACGATTCGTCGCCGAGCTCTCCGCAGCCACCGTCGGCGACCCCCGCGACGCCAGCACCGACGTCGGCCCCCAGGCCAGGGCGGACCTGCGCGACGAGCTCCACGATCAGGTCAACAGATCGGTGGATGCGGGCGCTCGACTCCTGATGGGCGGCACCAAGCCCGACGGTCCTGGCGCCTTCTACCCCGTCACCGCGCTGGACAACGTCGCGCCCGGCATGGCTGCCTTCGATGAGGAACTGTTCGGTCCTGTCGCCGCCATCGCCGCCGCCGAATCGGAGTCACACGCCATTGCGCTCGCCAACACGACCGAGTTCGGTCTGGGCGGGGCGGTGTTCACCGACCGACGTCGAACGGGGAAGGGCGATCGCCGCCGAACACTCAACGCCGGTTGTTGCTTCGTGAACACGATGGTCGCTTCGGATCCCCGCCTCCCCTTCGGCGGCATCGGGATCTCGGGCTATGGACGGGAGCTGGCCGAACCCGGCATCCGTGCGTTCATGAACGCCAAGACCGTCGCCGTGGCTTAGGAGAGACCGCTGACGGCGACCGGCGCTGATCAGCGTTCTCCAACCTCAGAGGGCGGCGAGTGCGGCCCGAAACGCGGCAGCCCGACGGAGTTTGAGATCCTCGTAGCCGCGGACCTCCATCGGGAGGCGGGCCACCCGGATCGCCTCGGACACATCCACCTCACCGGCAGCCGAGGCGGCTCAACGTCCGGGTCATGGCGTCTTCGAACTCGTCGATCATCGCTCGCTCCACGATCCGCACCTCGGCCCGACCGAACGGATCGAAACGGGTGCCCCGCAAACGTTTGCCACGGGCCAGGGCCATCATGGCCGGAACGCCGATCCTGGTGGGGATCTCGATCTTGTCGCTCATCCCGATCGCCTTGAGCATCGGCGGGTGCAGCCGCCACGCGACCTTGGGTTTGTTGCCCCCCACCGCAGCGCGCGGCGGCTTTCGCCTCCGGGCCGATCAGCAGACGGGCCACCTCGTACTCGTCCTTGTAGGCGAGCAGCTTGTGGAAGCCTCGGGCGACGGCCTGCTCCAGTTCGGCCGAGTCGTGCCCACCGGCCTTCTCGACGAGATCGAGGAACCGGTGGGCGTAGGCACCGTTCTGATAGGCGACCAGATCGGCGGTGAGCATGCCGATCGACATCCCGGTTCTCCGCAGCGGTGTCGGTCCACCCGCCGCTGCAACTTCGCGGACAGGGGCGGCACGTCCACGGTGGGCACGGCCTTCGTGGCGATCCTCGCCCGGGACTCCACGGCTGCCGGATCGACGACCCACCATCGACCGTGGCGAAGGCAGCGAGGTTCACGTCGACGGCGACCCCGTTCAGCTCGATCGCCTGTTCGATCGTTTCGGGACTGATCGGGAGCACGCCCGCCTGCAGCGCGACGCCGACGAGGAACGTGTTGGCGGTGGCGGTGTTGCCGAACAACCCGTCGGTGATCGCACCGGCATTGACGAAACGGTTGAGTTCGAACCTGGTCCGATCGCCGGGCCCGCTCCTCCAGTTCGGAGAGACCCGGATAGGCGATTTCGGGATGCCCGACCATCCCCCCGGTCGGCGTCTCGGTCGACGAGGCGATCAGGACCGTACGCTCCGGATCGGCCACCTGCAGCGATCGTGTCGGTCGCTGAGGCGAGCAGGTCGAACCCGAGGATCACGTCAGCGCCGCGCTCCCCGATCAGGTTCGAGGGCGGTGGACCACCGCGCCGCAACCGGAGATCTCCGGTCACCTGACCCGCTTTCTGGCTCAGCCCGGTCTGATCCAGGCCGCGCACGTCGAAGCCGTCGAGCATGGCGGCGGTGGCGATGATCTGCGACGCTGTCACCACCCCGGTGCCGCCGATTCCGACCATGCGCAGGTCGAGTGAGTTCTGATCCACCAGCGAGTTCGGGCAAGGGTAGATTCGGCACCGGTCCGGCTGTCCCGGTTGCTGTCTTCGGGTCGCCGACCTCGACGGTCATGAAGCTGGGGCAGTCGCCCTCGAGGCAGGAGAGATCGAAGTTGCAGGTGGACTGATCGATCGTGGTCTTGGTCCCGAGCGGCGTGTCGATCGGCTGCACCGACAGACAGTTCGACACATCGCCACAATCACCACAAGCTTCGCAGATGCGATGATTGATGACGACGCGCTGAGTCGGTGTCGGCACCAGACCCCGCTTGCGTTCACGGCGGGTCTGGGCGGCGCACGCCTGATCGTGGATCAGAACGGTGACACCCTTCACGGTGCTGAGGTGCTCCTGGGCCTCGAGGATGCGGTCCCGACACCAGACGCTCGTGCGACCACCGGGACCGGACGGAAGCGAGATGCCCTTGTACTTCTCGACGTCGTCGGTGGTGATCAACACCTGGGACGCACCGTGGGCGACGAGGATGGTCACGATCTCGGGTACTCCCACCGAACCCTCGGCGTTCTGACCGCCGGTCATCGCCACCGTGCCGTTGTAGAGCAGTTTGTAGGTGGTGTTGACCCCCGCGGCGATCGACGCCTGCACCGCCAGCTGCCCGGAGTGGAAGAAGGTGCCGTCGCCCGAGGTTCTGGAGAAAATGGTCCCGGTCGACGAAGGGCGACATGCCGATCCATTGCACGCCTTCGGCCCCCATCGCCCCGATACCGCCGGACTCCCCCACCTTGTCCTCGTCCATCAGGAGGATCATTCCGTGGCAACCGATACCGGCACCGATGAGAGATCCGTCCGGCACCTTGGTGCTCCGGTTGTGCGGACAGCCCGAACAGAAGTACGGGGTTCGCTGCACGCCGAGCGGAATCAGCTTCTTCTGCCGGATCGGTTCGGGCGCGGGTGCCAGACGGGAGGCCAACCTCGGCGTCGAGCCGCTCACGCAGCCCGTCGATGATCGCGCCCGGCATCGAGGATCCCGTAGTTGGGCATGAGCACACGGCCGTCCTCGTGGAACTTGCCGACCACCCGGGGCTGGTGACGCCGAACCGTAGAGCGCATCCTTGACCAGCCATTCCAGCGTGGGGTTCTTCTCCTCCACCACCAGCACCTCGTCGAGACCGCGGGCGAAGTGGCGGATGTTGACCGGGTCGATCGACAGCGGCATCTGCATCTGGAGCAGGCGGATGCCGGCGGACTCGATGTCCCGGATCGAGGGAAGGCCGAGGCGACGCAGGGCCTCGAGCAGCTCGTGATAGGTGTAGCCCGAGGCGACGAGACCGATCCACGCGTCGGCGGGGTCCGCCGTCGCCCGGTTCAGTTTGTTGGCCGACGCGTACCGTTCGGCGATCACCGAACGGACGGTCCTGAAGTCCTTCTCGATCTCGAGCGTGTAGGGGGTGAGCAGCCGGCCGGTCGGTCGGGGAACGTAGGTCGCCCCGTCGGGATCGCCCGGGATCGTCAGGTCCGGAACGATCGGTTGCACCCGTTCCGAGGCCCAGGTCGATCGTGCCGCTGCCGTCGGCCACCGGGGTCACGATCTTCAGCGCGGTCCACAGACCGCTGAGCCGGCTCAGCATCACCGCATGGCGGCCGAGATCCACGACCTCCTGGACGTCGCCCGGGTAGAAGATCGGCATGTGCAGGTCATAGATCGTCGCATCCGAACTCGTGGGCAGGGTGGAGCTCTTGGCCGCCGGGTCGTCGCCGACCAGGGCGAGGGCCCCGCCGTGGCGCGACGTGCCGGCGAACACCGCGTGGCGCATGGCGTCGCTGGCCCGGTCCAATCCGGGAGCCTTCCCGTACCAGATCCCGAGGACGCCGTCGCGGTTGAAATCGCGGTTGTTCTGCCGCCAGTTGGGTTCCCATCACCGCGGCGACACCCAGCTCCTCGTTGACCGCCGGGCCGGCACACGATCGCGCAGCTCGGGCACGGTGCTGGCGGCTCGGGCGACCTCCTGGTCATAGGTGCCCAACGGCGATCCCGGGTAGCCGGACACGAACGCCGCCGTGTTCAAACCGGCCGCCCGATCGAGTCGCAACTGTTCGACCGGCAGGCGGGCGAGCGCCTGCACGCCGGTGAGGAAGACGCGGCCCTCATCGGCGGTGTAGCGATCGGTGAGGCGGTAGGTCGTGACAGCCGTCATAACCGCACAGTGACAGATCCTCGGAATGGGTTCAAGAGAACCGAACTACATTCGATCGCCAACGCCGAGGGCGTCGTGGACGAAACGACCTCGCTGATCTTTGCCTCGTCACCGCAAAGAGGTTCTGCCGTCGCTGTGATCGGAAGACGGTCGAGTTCGATCGGTCTCGCGCTTCAGTGGGCGCAGCTCGGGCCGTGGACGTGATGGGCGACGACTGCGAGCCGCGTACCCAGCAGCTGTTTTTTGGTGACCAGCTCGACGACCTGGGCGAACTGCAGCAGTTTGGGCGACACCATGATCTCGAGGTCGTCGTCGTACACCTTCTGGTAGGTGTCGGTCCGCTTGCCTTTGAGGTAGGTGTCGACCGACACCTCATAGGATCCGCCTCAACCGACCGGGGCGATGAAGTGGATCGTGGCCGCGACCTCCTATGCTCCGTACCAGTTCCTTGGCCGACTCTGCCGGAGATGTGCAGTTCCATAGACGCTCGCAACCGTCAAGCGGTGCAAGTCCTGTTCCAGGGTGACTCTTCGCCCGACACCCGCCTCCTTCACCGAGGTTTGCATGAGGCCCCAGAGCGCTTCGACGTGACGGCGTTCGGTGGTCAATGCTCCGATCGACACCCGCACCATCCAACGTTCGTCGTGGAACGCCGGCGTGAGGTAGGCAGCCCCGCCGTCGTTGATCGATCGGACCCATCTCAGCGTGTGGATGTCGAGTTGGTCGCCGGCGAGACCCTCGGGCTCGTGGCGCACGCAGACCGTCTGAAGGGTGACCGGTGCAACGACATGCCAGTCACTGTCCCCGCCCTTGCGGATCTCGTTCTCGAACCACCGGGCGTTGTCCAGATCTCGGCGCAACCGGGCCTTGATGGCCTCGATGCCCTCCAGGTGGAGGTGGAACCACAACTTGAGGGCGCGGAACCGGCGCCCGAGTGGAAGACCCCAATCCCGGTACTGCACCACCTGGCCATCAGCGACCGATCGCAGGTAGCTGGGATTGGTGCTCATGACCCGCACCAGATGTTCGACGTCGCGCACGTAGTACAACGAGCAGTCCAGTGCGGTCCCCATCCATTTGTGTGGGTTCCAGACGATCACGTCGACCGACTCGATCCCGTCGAAGAGGTGGCGCATCTCGGGTAGGAGCAACGCCGATCCTGCCATGGCCGCATCGGCGTGGACCCAGATCCCGAACTCCCGGGCGATCTCGGCCAGCGGCCGGATGGGATCGAAGGCGGTGACACCGGTCGTGCCGACGCCGAGTACCACCGCACAGGGCTGCCGGCCGGCCTCGATGTCCTCGACGATGGCTGACCTGAACGCGTCCGGACGCATCCTGGACTGCGGGTCGGTGTCGACCGATCGGATCATGTCGGCCCCGAATCCCGCCAGCAGCGCCGCCTTGCGGACCGACGAATGCGCCTGGTCGGTGGTGTAGATCACCAGCGACGGTTCGTGCGCCTGGACGCCCCGACCGATCAACGCGTAATCCGTCGCCTTCTCCCTGGCGCAGATCAGGGAGGTGAGTGCGCTGGTCGACGCCGTGTCGTTGATGCAACCGTGCCAGTCCGGCGAGAGCCCGCACAACTCCCGCATCCACTCACACACGACCTGCTCGACCTCGGTGAGCGCCGGATTGGACTCCCACGAGATCCCCAGACCACCGAGGCCGGTGGACGCCAGGTCGCCGAGGGTGGCGGCCAGCGAATGATTGGCCGGGAAGTAAGCGAAGTTGGCCGGGTGCTGAAGGTTGGTCATCCCGGGGATCACGACTTGCTCCAGTTGGGCCAGCAGTTCGGCCAGAGTGCCGTCCCCCGGTGGTCGTGCCGGCATTCGGTCGGACACCTCACCCGGGCGAACCTGGGCCTTCACCGGGAGCCGCTCGATGCCGGTCCGGTAATCGGCCAGCCAGTCGATCAGTCGGTGGCCGGCTGCCCTGAACTCCTCGGGGGTCATGCTCAGCGCCGAGTCCGCTGCGGGCACCGACCCGGTCGACTCATCGGTCACGTTTCGAGCCTATGGCAACGGCCATCGGGACGGGCGATGAAACCTCCATCGCAGTCCCCGGTCGATTCAGTTCGGCGCTCGGCATGCCGATAGGCCGGTGTGACCGGGTGGAGTACTTCTCGTCGCGGGCCTGCGATCCTCGCCATGCTCGTCGCCTGCACCCTCCTGGGAGGGTCTCCGGTCAGTTCGGAGGAGACGGTCGGTGCCCGAGTGCCGGGTGAGGTGTCCACCGGCGCCACGGACACGCTCCAGCTGGGAGCCATCGATCCGGCGGTGCTGGAAATGCTGCGGACCAACGCGCTGCCCCGTGAGGGCATGGACCCCTGGCGCAACGGGTCCTCAGCCGCCGAGATCTGGCAGACGGCGTCAGCCCAGAATCTCGCGGTCCAACAGACCGAAGCCGTCCGGCTGGGGATCGAGACCCGAGCGGCGACGGGTCGGGTCCGGGTCGGCGAACATGTCCTGGCGGCGGTCGTCAATCGCAACGAGGTGATCCGGCATCGCCTGACCGCTCTGGTCGTGGACTCGTTCGTCAACAACGAGGCCGATGCCCTGGACAAGCTGTCCGGCGCCACCGACCGACTCCGAATCGACACACCCACCGACGTGGCGACCGAAACGCTGATGGCTCGGCGAGCGCGCGCCGTCGAGGAGGTCCGACGTACCCGGGGCACCGTTCAGGCGAGAAACCTCGACGCCGAAACTGTCGAGATCGAAGCCCGAACGCAGAGCAATGCGTTGGATGAAGCGAAGTCTCTCGACCGGGCAGCCCGGCTGTTCGGCTTCGATCACTCGACCGAGTTGCGACGGCGCGAGCTCCAGACGCTCGAGGCGTCCGGCGAAGCACCCGAAACCGTCATGGTTGGTCAATTCCGGGTGAGCCCCCAGATCGCAGGACCCCTGAGCGACCTGCTGGCCGCCGCAGCAGCGGCCGAGGAGCCGATCATCTTCGGAGGTTGGGGCTATCGAAGTACCGAAGACCAGATCAACCTCCGCGACGAGCACTGCGGATCGACCGGATTCGCCATCTTCGACGGTCCGTCGCCGGCGTGTGCGCCACCGACAGCACGGCCGCTCCACAGCCAACACGAAAAGGGATTGGCCATCGACTTCACTCAGGACGGAGCCATCCTGTCCACCGCGTCGTCGGGCTACACCTGGTTGCAGGAGAACGCGGCGACCTACGGCTTCTTCAACCTCCCGAGCGAACCTTGGCACTGGAGCACCACGGGCCACTGACCGTCCCAGATCTGTTCAGCGGAGCTCACCGATGATGACCCGGCTGTCCTCCCGAGGGTTCGATGCTCCGATCGTGATGACGATCTTGTCGTCGGTGACGACTGCGGCGCTCGGAAACGCACAACACGGCGTCGGTTTGGTCGCCAACACCGGCACCCAGTTGACGCCATCACCGGAGAAACGGATGCGGAAACGATGGGTGGGCTGACCCTGTTGCCCCGACCCGTCGATCCCCGACAGGAAATCCCCCAGCGGGCCGGGTGCGCCGTCGATCGCACCCTCCTCGAAGAACTCGCCCTCGGTGAATACCTCGTAGACGACCACGACACCCAGGGGCCCGACACCACCGGTGACCGGACGAGAGTCGATGGCGTCGGTGTCGGCACTGCTCTCCTCCCATGCGCCGTCGATCAACTGCATGACCCGGACATCGAGATCGACGCCGAACAGCACGGTCGGCGTGGAACCCACGAAACCCGAGGACAGGGGGTAGCCCGGTACGGACGGACCGATGTTCCAGCTCGCGGCCGTCGGGCGAGAAGACGGGCGTGTACTGCCCTTCGATGCTCCATGCCGCAGCCACGAATCCAGCGTCGCTGGCACGAATCGATTCCAGCAGGGCGTCCTCGGGCAGGGCCGCCGACACGTCGATGATCTCGGGTTCGTCCGACCCGGGAGCCGGGATGAACAGGTTGGACGACGTCCGCAGTTGCTGGACGTCGTCCAGCTCGCCGAGGCCCTCGAGACCGAGATCGGTCCAGGCGATCGTCTCGGCGATGCTGATGCCGCCCTCGACCGCACACTCCGCTTCGGCTTCGCGTTCGAAGTCGACCATGGCCTCTTCGAACCCGGCCCAGTCCTCTGTCTCGACCGCCTGGCGCTCGAGTTCACCGATCTCCACCGACATCCGATCCATGAATGTCGGACCGGCACTCAGCGGACGCTGCCTGCCGCGGATCCGTCGATGATGCGCAGACCGTTGGCGGACGGTTCGGGCCAGAAATTGCCCCGCTGATACTCGACCGGCATCAGGCTGTAGAAGTCGATGTAGCCCTCATGCGATGTGCTCAGGACGGCCCCGAGCTCGCCGACGCCGACGACGGATCGCGAGAAGGTGTTCAGCCTTGGTCATGTCGATGCCGAAATCGGGGGCGATGTCGAGACCGAGGACCGTCTCGGAACCATCGTCGAGGCCGGTCATGCTCAGCTGGAAGGACGGGGCCTCGATGCGGGAGTCGGGTGCGGTCGACAGGATGTACATCCTCCCGCCAAAGACGGTGAACCCGTCGCTGAACGAGGTGCGCAGGACCTGCTGACTCCAGGTCGCTCCGTCGGTGGTGGCCCACAGGGCCGGCTGGAAACTGTCGATCGAACCCCTCGGAGCTGTGGAGAGCAGGTAGACCTTCCCGTCGTCGACCGACGAACCGTTGGTGAATCCGATCGGCGACCCAGCCTCGTCCCACACGAGCCGTCGAGTCTCCGCCCGCCCCGGCTCGTTTCCTTCACCGCCGGGCTCCGGCGGGGAGGTCGTCACCTCGGTGATGATGCCGCCCTGACCCAGTAGGCGGGACAGGCCGTAGGTCGTACCGGCCATCAGGACGCCGGCCAGGATCACCACGCTGGCAATCGCGGTGAGGGTCTGCGCCCGACCCGACGCTCGGAGATCGTGGAGTGCCTCGGCACTGGTCAGCGGAGGCTGGAGCTGGTCGTCGAGCAGCCCGACCGCGGCGACGAGATCGGCGTCGACGCCGACGTCGGCCGAAGAAGACCGAACGGACGGCTGACTCTCGTTCCGACCGTGTGGCTCGGGCGAACGCGGCTGCGGCGGTGGGTGCCAACTGCTCGGCCAGCGTGGGTCTGGCGCACATCGTCGGCCCGGCGCAACGAGCCTCGAAACTCGGCGACCGAACGAATCGACCCAGCGAAGTCCCGCGTCGTAGGCCTCGACCGGAAGCACCTATGTCGTGGCGTCCCAGTCGGCACCGAGTCGAGCAAAGGCCCTGTCCGCCGCCTCGAGCCCGAGGCTGAAATCGTCGAGGGTGATCGCCAATGCGGTGACCGTCGGCGCCGTGGTGAGCGCGCAGGAAGGCATCGAAGCTCGACCCCGGATCGGTCGTGGTCGTCCGGAGATGCTGGGGAGATGTCAGGTTGTGAGGATGCCATGGTGCCTCTCTACGAGAACTCAGACGTGCGGCGCCGTCATTTGGTTCCAGAATCCTCGATCGAGGCGATCTGTGAAGTCAATCGGGAAATGTTCGGGTCCTCCGGTTGCCGCCGGCTCGCTTCGAGGAGACGCTGCCGGGCCTGATCCAGCTGTCCGAGCTCGATGTGGAGGGCAGCGCTCAGGATCAGCGCGTCGGTACTCCCGGGGTCGAGCAGGGCCGCCTGCCGCCACGAGCGCAGGGCCAGCGAACGGGTTCCCAGCTGCGAGTTCGGCAGCACCCCGCCGGAGTTGGACTTCCGGATGGTTGGGATCGTGGATCGACAGTGTCCGCCAGCGATCCAAGGCGTCCTGACCCTCCAGGAGCGACGCCTCCTGGATCAGCAGCGCCGGGTCGGCCGGCGCGAGCATCAAGCCGGCGCCGTTCGCATCGAGAGCAGCGGCGATGTCACCGGCATCACGAGCCCGCTCCGCCTCGATGAAACGACCCCTGAGGGACCACGGCGCTTCGTCCCACATCGTCTCCACCGTTCCGGCGACGAGCAGGACGACCGCCAGGCCGGCGACGGCGGGTGCCAGCACGGAACTCGCGATCCGGCGGGGCTGGAACCGGTCCGAAACCGCACGCCCGGCCGCAGGAGCGGTGACGATTCCCCCGCACAGCCAGAACAGCGGATCCACCTCGACGAGAGGAAACAACGCCAGGCCGTGCACCGCGTAGCCGATGACGGCGGCCCCGACGGCGGCACGAGCCGTGTCCCCACGGCGGATCGCGGCGACCGAGGCCCAGCCGAGCCAACCGAGGACGGCGACGAAGAGCGCCGCAGAAACAGCGCCGCCGGCGAGACCGACATCGAGAACCGAGTTGTGGGAACGGTCGGTGAACACCTGACGCCCGTAGACCCGGACATACTCCACGTCGACGACCCCGCCGAACGCGGTGCGGTAGCCCTCAGGGCCATAGCCGAGACCCGGCTCGGCCCGCAGAGCGCGCCACCCGACCGTCCACTCGTCGAGCCGCCGCTGCGACGGAGAGCCGGAGCCCGTGGTGAACAGCGAGGTGATCGAGGATGCCGAGACCGCGATCCACACGGTGAGGAACAGCAGCCCCGATCGAGCCCACCGCCACCCGCAGCCTCGGGCCGGCGGGCCGCACCAGCGACACACAGCCCGCAGCCGCCGCGCCGACGAGAGCGGCGCGAGAGCCTGATGCGGCCAGAGCGACGCCGGCACCGATCACCCCGCACGCCCCCAACGAAGTTCTCCAACCACCCCCTCCCGCCAGGATCGGCACCCCCGACAGCGCAAGCAGGAGGATCGCCGCCCCGCCCAGATACGCGGGCTGGCCGAGGAGCGAACCCGCCCGGGCCTCGTCGCCGGCAAGTTCGATGGCGGCGACCAGACCCAGCAGCGTCCCCGCCGCTGCCGCGCCCAACCCCAGAACCGAGAGGTCGCGATCGTCCAGCCGGGCACCGGCCAGCGCGAACCCGGCGAAGGCCAACCACGCCAACACCCCCAGGCGGCGATCCGGGGTACCCAGCACGCCGGTGAGCGGTTCGGGTCCTGCGAGGGCGGCCAACAGCATCAGCCCGGCGATCACCGCCAGCACGATCCCGAGTGCCGCGAGTCGCGGTCGCTCCGTCCGCCTCGTCGCAGAGACAGCGCGATGAGCGCCGAGTCCGGCCGCCAGGGCGATCGTGTGTTTGGCGCACCGTACGGGAAACTCCCGATCGGGCTCACCGCGACGAGCGTGAGGAGAGCACCACCGATCGCGAGTCGTGCCATAGCCAAGCCATCGTGGCACAGCCCCCCACCGTCGGCACAGCCGAACGATCCGGGGGTGCGGTCCGAGGCTGGACGCATCGGTGAAGATCTCGACCGAATCGACGGCATCATGGTGCGGTGCCCGTCGAGGATCAGCCGTTCCGCTTCTACGACAACCGTCAGAAGTATCTCGCCTTCGTGACCACCTGTGACGAGAAATGGACCGTCGCCCAACGAGCGGCGGCCGAACTGGTCAACATCCGCCCCCGAACCCCCGGCGCTGAGGGTGTTCGACGCCGGCGTCGGTGATGGCACGGTTTTGTCCCATCTGATGCGGGCGATGCACGCTCGGTTTCCCACCGCTCCCGTTCTATGTGGTGGGCAAGGAGATCAGCCTCGAGGACGTCCGTCTCACGCTCGAACGCATACCCGATCGGCTCGTCGAACATCCCGACACCGTCTTCGTGCTCACCAACCTGCACTACAGCGAAGCGCCGACGCTCTGCCCGAACACGCCCGAGGACAAGAGGCGCCGGCTGGTGTATCGCCGAGTCGAACTCGAAGGTACCGGTTCGTACGGCTTCGGTGAGCAACTCCGCAACATCGACGACTTCCTGGTCGAAGCACTGGCAGGTCCGACCGAGCGAGACGACGGGCAACCCTCTCTACGTCCATCCCACCGTGCTGGTCGTCCACCGCCAGGACCATGGCTTCGTGCTCGACTCGGTCATCCCCCGCCCCGGCGGCTGCGACGCCGACTACGACCTGATCATCGCCTCCCAACCCTGGAGGTCCCGAACCCCAGCCGACTTCAAGGTGGACAAGATCCTGGCACCGATGGCCAGGAGCCTGCGCAGCCACGGTTCACTTCTCGGGATCCAGAGTCGGGGCGGCGACCCGGGCATGGAGATCATCCATCGCATCTGGCCGGGCGAGGAGGCGTTCCCCGTCGACCGGTACCAGCTCCTCGAGAAGCTGCGGGAAACGCTGGGCCCGGAGGCTCGCCAGTACGACCTCCTCGCCTTCCCCGACGACGAGTCGAATCTTCGATTCTCGATGCACACCCTCCCCAGCGAACTCGCCAACAACATCGGAACCTCCACGTTGTTCGCCGCCTGGAACGCAGCGATCTACGTTGCCCAGATGGAGGATCGTCGAGTGGAGGAGGCCATGGCCGACAACACCTACCTCAAGGAGACCGCCGAGGTTCTCAAACGACGAGGCGGTCTCTGGTTCAACGACGAGAGCTTCGTGGTGAGGCGGCTGTGAACGGGACCGGCCCGAGGACCGGCCAGCTCGGACTGGTGTACGGAGCCGGCGGAACCCGCGGCGGCGCGTTCATCCGGGCCGGCATCGCCGCCCTCACCGAACGCACCGGCTGGGTACCGGCGATGAGCACCACGATCGTCGGTACGAGCGTCGGCGCGCTGAACGCCGCTCGCATCGACCCCAACCGATCATCGCGCCGGCTGCGGTGGTCGACGCTCTCGGCGACCTCGCCGCCCGACTCACGCCCCCGTCTCCCGAGCCCGTTCGAACGGATCATCCCGCTGCCCCGGCGATTGGGCGGACGGATCGCCGGCCGCTCGTGCCCTCCGGCACGCATGCGCCCGACTACGGGTCGCCGCCCCGCCGTATCATCCCGGGGTCAGGGTGGTGTCGTGCCGCCGGTCGAACGGCTCCCGACGTATCACGACACTGCACGAGGCCTTCGATCCCCGCCAACGAACTGTACGCCTCGGCGGCGATACCGGGATTCTCCCGCCCGGTTCAGCTCGACGGTGCCGATCATGTGGACGGTGCGATCTGGTCCACCACCAACGCCGATCTCGTCCCGGCGATGATCACGACGTGCTGGTCGTGATCGCCCCGATGGTGCCGACCGAGGGAGGTTCGGCATGTTCAACGCACCAATCGCGCACTGCTGCTGGACGAGCTGGGTTCCTGGCGGCGAGCGCGGCCAAGCCGGTCGTGTTCCTCGGACCGAGCCCGACGGCGATGGCCGCCCCCGACGACATCGAAGGGTTCGCCGCCGACGCCCGAGTCACAGATTCTCGGCTGCGGCTGAGCCGCAGGGCGTCAGTCCAACGCCCGTCGGGCCAGATCGTCCAGGTCGATCGCGGCGAGCACATCGTCGATCGTCGGCGTGTCCTCTCGGAGATCGATGTCGCCGGTCAGACTCGATCGGAGGGCGCAGGATCTCCGATCGCCGGCACACCCAGCCCAACAGCTGCTCGGCGGTCGGCCTCGACGTCAACACGACCCGAAGCAGCGGCACGTGGGTCGCCGGTATTCGCAACGCCGGCCCGGCGGCTGACAACCCGCGACCTGTCTCGACGGTGCGGACCAGCACCGCATCACCTTCTCGATCGTCTCCTTGCAGATCGAACACGCTGATCTGCAGGCGCTGATCGGTGTCGGGATCGGCCAGCGAGACCGTGTCTCCCGACCACTCGTCGATGTCGAATGCATCCCGGTGGCGGGAAGTGAACTGGGCCAGCATCTCGATGTCGTCCTGATCGAGCAACGTCCGGCGGGCCAGGAGATACGCGCTGGCGGCGCCACCTTCGACGACGAGCACATCGTGGACGAATGGCTCGGCGAGCGCTTCGGGAAAGCTCATCAAGTCCCCACTCGGTGCTCACGATGTCGGCCAGGCGATCCATCTGCACGGACCAGGGAGGGGCGGTCATGAACAGTCGGAGGCGAATGTCCAGCAACTCGTCTCTCTCGGCTCGGCTCAGACGCAGATGGCGAGCACAGCACGACCGGTATTTCTTCGCCGACCCGCACGGGCACGGGCTCCCTCGATCGGCACCCGATCTGAAGGCAATCGCCCTGTCCATGAGTGCCCGAACCGGTTCTGCTCCGGGTGAGTCGTCCGATAGCAGACGGAGGGCCTCTTCGACCCTGCAGTTGTCCAGCAACAACATCCCCAACTCGTCGCGGGTCGGAACGAATGTCTCGTCCTCACGATGCGACCTCTCGAGGAAACCGAGGGCAGCCGCGCCGTCCCCGAGGCGCAGAGAGATCATGGCCCGGAGGTAGTTGACCCCAGGATGCTCGGGGTGGGTTCTGGCCAGGGTCTCGACCAGGCGCCGCTGATCCATCCAGGATTCGAGGTTGGTGATGTTCGTCGGCTGCCAGTACTCGGCGAACGCGGCGCTCACCCGTCCCCGTACGAGCAAAGCGACGAACGCGTCCGCATTGACCGACGACCGGCCGCTCGTCCACTGCTGCCACTGCAGGATCAGGGTTCGGAAGTCGCCGATCAACTCCGCCGCAAGGCCATGGTCACGGGCCAGGTCGTCCAGCAGATGGTCCCTGTAGTCCTCGGCCACGGTGGTCCACGCCTCCGACGCCCGCCCCCATTGCCCGTGCCCGCTCGTCCAGACCGGCAGCTGCGAGCAGGTCGGTCAGCGGCAGGGTCGGAACGCGGAAGCAGCGATCGTTGAGGAAGATCGCATAACCGACGAGCTCCCTCGTGGAGAAGCCCCCGTCGGCGGCATCAGCTCGTCGACAGCCGAGCGCAGCGCTGCCACCTCGACCTCGCCGCTGGACAGTCGTTCGCCGCCGACGATCCCCACGCTGAATTCGTCGGGCGCACCGATCCGAACCCGACGGTGGTCACGGTCTCGGGAGCCCCGACGACCAGGTAGCCACCGGACGAGCCCAGTTCGGAGGGGACGGCTCCGACCACCAATACCGCACGCTGTTCGGTCGTATCGTCACACCCTCGGGGCCGGGATCGAGTGGCGTTGAGACCCCACGAACGGCGACAGATCCTCGGCTGCCTCGAGGACCACACCGTCCCGAAGGCGGGCGGTGAAGAACCGCCCGGCGATCAACGACGAGCGGGAACTCACCATCCGGCCGACCAGATCGAGGCGCTCGGACTGGCCGACGAGCTCGGCGAGTGCGCTCCTCGGGTCGGGTCCCATTTCGATATCACGCTGCGATGTCGATCGTCGGCAGCCAGTTCGGAGTGCAGTTGAGCGAGGGTGCAGAACCTGCCGGCGGTCGACGACACGACGGCGGCCGCGATCACGTGATCGTCGTCGGTCGAGGGAGCGAGCTCCGCCTCACCATCCATATCGTGGCTTGCCCCTCTCCCCGTCGCTCGATCCGTTGCAGGCTGCGATGCTAGGACACCACCCGGGCGGGATCAGGGATGACCGGCCAGCAGCAGATCCGGAGGATCGGGACCGGGATCACGACGCTTCTTTGCGGCGATCGGGTAGTCCCCATCTACCATTCAGCCATGCCCACGAATGCCGACACCTCCGTCACCTCCCAGCCGTTCGGAACCGTTTTCGGAGAACTTGATGGCGTCGTCGGTGTACGACGGATCGAGAGTGGAGCGATCCGGAGATGGTCAGCACCGACCAATTGGTGCTCCATCCCGGCCACGCATGCCCTGCACTACGGGAGCAGCTGCTTCGAGGGTCTCAAAGCACATCGACAGACAGGACGGGACCGTGCGCACCTTCCGCGCCGGTCGCCACGGCCAACGCATGCACTCCAGTGCCCAGCGGCTGATGTTGCCACCGCCCCCGGCGGAGCTGTTCGAGACGATGGTTGCCGCCACGGTGTCGGCCAATGCCGAGATCACCCCCGAACCGCCCGGTTCGTTGTACATCCGACCCACGCTGATCGGGACCGAGCACAACATCGGCGCTGCCGCCCGGCCGTTCGACGACCGCACTGTTCTTCATCCTGGCCAGCCCGGTGGGTCAGTACTTCAGCGGCGGAGCGCTCCGGCTGTCGATCGAAACCGAAGTTGCCCCGCACCACCCCCCAGTTCGGGATGGTCAAGACCGGCGCCAATTACGCGATGGCGTTGGGCGTGCTCGCCGCGGCCAAGGAGCGTCACAACGCCGATCAGGTGCTGTTCGCCCCCGACGGTCTCGTCGAGGAGACCGGGGCGGCCAACTTCATCGTGTTGGCCGACGACACGATCCTGACGCCTCCGCTCTCGGAGGGTTACCTGCACGGGGTCACCCGGGACACGATCCTTCGGATCGGAGGGGAGCTCGGATTCGCGCATCGACGAGCGACCGCTGTCGGTCGAGGAACTGCTCGAGATCGCTCCGCTGCCAACCACCGAGGTCGTGCTGTCGGGGACCGCCGCGATCGTGGCACCGGTCGGCACTCTCGATCCACGAGGGCACCGAACTACACGGTGGGCGGCACCACATCATCGGAGCGGACCCAGCGCATCCGCGCATCACGTCACGAGGATGCAACAGGGTCTGATCGATCGACCCGAGGGCTGGTGAGGCCAGGGTCGTCTTCGACGGCACCCCGTCGCTACGGCTACGTTTCGTCGACGTGGCAATCGACTACGACGCGAAAGTACCCCGGCCTGGCCTTCGACCTGCGGGATCACGGTGTTCTTTGGATCAGGATCGACCGTCCGGATCGCCTCAACGCCACCGATGCCCAATTGCACCTAGGGCTGAGCCGGATCTGGCTGGACATCGACGAGGACCCCGACGTACGGGTCGTCGTGATCACCGGGACCGGGGATGCCTTCTCCGCCGGCGGCGATCTCGACTGGATCGCCAGCATGACCGGTGACTACGCCACCATCCGCAGCGTCCTCAAGGAAGCGGGCGACATCGTCTACCGGATGATGCGGTGTGAGAAGGTGGTCATCTCGGCCATCAATGGCGTGGCGGTGGGAGCCGGGCTGGCCGTCGCGTTGATGGCTGACATCTCGATCATGGCCAACGAGGCCCGCATCACCGATGGCCACTTGCGCCTCGGTGTCGCCGCCGGCGATCACGCCGTGATCTGCTGGCCACTGCTGTGCGGTCTGGCCAAGGCGAAGTACTACCTGATCACCTCCGATTTCATCGACGGTGAAACCGCCGATCGGATCGGCCTGGTGTCCAAGTCCGTTCCCGGCGCCGATCTCCTGGCCGAAGCCGAACGGATCGCCAACAAGATCGCCACCGGGCCTCAGGACGCCGCCCGTTTCACCAAGCGGAGTCTGAACCTGTGGGTGAGTCAGGCGGCGCCGGCATTCGATGCGTCGTTGGCTCTGGAAATGCTGAACTTCCTCGGCCCGGATGCCGCCGAGGGAGTCAAAGCGCTCCAGGAGAAACGTCGACCGGAGTTCACCTGATGCCCTCCACCCGCCTCGAGATCCTCGATGGAGTGGCGACGATCACCTTCGATCACGTCGAGCGCCGCAATGCCATGACCCTGTCCATGTGGAGGGATCTCCGTAGCGCCTGTGCGACCATTGCGGTAGATGATCTGGCGGTCGATGATCCGGGGGCGGATGCGGTCAAGGCGGTGGTGCTGACCGGCGCCGGAACCGATGCGTTCGTCGCCGGTGCGGACATCAGCCAGTTCGAGGAGGCCCGCAATCACCCGGAGGATCAGAGCGCCTACAACGCCACCGTGAACGGTAGTTATGCAGATGTGGCCGCATTGCCACAACCGACGGTCGCCAAGATCCGCGGCGCCTGTGTGGGCGGCGGTGTGGGTATCGCGGTGAGCGCCGACATCCGGATCGCATCGACCGATGCGGTCTTCGCCGTGCCACCGGCGCGGCTCGGCATCGGCTATCCGCCCGAGGGTGTGGCATCGCTGGTCCACCTGATCGGACCGGCGTGGACCACACAGCTGCTGTACACCTCCGATCTCGTCGATGCACCGACCGCCCTGAGGATCGGTCTGGTGAACGAGGTGGTGGAACCCGGCGACCTCGACGACCGCGTCGATCGACTGGTCTCGACGATCGCCGCCCGTGCCCCGCTCAGCCAGCGGGCTGCCAAACTCTCCGTCTCCGCCGCTTACGACCCCGAGGGGCGTCGCCGCCGCCGCGGACATGGTGGCGCGTTGCGCCGAGAGCAGCGACTACCGGGAAGGTGTTGCCGCCTTCATGGAGAAGCGAACCCCGCGCTTCGAGGGACGTTGACCGGGAGCGGTCAGGCGGGACTGGACGGCAGCGGCAGCCCGAGAATCCCGGCCGCCTTGTCGATCACATCGGCATCGACCCACACCTGATAGCTCTCTGCGGCCATCAGGTTCCGGGAGGAGAAGTCACGCGTTCCTGCGCTGAGCCATGTGACCGATCGCCGACCAGGCTGCCCCGACGATCGGCACCGACGATGAGATAGGCGACGATCAGCGCGATACCGGAGGTCTCTTCCTGAGTTTCGACGAAGAAGAGCAGCAGGAGCCCGATGAACGAGCCGAACCACGCACCGCTCATCGCCCCAGCCCGAGCGGCGGTCAACGCCGTTTTGCGACCCGTCACATGCTCGACCCGTCGCAGACGGTTCCAGACGATGGACGTCGCCGCCACCGGGAAGCCGGCATCGGAGAGCTTGTCGACGGCCTGCTGTGCTTTGTCGTACTCGGCATACTCCACGAGCAGGGTCGGGGGTCCGATGCTGACCTCGCTGTCGACGGCACGTTCGCTCGGCGTATCGGGTGGAAGCGACATCATGGTCCTAGTGTGCCCGATCCGGCTCGGGTCGCGTAGGACGCACTGTGGGCACGAGCGCTCCAGCATCGAGGCCGATGGGGCCAGGGCGCAACCGCATCGGTCGACCCGGTCACACCCAGGGGCAGTTGGAGTTGCGGTCGCCGAAGGTGCCGCCGTTCGCGTAGCGCTCCAGCGTGAACGGCTTCAGTTCCTCGGGCTTGTCGCCGTGGACGAGCATCTGGGCGGTGAGCTTGCCGACGCCGATCATCTTGAACCCGTGGTTGGAGTCGGCGATCATCGCACGCGTTGTCCGCGACGTGATCGAAGACGGGCACGTTGTCGGGGGTGAAGGCGCCGATGCCGCCGTTGCGGCGCTTCTTGTAGTACGGCAGGAGGTTCTCGAAGCGCTTGAAGAGCATGCCGAGCGTGGCGCAGTAGTACTCGGCGAACCAGTCGTCGGCCTGGTAGACGGTCGTTGAGGTGGCCGTAGGGCTCGACGACGGCCTCGGGGCCGAGCTTGATCGGGATGGTGCCGCCCTGGAGGCCCGGGTGCGCCGACCCGCTCGGCGGCGTAGCGGGTGTAGGTGTAGACGTGGTCCTGGATCATCTCGCCGTCGGCGCCGAACACCGGCGTGTTCATCAACTCGACGTGCAGCACCGGCGAGTCCTTGCCGTCGGCGGTGCGGAAGTCGACGCCCTCGGGCAGGAAGACCTCGCCTTCGAGGAGACGCCAGTAGGTCCACATGTCCATGCCCGTTCTCGACGTGGCCGTCGGGGTAGACGACGTCGAGGTTCGCCGGGCCGACCGAGCCACTCCCAGTGCTGTGGGTGTCCAGGCGCCGGCGCCGACGACGACCTCGTCGCACGCGACGCTGCCGTGGTCGGTCTCCACGGCGGTGACCGCCGACCCGGTCCCGTCGGTCGCGTAGCCGGTCACCTCGACGCCGTAGACCCGCTGCACGCCCCATTGCCGGCACTTCT
Source organism: uncultured Acidimicrobiales bacterium (assembly GCA_963793385.1). Lineage (GTDB taxonomy): Bacteria > Actinomycetota > Acidimicrobiia > Acidimicrobiales > SZUA-35 > JABDIY01. Next base: position 21,983 of record CAWCAF010000019.1, read on the forward strand.
GGTCGAGCCCCCAGCACCGCCATGTGGGTGCCGGCGTAGCCCGAGCGGTGTTCGTGGAGCACCACGTCGCAGTTGTCGGTCTTGAAGTCGGGCCACAGCCCGCGTCAGGAACGCGTGGGCCTCGGCGCCGGTGTAGAGATCCGACGGATAGCCGCTGGTCGTTCTGCTACGGTATGCAGCGTGACGTAGTCGGCTTCCTGGTTGGCCTCGCCGATGCGAGACGTAGCCGACCTGCTGGAAACCGAAGTTCACCGGGTCGCACTCCCAGACCTCGACGCTGGCCCGCAGGATGGCGTGCAGCGGGCCGGTCATGTAGAGGTTGCGCACACAGCCGCAGGCCAGCCCGGTCGCCCCGGCGCCCGGACCCTGCTTGTCGATCAGGACGACGTCGGAGCCCTTCCCCTTGCCGGTGCGCTCCAGCAGCATCGCCAGGTGATAGGCGGTGGACATGCCGTGGACTCCGGCGCCGACCACGACGTACTTGCGCCGCCGAGCGGCAGCGGCACCGCACCGGTGACGGGGATGACCGCAGGGTTCTGGACGACGCCGTCGACCTCGGGTGGGAGTGGGCGGTCGAGGAACGGATACCACTGGTTGTGTTCGCTCGGGTTGGGAGCGAGGTCATCGGGCAGCGACGAGCCGGCGGGGTCACTCATGTCCGGACAGTACACCGGGTCACGATTTCGGTTCTGCCGGAATGACACGAAACGGACCCGGCTTTGTCAACAGCTGACATTGCCTCAGGTCGTTCGGGCGAACCTCGTTCAGCTGAGAATCGTGCTGAGGTCCTGAACGAACAGAATGCTGACAAGGATGATCACCGCGATGTTCAAGGCACTCATGTAGTACTTCCAGCGGTGATCAGCGGCCCAGAACCTGCGGATGCTGTAGACGTTGAAGTAGAGCGCAACCACGCTGACGACGATGCCGACCCATGGTCCGACCGCGGTGAGACCGATCAGCGGCGCACCGAGCGGCAACACGACGTAGGCGAGAACGCATCGGATCGCCGAGATGGCGATGCTCTTGGAGAAGACCCGTTCGGCTCGAGACGTGTCGTCGCCGGTGTCGGCGGCCTGTTCAGCGCTGATCGACGTGGTCATCGCCGCACAGTGTAGGGCTCAGTCGGTGGCTCCTCGCCAACGTGGAGCGGCCGGATCCCGACCAGCCCGACCCCGGTTGGCGACGACCGCTGTCAGGAGGCGTGACGGCTCAACGGTTCGGTCAGGTCGACCACCTGGTCGGTTCCACGTCGTGGACCCAGGATCCGCTCCTCGAGCCGCAATGCGCGGGCGTTGGCGTCGTGCAGTTGCCGGTCCGAGATCGTCCGCCCGCTGACGCTCGGCATCCGAGCGCGGCCACGCAGTTCCTCGACCATCGCATCGGTCTGTCGGTGGCGGAGCACCGAGTTCTCCAGGGCAGCGATGTGATAGGCGGCCTGGTCGATCTCCTCGGTCAGCAGCCCGACTTCGGTCATGAGCGCTTCGCGGTGGACATCGGCCCTGGCCAGCGCCGCATCACGCTCGCCGAGCTGGAAACGGGTCTGTTCGAGTTGGGACTCGAAGGACTCGATCACGTCGATGGCTTCGTTGAGGAGTCGCTCCAGCTCTTCGTTGCGGCTCGTCCCCGACACGATGTCGGCAGCGGGCTGCGGGGCGTAGGTTCGGACATCGACGACCTTGGCGTGCACCTGCTCGGACAGGTCGACGATGATTCGTTCGGCGTGCTCCCAGGCTCGACGCATCTGGTCGGCGCTCCGCGCCTGCGCCGCCAGCTCGGCGGCGCGTCGACGAACCTGGTCGAGATGATGTTCCAGGGAATCGATCTTCTGGCGCTGCCGGCCGATCATGTCCTCGGCTTCGCCGAGCCGGCGTGACGCTTCGGCCGCTTCGCGTTCGAGGTCCAGCGATCCCTGATCGGTGGGCGTCGACCTGGCGTCTCGAGTGTCAGCTCACCTGCGATTCGAGCTCGTCCCGCTCGGCCAGCGCGTCCTCCAGATCGGTGTTCAGGCGCAACGACTCCAAGCGGAGGGTCTCGACGGCGAGCCGGGCGGCGTCGTCGTCCTCGGAGCGGTGCGCGAGTTGTTGCGACTGGCGGGTCAGCTGACCGGTCAGCTGATGGATCTGGTGCTGTGCTGTCGTGATCTCTGTCCTGGAGAGAACCGAACCGGTCGGTCTGCTCGGACACGAGTGCGAGCGCCTCCCGAGACTCCGGACTCACGGGTTCTGGCCAACGCCTCAGCGGCCGCCGCCCGGCCCATGCGCCATCGCAACCAACCCGTGACAAGGCCGACGAGGACGCCGGCGACGATGGGGGCAACCAGGACGATCGGCCAGCCGGTGAGCCAGCCTCCTGCCTGCCCGGCGACCCGCTCCAGCCAGGCGGCATCAGCGGCGGGCTGGGCGATGATCGCCGGCGGCTCACCATCCACGCCGCGTAGATCGACGATCTCGGGGAAATAGCGGTCGAGCGCAACGAAGGTACCGGCGACGATCAAGGGTAGCGTCACCAGCGGAAACAGCCAGGACGCCGAGTCCAGCGTGCTCGAGTGCGAACCGGCCGCGTCCTCGGAAGCACTCACCGTGAAGGACCGTCGACCACCCGGTGAGGTGCTCGGCATGCGACCCCCTCGGCACGGGATCGAGTTGCTGGCCTTCCATCCCTACGGTGTAGCAAATAGGAGCGCCATCGTCAGGGATACCGACCGCGGTCCTGACCGAGGGGCGAACGCCACTACGAGCCGGTCCACCGGGCTGGCGCTTCTCGGCGAAGGCACGGGGTCCTTCGCGGGCGTCGTCGGAGCCGAACACGACCCTCGAGTGTTCCTTCTGGGCCTCGTAGAACTCGTCGTCGGTCAAGCCGTGACTCAGGTTGATCAGCTGCTTGGAGGCCGACACCGCCAACGGCGCGTTCCGGGCGATGCGTTCGGCGAGTTCCAGTGCGACGGCCACCGATGTTCCGCCGGCACAGACGCGGGCCACCAGCCCGAGGGCTGCGGCTCGTTCGGCATGGATCGGCTCAGCGGTCAGCGCCATCTCCATGGCGGGACCATGCCCCACTCGGGATGGGAGGCGGAGAAGGCCGCCGGCGGCGGCGAAGAGCCCCACACCGACCTCGGGGATTCCGAACCGGGATCCCTCGGCAGCGACGAGGAGATCACAGGTGAGCGCCAGTTCGAGCCCACCGGCGAGAGCGAAGCCCTCGATCGCTCCGACCAGGGGCTTCTTCGATCCATTGCGGATGAAGGTCATCATCGGACCGATGTCCTCACCTCGGGAGAAGGCCTTGAGGTCCATCCCGGCGCAGAAACCACGGCCGCTGCCCGTGAGCACCCCGACGCTCAGTGCAGGGTCGGCGTCCAGGTCTGGTCGATCGCGTCGACCAGAGCCGTTGGAGAGGGCGCCGTTGATCGCATTCATCGCCTCCGGTCGATTGAGGGTGATGAGCAGAATGCGGTCACGTCGTTCGGTCAGGACGGCCGGCTGGCCGGAAGCTCGGTTGTCGGACATGACCGATCATTTTGGTCGGCCGCCGGTGCATCGACGAAATCGGTGGCGGTGGGGGTGCTCCCGCGCGCGCCCAAGTCTGCTAGAACGGGACCATGCTGGACGATGGCGCGACCTGGCCAGGCCTTGCGGTCGTGGCGTTATTGCATTTCTTGTCGGTGCCGGGTGTGCGGCCGCGTTCGCCTGGTACGCCAACGCGCAGGAGAGCGCCAACGTTCTAGACCGGACTGGTCGAGAGCGGCCGAGCGATCCGACGCACAGACCGTCACCGGGAGTCGGACTCCAGCTCGCCTTGCTCCGTCGGGAACTGACGCTCGCCCGAATCCGAGATCGATCGGCTGGAAGCCGAGGTGACGCGTCATGCGCTCCGGCGGGCGCGGTCGTCGACCTGTCGTCGGAGCCGCCGCCACGACGAACCGGGGATCGTCCCGGCAGGATGTTGCGCTCGTACGGGTGGCTGCCCGACGTCGATCTCCGGGAATCCACCGACATCCGGAGGACTCCGAGCGAGGCGGTCGCCGGACAGCCCATGATCGGTGCCGGTTTCGTCAGGCGCCTCGGGTGCAAGTATGGGTACATGACCCCCGATGACAAGCCGGAATTGTCGACCCTGAGTCCCGAGAAGTGCTGGGAGCTGATCACGACCCAGAAGGTCGGTCGGCTGGCCGTGTCGATCAACAACCACCCGGACATCTTTCCTGTCAATTACCGGGTGGCCGATCGCCAGGTGTACTTCCAGACTGCGGCGGGACTCAAGCTGGCCGCCGCCGTGCTCAGCACCGGGGTCGCCTTCGAGGTCGACACGATCGACAACCAGAGCGAGACCGGCTGGAGCATCGTGGTCAAAGGACCCGCAACCGAAGTCGAGTCGGTCGAGGACGTGATCTTCGCCGAGGATCTCCACATCTCACCATGGGCTGCGGGCCCCAAGGAGCGGTACATACGGATCGACCCCGTCGAGATCACCGGGCGGATGCTCGCCTGAGTCGGGCGCGCATACCAAGCGTTTGAGCCACGCCGGTCGCTCTGGGAAGATCGTGGCATGATCCTCTCCACGATGCAGGAACCGGAACTGACGATCACGTCCCTGTTCCGATCACGGACGTCGGGTGCACGGCGACGCACAGGTGTTGACCTACCACGGGGCCGGCAACATCGAGGAGGTCTCCTTCGGCGAGCTCGCTGAACACGCCGACCGCCTGGCGGCGGCGTTGGCCCGGCTGGGTGTCGAACGGGGCGACCGGGTGGGCACGTTCATGTGGAACCACGACGCCCACATGGCCGCCTATCTGGCCGTCCCGTGCATGGGCGCGGTCCTGCACACGTTGAACATCCGGCTCTTCCCCGAGCAGTTGGCCTACGTGATCAATCACGCCGAGGACAAGGTGATCCTGGTCGACGGGTCGATCGCCCCGCTCCTGGCCACGGTTCGGGACCAGCTGACGGACGGTCGAACACATCGTGGTGCGCGGCGAGGGCGATACCAGCGGCCTGGGCGCCACGCTGGATTACGACGAACTCCTGGCCGCCGAGGTCCCCGGTTTCAGCTACCCGGATCTCGACGAGCGGGCGGCTGCGGCGATGTGCTACACGAGCGGCACCACGGGCAATCCCAAGGGCGTGGCGTACTCGCACCGGTCCACCTACCTCCACTCGATGGCCACCCATTCCGTCCAGATGCTGCCAGTTCTCCCAGTCCGAACGGGTTCTGCTGATCGTTCCGCAGTTCCACGCCAACGCGTGGGGGATGCCGTACGGCGCATGGAGCGTGGGTGCTGACCTGGTGATGCCCCAGCAGTTCCTCCAGGCGGCCCCTCTGGCCGAGATCATCGAGGCGACCCGGCCCACGATCTCCGGGGCGGTGCCGACGGTGCTCAACGACATCCTCCACAACGCTCCGGGTGCTGACCTCAGTTCGCTGCGCTACATAGTGTGCGGTGGTGCTGCGGTTCCCCGGGCGCTGATCGAGGGCTACCGGAGTACCTTCGGTGTCGACATCGTGCAGGCCTGGGGCATGACCGAGACGTCGCCGCTGGCTGCGGTGAGCTGGCCGCCTCGAGGGGTCGCCCACGACGACGACATCGAATGGCGAACCAAGACCGGGCGCATCATCGCCGGTGTGGAACTTCGCATCACCGACAACGACGGCGAGGAGTTGCCGTGGGACGGCGAGGCCCAGGGCGAAATCGAGATCCGTGGGCCGTGGATCACCGGAAGCTACTACCTCGACCCGTCCGAGGACCGGTTCCACGACGGCTGGTTGCGCACCGGCGATGTGGGTTCGATCGAGCCCAACGGCTATGTCCAGATATCGGATCGGGCCAAGGACGTGATCAAGAGCGGCGGCGAGTGGATCAGTTCGGTCGATCTCGAGAACACGCTGATGGGCCACCCCGTGGTGAAGGAGGCGGCGGTGATCGCCGTCGCCGACGACCGGTGGGACGAACGCCCCCTGGCCTGCATCGTGATCCAGGACGGCGCCACCGCGCCCACGATCGAGGAGATGAAGGCCTACCTCGAGGGCAAGGTGGCCAAGTGGTGGATCCCGGAGCGTTGGACCTTTGTCGACGAGGTACCCAAGACCTCGGTGGGCAAGTTCGACAAGAAGGTGCTCCGCCAGGCCCACGCCGACGGCGCCCTCACCGTCCACGACAGCTGACCCTCCTCGCCGAAAAATCGTGCCAGGGCCACCGTTACGGTAGGCTGCACCGGCAAGAACACCGCCGATGTGGGTTCCACACGAGATTTGTGGACAGGGCCAGCGGGGCCCAGCATTCATTCACCATCCCGGAGTGCCGACGGGATCGGAGTTCGAACGACTCAGGAGAACCCTTGATGGAAGCCGACTCCCCAGCCACAGCCGTAGAGGCGCCAGGCCTCCCGGACGACGAGATCGCAAAGCTGCGCGCCAAGCTCGAAGTCGAACGCAAGAAGAGCCGCAAGCTCGACAAGAAGCTCCGGCAGGAGAACGAACATCACCCCTACCAGGTGGAGCTCCTCAAACTCCAGCGGCATCTCGAGGTCCACCGCAAGAAGATGATCGTTCTGTTCGAAGGTCGTGATGCGGCCGGCAAGGGCGGCACGATTCGGCGCGTCACCCGATTCATGAACGTCAAGCACTATCGCGTCGTCGCTCTCGGCAAACCGACCGAGGAACAGCGCACCCAGTGGTATCTGCAGACGGTACGTCGCCCAGTTCCCCGCCGGCGGGGAGATGGTCCTGTTCGACCGCAGCTGGTACAACCGTGCGATGGTGGAACCGGTGTTCGGGTTCTGCACCGACAAGGAACACAAGGACTTCCTCCGCGGGGTCGTCGGATTCGAGAAGGATCTGGTGCGGCAGGGAACGATCCTGGTCAAGCTCTACTTCTCGGTCACCAAGGACGAGCAGCAGCGCCGGTTCGAACGGCGTCGGGACGATCCGCTCCGCCAGTGGAAGCTCAGCGAAATCGACGTGCAGGCCCAGGATCTCTGGGACGACATTCACCGAGCGCAAGTACGAGATGCTGCGGCGAGACCCACACCAACGTGGCACCGTGGACGATCATCCGCTCGGAGAACAAGCACATCGCTCGCCTCAATGCGATGCGGGTGATCCTCGACGCTGTCGACTACGAGGAACGCGATCCGGACCTCGACTTCGTGCCCGACTCCAACGATCGTGGTTTCAGGCGCACACGAGGTGGAGATCATGGAAGCGGATCGGATCCGCAGGGGCAAGTTCCAGCTCTGATCTCGCAACGCACCGGGCCCGGTCCTTGTGACCTGACCAGAGCGCCCACCGCTGACACGAGGTAGCCAGACCTCCGTCAATCCCGCCCGAGCCGGCTCGACCTCGTCATCGTTCGGTGCGTCCGTTTCGTCGCCGACCCACTGAGCACCTAGATTGGCCGGCGACATCCCCGGAAACCGACGCCCGGTGGGAGGAGCGCTCGTGTGAAGATCATGCCGACGACGAACTGGGACGGCTCGACGCCACCGCTCTCGCCGAACTCATCAGCGACGGCAGACCTCAGCCCGTCGGAGTCGATCGATGCTGCCATCGTCCGCCTCGAGGCGGTCGAACCCGTGCTCGCCACCACGGTCCTCGATCGGTTCGCCGACGCTCGTCTGGACGCTTCGTCGATGGTCGTCGGGCCATCTCGACCGGCGTGCCCACCGTCATCAAGGACAACACCGACGTCGCCGGGCTCCCGACGGTCTTCGGATCACGGGCGGTGGTTCCGACGCGCTGCGGCGGCGAACGCAACCATCACCCAGCTGATTCTCGGAACCGGTCTCATCCCGATCGCCAAGTCCAGACTCCCCGAGTTCGGACTCACCTCGACCACCGAATTCAGCGAGGGCCCACCCGTGCGGAATCCGTGGAACCCCGAGCACTCGGCGGGAGGATCGTCCGGGGGTTCGGCGGCTCTGGTCGCCGCCGGCGTCGTGCCGATCGGTCACGCCAACGACGGCGGCGGCTCGATCCGCATTCCGGCGGCGTGTTGTGGTCTGGTCGGCCTGAAGCCGAGTCGGGGCCGCCTGCCCGGTCCCCCTCGTTCCACATCGCTGCCGATCGACATCTCGGTCGAAGGCGTGCTCACGCGCACCGTGCGCGACACCGCCCGATTCTTCCTCGCCGCTGAACAGAGCTACCGGAGCCCGGTGCTGCCGCCGGTCGGTCCGATCCTCGGGCCCGGACACCCGGAGTCTGCGGATCGGTGTGTTCACCGAACGCCACGACGGCTCGGACTCTGACCCCGATGTCCACGCCGCGGTCGAGGAGACCGCGGCGGCCTGCGAGGAACTGGGCCACCGGGTGGAGTGGGTTCCCAGCCCCGTGACCGGACAGATGGCCGAGGACTTCCTGCTCTACTGGGCGCTTCTCGCCGCGATGATCACCCACGGTGGCCGCTGGCTCCTCGGGAGAGGGGTTCGACCGCCGCCGACTCGAACCGTTGACCCTGGGGCTGCGTACCCACGCCGTGCGACATGGGTTCGGAGTGCCGCCGGCCATCCGTCGGCTGCGGGCGACGTCTGGGGTGTACCACGACTTCTTCAGCGACCTACGACCTGATGCTGTCGCCGACGCTGTCGCTGCCGCCGGTGCCGCTCGGCCACCTGGCGCTCGATCTCGACTTCGAGACGGCGAGCCGCCGGCTCATCGAGTATTGCGCCTTCACGCCGATGCAGAACGTGACGGGAACTCCTGCGATCTCGTCTGCCCCTGGGCCGTTCGAGCACCGGATTGCCCATCGGCGTGCACTTCGCGACCGATCGTGGCGACGAACGGACCCTCCTCGAGATCGCCTTCGCCCTCGAACAGGCGCGGCCATGGCCACAGGTCTGGACCTAGGGCAGTCTAGGCGGCACCCTCGTAGTACCGCTGCGCACGCTCCCAGGCCGCTTCGCGCAACGCGCCCCGATCTCCCGGCCCCGAAGGTCGTCGGAACGGACGTGGATCCCCCCGTAGAGGCGGGAGAGCCCGGCCTCGTCGGCGGCGTCGCGGTAGGTGGCCCACTGGAGAACGACATCCTGGCGCGGGTCCGAGTTCGAACTCGAGCGACCCTGCCGGGATCGCCCAGCGTACCCAGTCCGCCGGGGAAGAACTCGCTGCCGGTCATCGGCGTCAGGACCTCGGCGCCGGCCCGGCTGAAGGCGCTGTGGCCCGAGACGTAGGAGGCAAACGACGGGGTCACGAAGGTCGGGAGCTGATACGGCACCCAGTCGACGGCCAGGATCCACCCCACCCCGCCCGCCTCGCTCTCGGGGTCGGCGGGGATGCCCCTCCAGGCCAGAACGGCTACTTCGCCGACGTGGTCGGCCAGATGTTCGTGCCGTTCGCCCGGAGACTGGTCGTCTCGGCGCGTGACGATCTCGATCAACCCGTCATCGAGCGGCAGTCCATCCGGATGGTACGACGGACCGGCGGCATCGGAGGACTGACCCAGTCCACCCATGTAGCGGATCATCGAGATCGGGCGCACGTAGTCGTAGTAGCTCTTCGTTCCCCAGGCGGCGATGGCGGCGTCGTGCATCGGCACCGTTGAGGGCCAGATACAGCTTGACGTCCCATTCGAGACGATCGACCACCGGACCCTCGCCACCGATGCGCAGATCGTTTACCGAGATCGTCCGACACCGCATTTGCGATGGTGTTCCAGTGACCGGGCGGGGTCTCCGACCTCGGTCCGTCGGCCCAGTACTCGGCGACCGCCCGGCCGTAGTCGCCGACCGGAACGATGACCGGCTCGTAGGGCCGGCCGGTGATCGGATTCGAGATCACGACCGGCGGCGTCGTAGGTGCCCAGTGGCGCGTTGCCCAGTGTGCCGGGGTCCGATGTCGACCGTCAGCCGGGGTGTCGGGATCGAGCAGGGAGGAGTACCGGATCACCTCGACGGCGTCGCGCTGGAACTCGTCGTGGGTGGCCGGATCGGCGAGCCGGGGTGGCGGCCCCGGGTCGAACGGCGGCCGACCATCGGCGGTCGGTCCCTGGATGGCGAAAGGACGTACCCCGCCCCACTGGGAACCGACGAACTCCTGCACGTTGTTCTCGAGCGGGAGCCCGTTCTGAGCGACGAGGACCTCGAGTTGCAACGGCTGCCAGCGATCGGGATCGACCATCGTCGTCCCGGACTCGGCCACGACCAGGGGCTCGTTGACGGATCGGTACGCCGGATCGACGTAGCGTTCGGCCTCGTTGGATCCATCGTCGATCGTGGCGGCGAGCACCGTTGCCGCGATGCGGTTGCCGAGCGCTGCCGGCAGATCACCTCGGTGTCGGTGAACGTACGGTCATAGCACAGCGACTCGAAGAGATCGTCGAGGCGTGTGACGAGCACCTCTGCGCCCGGCGTCGGGAGGTACCGCTCGACGAGGATCCGATAGGCGGCGAAGCTGATGGCCTGCTCTCGCGCCGCCTGCACGTCGTCGGCGTCGACCCGCTCGTCGACGAAGACGCCTGTGGCGGTGTCGTCGTAGGCCGCCCACGCATCCCACATCGCAGCCGAGGTGTGGAAGAGATTCCGGGAGTGGACCGTGGGAGCGGGGAAGTCGTTGCGGACCGCTTCGAGAAGTTCCTCGTCCCACAACCGCTGCCACCGAGACTTCGGGATCCACGGTCGGCTCACAATCGGCGAGCAGGTGGTCGGCGGTGGCGGACCGGGTCATCACCACGACGACGGCGGCGCCGATCAGGACGAGGGACAGACCGCTGAGGGCGAGAAGGCGCACGCGCACGTCAGGCTTCAGGAAAGGTCCAGCGCACCGGCGCCCAGCTGCGCCAGCCTGACGTCGTCGCTCTCGGGAAGCCCGCTGACGCCGATGGCGCCGACGACCACGCCGTCGACGATGATCGGCACGCCGCCGCCCCAGCCGGTGAAACGGGAATCGCCGAAGTTGGTGAGGGGAAAGCGCTCACGGATCGAGGACTCGCCGATGGCGGCGGATTCGGAGCGCTGCCGGGCCGCCGAGTACGCCTTGTTGCAGGCGATGGTGATCGACGGCAACGGGCAATCGTCGGTGCGCACGAACGCCAGGAGTTCGCCGTGGGCGTCGACGACGGCGACCGCAGCGCCCAGCCCGTCCCGTTCGAGTTCGGCCAGCACCGCGTCGAGGACCTGGAGGGCGTCACGATGGCTGAGTTGGGGTACGTGGTGCATCGTCGTTACTCGATCTCTTCGAGCGCGACGGGTCGACGCTGGCGGGCCGACACGAGGGCCGCTTCGAGCACCCGCTGGGTGATCAGGGCGTCGGCGAAATCGGGCAAGGGCACCTCGGGCTCTTCGCCGCCGAGGGCCCGCACGATGTCGGCCGCCTGGTTGACGAAGGTGTGCTCGTAACCGAGGCCGTGACCGTCAGGCCACCAGGCCGCCATCCACGGGTGTTCCTCGTGGGTGGTTTGGATCGTCGTCCAGCCCTGCTCCGGCCCCGGGTCCGAGGCGTCGAAGACCTCCAGCTCGTTCATGTGCTCGAAGTCGAACGACAGGGCACCGAGCTCGCCGTGGATCTCGATGCGGTTGGAGTTCTTCACGCCCGTGGCCAGTCGGGTCGACTCGAAGCTGGCGACGGCTCCACCTTCGAGGTGGCCGAAGAACACGATGGCGTCGTCGACGGTGCTCGGCGCGAACCGGGTCGGGGTCGTCGGGCAGCGGCCGCTCATCGATGAACGTTCTTCGATGGCACCGCTGACCTCGACGATCTCCTCGCCGGTGAGGAACCGGGCCATGTCGACGATGTGGGCGTCGAGGTCACCCAGCGCCCCCGAGCCCGCTCGTGGCCGCTTCGAAGCGCCAGATCCGCGGCGTCTCGGGGCCGCCCCACCCCTGCAGGTAGGCGGCCCGCACGTGGTAGATGCGGCCCAACCAGCCCTCGGCGATCATGCGGCGGGCCAGGCCGAGGGCCGGCACCCGCCGGTAGCTGTACCAGACGAAGGTCTGGCCGGCGAGCTGCGAGCGGCGTCGGCCATGCGCCGGGCGTCGTCGAGGGTCCCGGCCAGCGGCTTCTCGCAGGCGACGTGCTTGCCCGCCTCGAGCGCGGCGATCGCCTGCTCGGCGTGCACGTCGTTCGGGGTGGTCACGTCGACGAGGTCGACCTCGGGTCGGTCACAGGTCGCGCCAGTCGGTCGTCGCCCGTTCCCAGCCCCACGGGGACGCGAAGGCGGCGAGTCCTCGGCATCACGGGCGGCGACGACCCGCATCGTCGGCTGGCAGCGGGAGGTCGAAGAAATGGCGCGCGGACGCCCAGGCGTTGCCGTGGGCCCGTCCCATGAACTTCGAACCGATCATCCCGATGCCCAGCTGTTCCACGTGATCCTCCGGCGCCGATCATAGACCCCTGGCCTCAACCAGACCGGCGCGTACGCGACCTGAGGTTCAGCCGGCTGCGACGTCGAGAATCCGATCCGCCTGGACATCGTCCAGCCGATGCGGCTGCCGTCCGGCCACGTCACGACCACGGTGCGGCGCCTCGAAGCGCCCAGGCCGAAATGGAGCCGGGGATCCTGAGACGACAGGTAGCTGTCGCCGGCGATGATCTCGCGCCGCAGGGAGGTGCCGTCCTCGAGGATGACCGTACCAACGCTGCCGGGCGTGGCCGGGTCGGGAGCGATCGTCGAGCCAGTGTCCACCGGCGCCGGAGTTGCGCAGCAACATCAGATCACCGCCGATCGTGCCCACCGCCAGGTCGATATCGCCGTCGTTGTCGTAGTCGGCAGCTGCCGGGCCGCGGCCGAGTACCGGTCCGACCTCGTCCAGTCCCCAGATCTTCGCCACGGGCTCGAAACGATCCGACCCCTCGGCAGCGCCGCTGGCGTAGGCCAGGATCGTCCTCACGATCGGCGACCAGGTCGGTGACCGGTATGGCGCCGTGCACGAACACGAGGTCGAGGTCGGTGTCCAGGTCGACATCGGCCCAGACCACCCCCCATCCCGCTTGACCCTCCCCGGGGTCCGGCACGCCCATGGCAGGCAAGCCCGTCGACGAACACCGGGGACGTCGGACTCGCTGCGGAACACACCGTGGAGCTGTTCGCCCAGGTTGGTCACGACGAGGTCAGGCTGACCGTCGCCGTCGTAGTCGGCCGGCGCCACGCCCATCCCGGCGTTGGGGTCGTCGACCCCGGCCGCTCTGACCTCGATCGACGAACCGGATGCCGGTCGGCGTCGGCAGCCATCGACCGGACTCGTTGAGGTAGAGACGGTTGGGCTGGGTGTCGTTGGCGACGTACAGGTCGAGGTCCCGTCGCCGTCGACATCGCTGAGCGTTGCCCCGAGACCGTACTCGGCCCGTCGGGCTCGATCCCGGCGACCTCGGCAACGTCCCGGAACGACACCCGTCCGTCCTCGTCGGGTCCGAGGCTGACGAACAGCAGGTCGGGTTCGGCGCCGTGGGTGTTGGGGAATCCCTTTGTGGCTCCGGGGATGCGCCGGTTCATGTCGACGTAGCCGGACACGAACAGGTCCGGCCAGCCGTCGCCGTTCGACATCCCCGACGGCGGCGCCGGCGTGCCAACCGTAGGCATCGACCCCGGCGGCCGCCGTCGTCGGCGACGAAGCGGCCGTCGTCGTTCCACAGCAGCACGTTGTCGCGTTCGGTCGTCACGTACAGGTCGGTGTCGCCGTCGAGGTCGAGGTCGGCGGCGACACAACCGTTGCCCCGCTCTCGACGCCGGCGCCGGTCTCGTCGGTGATGTCGGTGAACGCGACCCCGGTCGTTGCGCGAACAGGTGACTGGTGGGTAGCGCGTCCTCGGCCCGCCACCGGCCCCATTCGCCGTTCGACCAGGTGTTGGTGACGAAGAGGTCCATCCACCCGTCCCGGTCGAAGTCGAGCCAGCACAGCCCGCCGCCCATCATGGCCGGAGGGTCGCCGGTCGTCTCCCACTGGAACGCACCGTGACGAAACCCGAGGCCCACCTCCGAAGCGACATCGTCGAATCGAACCAGCCCGGTCTCGGGTTGGACGGGACGTTCGGTGTCGGCGCCGACGACAGGACCGGGCGCTCCCGAAGGAGCACCCGGCACGGCGACCGCAAGGGCGAGCAGACCGGCCGCGGCGCTTCGCCGGCCGGGACTGCCGCCCATCACGTCACGCGAGGCCGCTGGCCGCCCGCCGTCGCTTCGAGATCGAGTCCAGCAGCACGGCGAGGAGGAGCACGATGCCGGTGACGACGAATTTGGTACCGGATGCGATGCCGAGCAGATCCATGCCGTTCTGGATCGACTGGATCACGAGGGCTCCGTACAGAGCCGAGACGATGCGACCCTGACCACCGAACAGGCTCGTGCCACCGATGACAGCAGCGGCGATGATGTTCAAGAGGAGGTTGCCGCCACCGGTGTTGGTGGCGACCGACCGGAGGCGGGAGGCGAGGACGATGCCGCCCACGCCGGCCATGAACCCGTTGATCATGAGAACCTTGACACGAATGCCGTCGACGTTGATGCCGGCCCGTCGGGCCGCTTCGGGGTTGCCACCGACGGCATAGATGTGACGGCCGAACCGGGTGCGCGAGGCGATGAAGGTCCAGAAGAGCAGGAACGCGCCCAGGGTGAGCGTGACCTGGGGCACGCCTCGATCGCTGTTGGCCACGCCGACGGCGACGAGGGTGACAACCCCCAGCCCGATGATCTGGCCGGCGATCACGAGCGGGGGCTTGGACTCGAGTCCCCTCGACTTCCGCCTGCGGGCGTCGAGCAATTGGGAAGCCGCATAGCCGACGACGATCACGATGCCCAGGATCCAGCCGATGGCGTCGTTGAGGAAGTTGTTGGAGATCCCGACGAGGGTCTTGTCCTGGATCCGGATCGTGCCGGCGGTCGAATACTGGGTGGTGAGGATCAGGACGACGCCGGACCATATGAGGAAAGCCGGCCAGTGTGGCGATGAACGACGGGCACGCCGGCTTTGGTGATGATCATCGAATGCAGGAACCCGATGGCGGTCGTGACGACCACCGCACCCAGGATGGCAGCCCACCAGGGCCAACCCGGATCTCCAGGGCGTTGGAGGAGCACCATCGTGACACCGCCCACGGCGGCGACATAGGCCACCGAGAGGTCGATCGTGATGATCTCGCCGTCGGCGATCAGCAGCACGAACACGATGCCGATGGCGAGGGTGGAAATCGGTGCCATCTGCAGCAGCAGGTTGGTGAAGTTGCGGGCGGTGAGGAACTGTTCCTCGAGGCTGCCGAACACGAGCGCGATGAGGATCAAACCGACGATGATGGGCAGCGAGCCGAGCTCGCCGCTGCGGATCGCCTGCCAGCGCTGTGCCACGTAGTCGCCGACACTGACGGTGGGTGCTGCGAAACCGGCGGTGCGCGGGTTCAAGTCCGTGGCGGTGGTGTCCTGTGGGGATTGGTCGCTCATGCGTCGATCTCCTGCATGCCGGGTACGTGGGCCAGCGTGCCGGCGGTGATGGCATGCACGACGTCTTGTTGGGTGACCGCATCTCTGTCGAGAACGGCGACCTGCTGGCCGAGACGCAGCACGGTGATCCGGTCGGCCACCTCGAAGACGTCGTGCAGGTTGTGCGAGATGATCACGACGCCGTAGCCCTGCTCGGCCAGGCGTTTGACCAGATCCAGCACCTGCCGGGTCTGGGCGACACCGAGTGCGGCGGTGGGCTCGTCAAGAATGACCAGCCGAGAATCCCACAAGACCGATTTGGCCACCGCCACCGCTTGGCGTTGGCCGCCGGACAGGCCGGCGACGGTCTGGCGGACCGAGCGCAACGTGGTGACCGAGAGACTCTCGAGCACTTCTTTGGCCCGCTTCTCCATGGTCAACTCGTTGAGCACGACCCCCCGCATCTCTTCGCGACCGAGGAACATGTTGGCGACGACGTCGAGATTGTCGGCCAGGGCGAGATCCTGATACACGACTTCGATACCGAGATCGGCAGCGTCACGCGGGCCGTGTATCTTCACCGGCTTGCCGTCGAAGGACACCTGCCCTTCGTCGAAGGGGTAGATACCGACGATGCCTTTGATCAGGGTCGACTTGCCGGCGCCGTTGTCGCCGACCAACGCCATCACCTCACCGGGACGGACTTCGAAATCGACCTTGTAGATCGCCTGGACGGCTCCGAACTTCTTCGACACCGCTCGGCATTCCAGCAGCGGTGCGCCGCTCCCTTGGGCTCTATCGGTCATCGTGGTCCCCCTCTTCCCTGTTCAACGTGGTTCCCCTTCTGTAGACGACTCGTGGCGAGAGCTTCTAAACGCCCTCGCCACGAGTCAATTCATTCAGATTTGCCGAAGCCTGCTTACCGGTCGGCCGGGCAGAGCGGCTCCACATCGCCGGTGCACACCTCGTCCCACGTGCGGAACCCGTCGGCGATCACCGTGTCGGCGATGTTGTCGATCGTGACCGCAATCGGTGTGAGGGCGATGTAGGGAATCACGCCGTCACCGGTGGGCGAGTCCGTCGGCTTGCCGTCGTTCACGCTGATCCCGATGATCCTGAAATCACCGCTGACGCTGGTCGCGTCCATCTCCGGACCGAAGAGCGAGGGCGACGGCGGCCGCCACCTCGGCCTCGTTCTTGATCGGCTTGTAGACCGACATGGTCTGCTTGCCCGAGGAGGATGTTCTGGATACCGGCCTGCGTTGCGTCCTGGCCGCTGACCGGTACGCCGGTCGGGTCGATTCCTGCATTCTCCAGAGCGGCGATGACCGAGCTGGCCAGCCCGTCGTTGGCGGCGAACACGGCGTCGACGTTCTCGTCGGCTGCCACCAGGATCTGCTCGAACAGGGACAGAGCGTTGGCGTTGTCCCAGCCGGGAACGAACTGATCGGCTGCGATGGCCCAGTCGCCGGCGTCGGCCCGAGCCTCGACGACCGCTGCGTAGCCGTCACGGAACAGGAAGGCGTTGTTGTCTTCCTCACCACCGTTGAGCATGACGACCTGCGGCTGATCGACACCGAGGGCATCGATGGCCGGTTCGAGGACCTCGGCCATGGTGGCGCCGACCTTCACGTTGTCGAAGCTGACGTAGGCTGCGCCACCCGGGCTGCCTTCGGTGTTGAGCCGGTCGTACTCGACGACCTGCGACACCGGCTTCGTTGGCCAGTTCGATGATCGTGGCGCCGGATCCGGAGTCGTTGCTCGTGAGCACGATCACGCTGGCACCGTCACCGATGGCCTGTTCTGCCTGGCTGATCTGGTTCTGGGCGTCGCCCTCGGCGTTCACGATCGTGAAGTCGGTGCCCTCGGCCAGTCCGGCGGCGGTGAAGGACTCGGCGAAGAACCGGCGATCGTCCTTCTCCCAGCGGTCCGACGTGGCGGTGTCGGGAAGGAGCACCCAGATGCTGCCACCTTCATCGACCATCGGCGCCTCGGTGGTCTCGGTGGCCCCCTCGGTCGTCTCGGTCATCTCTTCTTCTGTCGGTCGTGGTGTCGCCGCCGTCGTCGGCGGCAGCGGGCTCGTCGTCGCTCCCGCAGGCCGCAGTGACCAGAGCGAAAGCGAAGATGATGGCGAGGAGCCATCGGAGTCGGTGAAGCATGTGTTTCCCTCCCAGGAAAAAGAGCAGGCCAGACGGCCAACGGCTGAGGCTACTGCCTCCGGGACCTCTGCGTGGCCCGTGTCATGGATTTTTCACACTCGCAGGGTTTGACCGACAACCCGCTGCGTTCGAGGACCAAGGTCTCTATCGGTTGCGGGCGTCGATCGGCCATCATGACTCACCAACGGAGGATTCAGCCATGACCCGACGAGATCAACACCCTCTACCGAGATACGACCGACCAGAAGATCGGTGGCGTCTGCAGCGGCTTGGCCCACTACTTCGACGTCGACACCGACCTGGTGAGGGTGGCATTTGTCGCGACTGATCGCCCTGAGCGGATTCGGCCCGATCGCCTATGTATTGCTGTGGGCCGTCCTCGAGCCGGCCCCGCCCGGCTTCTACGACCAGCCGATCGAGCTCGACGATGCCACCGACGTCACCGGCGCCGGTCACCCCGAACCACAACCGGATCCATCGCCGAGCTGGGGACTAGAGCGGCAGCCGGGCTTGCCGAACTCGCGTCGCCGAGGCGAGCCGGAGCTCGGTCGCTCGCTCGCTCGGGCGTGCACCTAGGCTGACGCCATGTCTCGCATCCGGAACTCGATCGAGCTCTTCAAATCCTCGTGGAACGTCCTGAGCCATGACAAGGAACTCCTCGTCCTGCCGGTGCTGTCCTCGATCGCAACGCTCGTTCGTCGCGGCGACGTTCCTCATCCCGCTTCTGGCCACCGGCGGCCTCGACACCGCCAAGAGCATGAGTACCACCTCGTATGCGGTGCTCTTCGTCATGTATCTGGTTCTCGCCTACGTCACGATCTTCTTCAATGCCGCCCTCGTGAGCGCGGCCCACGAGCGGCTCACCGGCGGTGACCCGACGTTGCGAAGTGCACTGGCCGGCGCGGCCGCCCGGGCTGGAAAGATCCTGCCGTGGGCGATCGTGTCCGCAACGGTGTCGGTCATCCTGCGGTCGCTGGAGGACCGTGCCGGTGCCGTCGGTCGAATCGTGCTGGCTCTCGCAGGCGCCGCCTGGGCGGTCATCACGTTCCTGGTCCTGCCCATCATCGTGATCGAAGGCCTCGGCGTCGGCGACGCCATCAAGAAGTCGGGTGCCTTGTTCAAGCAGACCTGGGGTGAGAATCTGGCGGCCCAGGCCGGGTTTCTCGATCATCGGGTTTCTCGCCGCGCTCCCGGCGATCGCGATCATC
This sequence comes from uncultured Acidimicrobiales bacterium, assembly GCA_963793385.1. Lineage (GTDB taxonomy): Bacteria > Actinomycetota > Acidimicrobiia > Acidimicrobiales > SZUA-35 > JABDIY01. The sequence continues at coordinate 40,690 of CAWCAF010000019.1, forward strand.
GTTCTCGGTGCACTGGTCGGCGGGGCCGTGCTCGGAGCGGCGATCGCGCTCGCGGTGGTCTGGCTGATCTTGCTGGCGGTGGTGATGGCGGCGCTGAGCGGCATCTACCAGACCGCGCTGTACCACTTCGCCGTCGACGGCCGCATCAGGTCCGAGTACTTCTCCAACGACGCCCTGTCGGCTGCATTCGCCAGCAAGCGGTAGGGCCGGCGATCGCGCCGCCCCGTCTTGTGCGGATCGACGTAGACCGTGGTCGACTGGGTCGATGCGGTACACAGCCATCACCGCCGAGGACTTCGCCCGCCTCGACGGCCTCGCCGAGTGGCGATACGTAGCTCGGCGCCGTTCAGGCGGCCTTCAGCGCCGGTTCGTTCCCGGCGGCTGCGGCGCTCGCGTCGTTGATCACCGTCTGCGGCCGAGGATGCCGACCACCACCCTGACCTGGACATCCGCTACCCGGACCGGGTGCGGGTGACGTTGACGCACCCATGCCACCGGTGGCGTGACCACCGCCGATGTCGATCTGGCCCGGGAGATCTCGACGATCGTGGCCCAGGCGGGAGCTGCTAGCCGCTGCGCGCCGGAGGCTCGACGAGAGGCTTCCGGGTGGTAGCCGGTCGGGATCGTCAGCTGTGAACGGACGGAACCGATCGACGGCGGTTGGGACAGCGTCACGAGCGTGATCTCCCTCGACGCCGCTCGTTTCGGGTCCGACGCCGTCGCCGGGCTCGACGGGCTTCTCACACGTCGAGGTCGTCTTCTTCTTCCACCGCGTGGACGAGGCGGACATCCACCTCGGTGCACGCCATCCTCGCAACCGCACCGACTGGCCGCTGATCGGCATCTTCGCCCAACGGGCGACGGGTCCGCCCCAACCGCATCGGCGTCACGACCTGCGAACTGGTCGGGATCGACGGGCTCGATATCCGAGTCCGAGGACTCGACGCGATCGATCGAACACCGGTTCTGGATATCAAACCACATGTGGCCCAGTTCGGACCGAGAACCGAGGTTCGTCAACCGCAGTGGATGAGCAAACTCATGGCCGGCTACTGGTAGATCCTCTGCGGCTTGCGCCGGCCGGGGCGAGTCGTCGACCTACCCGGTGAGGCGTATGGGATCGCCGACGATCTGGGTGTACCAACCGGTCGTCTCTTCGTTCAGGTTGGAGTTGGTGTCGTACTCGTATTCGACCTTCCACCAGCAGTCGGTCTGACAGGTGTACGGATCGATCGTTCCATCACCGTCGTAGTCGATCGAGGCGAGGTCGACCACGATTTTGACCTGACGGTTGTTGAGATCGCTCTGGGGGTTTCCCGATGGACTCTTCACGCAGCTGACGGTGGTCGGGCCGACCGGGCAGGTCAGGTTGTACACCGGCGATGCGATGAACCCGGACTCACCGACGGTGTTCCAGGTGAAGCGTGGCGTACTTACGGTCCGCCGGCGTGCTCGGCGGAGGGTCGGTGCGGGGCGGCATGAGGATCCGCACCGACTGGATGCCGTCCGCCGCGTCGAACATGTAGATCTCGAGCTTGGAACGCGGCATTGGCCACGGGGACTTCGGTGAGGTAGAGCTCGACGGGAACAGTGGAGTTCGGGGCGAACAGGATCGGGATCGGTATAGGCCCCGAGTGTGTTCACCGGCCGGATCGCCGGGCAGTCCGGATCGCTGAAGGTGGTGCAGTGCCGGGCGACGCCGGACTGCGATGCGTCGATGACCCGCAGCGAGTAGAGGGTCCGGTTTCCTCCGCCGCCGTGTTCGGCCTGCAGTACCCAATCACCGGACTGGGCACCGATGTTGTACACCGTCTCCCAAGGAGCGGGGTCGGGAGCGAGACCGGCGTTCAACCGGCTGTCGAAATCGGCGTAGTCCGACGGGCACACCGCCGTGCCGGGCCTGGAGTAGTTGCTCTTGGGCAGTGCAACCTCCGGAACGAGCGGAACCTCGACGTTGTCGCGAAGGAAGTTGGGACTGACCGAGTTCTCCGGGGGATACAGCGAGAGCTCCAGTCGTCCGACACCGTCGGAGGCACACGTCATGCGCACCTGGATCTCGTAGTTGCCACCGCTGGGAGGGACACGGATGGCGTAGAGGTAGCCGAGGGGATCGAAGAGCTCATTCGTCGTCGAGCCATTGCTGGTCGCTGCGGTCAGCGACCCACCGGACTGCCGGCCCACGTCGTCATCCCACACATTGAGCCAGAAGTTGTCAGCGTCACGACCCGGGTACTCCGGATCGACGCCGGTGCCGAGCGCCGAGGTCGGGTTGCCCATCGGGATCGGCCGGGCGAGGGATGCTTGGGCGTAGCGCTCGATGTCGATGTTGTCGAGCACCACCTTGCCGAAGAAGGACTCACCCTCGGTCTCGATGGTCACCCGCACCTCGACCTGGCTGAGCACCTGTGACGTCACCTGGGGGAATCCCGATCCGTCGGCCTGATCGACATAGCCGTTTTCCGCCGCCACAGCCGACGGCGGTAGCCTGGACCCCCGCCGGATTGGGCGCCTTGACAACGACGGCGAGTGCGGCCGCGTCGGCTGCCCGCTGAGCCTGATCGGCCTCGGCGTACCAGCCTCCGACATCCACGGCGAACGCAGCGAAGATCATCAACGGGATCAGCAGAAGCGCGGTGGTTGCGAGGATGTAGCCGTCCTCGTCCGCTGATCGGTCTGACCTGGGGACGCGCGGATGCAGTTGCACGTTCCAGCCATCGGCACCGGC
>CAWCAF010000020.1:0-33962 GCA_963793385.1 uncultured Acidimicrobiales bacterium
GGGCAGTTCGTTCTCACTCATCGCTCGAGGTCGCATCGGACCTCCTCGCTCTCGGTGTCGAACCACGGGTTGGGAATGATTCTGGGCACTGGGAACCGCTCCTTGATGAGTCGGCGGCCGGTCGGTCGTCTGCGACAGCCTCAACCTAGTCAGGGACCTTCGAATTATGACGCGGATTGTTGACGCCAGAGTTGCGTGCCGGATCGGTCGACGGTTTCGCCGCTCTCAGTCCATGGCGTGGAAGCTGGCCTCGACGTACGCTGCAACATTCTCTGAAGGAGGCGACTGCGACGGGCTTACCCGACTCACCCAGAAGGGGAACGTGGAGAAGCCGCGGCAGCCATCTCCCGGATCGTGGTCGAGATCGGACTGCGCGTCGCCAAGGCCACCGGATGCGGCGTCATCACGTCCTGCACCTCGAGCGTGGACAGGTCGGCGTGGTCACAGCCCACCCTCATCTGGAGGTCGAACTCGGTCACCACACCGGCGAGGCTTCCGCGACCATCCACAACCAGAACCGACCCGATGCCGCGGTCTTCATCTGGTGAGCGGCCACCTCGACCGACTCGTCGAGTCCGACGATCACCGGCGAACTCGTGTGCAGCCCTGTGAAATCGACCAACGTCAGGCTGTGCCGTGCCTCCTGCTCGAGATCGGGGTCACCGAGGTGTTCGGCAACGAGGGCGGCGATCGTGCTCATGATGACATAGAAGGACAGGCTCCCGACGAAGTGGTCGTCGGAGTCCATCACCGGAACGCTGCGGACCCACCAGTCGTTCATGACGGCCAGGCCATCGGATGCAGACCCAGCGTCCGGCATCGTGCGCACCGATCTCGTCATCTCCTCACTGACCGGAAGATCCCAGCTGCGACTACGCCCGATGGCTCGCATGAGCACATCGCGTTGGGTGAAGATGCCGACGAGATCCTCGCCATCGACCACGCAGGCGCACGACCGCTCTGCGGCGGACATGGCCCGGACGGTGTCGGCCACCGACATGTCGGGTCCGACTTGGACGTATCGGCTCAGATCGAGGCTCGACACGGGTGTCGCTGCGAGAGCGTCGGAGATGTTCACGAGGGTCCTTTCGTCGGGTTCACGCGATCTCGAGGAATCCGGATCTGCGACGTGATCCCCGACTGCAACCAAGCCACGGCGAACCCCTGCTTCGAGCCACACTAACAGTGCGTGTAGTGCCGGCAAAACGGCGACGGGCCCGCGTGCAGCTCAGCCGGATTCGTCTCGCACCTCGGTGTTTCACCCGGGCGCGTTCGCCGCTCAGTTGACCAAGACCAGGGCCAACACGATTCCTCGGGCGGTCCACGCCACGGTCCGAACCCAGTTGGTCAGCACGAGTCTGCCAGCAGCGTCCGGATCGTGGTCGACGGCGAGGCGGCTGTGGAGCGGTACCTGAACAAGGACCGTGGACCCAAGGGCCACCCCGAGAAGGCCGGCTGCCAGCCAAGCGCTCACCGCTCCCATCGTCGCCGGCCGATCGACGAGAAGGAGCAGGGCCGTGATGCCTTCAGCGGCCATCAGCGGGCCGACGATCCAGCTGATTCGCTGCTGGTGATCGACCGCAGCCGCCGACGGTGCCAGCGCCGAGTACTCAGCCAGCATCGGGTAGTGAACGATCTGCACCATCCAGATCAGGCCGACCATCGCCCACGTTGCAGCGGCGCCGACGACCAGCACGGTCATCACGTCACGAACGCGGTGCTCGGCAGGTCGGTGGTGTCGCCTGCGATCGCCGCACAGATCGTCGCAGCGACCATCGACGGATCGAGGCCGGTGGGCATCTTCGGCGCCTGCCCCTCGACAGGGTGATCGGCCAGACCGGTCTCGGTGTGCGGCGGGCGGGCGTCGATGACCCGGATCTTGCGACGCCGAGCCTCGCGGGACAGGGCTTCGTCGAAGGACCGGACGGCGGCTTTGGACGCACCGTAGGCGGCCATCCCGGGGAGGTTCTGTTCGGCGATCACCCCGGGCATGTTGACGATCACCCCGCCCTCGTTCATCACCGCCAGAGCCGCTCTGGCCAGGAGGATCGGGATGAAGGTGTTGGTCAGAAACAGCTCCTCCATCGCGTCGGTCGACAACTCCAGAATGGGCCCGAACACCACGACACCAACAGCGTTGACCACGACGTCCAAACCACCGCAATGATCGATGGCAGCATCGACGGCGAGCTGGCACGCCTCAGGGTCTCTCAGATCCAGGGCCAGCCGCCGACCGGGCACGGGCAGGCTGTCCAATCGGTCCTGCCGGCGCGATACGAGCGTGAGGAGGGCGCCGCGTCCGGCGAGGTCGGCGGCGATTGCCGAGCCGAGGCCGCCGGTCGCCCCGACGACGAGAACCGACCGGCCCTCCATACTCCCGCCCTCATGTTGCTGCATCGGACCGGTCATGGCGCCTCCTCGTCGAGCACTTTGTCGAACCAGGCGACCTCGACGTCGACGCCGGGAGAATACAGGGTATGGGGCGGACCCTCGGGGCCGGGTAACCCGGCTGATTCGATGACGCTCTGTTCAACGTCGAGGTCCTCGATCCGTCGCAGCGGCCAGCGCGGTGGTGTACCCGGCCGTACAAACGCTGCCGGCGACGCTTGGTGAGCAGCGCCCATCGAGCGCACAGGAAGTGCTCGAGTTCATCGACCTCGTTGTCGGGGATCCGATCGCCGACGGTGAAGCTCATGTCGGCGCTCGGGCGCGGCCTCGGGGCCAGCGCCGGGTCATCGTGTATCGATGCCGGTCGCCATCTCGTTGGTGATCGGCCTCCGCCCAACAGTAGGGAAGAGCGAACATGGTGCGGGCGACGGCCACGATGGCCGATCTCGGCACGTCGAGAGAGAAGAACCACACCGCCCGCCGGCCGCGCGAGTCGGTGACGTAGGTCCGCACGTTGATCTCGATGAAGTTGCCGAAGAATGGAACCGGGGGCGTTGATCCGAGCTGGACGTTGCGCATCTCGAAGGGAATCAGTCCGACCCAAGCCGACCCGTCGAAGGTGTCGACCGTGACGCCGGCGGGTAGACGGCGCTGCACGACCGAGGGTTCGTACCGCCAGTGGAGGTAGGCGAGCTCGGTCCACTGCTGTTTCAGTACGGGTCGACGATCCCAGACGGGCGGATTCGCGGCGACCGGTTCGATGTCCGCCGGCATTCCAGTGGACACCCGGTGTGAAGTCGAGGAGACCCCGAGACCACTCGAATCCTGCGGTGCTGGTTGATGCAACGATGCTCCTCTCGATGCCGGTCAGGGACGCCGCCGATTGTGTCATGCGGGGGGCTGACCACGTCGATTCGAGGAGCGAATCGATCCTTCGGCGGCGCAACGGTACTCTCCGGTTGTAGTGATCGATTTGGTGGAGCTGTGGAGGCGGAGGGTCAGGCGTTCGGTCGATCGTCACCGCTGGGGGTCGACGAAGGTCAACGCAGGCGGGGCTGATCCGACGTCGGGCACCCAGGGTGTACTTCTGATCCAGATCGACGGGCTCGGGTTCGACGAACTGGGCGATGCGTGTGAATCCGGGCTGATGCCGAACCTCGCCCGCCTCCGAGCAGGCGAGCCGTACCGCGTTGCTCCGCTCTACGCCGGCGTGCCGTCATCGACTCCGGCCTTTCAGGCCGAACTGTTCTATGGGTGCGAGGGCGCAGTGCCGGCCTACGGCTTCGTCCACAGGAAGACCGGACGGATCTTTCGTATGTCGGATCGGGATGCGGCGAGCACGATCGAGGCCGGGCTGAATGGCCGCGGACTGCTCGACGGCGGAAGCTCCTACGGGAACATCTACCGCGGCGGCGCGGCCGTGACCCGATTCTCGATGGCGACACTCGGCTACGGCGATCTCTTCCAGGCATCGCGCCCCCGCCACCTGCCCCGAGTGATCCTCGCCCACGGGTTCGACGCCGTTCGTGCCATGGCGTTCGCCGGCACGGAACTGCTGGTCGGAGTTCCCCAGCTTCTCGAGGCGGTGAGGAAAGGTCAGCCCTTCGGTGAGGAACTTCGGTTCCTTCAGGCCCGGATCGGGGTCAGCGTGGTGCTTCGCGAAGCTCTCGCCACCCTCGCCATCATCGACATGACCAGGGGCCTGCCGGTGATCCATCTCGACCTCCTCGGCTACGACGAGTGGGCCCATCGCCGAGGCCCGGGTTCTGATGACGCGCTGCGGGCACTCCGAGGGATCGATCGGGTGATCGGCCGGCTGGTTCGTGGGGCCCGTCGCAGCGATGCCCGCCACTACGACGTGTTCGTGTTCTCCGACCACGGTCAGGAACGCACCGAACCCTACGAATCGATCCACGGTCGCCTGGTGGGCGATGCCATCGGCGAGGTGCTCGCTCGCCAGGGGATCGAACACGAGACCTCTCCTGAGCCACGTGAAGGCGTCCAGGGTCAGCGGGCGATGATGCTCGGCTCGCGATTGGCCGAGGCCATCGTGCCGGGCCTGGAGCTGCGACCTCGGTGGTGGGATGCTCAGAAAGCCACCACCACCGCGTTTGGCCCGCTCGGCCACATCTACCTGCCGGAACCGCTCACTGACGAACGATGTTCGGAGGTCGCAACCGAGCTGGTCGATCGTGCGGGCATACCGATGATCCTCGCTGCGGACGGCGAGAATTCGGCGTTGGCCTGGACCGCCGGCGGCACCCGTCGTCTCCCCGACGATGCAGCTGCAATCCTCGGATCTGACCACCCCTACCTTGCTGCGGCCGCCCGCGACCTGGTCAGGATCTGTCATCATCCCGATGCCGGTGAACTGGTCATGTCCGGATGGCGCCTCGCAGGGCCGCCGATCAGCTTCACCCATGAGAACGGCTCCCATGCCGGCCCCGGACCCCGCGAGACGAGGGCGTTCGTATGCGCTCCGGCCGATACCGCCTTGGACTGGGACGGCGCCACACCGCTTCGTGCCGGCGACCTCCGCCGCGCCGCCCTCCACGTGCTCGAGGGTGCGTCCAACCGACCGGTCGGTCGTTGGTGGGGCCGCCGGCCAGATGGCACCACCCTGCGACTGGTCACCTACAACGTGCACAGTTGCATCGGTCTCGACGGGACACTGTCGCCCGAACGCATCGCCCGTGTGATCGCCAGGATCGAGCCCGACGTCGTCGCACTCCAGGAACTGGACGTCGGCCGGAGCCGGACCGGCGGGATCGACCAGGCCCAGGCCATCGCCCGCCACCTCGGCATGCTCGTCCATTTCCATCCGACCTATTCGGTGGCCGGAGAACAGTTCGGCGACGCTGTGCTCAGTCGGTTGCCGATGAGGGTCGTGCGCACCGGTCCACTTCCGCTGCTCGAGGGCCACCCCGACCTGGAACCCCGTGGGGCGGTCCAGGTAGAGATCGATGCCGGTGATGTCACCTACACCGTGATCAACACCCACCTGAGCATCCACCCGAGGGAACGCCGCCTCCAGGTGGAGGCCCTGATCGGGCCGGAATGGCTCGGCCGGGTGCCGCCAGACGCACATCTCGTACTGTGCGGGGACTTCAATGCCGGCCCGGGATTCCCGACGTGCCGATCGATCGGCCGGCATCTCACCGATGTCCAGATCGGTCTCGACGGCCATCGCCCCCGGCGAACCTGGGGAGGCCGTTTTCCGCTGGCACGGATCGACCACATCTTCATCGACGGTTCGGTCGACATCCTCCATGTGGAGGTTCCGCACACACACCTGACCAGGACCGCATCGGATCATCTCCCCCTCTTCGCCGATCTGCGAGTGGAGCGACGTACGGGTTCACGCTCGGTTCAGCCGGCGAAGAAGTTGTAGCTGTCGTTGACGAGCTGCACCTCACCCAACTCGATGTCCCCCAGGTCCGTGGCGACGAGGGCGAACATTGACTTGATCATCTGCTCAGGTTCTTTCTCCGACGGCGAGGTGCCACGATGCCTCTGGGACGTCCGCCGCCGCGGTCCGGTTTCCACCGAGGTCGATTTCGTTGCAGATGATCGCCGCTCGAGCGGGCCGAAGCCCACGCCGGTCGCGGCTCGGCTCGTCGGGGAGGTCGATCAGCCGATGAGTGGTCGTCAATCGGCTCGAGCGTTTGCATATCTGCGACGGATCGAGTCGGACCGGGCGACGCCGTCAGGTTCGGGGTCGACGGTGAGGCCGGCTCCGAGATGCCACCGGTCGGCGATGTCGTTGAAGTCGTCACCGGTCAAGACGGCCGCCGCTTGCACGCATGCGCCGGCGGCGACGACCTCGCTCGCGTCAGGCACGGTCAGACTGCGACCGGACAGGTCGGCGAACGTGCGTCGGTAGGCGGCGGACCGGGCACCGCCGCCGAGCAGGAAGAACCGTCCTTCGAGCGGGACACCGACGGCGGAGAGGGCGTCGACCCCGTCGAGCAGACCGCAGGCAACGCCTTCGAAAGCGGCTCGTGCGAACTGCTCCGAGCTCACGTCGGAGCGAAGACCGGTCAGAGTGCCGGTGGCGCCGGGTCGATTTGGTGTGCGCTCACCGTCCAGATACGGAACGAGCGTCACGCCGCCCGCTCCGGGCGCGGACGCCAAGGCCAGGGCGTCGAACGAGGCGTGATCGACGCCGAGCAGGCGCCGGAACGCTTCGGTGACCTTGGTGGCGTTGAGCGTGCAGACCAGGGGCAGGAAGTTGCCGGTGGCGTCGGCGAAGCCGGCGACATCGCCGCTGGGATCCTCGGTCGGTGACGAGCTGACGGCGTAGGCGGTGCCGGAGGTTCCGACTGAAACGGCGAGGTCACCGGGGCGGAGGCCGAGGCCGAGCGCCCCGGCCATGTTGTCGCCTGTGCCCGGTCCGACGACGACTCCGTCGTCGAGTCCGAGCGAGCCGGCGGTCGAATCAGCGACCCGGTCGACGGGACCGAGGACCTCGGGCAACCGATCGAGGAGGTTCGGGGCGACCAGGTCGAGGAGGTCGGTTCGGTATTCACCGGTGGTCGGGGACCACCAGCCGGTACCGGACGCGTCGCCTCGGTCGGTGACGTGGCGACCCGAGAGCTTCCAGGTCAGGTAGTCGTGGGGCAGCATGATGCGGACCACCCGATCGAGAAGGCCGGGCTCGTTCTCGGCCACCCAGGCCAGTTTCGTGATCGTGAACGCCGCACCGGGGACCGATCCGCAGGCCCGGGCCCATCCGTCAGGACTCAACCGGTCGACGAGCGTGGCCGCCTGGGGTGCTGATTGGGTGTCGTTCCACAGCTTGGCTGGACGAAGCGACCGACCGTCGGCGTCGACGAGCACGAGCCCGTGTTGTTGCCCAGCGACCGACAGAGCGGTGACCGCATGCCGTGTGTCGGCGGGGATTTGGGCGAACACCGTCGACGAGTGCGCGCCACCAGGACTCGGGATCCTGTTCGCTGACCGGCGGTGTCGTCGCCGGATGGGACGATCTACCGACGGCGATGACCTCACCGGTGTCGACCGAACGGACCTCGACCTTGGTCGATTGTGTCGAGGAGTCGACGCCGGCGACGAGTGCGCCGGGCCGGTCCGCCACGATCAGTGGGTCCGCTCGATGTGACGGGCGACGAGGTTCTCCAGCATCTCCTGGCGACCCGAAACAGCGGTTGGGTCGGGAAGGTCCAGAGCCCGTTCTCGCAGCGACGGGAGGTCGATCTTTCCATCGAGGATCTGCTGGCCGAGCTCACCGTCCCATGCGGCGTACCGCTCTCGCCGAAAGGATTCGAGTTCGTCGCTCTCAAGTAGCGACGCCGCCGCGAGCAGCGCCCGGGCGACGGTGTCCATACCGCCGATGTGGGCGTGGAAGAGGTCATCGCGGTCGATCGACATCCGTCGCAGTTTCGCGTCGAAGTTGAACCCGCCCGAACCGAGGCCACCACCGCGCAGGACCTCGTACACACCGAGCGTCATCTGTTCGACCGACACCGGGAACCGGTCGACGTCCCAGCCGAGTCGATCGTCGCCGGCGTTGGCGTCGACCGAACCGAGGATCCCCGCATTCACGGCGTACGCCAACTCGTGGTGGAAGTCGTATCCGGCCAGGGTCGCGTGGTTCACCTCGACGTTGACCTTGATCTCGTCGACCAGGTCATACCGCTGGAGAAAGGCGAACACGGTGGCGGTGTCGTGGTCGTACTGGTGCTTGGTCGGTTCGAACGGTTTGGGTTCGAGCAGGATCGTCCCGTCGAATCCGATCCGGTGCTTGTGTTCGACCACCATGTGAAGGAAGCGGGCCATCTGATCGTGTTCGCGCCCGAGGTCGGTGTTCAGGAGGGTCTCGTAGCCTTCGCGACCGCCCCACAGAACGTAGTTCTGGCCCTGCAGCTGATGGGTCGCCTCCAACACGGCGCACACCTGCGCAGCGGCTCGGGCGAACAGCTCCGGATCGGGGTTGGTCGCTGCGCCGGCAGCGTAACGAGGGTGGGAGAACAGGTTGGCGGTCCCCCACAGGAGCCCGACGCCGGTCTCCTGCATCTTGCCGGCCGCCCGGTCGACCATGGTCGCCAGCGCGGCGGCGTCGTCGCGAAAGTCCCCCGAGAACGGGGCCATGTCGGCATCGTGGAAACAGAAATACGGCACGCCGAGCTTGGCGAAGAACTCGAAGGCGGCGTCCTGTTTCATCTCGGCGGCGGCCATCGGGCTCATCGCTCCGGATCGCTCGCCGACGATCCACGGTCGATCCAATGTGCCGGAGCCGAAGATGTCGGCGCCGTCGGCGGCGAATGAATGCCAGTAGGCGACGGCGAAGCGCAGGTGATCCTCCATGCGGCGTCCGGCGACGATGCGGTCCTTGTCGTACCAACGGAAGCTCAGCGGGTCATCGCTGTCCGGACCCGCATAGCGGATGGATTCGATGTCGGGGAAGAACGGGGCGCTCATCGGTCGGCTCCTCGGTGGATGACTCAGCACGGGGTGGCGCTGGGGTGCTTCCCAACAGTAGGTCAGCCGAGCCCGACGGCCGAAGCCACCGCGGCAAATGGCGCGGATGGTTCGCACGGGCCTCGCCGCCTCGTATCGTCCCCGCATGCGGTCGATCCATGTGAGCCGGGAAATCAATGCGCCTTTGAGTGCGGTGTGGGACGTGCTGGCGGACTTCCCCAACATCGCCAGATGGAACACGGGCGTCAAGAAATCGTATTCGACCGGCGACGCGATCGGCGGCGTCGGCGCCACCCGTCACTGCGACCTCACGCCGGCCGGCACGTTGGAAGAGACGATCCGAGAGTGGCAGCCCGAGACGAGGCTGGTCATCAGCATCGATTCGGTGACCAAACTCCCGATCAGACAGGCACTGGTCACCTTCGAGCTCGCCGGCGACGGCGGCGACTGGCCCACGACCGTGAGGGTGACCTACGCTTTCGTCCCGAGATTCGGCCCGGTCGGAAACCTGATCGGTGGGATGATCGATCGGCAGCTGACGAAGGGTTTCACGGGCTTCCTCACCGACCTCGACGCTGCGGCCACACGCAATATCTGACGAAAGGCCCTCGTCCGTGGGTACCGGGGCCGGGATACTGGCCCAACCACAGCAGTGTGCGAGATCTAGTGTGGATCCGGGCTGCGGGCACCTGCCGCGGCCGACCGAGGGACCCGATGAAATGAACGAGACCGACACCGCCGCACTCAGGACCGAGGCGCTGACGAAACACTACGGCGACTTCCCCGCACTCGTCGGCGTCGACCTCGAGGTGCGTCTCGGCGAGGTCTACGGCTTCCTCGGCCCCAACGGGGCGGGCAAGACCACCATGATCCGTACGGTCCTCGACGAGATACGTCCCACCTCGGGTCGGGCGTCCATTCTCGGGCTGGACAGTCACGCTGACTCGGTGGAGATTCGCCGCCACATCGGCTACGTACCCGGTGATCTGGCCATGTACCCGAACCTGACCGGCCTCGACACCCTCACCTTCTTCTCCAATCTCCGCGGCGGTGTCGACTGGAGCTATGTCGCCGAACTCAGCGACCGGCTCGAAGCCGATCTGTCCAAGAAGGTGGGCGACCTCTCCAGCGGCAACCGGCAGAAGGTCGGCTTGATCCAGGCGTTCATGAACCGCCCGCAGGTGCTGATCATGGACGAGCCCAGCACCGGGCTCGACCCACTCGTGCAACGTGAGTTCCAGGCGATGGTCCGGGAGGTCGCGAGCGAAGGTCGGGCGGTCTTCCTGTCCAGCCACACACTGTCCGAAGTTCAACGGGTGGCCGACCGGGTCGGGATCATCCGCCACGGTCACCTGGTGGCGGTCGAATACCTTTCGGACCTGCGAACCAAGGCGATTCGGAGAGTCGATCTGGAATTCGATTCCCCGGTCGATGCCGGCGTCCTCGAGGCGGTTCCTGGCGTCCGGGACGTGAGCGTTGCAAACCACCGTGCCACACTGTCCTTCGACGGGAAGATGGCGACGCTGCTCACCGCGGTGGCCCAGCGGTACGACGTGGTCGACATCAACACTCGCGAAGCTGACCTCGAGGAGATCTTCCTCACCTACTACCGCGATGCGGATGCTGAAGGTGAGGTGACGATCTGATGTTGACGACGATCTACGCCAAGACGATCCGAGACCGCAGACTCGGCATGCTGATCGCCACCTCGGTCCTCGCTCTTTTCATGCTGTATGCGATGGCCGTCTACAGCGACATCGATCTGTCGATCTACACCGATCTACCTCAGAGCCTGCGCGAGCTGATGGGAATCCCCGAGGGCGCCGACGCTGCCAGCCTCTCCTACAACGTGATGCTCAGCGCCATAGGTGCGCTGACCCTCGCCGGCCTGGCGATTGCGATGGGCGCCGCCGCCATCGCCGGCGAGGAGAGCAGCGGGACGATCGGGCTGCTGCTCGCCAATCCGAAGAGCCGCACCAACGTGCTGGTCTCCAAGATCACGTCCATGGTGACGTTGATCGCTGCCGTCTCCATCGTCCTCTGGGCCGCCGGCCTCGGGATCCCCGCCCTCCTCGACGTCGAGATCGGCCAGACCCACGTCGGGGCCATGATGCTGCACCTCGGGGTGAACTCGGTCTTCTACGGTTTCCTGGCCGCCTCCATCGGCGCCTGGACCGGCAACCGATCGCTCGCATCGAGCGCCACCGCCGGCGTGATGGTGCTGTCGTATTTCGCGGTCGGCCTGCTGCCCCTGATCGAGAGCTTGGCCGATCTTGCCCGGGTGTTCCCCTGGTACTACTACAACGCCAGCGACCCGCTGGTGAACGGGGTCGACTGGGGCCACCTGTCGGTCCTGCTCATCGGTTGTGCGCTGCTCGAAGTCCTGGCGGTCGTCGGCCTGAACCGGCGCGATCTACGAGGCCAGAGCTCGGGGGTGACGGTCCTGGATCGGCTCCGAGCCAACCCGACCACCAACCGGGTGGTCGATCGTCTCGCGGGATCCACCCGGGTTTCCAGGCTGTGGATCAAGACGGCGTCGGAGCATCAGGGACTGTTGATCGTGGTGTCGGTGACGATGTTCGCGGTGATGGGGGTCCTGCTCGGCCCGATGTACACCGCCATCGAGGCGGACCTCGCCAGCATGAGCGAGCAGTTCCCCGAAGCGCTCATCGCCATCGCCGGCGGCGGCGACATGTCGACCCCGGAAGGGTTCTTCCAGGTCGAGACCTTCTCGCTGATGGCACCGATCGCCATCATGATCGTCACGATCGTGATCGGTGCCCGCGCCTTGGCCGGCGAGGAGGCAAACCGCACGATCGGACTCCTGCTGGCCAACCCGATCGAGCGGTCGACGGTCGTGCTCAACCAGGTGATCGCCATGGTCCTCTATGCCGCCGTCGTCGGACTCGCCACCTTTGCCGGTGTTGCCGTCGCCTCGATCGTGTCCGGTTTGGGAATGAGCATCGCCGGGATCGCCGCCACCTCGGTCCTCGTCACGCTGCTCGGCCTCCTGTTCGGAGCGTTGGCTCTCCTGCTCAGCGCCGCCACCGGACAGACCAAGGATCGCGGTCTACGGCACGATCGGGGTCGCCTTGGCGTCGCATCTCCTCAACTCGTTCCTCCCGCTGAGCGCTCGTCTGGCCGGCTATGCCAAGTGGACGCCGAACTACTACTACCTGAGCAGCGACCCTCTCATCAACGGCATGAACTGGGGCCACGCCATCGTGCTCACCGCCCTCATCGCCGTCATGCTCGTGGCGTCGGTCGTTCTCTTCGATCGACGCGACCTCCGTCAGCAATGAATCGGTTCCCGGCCCTGGAGGGTTCGTCGCTTACCGCCCAGCGCTACAGGATTCCCGCCGATCTGGAGGGGCGAGCCAACCTGGTGTTCGTCGCATTCCTCCGGCGTCAACAGCAGGAGATCGACGAGTGGATCGAGCGTCTTGGCGACGTCGAGAGCGAGTACCCAGGGCTCGCTGTCTGGGAACTACCGGTGCTCGGTCGATTCCCGGGCCCGATCCGATGGTGGATCGACAGCGGCATGCGTTCGGGTATCCCCGATCCAAGGACGCGGTCGCGCACCGTCACCGTGTACACCGATCGGGGACGATTCCTGCGTCAGGCCGGGCTCGCCGACGAACAACAGATCTGGACCGTTCTGCTGGACGGCGAGGGCACAATCCGCTGGTCGCACATCGGTTCGGGCGATGACGAAGCCGAACGGCGGGTGCGGGCCACCGCCGGCCAACTCCTCGACGATTGATCGTCGCTTCCGGCAGGGGCCGAGATGCGGGCCTCCACCCCCGGGCGTGCGACCAAGTGCCACAATGACCGGGTGATCGTCGACTGCGCCGTCTACAAGGAAGGATCGCGCCAAGGGGCAGCGCTGCCGATCCTCGGCTCCCGCAAGGTCGCCCGCGAAACCGGGGGGTTCGTCTGGCTCGGCCTCTACGAACCCAGCGAAGAGGAATTCGCCGACGCCACCACCGAATTCGACTTCCACGAGTTGGCCGTCGAGGACGCCCTCGTAGCACATCAGCGCCCCAAGCTCGACGTCTACGACGATTCGATCCTCGTTGTGCTGAAGACCGCCCGCTATCTCGACGACCAGGAGATCGTCGAGTTCGGTGAGATTCTCGTACTGCTGGGGGCGGGGTTCGTCGTCGTGGTCCGCCACGGTGCCGCATCGCCTCTCAGTGCCGTGCGGCGTCGGCTCGAATCGGATCCGGCCCTGCTCGGGCTCGGCCCTTCGGCGGTCCTCTACGGCATCCTGGATGCGGTCGTCGACGGATACAAACCCGTCGTCGATGGTCTGGACAAGGACATCAGCGAGCTGGAGAAGGAGGTGTTCTCCGAAGCCCGGCTCAATCCGGCCGAGAGGATCTACTTCCTCAAGCGGGAGGTTCTGGAGTTCCAACAGGCGGTCGCCTCGCTACTCGATCCCATCGAGCGGCTGTCGAAGGGCCACAGCCGGTACATCGACCATGGGCTCTCGGAGTATCTGCACGATGTGCACGACCATCTCGTCCGTACCAACCAGCTGGTGGCGTCGTTCCGGGAGCTTCTCTCCAGCATTCTCGACGCCAACCTGGCCCAGGTCGGTGTGCGCCAGAACGAGGACATGCGCAAGATCTCGGCATGGGTGGCGGTCGCCGCCGTTCCCACGCTTATCGCCGGAACGTTCGGCATGAACTTCACCCGGATCCCCTGGGCCACCGAGGCGTGGGGCTTCGGGGCGATAGTCGTCGTGATGTTGGCGATCGCTGCTGCGCTGCACAGGTCCTTCCGCGCCAGCGGCTGGTTGTGAAGCATCGAGGCTGGCGAGTACCGGCCCTCGTCGGACTGGCCGATCAGGCGTCGGCCATCGCCGGCGATGGCGTTTGGGTCCGCTCGGTCGATGGGGCCGGTCGTGAGACCGCTCCCCGGTAATAGAACCACAGCACGGGCAGCAGGTAGGCGAAGTAGGCGATCACCCGAACGCGTTCGGGGTCGTTGTCCCAGCCGAAGAGCCCCCGAAGGAAGTCGTAGGTCCAACCGGTCGCCAACGCACCGCTGGTGATGTCCCAGACCGGAGCGGAGTACCACGCAGCTTCGAGCTCGAAGAACTCGCGGAATTCGTGGACGCCCTTGGCGAACAGTCCGGCTGCGAACACGATGAGGAGGAGGCCGGTCCAGTTGAAGAAGCTTCGTAGGTTGATCCGATCGCTTCCCAGGTAGAACAGGTAGCCGCATGCCGCTGAGATCCCGAGCCCGATGAGGCCACCGATCACGACCTCGGACCCCGACGCGCTGGCGGTCTCTGCGCCGAGGAGGAAGAGCACGGTCTCGAAACCCTCGCGAGCGACGGCCACGAAAGCCACCGCAGCGAGAGCGACTGCGGACCCTTCGATGGCGGCGTCGATCTTGGCGTGGAGGTCGGACGCGATCCCACGGCGTGACCCCGCATCCAGAAGATCATCCAGGTAAGAACGGCCACGGCTGCAAACGCCAGGCACCCCTCGATGAACTGCTCCCACTTGCCCTCGAACTCACCGACGATTTGGTTGAACAACAGGCCGGTGATGACGCACACCGCAAACGCCGCACCCGCACCCGCCCAGACCGCGCCGAGACGGTCCGATCGACCGATTCTGCGTAGATAGGCGATGATGATGACGAGGACGAGGGCGATCTCGAGTCCTTCGCGCAACGTGATGAGTAGAGAGCTTCCCATACATGAGATGTTAGGAGAACCTACCATGAAGCGCAACCATGCGCTCTCGGGCCGCTGGCTCCCGGTCGTTGGCGCCTACTCGCCGAGAACGGCCCGGAAATGGTCGAGGAATGCATCGAACTGGTGCTGCTTGTCGAACGATTCCTCCATCAGCGCCCGGCCGGCATCACCCATGCTCCGGCAGATCTCGGGCTCGGAGCCGAGGTGTTCGATCGCTCGGGCGAGTTCGTCGACGTCGCCGGGCGGCACGAGAATGCCGGTGGACCCGTGATGGACGACCTCAGGGGTACCGGCCAGCCTGGTCGATACGACGGGCAGCCCCATCGACATCGCCTCGAGGATGACGTTGGGCAGGCCCTCTTTGTGCGTGCTCGACAGCACGAGGACGTCGAGCATCTCGAAGACGTAGACCGGTTCCCGGGTGAACGGGAAGAACGAGACGTGGTCGGTGAGCCCGAGCTCGGCGACGCGCTCGATCAGTGCGTTCTCGTCAGGCCCGTCACCGACGAGCACGAGATGCACCGATGGAATGGTCTCCCTCACACGTGCCACGGCGTCGAGCAGGCCGAACTGTCCTTTCCTCGCTTCGAAGGATCCGACACTGCCCAGCACCGGGAACGAACCGGCCGGCACCGGGTAGCGGCGTCTGGCGTCCGCGGCCCTCTCGGGTTCGGGGGTGAACGTGGCGACGTCGGTTCCCTGGTAGACAAGACTCACCCGCTCGGCCGGCACCCCGTAGGTTTCGATCAGGTAGCGACGTGTGAAGTCGGTGATACAGATCACCTGATAGTTGATGTCCTCGGGCGGGGCGTAGAACTCCCCCAGGTACTCGGGCACGATCGTGCCGGTCTTGGGCTCCAGGACCGTCGGGAGGTTCGCCTCGGAAATGCATGCTGCTGCAAACCGCGAGCAATGAAACCCTTGCCGTGGCGGGTGCACCGTGCATACAGCCACATCCGCGTGTTGCAGCGCATCGGTCCAGATCTGACGGTGGTCGGCGTCCTGAGCCACGACGTCGTCGAAGTCGTAGGTGACCACGCGGGCATCGGTGGTGACCCCGTCGGCTGCGTTGAAACCTCCCGCCGCGGTGAGCAGTGTGACCTCGTGCCCTTTGGCGGTGAAGTCCCGAATCGCTTCGGACACCCAGATCTGTGTCCCGCCGTGCAGTGTCGTGTCCTCGATGAAGCAGATGCGCATCACGAGTCGACCCGTTCGGAGCCGAGCGCCTGCAGAATCTCGGCGAACGTCCGGCTGAGGGCATCGAAAGAGAACCGCCCCTTCACCGCCAGCCGGTTGTGTTCGATGCGTTCCATCCCGCTGGCCGGATCGAGAAGGGAGGAGGTCACATCGGCCAGGAGTTCCTCGCCGTAGCCCTTTTCGGGGAACGTGGCGTACCGGATTTGCTGATCGGTTGGGAGGTCGGCGCCGACGACCTGGTCGAACACCGATCTGGGTTCGTATTCACTGCACACGATCGGCACGCCAGCAGCCGCCGATTCGGGGATCGGCAAACCACGTCCTTCGGTGAGGCTGGGGAAGAGGACGAGGTCGGCCAGCTGGTAGATGTCCACCATCCGCAACGCCTCCGCCATCTTGTGGCTGGTTTGCCGACCGACCGACAGCGCCACGAAGAGCCGTTGCCCGATCGCCTCCGGAACCCTCGCCAGCACCGCCTCGTAGTGGTCGAGCATCTGCTCGAGGCAGGCGCGATGTTCCAGCGGAACCGGTCCGGTGATGTGCACCGTCAGCGTGAGCTCGGTCCGCCGCTCGAACGCTTCGCGGAACGGCGGATAGTCGAGCAGAGCTGCGATCAGATCCCAGTCGTGCCAGATCCGTTTGCGATCCACGACACGGGTTGGTTGGA
Source organism: uncultured Acidimicrobiales bacterium (assembly GCA_963793385.1). Lineage (GTDB taxonomy): Bacteria > Actinomycetota > Acidimicrobiia > Acidimicrobiales > SZUA-35 > JABDIY01. The sequence goes on from CAWCAF010000020.1 coordinate 16,404, forward strand.
GGAGGTAGAGGGCGGCGTCGGCTGCGATGTCGAGCCTCTCGCCGGTGCGCAGACCGCAGACCACCGGATGTTGCTGTTGCATCCACGACCCGATGTGTTCGCGAAACAGCGCGACCGGAGTCGGTTCGATCAGGGGTTCACCGCCCAGAACCAGGGCCATACGGCGCCGGGACTCCCGCTTCTGTGACGGCGTACAGGCCTCGAAGAACTCCGGGGACAGCCCGGTACCTATCGTGAATACGTCCTCCGGTCGGAAGTGGAAACGGTCGATGAGTCTCCTGGTCTGCGTCGCGTTGATGTTGACCTGGACCCAGCGCCGTCCGTTCCAAGGAAATATCCGCTGGAACAAGCCGAAGAAACCCTCGTTGTCGTGGTTGCGGAAGAAGTGGTCGCGCGGGCCGGGCACTTCGCCGAGCTTCCTCTTGCATCCCTCTTTGCCGCCCTCCCAATAGAAGTCGTGGTTGTTGTTGATCACCGGGGTGCCGGTCACCTCGGAGGCGAGAACGATCGCTAGCGCGAATGCCAGGTTCCCGGGGTTGGAGTTGGTGTTGACCGGGAACAGGACACCGACGTCGTGTTCCTCGATGTAGATGACGAGCAGTTCGGCCAGCTCGACCGCCTGCCGCCACATCTCCCGAGCGAGGGAGCTCGAGATCTCGCTGTTGGGTGGCAGATCTTCGTAGAACAGTGCGGCAAACCACCTTCCGTTGTCCCATTTGTCCCACCCGTCGGCCCCCAGCAGACGGAACCGATGCCACTCGGGATCCAGCACGATGTCGGCCTTGTCGGCGAATGTGCCTGCGATGCAGTGCACCGGGAGGCCCGGCGAGATCCCTTCGAAGCAGCGGGCGTACTTGGCGATCTCCATCGAGACGCCGTCGATATCGAAGGCGAAGGTGCAGAACCCGACCCCACGAGCCAGTTGCTCCTCGATCGTTGCCGTCGAGCCCGGCTCGGCTTGACGGGCGAGGTCATCGAGAACCTCCGAGATCGAGTCGCCCCCTTCGATCTCCCGCTCCTTCAGATCATCGATCTTCACTGGCGCGTGCCCCCTCGTGATTCGGCCGTGTGTGGTCCGCAATTCAACCTAGATTCACCAAAGCTCAATGTTCAGTGACTAAAGTCCGATTCCGCATTATGAACATCGGAATCGTGATCGGCCGAATCGGCGGGGTCGACGGCGTGGCCCTGGAGACCGAGAAGTGGATCGAGGTGCTCAGCGACCTCGGCCATGTGCCCCACGTGCTGACAGGCGAGCTGGAAGGGCCGTGCGCCTACGCCACGCTGTTGCCCGAACTGGCTTTCTCACACCCGGCGACGATTCGCGAGCAGAACGATGCGTTCTTCGTACAGGACGCTGACGAGATCGAGCTTGTGGCTCGACTCCAAGATGACGCCCAGTACATCGAGACAAAGGTTCTCGAGTGGATCGAAGCGAAGGGTGTCGAGGTACTGATCACCGAGAACAGCACGACCCTGCCGTGCCACCTGACGATGGGCATGGCCCTCAAGCGGGTCATCGAGACGACTGGCATTCCGACGTTCGCCCACGACCACGACTTCCACTGGGAACGCGGCGATCGTTACACGACCCGCTACACGGGCGTTCAGGCGATCATCGACGAGTGTTTTCCTCCCGACCTGCCGAATCTCGCTCACGTCGTGATCAACTCCTATTGTCAGGACTCGCTTGCTCGTGAACGCTCAATGAGCTCGGTGATGATCCCCAACGTCATGGACTTCAGGAGCGGCTTCGGTCGATCGGACGATTTCAGCATCAACCTGCGCGCATCGCTCGGATTCGAGCCGGACAGCATCCTCCTCTTCCAGATCACCCGGATCGTCCGACGCAAGGGAATCGAGACCGCGATCGATCTGGTCGACCGCCTCGACGACCCGCGCGTCAACCTGGTGCTGACCGGCACTGCAACCGACGATCTGAACGGGGAGTATCTCCAGGAGCTGAAGGAACAGGCGGCACGATCGAAGCGGCCGGACAAGTTCCACTTCGTCGCCGATCGCTTCACCAACAAGCGCTCGAGTGGCAACGGAGGCCCGGCTCTCTTCTCGCTGTCCGACGCCTACGCCAACGCCAATGCCATGACTTACTTCAGCAGCTATGAGGGGTTCGGCAACGCCTTCGTCGAGGCTCTGGCCGCTCGGGTCCCGATCTTTGTCAACAACTACAAGCCGGTCTACTGGCCCGACATCGGATCGAAGGGTTTCAGGACCGTGCAAATCGAGGACAACGCCCTCACCGACGACGCCGTCGAGGAAATGCGAGCGATCCTGACCGATCCGAAGCTGAGGGACGAAGTCACCGATGTCAACTTCGAACTGGGGCGGAAGTATTTCTCCTACGACGTACTGGCCACCGAGCTGTCGGCTCTTCTGCCCTGAGCCTCGTCCAGTTCACCTGACACTCGTCGCCAGGTTGCATCCCTAGTCCGGATTCCCGGGCTCGAGCAGAGCCCGGAGCCGCTCGGCGACCTGCTTCCAGTGCTGGCGCTGCCGTTCCCGTTCTTCGGCGCTGGCCAGTCGTTCCTGGTGGAACCGGACTCCGGTCCGATCGCCTTTGTCGGCGAGCGCGACCTGAACGGTGGTCTCGTGATCCCAACCATCGGGGCGCCACGTGAGCCGTACCCGGTCGTTGGGCCGGTAGCTGCGGACCTCGCCCTTGGTTCCGTCCGAGGTCTGATATCGCTGGCCGGGACCGCCGGTGAATTCGACGCCGTCGCCGAGCCACACGCCCAGACCGTCGGGGAGACAAGCCGATCCCACACATGAGCGGTGGGCTGGCCGACCGTGAACGACACACCGATCTGCCAGCCAGCATCTTTGGTCTTGCCCACGGGCACGGATCCATCGTTGCACATGTGGCAGCGGTACCACGCAGGCTCATCACGGGCGGGACGATGATCAAACCCCTTGACATTTGCCTAACACTGTTCGATACTTCGCTCAGTGTTAGAGCATCGAGCGACATCCGACCGATCGACCGCCGTCGAGCCGAAACGCGGCGGGAGATCGTCGAAGCCGCATGGGGGCTGTGTCACCAGGAAGGCCTGGCCGGCCTTTCGCTGCGAGAGCTCGCCAGACGGGTCGGCATGCGGGCACCGAGCCTGTACTCCTACTTTCCATCGAAGAACGCCATCTACGACGCCATGTTCGCCCAGGGGCAGATCGAGCTCGATGAGCACATGTCGTTCCTGCCCGACCACGACCTGACCCGGGAGGATTTCCGGGCCGGGGCTCGGGCGTTCTTCGAGTTCTGCACCTCGGACCCGGTGCGTTATCAACTGTTGTACCAGCGGACACTGCCGGGCTTCGAACCCTCGCCCGAGACCTACGCCCTGGCGACCGAGCGGCTCGAACGTCTCGAGGCTCAATTGGCGTCGGCCGGCGTCGCCCACCGGCGCCACCTCGACATGTGGACGGCGATCCTGACGGGCCTCACCAGTCAGCAGATCTCCAACGATCCCGGCGGTGACCGATGGGCCCGACTACTCGACGACGTCGTGGACCTCTTCTGCGATCACGTCGGGGTGCCACTCACCAGACCGAGCAAGAACCGAAAGACAACAACGACCAGGAGCAAGAAATGACCACCACCACCCCGCCCACCGACTCGATCCTGCCGACGGTCAAGGCCATCGACCACCGCGAAGGAGTTGCGCTGGCCGCTGTTGCGTACGCACGCTTCGCCGACGTCGTCGACGGACTTGCACCGGCTGACTGGGATCGGCCCACCGACTGCGAGGGGTGGACCGTCCGGCACCTCATCGCCCACATGACCGGGGCCATGCGGTCGGCGGCCTCCTTGAGGGAGATGCTCAGCCAGCAGCGGGAGATCGCAGGCCGAGTCAAACGCGACGGCGGCAACGAGGTCGACACGATGACCCAGGTGCAGATCGATCGTTGTTGGGAACTCACCAACAACGAATTGGTGCGAGAGTGCCGGAATCTCGTCGACAAGGCGGCCGCCGGTCGGCGTCGGACTCCGGCCCTGATGCGCCGTTTCGTGACCTTCCCGGTCCAGATGGGGTCGATCGACGAGACGTGGAATCTGGGGTACCTGGTCGACGTGATCCTCACCCGGGACGCCTGGCTCCACCGGGTTGACCTGTGCCGAGCTGTCAGCGCCGATCTGGTCCTCACCCCTGATCATGACGGGCGTATCGTGGCCGAGGTCGTCGCCGAATGGGCCCGACGCCACGGTCAGCCTTTCGACCTGACACTGACCGGACCCGCCGGCGGAGCGTTCCGATCCGGATCCGGAGCCGACCGACTCGAGCTGGACGCCGTCGATTTCTGCCGAGCGATCTCGGGTCGGGCCTCCGGTACCGGACTGTTGGCCACCGAGGTCCCCTTCTGACGCAGGCGGTGCCGGGCACCGTCCCCCCGACACCGGGCGGACGGGTAGCTTCGAAGAGATGCCACACGACGTCCGGATCCAGATCTACACGATGCAGTCGATCGCCGAAGCGCAGGCGGTTGCGGGACTCGGAGTCGACCATGTCGGCGTGACACCAGCCGACCAGGGCCTGCCCGGCGAGATCGACCACGACCTGGCCGCACAGGTCTGTGCCGCTCTGCGGGGTCTCGCCACGTCGGTGGCGCTGAGCGTGCAGACCGAACTTCCGGCGATCATCGAGATGGTCCGGACGGTCCGACCGGACATCCTCCACCTCTGCGGACCACCTGGAGCGATCGACCCCGTCCGGGTGGGCGAACTCCGATCCGCCCTCCCCGAGGTGGCGATCATGCAGGCGATCGCGATGACCGGTTCAGAGGCGGTCGAAGTGGCCCGCTCTTTCGAGCCCTTTGTCGATTACCTGATCCTCGACACCCAGACGCCTGACATTCCAGGCGTGGGAGCAGCGGGCGCAACCCATGACTGGAACCTCAGCGCCCAGATCGTGGCGGCGCTCGACGTAGCGGTCGTGCTGGCCGGGGGGTTGGCTCCGGACAACGTGGCCGACGCCATCGCCACCGTTTGGCCGTGGGGTGTGGATTCGCTCACCTTCACCAACCGACCACTGCGCGCCGGCCGCTTCGAGAAGGACCTCGCTGCGGTGGAAGCCTTCGTCACCGCGGCCCGGGTTGCGGCACTCCCATGAGCGTGCTCGTGATCGGCGACCTGAATGTGGACATGGAGATCCGTCTGCCGGCGTCGGGAACCACGCCACACGCCAACCCTCCGCCCAAGCTCATCGGCGGCGGGTCGGCCGCGAACACCGCGGCCGCTCTGGCCCGGCTCGACGTGCCGACGCGCTTCGCCGGCACGATCGGTGACGATGGTTTCGGACGGTTTGCGCTGGCCGATCTCACCGAGGCCGGCGTGGACACCACAGCCGTCACGATGACGACCGAGGCGCCCACGGTCATGGTTCTCGTCGTCATCCCCTCCGACGGGGATCGACTGATCTACGTCTGGCCGCCGACCGGCGGAGCCCATGGCTCTCTGCTCCCCGACGACGCGCAGGAAGCGGTGACCGGAGCACGGTGGTTGCACGTGTCGGGCATCAGCCTGCGCATCTCCCCGGCCAGAGAGGCACTGGTCGCTGCGATGCGAAGAGCCAGGGACAGGGGGGTGCCGGTGTCACTCGATCTCAATCTGCGATTGGAGAATTGGGGGTGGGACGACGGCTTCCGGACCGTCGTCTCGGATGCGGTCGAGCAGGCCGACGTGGTGTTCGGTGCTGCCGTCGACGAGATCGGTGCCCTGTCAGGCTTGGATGACGAAATCCAGGCGGCCGCATCGCTCGCCGGAGACCACCGACTCGTCATCGCCCGTCTCGGACCGGGCGGAAGCGTCGCATTTTCCGAGGACGATGGCGTGATCCGAACACCGGGATATCGAGTCGATGTGGTCGACACCGTTGGTGCGGGTGACGCGTTCAACGCCGGTTTCATCGCCGCCCGCATCGGCGGCGCGGATCTCGCGGAGTCGCTGCGGTGGGGCAATGCTGTGGCGGCGCTCACCGTCACGGGTACGGGGGCGCGATCGACCCCCGGTCTCGCCGATGCCGAAGCGCTGCTGAGCTGAACCGGCCGGTCGGCACCGTGTGCGTATCAGACCGATGCCAGCGCGGCATAGATGATCGAGTCGCAGCTCGGGAGCGTCACCGCCGCTGAGGGTCCGGTGGCGATGAACGAGTCGCGGGCGCACAATCGACTGACCGCATGGATCTCCTGCTCGGCGAAGAGGGCCATGAGTGCTTCGCTCTGCGAGCCGGTCTCCCTGCATTCATCGACGATCAGCACCCTTTCGCACGGCGCTGCCGCTTGGATGATCTCGTCGGCCGGCAGCGGCGCCAGCCAACGCATGTCGATGACTCTCGACCGGATTCCATGGCGCTGCTCCAGCACCCTTTGGGCCTGGGCGGACAGGTGAACGCCGTTACCGTAGGTGACGAAGGCCAGATCGGTACCACCACCGAGCAACCGGACCGACCGGCCGTCCGACTGACTCGATGGCATCGGGTAGACCCGGGCCCAGAACCCGTCGCCCTCGTCGTACAGATCACGGGTCATGTAGCGGGCGATCGGCTCGATGAACACGCACACACGCTGCTCCTCCCGAGCCAGCCGAACACAGTCGCGGAGGAGATGGACCGCATCGGCCCCGTCGGACGGGCATGCGATCACGATGCCCGGGATGTCGCGCAGGACGGCGAGTGAGTTGTCGTTGTGGAAGTGGCCGCCGAAACCCCGCTGGTAGCCGAGCCCGGCGATGCGCACCACCATCGGGTTGGTGAACTGACCGTTTGAGAAGAACGGTAGTGTCGCCGCTTCGCCCCGGAGCTGATCCTCGGCGTTGTGGAGATAGGCAAGGAATTGGATCTCGGGGATCGGTACGAATCCGTTGTGGGCGAGCCCGATCGCCAGTCCGAGGATCGACTGTTCGTCCAATATCGTGTCGATGACACGGTTCGGGCCGAACCGTTTGACGAGCTTCTGCGTCACGCCGTACACGCCGCCCTTCACGCCGACGTCCTCGCCGGCGACGATGACCTCAGGGTGCTCAGCCATCAGGTCGGTCAACGCCCAGTTGAGCAGCTTGGCCATGTGCTGGGGATGGCCCATCGCTGCGATCTCGTGGGCACCGAAGATGCGTTCCCGATCGGGCGCCGAGGGTGGGTTCGAGGGGGGCACGCTCCTCGGTGGAGGCACGATGCTCGACATGACCGCCGCCGGAGTACGCAGGCGAGGGCGAGTGACCACTTCCTCGGCGCACCGTCGGACCTCCTCGTCGATCGAGTGGTAGAGATCGACAACGTCACCGGCGGTGACGCCCGCATGTTCGATGAGGATTCGGGCGCCGTGCAGCAATGGATCGTTGCCTTCGTCGGCCTCGATCTGGGCCATCGGCAAGTAGCTGGTGGCCACGTCGGCGCCGGCGTGGCCGTAGAGGCGAACACACGACATGTGCAGGAAAACCGGCCGGCGATTCTCGCGTGCTTCGGCAGCGGCTGCGGTGGCGACGGCGTAGGTGTCGATCATGTCCAGTCCCGAGCACCGGTAGTACTCGACACCGGCTCGGCCCGACATCGATGATGCGACCCAGTTGGCAGGCGTCCTCACCGAGATGCCGATCCCGTTGTCCTCGCAGACGAAGACGATCGGTAGCGGCACACCCTGATAGGCGGTCCAACCGGCGGTATTGATCGCGGCCTGCGCACTTGCGTGGTTGAGCGACGCATCGCCGAAACTGCACATCACCAGCCCGTCATCGGCAAGCCGCCGATGCGGAAGACCGATCTTCTTCCCCAGGCCGATCGAGTAGGCGGCACCGACGGCTTTGGGCAAGTGCGACGCGATCGTGCTCGTCTGTGGAGGGATGGCCAGCTCCACCGAGCCGAGAACCTTGTGACGACCACCTGAAATCGGATCCTCGGCCGATGTGGTGAAGCTCAACAACATGTCCCACAACGGCTGCTGTCCGGGAACCTGCCCGGCGCGGGCGATCTGGAATGCTGCGTCGCGGTAGTGGAGAAAGGCCATGTCGGTGGGGCGCAACGCAGTTGCGATGGCGGCACTCCCCTCGTGCCCGGACGAGCCGATCGTGTAGAAGCCTTCACCCCGAGCCTGGAGCGAGCGCGCCATCCGGTCGAGGTGACGGCTGAGCACCTGCGCCCGGAACATCTCTACGAGATCGCCCGCCTCGAGCGAAGCATCGGCAGGCGAGAGTTGGCTGTGCCGCTCGGGCAGATCGCCGGCGGTGACCCGACGCACGAAGTTCGAATGGACGATTTCGACTCGGTCGAAACCGGGGGACGACGAGGCCGTCATGGTGCTGAGGACCACCGACAGATGAAGACATCGCCGTCAAGCGAACGGCCAGCCCTGAGCACCATCGTCATCAGCTCATCGTATGCCCGGCCTGCGGCCCGGTTCGCATCGCTGCACTCAACCCGGCAGGCGTACGTACCCGTCATGGTCGTCGGGGACCTGGGGGAAGGTCTGGTCGATCCACCGTTGTTTGGCATGTTCGATCCTGTCCAAGTCGGAGTGGACGAAATTCCACCAGATGTGACGAGCTCCGACCGGCTCGCCTCCCAGAACGATCGCCCGTCCATCGCCCGACAGCGTGGGCGACTCCCCCGGGGTCAGCACGGCCAGGTGACCAAGTTGCATGGGACTGCCATCAAGCCGCACGTCGCCATCCAGAGCCAACACCGCCCGCTCCGGGTGTTCGTCGTCGACCTTGACCTCGCCCCCACCAAGGCCGACCTCGGCGAACAGCAGGGGTGAGGAACCGACGATGGGCGATGACTCGCCCCAGCCCACTCCAACCGCGACGGCTATCTGCGCATCCGCCGATTCGATGCGAGGGATCTCCCCGGCTTGGAGGTGTTCGAAGCGGGCGGCGGTGTCCTCTTCGCCGTCGGGCAGCGCGACCCACGTTTGCACGCCGAAGAGTGGGACACGTCGGGAGCGGTCGTCGATATGAGACCGTTCGGTGTGGGCCACGCCGGCGCCGGCGGTCATCCAGTTGACGTCGCCCGGCAGGATCGTCTGCACCGCTCCGGTCGAGTCTCGGTGCACCGCCCGTCCGGCGAAGAGGTAGGTCACCGTGGACAGTCCGATGTGGGGGTGGGCGTTGACATCGAACCCGGTGCCGATATCGAGATCGGCCGGCCCCATGATGTCGAGGAAGATGAATGGCCCGACCATCCGGCGCTTGTGCCAGGGCAGCAGGCGACGGACCGCGCCGGAGCCCACCTCGCGGTCTCGTGGATCGATCGTTAGCTCTATCGCCGTCACCCTCTCATACTGACCCATACGCAGAAGCATTGTGCCGATCGGAGTGGCGCGATGTCGGTTCGGCGAACGGCGGCGACGTGGTCTAGGTTCAGCGCAGCATCGGCCGGCTGGCTGAACACGTTATATCGCCCACCCATCTCGGAGGTTCCTGATGGCCAACGTGCATGTCGTCTTCGGTACCGGTGCGATCGGCTTCGCACTGGTCGGGGAGCTGGCCGCTCGTGGGCTGCTCGTGGGCTGCTCGTACGAGCGGTGAATCGTTCCGGCAAAGGCGATGTTCCCGAAGGGGTCGACGTCGTCGGTGGCGACGCCGCCGATCCGTCCGGCTCGCCATGGCCGAGCGGCTGAGTCGGCTCCACGCCGCCGGCGACCTCGACCTCGTCACGGCGAGAGCCTCGGACCACTTCGGACCACGCGGTCATGAACAGTCTCCGCTCGGCGATCTGATCATCGGCAAAGCCCTCGCCGGCAGGTCCGCCCAGGTGATCGGCGATCCCGACCAACCCCACAGCTACACATACATAGCTGATGCGGCCGACACCCTCGCTGCGCTCGGCACCCGCGACGACGTCTCGGGTGAGGTGTTCCACGTGCCCAATGCACCTGCGACAACAACTCGCCAGATCATCGAGATGATCGCCGATCAGCTCCCGGCAAGGAGATCAAGGTGAGCGTCGCCCCCCGGCTGGTACTGCGAGCCATGGGCCTGTTCAACCCCACGATTCGGGAACTCGACGAGATGCGCTACGAGTTCACCCAGCCCTTCATCGTCGACAGCACCAAAGCCCAGACTCGGTTGGAGCTCGAACCAACTCCACTGGAGAACTCCCTCGCAGCGACGATCGAATGGTTCGACTGGTTTCGCTCACGGTGACCACTGCCCGGGGCGCCCCGGGCGAATCGGTCGATTCAGAGAGCTCGCATCCGATTGTTGCGGGCCGCATGCTCCACTTCGGCCAGTCCCAGAACCTCCTCGACCGCCGAGCCGGTCGCCTCCACCACGACCACCGAGCCGGTCACGACAACCACAACTGCGGCGCCGACCACCAGAACCGAACCACCCAGCACGGACACCGTCGTCGACGCGGAACGGTCGGCTCGGGAACAAGCCGAGTCCATCATCCTCGACCCCAGCGATTTCGCCGACGGTTGGGAAGCCGACGCTCCGCCCGAATCATCGGTCGACTACAACAACGTTCCGGGTGCGAATTCGTCGCAGAACTGGAGACCAACGACGGCAGCATGGTGCAGCTCGAGTCACAGGATTTCATGCGGGGTGATCTTGCGGTCAGGCACGACGTCCGGGTCTACCCTGACGTCGTGCCTGCGGTCACCGACGTGGTGCTCGTGTGGGCCGAGCAGGCAACGGTCGACCGTGTGGTCGACGGAGCGGAGGTCGCCGCCGGGGACGCAATCGAGACCGGGGAACTCGCGCCGTTCACCGAGGTCGAATTCTCGCTTCAGGCATACGAGGATCACGTGGGTGAACCCCGCTTCACCAACCTGGAGCTGACGAACACACTGATCGCTCCCGACCAACGGGTGATCTTCATCAACGACGCCTACTTCATCCAGATCGCGACCGATCGTTTCAGGTGTCTTCGCGTTCAGCCCTGACCAGGCGTGGGAAGGGACCAGTGACGTTCTGGATCTCGTCGCAAAAAGAATGTCGACCGCCGCTCAGTAGGGCTCATGTCCGGCTTCTCCGCCGAATGCTCCCGCCATGCCTCACGCAACCAATTGGCTCCCACGTTGGCGTGCTGGCGTCAGAACCTCGGACGATTCCCATCGACTGAGCCACTGAGGGTAACCACATGACCGATTGAACAAGGCTGCGAAACCCACCGGGCACGGATTGTCGGCAACGAGCGCCTCCCATGCGACATTCAACGCATGCTCCCGTCTCCCGGCCAAGCCGAATGCCGCTAGAGCAAACGTCCACGATTCAATGTCCCCGACACTGACTGCGGCGACCTCCAGATCACATCCGGCGTCGAGATCGGGCGGTGACCCATTGAACCAGACGTTCTCCTGACCGTCGGAGGAGAACCTGCGCTTGTAGACCAACTTGTGCACGTCGATCCATTCGTCATCGGTCGCGGTGTCGACCAGGCCGTCGGCCGGGCTGCACCTCCGCCATTCCTCGAGCGGCGCAACCAAGCCGTAGTGGAGAACGAACGATGATCCGACTCCGCGTCGAGACTTGAGTTCGAGGGTGTCCCCGAATCGTCGCTTGACCCCCATGTCGTGATAGTCGTCGATCCGGTAGACATCGGTGCGTTGCTCCCGATGCCCCATGGTGCCGTTGCACGTGAACCATCCGACGACATCGTCCGGAAGTGGCCCGTCGGCAAACCAGCGGAGTTCGGTCGTGTCGACCATCACGACGACTGGTGAGGTTCGCCGCTCGAGTCCGCTGGGCTGAGAAAACATCAATCACAGGTTAAGCTGTCGGACGCGATTGCACCAAAGTCTAAGGTCCTTGTCTGCGACGGTGGTCCCGAGCGCACCCGGTTCGGCAAACGCCTGGCCGACACGAGTGGGCGCACCGTCGCCTTCCTGACCATGTGGGAACCGCCGGCACACGCCACCCAAAGCGAACGAGGCGCCACCCGGCCTACCAATCCGTCGCAGGGCCGCCGTGTGGCGCGATCGCAACGAGCCGGGCGCGACCGTCGATGATGTCGACCAACTCCTGGACGAAGGGTTGCTCGGCCGGCCCGACGTTGTTCACGACGACCGCGAATCGAGCGTCCGCAGGACGGCCCTTCATAAGACCTCGATCGCTCAGTAGTAACGAGACCAGACGCTGCGGTGTCAGACGCTGGTACGGCGAGCAGCCGGCTACGGCCGCCACCCTCATCGGGCGATGGCACTGGTCGGCGATGACACGACCGAGCGCGTCGGCGCCGACACACGCCACCAGCAATGTCGTGGCCGTTGGCACGACGGGCTCGAACGGCCCGGGGGCGGTGAGCGGTTTCTGGCGGGCGCCGTCGGCTTCGACGATGACGTGGTCGGCCAGGTCGAACCAACGGTCGCACGATGCGCGATCGACGCCGTGCGCCTTGCCCCGTGCACCATGGCGCCAGACCAGCACGGTGCGATAAGCCGTCAGCGCATCGATGAGTTCCCGGTCGCTGGGTCCGTTCACGACGTGATAGCCGGCCGTGCGTCCGGAGTGCATCTTGGTGGTGGTCGTGAGCACCACCAAACCGTCGATCTGCCGTCCGAGTTCGAAAAGGACGGTCGTCTTGCCGCCCCCGCCGACAAGCGAAACGAGTTCGTGGGGTCCGAGGTGGAGGGCTGAGCCTAGATCGCTGATGTCTATCGGCTGGACCATCCGAGCCTCGATCTCCTCAACACGGCTTCGACCACGCCACCGCCGATGGCGAGCGCCTTGTCCGATATCTCGTGGCATGCCGCCGGATCGCAGCGGGGATCGACATCGCCGATCTTGAGCCCGGGCGTCAGTTCCACCTGCTCGGCGATCAGACCGCGCACCGTTCCGGTAAACGGTGCCCGTATCGCATCACCCCCGATCGTTCCCAGTCGCTGACCCTGCTCGACGAGATCACCGATGCTCACGTCCCAACGTGCGGTGCCGGCGGTGGGTGAGCGTAGAACCCGTTCGGTGGACCTTCCGCCGATCACGCCCGGCGTGCCCGTGTTCGGCGCAGCCCCACCGGACCACAGGAGCCGGCCGAGGTGAGGACCGCGCTGGGTCTCGACGACTGCGTCACAATCTATTCCGGCGGTGAATCCGGGCCCGATGCCGATGACGAGCGGTGCGTCCTCGATCGTGGTGTCGATGTTGCGTTTGGCCAGGCGGGCGTCGATCACGACATCGGCGCCGACCGAAGGAAGTTCCGGTGACACCACCACGCCCACGTCGCCGTCAGCGGCGATGCTGCGTGCTTCATCAACGGTCGCCGCCAGGACGGCACGCATGCCCTCGACGGCAACACTGCCTTCGGCGACCGCCGAGGACACCGCCACCGTCCGACGGATCGTGAGCGGTGCCGGGAGCTCGCAGACGATGACGGGCCAGCCGGCGCTCGTGAGCCGCCAGACGATCCCGGTGGCCAGGTCACCTCCGCCGCGCAGCAGGCACAGGCGCGGACCTGAGATCGGTTGTGTCACCCTGGACTCGGCGCCCGCCGCCGAGAACCGACGAGCTCGGACATGATCGACAGGGCGATCTCAGCCGGCGTCTCCGCTGCGATATCCAAACCGATCGGCGAGGCGACACGATCGAGCTGGTCGGCCAAGACGCCCGACTCGGCCAGTTGCGCCCTGGTGGTCGCCCATCGTCGTGCGCTTCCCATGACACCGATCGATCGCGCCGGCGACTCGAAGAGGATCGGCAGCACCTCGGCGTCGACCGCTGTATTGCGGGTGACGAGCACGACATGGGTGGCATCGTCGATATCGGCATCGCCGAGTGACCGGTCGATCGGTCCGCTGATGATCGTGTCGGCGGTGGCCAACCGTTCCGGATCGGCGACATCCTCTCGGTCGTCGATGGCGGTCACACGAAATCCGAGCCAGTGAGCCAGTTCGACGACCGCGGCGCCGACGTGGCCGCATCCGATCACGACGATGTGTGGTTGTGGCATGAACACCTCCAGGTGGACCGACACCGACCCTCCGCAGACGCCCGGGTCGCCCCGGCCGGGGTCGAGGAGGTCGAAGTCGAGTTGTGTGGGTTGTCCGGTTGTGATGATCTCTGCCGCTACGTCGCGAACCCGGGACTCCATCTCGCCGCCACCGACCGTGCCGAGTTGCTGGCCGTCGGGGTACACGAGCATCTTGGCGCCGGCGTGGCGCGGCACCGAGCGGTGGGTGCGAACGACGGTAGCCATCACGACGGGGGTGCCGTCGTCGAGTGCGTCGAGCAGGCCACGGACGATCTGGCGGTCGGTCGTCACCGCGCCCGCCTCCACCGCTGGTCGGACCGACCGGTCATCGACCGGCCGCCCGCAGAGCCGTCCAGACGCGCTCGGGTGTGAACGGAAGGTCGTTGATGCGCCACGCCGGTGGCGTTGATGATCGCATTGCGTATGGCCGGCGCCACACCGTCTTTGGGGATCTCGGCGACCGCTTTGGCGCCGAACGGCCCGGAGTCCTCCAACGTCTGCACGAGAAACACCTCGGTTTCGGGCATCTCGTCGGCGCGATAGATCTTGTACGGACCCAGCTGATCGTTGAGCATGCGACCGTCGGCGTCGTAGGCGTACTCCTCGCAGTGGGCGTAGCCCAGGGCCTGGACCATGCCACCCTCCACCTGGCCGCTGGCGGTGACCGGGTTGATCGCCACACCGCAGTCGACCGCCATCGTCATCTTGATCACCTCGATCTGACCGGTGTCGACGTCGACTTCGATCTCTACGAACTGGGCGGCGAACGGCGGCGGACACTCCGGCGACACGAACGATGCCGTGCCCATGATCTGCTCCTGGTCCTCCCAGTGCAGGGTGTGGAGGGCGAGTTCTTTCATGGAGATCGACCGGCCGTCGGGTGCCCAGATACGGCGGCTACGCAGTTCCAGGGTGCATGGCTCCGAGACGCCGAGCATCTCTGCGGCCCGTTCCTTGATCCGTTTGCGCACAGCCTCGGCTGCGAGTTTGGCAGCCGTCCCCGAGATATAGGTCGTGGACGACGCATACGCCCCGGTGTCGAACGGGGTCATGTCGGTGTCCGAGGAGTACACGATGATGTCCTCGAGGGGGACGCCGAGGATCTCGGCTGCGATTTGCCCGAGGACGGTGTCGGCGCCGGTGCCGAGATCGGTCGCGCCGACGTGCAGGTTGAACGAGCCGTCGTCGTTGAGCTTGATACTGCAACCGCCCATGTCGAGGAACGGGATGGCGGTTCCGTGCATGCAGAAGGCGAACCCGAGCCCCCGACGGATGTGCGGGCGATCGGCGGGTTCACGCCACTCGGCGTCCAGCCGGCGATGCCATCCGATCGATCGTTGCCCCTGGGCCACGCATTCCTCGATGCCCGAGGACATCACCCGTGGGTACTCGTCGAGTTCCAGCGAACCGTCGGTGGCACGCTCGCCGATATGCGGAGCGATGTTCAACTCGTCGCCCAGCTTCACCCAGTTCTGGCGCTTGAACTCCAGCGGATCTCGGCCAAGAGCGTGGGCGATGTCCTCCATGTGGGCTTCGAGGGCGAACTCGGCCTGGGGAGCTCCATAACCGCGGTAGGCGCCAGGCACAGGAATATTTGTGTATGCGACGTCGCAATCAAAGCGTTTGTTCGGCGCATTGTACGACGTCAGGCCACGCAGTCCGCTGACCGCCTGGACGGTGTAGCCGTGGGTTCCGTAGGCACCTGTGTTGCCGACGAGGCGCATGTGCTGGGCGATCAGGTTGCCGTCGTGGTCCACGGCGGAGCGGAAGGTGATCGTCTGCGGATGGCGGGTACGGCTGGCCCAGAACTCCTCCTCGCGGGTGAGTTCGAGACGAACCGGTCGGCGGGTGGCGATGGCGAGATGAGCGACGATGTCCTCGATGAGCATCTCCTGTTTGGCACCGAAGCCGCCACCGATCCTCGGCTTGATCACCCGGATGTTCTTGACCTCCATGTCGATCAGTGGAGCGAGCATCCGACGGGTGTGGAACGGGACCTGGGTTGCGGTTCGAACCACCATCCGCTCGTCAGCGTCGAGCCATGCGATCGAGATGTGGGGTTCGATCGGCACCTGCTGCACCTGGTGCACCCGGAAGGTTCCCTCGAAAACGTGGTCTGCTGCTGCGAACGCACCGTCCACGTCACCCCGCTCCGCCTCGAAGTGATGTACGAGGTTCCGCTCGCCGTCGTACATGTCGTGGGTGTCGTCCTCGTCGTGGATGACCGGCGCCCCAGAGGACATCGCCTCCAATTCGTCGAAGACGGCGGGGAGTACCTCGTAGGTGACATCGATCAGCCGGACCGCCTCTTCGGCGATCTCGACCGACTCGGCGGCGACAGCCGCGACCCGATCACCGACGTGACGCACTTTGGTGTCGAAGCTCACCTGGTCGTACGGGTGAGGGTTGGGCCACGACTGGCCACCGGATGCATATTTGATCCGAGGTGTGTTCCCGTGGTGTAGCACCGCATGCACGCCCGGCAGCGCCCGAGCCGGCGGCGTCATCGATGTCGACTATGCGGGCATGAGCGTGCGGGCTGTGCAGAACCTTGGCGTACAACATGCCGCGCGGCTCGATGTCGTCGGTGAAGGCCGGGTTCCCTTTCACGAGTTTCAGAGCGTCGACCTTCACCTCCGGCTTACCGACAACCGCCATGGTGGGGACGTCTACCGAAGGGACGAGTCGAGGGACGGCTGCAGAGGCGGTGGGTCCAGGATCATCCGGGTCGACGTCGGCCGGATTGATGCCGTCGGTCATCGGCGCAACGATCAGCGGTCCGAACGGCTCGACGTCCTCGCCGCGCAAGACCGCCGCCGCCCCGACGCACCGCCTCGACCGGCTTCACGTAGCCGGATTCGCGATCCAGAATGCCCGACAGCATGTCGCGAATCGAATCGTCGCTCGGGTCCGGGTCGCGTGCGAGCAGCGCCAGGGTGCCGAGCACCATCGCCCCGGCCGAGTAGCCGGACTGCAACGCACCGGTGGCCACGAATGCTGCCTGGATCGGATGCAAGCCGCTGTCGGTGTTGAGCGACTCGACCGTGGCGACACGGTGGCCGTCGGCCTGGAACGCCAACACCTTTTCGGAGGAGACGAGCGATCCGTCGAAGAGCACGGCGGCGGCGCCGGTCTCACCGGTCGCCGATCCGTACTTGACCGAGAACATGCCGAGGCGGCGCAGAACGGCGAAGAGGGTCTCGTGAGGCCTGGCGTCGATCGTCGCCTGCTCACCGTTCAGCTCGAACGCGATCATCGTCATGAGAGTTCCTCGAGCACGCGAGCCGTCAGGACCATTGCGAGATGTTGTCGGTAGGCGCTCGAACCGCGGAAGTCAGCCGGCGGGTCGAGTCGGTCGAGCTCGGCAGGATCGACCAGTTGGGGTGTGGGCGCCACGCCGCACAGCGCTAGCTGGATGCTGTCGCTGCCGGACCGTGCCAGCGCTGCCACGATCGGTCGGTCGGCGGGGGTCCGTGCCGTCGATGCCATGGCCGTCCCGCCCTCGGCAATCACGTCGATATCGGTGATCAAATCGCTCGGACCGAGACCGTCGGCCAGCACCATCGGGAGCGCCAGCGATCTGTCGCCGGCGAGATGCACCACAGCCTCGTGCACCAACAGGGCGGTCAGCAGCAGGCTGTCGCTTCCG
>CAWCAF010000021.1:0-25754 GCA_963793385.1 uncultured Acidimicrobiales bacterium
GAGCGGGTGCACCCACATCGCCCGAAATGATGTTTCCGATCCGGAAGCGGAGCCGCTCTGCGACAGCGGTCCGGTAGCTGACGAGCGTTCCGAGGTCCGGCACCTCACCGCGGTCGGGTTCGGCGGTAGCGGAGTCCATGAGAGCATCGAGTCCGGCGTCGATGGGTGGTTCGGCTGCGGTCAGGTTCCTCACCAGGTAGTGGGCCACGGCGGCCTGATGGCCGAGGTGCCAGCCGATGGCACTGGCGTTCTCTCCTGCACGCCACCGGACTTCGTCCGCGGTGAGGTCACCGCACAGGTCGCTGGTGTACGCAAGCGCTCGTTCGTACTCGATCAGTAGCTCGTCGAGGGTGGGCCCGGTCATGGAGTGGCCTCGTGTGGGTTCATCACGCCGATGTGGACGCTGCGGAACCTTCCTTCGCCTTGGGGTGCGTCAGCCATCCTGACCAGGCTAGATCAACGCAGGCGAGAGGACGTCCGAGCGCACCCACGATCTCTGACGCTCGCAGATGAGGAGTGGGCAGACTGGTGTCCATGACATCGGGGCAGTTGCGATTCGGTTTCCGCTACGACCGATGGTGCGGCTGGCTTCTCGGCCTGCTCGGAAGCGGCCAAAGAATCAGTCGTGCGATCGTCACTGACGACGGCCTCGACGTTCAGCTCGGAATTGGCTTCCGAGGTGCCGTTCCGAGGTCATCGATCCGTTCCGCCCGGCGGTGGAAGGGCCGAGTGTTCGGGTGGGGTGTGCATGGCTGGCGTGGCCGGTGGTTGGTCAACGGCTCGTCCAAGGGAATCGTCGTGCTCGAGGTCGATCCTCCGGCGAAGGGGAGGGTCCTCGGGATTCCGGTGACCGTTCGCCAGTTGGCGCTCAGCATGGAGGACCCCGAAGGTCTTTGTGCCGCTCTCGACATGCAACTCGACAAGATCTAGTGAACCTTCGGGACGGCTGAGTCCTGGCGCTGTCGACCGAGGACGCCAAGGAGCGCTTCGCCAACGTCGTCGAAGCGAAGTCCTACCTGAGATATGCGGACGACCCTGCGTCCTGAACGCCGACGGTCTGCTCGGAAGACGTCGGCCGGGGCCCAGTAGCATGGCGGCCCACTCCTGTGCTCGGCGCAGAAAGGACCACCGTGAGTCGACACAACAGAACCTCGATCGTCGGCATCAGTGCCAGTGTCGGCATCGGGTTGCTCATCGCACTCGCAGGGAGTCAGGGGAGTGCCGAGGTGGGCGGCTTTCCCGTCTTCGCGTTGTGCGGCATCATCGCCTTCGCAATCCAGTTCGTGGTGTTCGTGCCGTCGTATCTGGCTCATACCGAGCACTACTACGACCTCACCGGCAGCGCGACCTACCTGACCATCATCGCCGTCGCCGTGTTGGCCTCGGACGATCTCGACGCTCGTGCGGTCGTGACGGCCGCCCTCGTTGTGGTGTGGGCCGGCCGACTGGGGTCGTTCCTGTTCCGCCGAGTGAAGCGTGATGGGGGCGACAGCCGGTTCGACAAGAGCAAATACGACCCGCTGCGGTTCTTCATGATGTGGTCGATCCAAGGCCTCTGGGTCTTCCTCACCGCGGCCTGTGCGCTGGCGATCATCACGAGCGCCGAACGGGAGCGGTTCGGCTTGTTCGCTGCGGTCGGTTTGGCCGTGTGGCTCGTCGGGTTTGCGATCGAGGTGATCGCTGACAACCAGAAGAAATCGTTCCGGGCTGACCCGGTGAACCAGGGCCGCTACATCGACGTCGGTTTGTGGGCTTGGTCTCGGCATCCCAACTACTTCGGAGAGATCGTGCTGTGGACCGGCATCGCCGTCATCGCGCTACCGATACTGTCCGGTTGGCGCTGGGTGATGCTCATCTCACCGGTCTTCGTCTTCGTATTGTTGACCCGGGTCAGCGGCGTCCCCATGCTCGAGGCCCGCAGCGACGAGAGGTGGGGCGATGAGCCGGCCTATCAGCAGTACAAAACCACCACACCGACCCTGTTTCCGCGACCGCCGAGCACCCGGTGACCTCATCTCGCGCCTGGTGGGCATTCCGCAGCAAACGCCCGCATTCCCTCACATTGCGGTCCTGGCGATGATGGGCCGGTCGACCAGCCCGGTCTCGTATCGAACGTGTTCTCAGCGGCTCATCCGGGCACCTCTGCCGGCGTGCTCGTCGTCAGGCTCCCTGTGCCGCTCGACTCCCCGTGGATCCCTTCGAGGTCGAGACGGAACTGGCCAACACGCTGATCTCAGGCCCCGTTGACCGGCGATCTTCCTGGCGACGCCTACCGATAGGGCGGGTGAGACTCGATGTGTGCGAAGCGGTCGTGGAGCCGGGCTCGGAGCTCGGCTGGGTCCTGCTCGGTCCAGGACCGGCGGCGGCGCGCCGCGACGACGGCGGCGGTCGTGGCGACGCCGAAAAGGCCGGCCAGTCCGATCATCTTCCATACGCGCACAGCCATCTAGGGTAGGACGCAGAGGCGATGGCTGAGTCGATGAGTCTGGCTGAGGCCGCCGCGGTGACGGCGACCGGTGACGTGTGGCTGTTCCGCGGTCACGGCCCCGCGGATCGTACGATCCGCGTTCTCACCAACAGCCCGGTCAATCATGTGTCGATGGTCCTCGCGTTGGAGGACTTGCCGCCGTTGCTGTGGCATGCCGAACTCGGTCACTCGTTGACCGACGCGTGGACCGGTACTCGCCACCGGGGTGCCCAGCTGCACCGGCTCGAGCACGCGGTGTCGGTGTGGGTGCACGTCTACGGCCAGCAGGCTTGGTTTCGTCAGCTCGACATCGAGGCCAGCTCCGCGATGGAAGACGCGGTGCTGTCGACGGTGGACCAGTTCAGCGGACGGGCATTCCCGAGAACCGCTGCGTTGGCCAGGCGCTGGCTGCTGGGCCGGATCCGGCGGCCGGTTCCACTCGAAGACCTGTATTGCGCGGAACTGGTCGCCACCACCTATGAACGCATGGGGCTGCTGGGGTCGCGTCGACCAGCGAACTGGTACGACCCGGGCCGGTTCTGGAGCGGCGACCGACTTGAACTCCTCGGTGCTGCGCTCGGGTCGGAGATCTCGATAACCGATGTCCCTCAACCACCGCGAGAACAGGCTCGATGATCATCGACGTGCTGCGTCGGTCCCTTTGATGTTGGTGGTGGCTGAGTATGGTACGGGCCGTCGGGCTGAACAGGACGGATGGCTCACCCAACCCGGGTGGCGAACATCACCACCACCGATCTCGGCCCGACCTGGTAGGTGGAGGTGTTCACCTGCGGCGCCTCGGTGGGCAGCACGATGTCGTCTGGAGGTAGGAGTGAAGTGTCGAGCACCCGGCGCCACCCCGAGGTGGCCCAGGCGGGAACGTCGGGCAAGCGAAACTCCAGCGGCTCCCAGTAGGCGTTGAGGGCGAAGTACATCAAGGGGTCGCCGGACAGGTTGGACGCCGACAACGCCAGGCTGCGCGATTGGAACGACAGATCGGGCTGGCCGGGGGTGACACCGTGCAACTGGATCTGCGCTCGCTCTGCGAGTTCGCCCAGCGTGAGGTGATGCTCGGTCTGGACCGACTCCCGCAGGAATCGGATCTGAATCAGGAGGCGCATGAAGCGGATCAGATCGGTGTGGTCCTCGACCGCATCCCAGTCGAACCAGCTCATCTCGTTGTCCTGGCAGTAGGCGTTGTTGTTGCCCCGCTGGGTGCGGCGCATCTCGTCGCCCATCAGGAGCATCGGCGTGCCCAGGGACAGGATCGTGATGGCGAGGAAGTTCTTGATCTGGCGCTTGCGCAGCGCCTCGATGGCCGGGTCGTCGGTCGGACCCTCGACGCCGCAGTTCCAGCTCAGGTTGTCGTCGATGCCGTCGCGGTTGTCCTCGCCGTTGGCCTCGTTGTGCTTGTGGTCGTAGGAGACCAGGTCGTTCAGGGTGAAGCCGTCGTGGCAGGTGACGAAGTTGATGCTCTGCTCGGGCTCCCGCGGCTGCTCGTGGCGTAGATGTCGGGGCTGCCGACCAGGCGGTCGGCGAGCGCGGTCGACGGTGCCCGGGTCGCCGCGGACGAAGCCGCGCACGTCGTCGCGGAAGCGGCCCGTTCCACTCCTCCCAGCGTGTCGCCGACGAAGCGTCCCGACCTGGTAGAGCCCGGCGGCGTCCCAGGCCTCGGCGATCAGCTTGGTGCCGGCGAGGCCGGGTCGGTCTCGATGTCCCACAGGATCGGGCGGGTTCGCCATCGGCTCGCCCGTCTCGTCGCGCGACAGGATCGACGCCAGGTCGAAGCGGAAGCCGTCGACGTGCATCTCCTCGACCCAGTAGCGCAGGCTGTCGAGGATCAGGCGCCGGACGA
Organism: uncultured Acidimicrobiales bacterium; assembly: GCA_963793385.1. GTDB lineage: Bacteria > Actinomycetota > Acidimicrobiia > Acidimicrobiales > SZUA-35 > JABDIY01. The sequence goes on from CAWCAF010000021.1 coordinate 4,323, forward strand.
CGGGGTGGTTGGCGTTGAGGGTGTTGCCGCAGCCGGAGTAGTTGGCGTAGCGCGCCGTCCGTCGTCGAGCATGTAGTAGATCGAGTCGTCGAGCCCGCGGAAGCAGAGCGTCGGCCCGTCGTCTCCGCCCTCGGCCGTGTGGTTGTAGACCACGTCGAGGATCACCTCGATGCCGGCCCGGTGCAGCGCCTTGACCATGTCGCGGAACTCGTCCAGGACGCCGAGCGGGTCGTCGTCGGACGCTGTAGCCGCCGTGCGGCGCGAAGAACGAGACGGGGCTGTAGCCCCAGTAGTTGGTCAGCCCGGCCGGCGCGTCCTCGACGTCGAACTGGAAGACCGGCAGCAGCTCGACCGCGGTGACGCCCAGGTCCTTGAGGTAGGGGATCTTCTCGATCAGGCCGGCGTAGGTGCCTCGCTTGCCCGGCTCGAGTCCGCTGTTGGGATGTCGGGTGAAGCCGCCGACGTGCAGCTCGTAGATCACCGTCTGGGCGAACGGACGTTGGAGCGGCTCGTCACCTTCCCAGTCGTATGACCCGGCGTCGATGACCACGCTCTTGAAGGCGTAGCGATCGTTGGGCTCGGGGCCAACCGCGGCCTCTCGGTCGTATGACTCGGGATCGCGACGGCTCGACCGTAGGGATCGAGCAGCATCTTGGTCGGGTCGAAGCGCAGCCCACGGGACGGATCGAACGGGCCCTGGGCACGGAACCCGTAGACCTGGCCCGCTCCCAGTCCCGGGACGAAGGCGTGCCAGTAGTGGTAGGTCCTGTGACGGCGCGGATCGAGGGTGATCAGCCGGCTCGGCTCAGGATCGTCCACGTGGTCGTACAACGCCAACTGCACGGCCTCGGCGCTCCTGGAAAAGACACTGAAGTTGACGCCGCCGGTCTCGACGACCGACCCCAGCGGACTGGGCCGACCAACCTCGGCTTCAATCAAGGTGGGTCACCTGCCAGAGCACTGATCGACGAACGCCCTCATGCTCTCAGCCTACGCGGGCCACTCGTGGGAGACCGAAAACCAGGCCGATCCGGGAATCGTCAGGCCCATGTCCTTGCCCTCTACCCAGGGAGACCGGGGACCGCTGACGCGTGACGGCACCGATCTTGCCCACCGGGCAGGGCTTCGCCGGCGGGACCTTGGACCCTTGGCCACCTTCGGAGCGGAGGCCCAAGATGCGAGCGTGTCCAGACCCGACCACGACGGGCTCGACCCGGGCGTCGTCCGTTTTCCAGAACACACGTCGCCGACCCGGAGTTGACCTCATGACTGCGCCCGATCCGTTCAACTACCGCGATGATCTCGGCCCGACGAAGGTGGTGCAGATCGCCGAAGGGCGAACCGGCCTGCGCGCCATGGTGGTCATCGACAATGTTGCCGCCGGGCCCGCCATCGGTGGCTTGCGCATGGCGCCCGACATGAACACCGACCTCTGCTTCCGACTCGCTCGTGCGATGACCTTGAAGAATGCGATGGCCGGGCTGCGTCACGGGGGCGCAAAGTCCGGGATCGTCGCCGACCCTAAGATGGCCTCGTCCGACAAGGAAGCCATCATGCGGGCGTTCTCCAACGCGATTCGTGATCTTCATGAGTACATCCCCGGGCCGGACATGGGCACGGATGAGCGCTGCATGGCCATCGTGTTCGACGAGATCGGTCGTGCGGTCGGCCTCCCCGCCGAGCTCGGTGGTTTGCCGCTCGATCAGCTCGGAGCCACCGGGTTCGGCGTGGCCGAGGCCGCCGAGGTGGTCGCTGGCCACATCGGGCTTGATCTCGACGGTGCTCGCGTCGTCGTTCAGGGGCACGGCGCGGTCGGTCGACACGCGGCACGTTTCCTCGCTGAGCGCGGGGCGGTTCTGGTGGCAACAGCCGACTCTCGTGGAACGGTCGTAGACCAAGCCGGGCTCGATCTTGACGCACTCGACCAGATCAAGGCCCGAGGCGGCTCGGTGATCGAGTATCCGGGGGAGCACCTCGATCGTGACGAGGTCCTCTTCGTCGAGTGCGAGATCCTCGTGCCTGCGGCCGGTCCGGATGTACTGCGAGCCGGCAACGTCGACCAGGTCCGTACCAGGATGGTCATCCAGGGTGCCAACGTTCCGGCCACCCTCGACGCCGAGGCTCAGCTGCACGAGCGAGGCGTCATCTCGATTCCCGACTTCGTTGCGAACGCCGGCGGTGTGATCTGTGGCGCGGTCGAGTACGCCCATGGCAGTGAAGCCCATGCGTTCGATGTGATCGCCGACCGTGTGGGCACCAACACCAGACGTGTTCTGGCTCGGAGCGAGGCCTCCGGTGCGACGCCTCGAGGTGCAGCGCTGGCGATCGCTCGGGGACGGGTCCAGGAAGCGATGGCCACCCGACGCTGGCATTAGCAGCCGACAACGTGCCTCCCCCAAATTTCGTGTGGAGTCCACGGTTTTCGTGCACTCCACACGACATAAGACGACTGCTGTGGGCTGGGAACGACGTTTGGAGAGTCTCGTCGGGTCAGCGGGCAAGACCGGCGTTTGCCAGGCGGCGACCCCGGACACGGCACTGGGCGACCGCCTCGTCGAGATCGACCCTGGTCGAGGCACGGTGCTGCACAACCCGTTCACCGGCCACCCACACGTCGGTGACATGTCGTCGAAGATCCGGCGAAGACCACGTGCGTCGAGCAGATCCACGCCGGGGGTGAACGCCGGCTGATCGAGATCGATGCGAATCACATCGGCCCACGCTCCCGGCCGCAGTTCGCCGACGTCGGCCAACCGCACGGCTCGGGCTGCGCCTCGTCGTCGCCAGCCGCAACGCCGTGACGGCATCCATCGCGGCGGGGTCGTGACGGGTGCCGCGGGCCAGAAGAGGCGCCAGCTTGAGCTCCTCCCAGAGGTCGAGGTTGTCGTTGGAGGCAACGCCGTCGGTTCCGAGGGCGACGTTGAGGCCGGCCTCCAGGAAGTCGACAACCGGGGCGATTCCCGAGCCGAGTTTGAGGTTCGACACCGGACAGTGCGCCACCGATGCACTCGCCTCGGCGAGCAACCGTTGATCGGTGGCGTCGAGCCACACCCCATGGGCGGCGATGACCGGGCCTTCCAATACGCCATGATCGGCGAGAAGCTGTGTAGCGGTGCAGCCGTGGCGGTCGATCACCAGTTGACGCTCGGCCTCGGTTTCCTCCAGGTGGATGTGGAGGAGCGCACCCACGTCCTGTGCCTGTCGGGCGATCCTGGCGACCTGATCGGGGGTGAGGTCGTAGGGCGAATGAGGAGCGAACCCGACGGTGATGCGACCGTCGCGGATCGTGGTATCTGGTGAAGAGTTCGTCGAGCTCGGCGATCCGAGGTTCGACGTCGCCATCGGGAAGCAGCGCCGACACGACGCCGGGGGTCATCACCAACCGGCCGCCGGTGCGATAGACCGCGTCGGTCATGGCGCGCTCGAAGAAGTACATCTCGCAGCTGGTCGTCACCCCGGCGAGGAGCATCTCGGTCGATCCCAGAACCATGCCCCACTCGGCATCCTCTGAAGTCATCCGCCCCTCGCGGGGCCAGATCATATCGGTCAGCCAGGTTTCGAGCGGCAGGCCATCGCCGGCCGATCGCAGGAGCGTCATCGGCGTGTGGGCGTGACCGTTGATCAGTCCCGGCATCAGCAGTCCGCCGATGCGTTCGACGTTCGGGGCCGGCCCGAGTTCGGACTCCTGACCGGCGGCGAGGATGCGTCCATCGGCACCGATGTCGAGCGCTCCGCCGGACACGAAATCACCCTCGGTCGTCAGTAGGTACTCGCCGACCAGACGAGTCGACACTCGGCCGTTGTCCGCCCGGTGTCGGCGCTCACAGCACCTCTCCTCTGTCGAACCGGACGATTCGGGTATCGGTGACGAGCGCGGTGATCAACGACACCGGGGTGACGTCGAAGGCAGGATTTGCCGCAGCGGTTCCCGGGGCGGCGATCGGCACGTTGCGAATCGTCGTCACTTCGCCGGCTCCGCGATCCTCGATCTCGATCTCGCCGCCGGTTTCGGTGGCCATGTCGACCGTCGATTCGGGTGCGACCACGACGAAGGGCACCCCGGCATGCCGACACCCGAGCGACAGGCTGAAGCTGCCGATCTTGTTGGCCGTGTCACCGTTGGCGGCGACCCGGTCCGCACCGATGAGCACCACATCGGCGGCCCCGCGGGAAAGAAGGAACGGACCGGCCGAATCGACGAGCAGTCGATACGGCGCGCCCATGCGTTGCAGCTCCCACGTGGTCAGACGTCCCCCCTGGAGCAGCGGACGCGTCTCGAGAGGCAGCGCTTCTGCGAGGCGGTCCCGCTCGTGCAGGGTCTGGATCACGGCGAGTGCGGTGCCCCGTTCGACGGTGGCCAGACCGCCCGTGTTGCAGATGGTCATCGCCCGGACCGGCCGGTCGCCGACGAGTTCGAGGACGAGGTCAGCACCCCGCTTGCCCATGGCGATCGACGCCTTCACTTCCTCCTCGGCGATGGTATGCGCCTCAGCAAGGGCTGTGGCCGGGTCAGCGGTCGCAACGACTGCGGCCGTCACTCGATCGACCATGCGGGCCAGGTTCACCGCCGTCGGCCGGGCGGTTTGCAAGGCGCTGGACATCACTGTTGAAGGCAGCCGAGCCGGGGGCGTTCGACGAAGCGGCCAACGCGACTCCGTAGGCGCCGGCGACCCCCAGTGCGGGTGCACCTCGCACCGACAGCCGCTGAATCGCCGCGACCAGCTCGTCGACCGTCGCCAGCCGCAAGGTCACCGTCTCCTGAGGAAGCCTGGTCTGATCGACCAGTTCCAACGCCCCGTCAACCCACGACAGCGTTCTCATGCCGCGCTTCGTCGTCGGTAGCCCGATGCTGCCGGTGACCACTCCCGTCATTCCGTCGACGGTAGTGCCTTCGTCGCCCCAGATCTCCGGCGCACATGCACGAGGTCGGCGCCGGAGATCCGTCGCGCTATGACGGCGGAGCGAAGAACTCGAGAGCGATGCCGTCGGGATCCCTGAAGCTGAGCCCCGAACCGTAGTGGGCGTCGACGATGCCCCCATGGGCGATGCCGAGCTCGTCGAGCCGGCTCTCCCACTTGCTGAGCGCCGCCCGGTCTGGGCAACCGAAGGCGATGTGGTCGAGACCGATGCGGAACTCGCTGAAGGTGTCGTCCGGCTCGGTCGTGGGGTGTTCGTGAAGGCCGACGAGCGTGCCACCGACGAGGAAGACGGTGTGGTGGAAGCCGCCATCGGTCGGTTCGTCGAGCACGGGCTCGGCGCTCGACGAGGCGTTGGTACCAGGGTCCGCTCACGGCCAGGTCTTTGACGGTTATGGCCACGTGGCCGATTGCTGGGAACTCATTCATTGTCTTCTCCATTGGTGTTGATATTCAGTGACAGGACATCGGGACGGGCGTAGTGCCCGGTCGGGTCGAAGGCGCGTCGACCGGTCGCGATTCGCTCGAGGTCGAGGGTCGCAGTGACGAGGCCGGCTTCGGCAACAAGGGGCCCTTCGAGGATTTGGCCACCCGGGGCGACGATGGTGGTGTTGCCCTTGGACATGAAGTCGTCTTCGCCGCCATAGATCTCATCACTGGCGGGCAGGTCCCGGGGTACATCGCAACCGCGGAGGAAGGCGGTCACGCCGACGACGAACACCTGGCCCTCCTTGGCGGTGTGCCGGAGGGTTGGGACCCATTCGTCACTGTTGTCCCATGTGGGCGCGAGCAGGACGTCGATCCCCTTCTCGTAGAGCGCCGCTTTGGCCAGTGGCATGTACATCTCCCAGCAGATCAGTGATCCAACCTTGACGCCGCCGATGTCGACGACGGTGAGCATCGGTCCTTGGCCGTTGGCCCAGATCAGCCGCTCGGCTCCGGTTGGGATGAGCTTGCGGTGGAGTCCGGCGATTGCTCCTTCATCATCGATGTAGACCACGGCGTTGTAGAGGGTGCCCGACGACGTTCGTTCGGTCATTCCGAGCGCAACCCACACCCCTGCGGACTGGGCTGCGTCACGGACCTTGTCGAGGTGGGGACCGTCGATCTCGATGGCCTGGTCCTGGAAGCGGGCGTACCAGTCGGCGTCGCTCCAGGGGTTCTGACGCCACACCCAGTCCGGGTAGCCGGGCACGAATGACTCGGGGAAGACGACCAGGTCGGCGCCGTCGGTTCCGGCCTGTTTGGTCCGCTCGGCAACGATGTCGAGAGTGGCCTCTCTATCCAGATAGGCAGGGGTGACCTGAGCGGCGGTGATCGTGAACTGCTTCGGGGTGCTCATGGATTCGTCCTTGTCGTAGGTGGGCTGTCACCCATGAGGCGCCAGATCCCTTCGATTCCCGCCAGATCCGATCTGGCGATTCCGTCGACGCTCTCGATCCACACCGGCGGTGAGGGTCCCAAACGGGCGAGCACTTCGGTCTCGTCGTCTCCCTGCCGCCCGGTTCTGTCGTGCCCAGTGCACATCGACCGCCAAACGACGTGTTCAGCCCACGTTTTTGGTGCAACCCACACGATTTTTCGGGAAGGGGGAGCCGACATGGCGGGGGTGCAGGTGTTACCTCGGAACCCCGCTGCGAATGTGACGATCTCGTCCGCTGGTCGTTCAGGTGTGTCATTGTGGAAGGACCAGCCGCCGCTTTGCCGCCGGATCGGATCCGACGTCGTCCCGGCCTTCCACGAAAGCCGCGGAGATGACGCGAAATCAGCTTCCTGACATCGTCGGTCGGGCCGAGCCGCTGGGCCGGATGGCAGAGGTGTTGGCGGCCTCGGCACGGGGTCGCCGGTCAGCGGTTCTGGTGAGCGGTCAGGCCGGGATCGGCAAGACCTCGCTGATCAGCGCGGCGATCCACGCAACATCGGTGGATGCGGTGACCCTCGGGTGGGGCACCTGCTGGCACGGCGATGGCGCCCCCGGTTTCTGGCCGTGGATGCAGGCCTTCGGTGATCTCGCCCGTGCCGTTGGCGTGGACGATGCAATCGCCGCCGCCGGCAATGATCGTCAGACCCTCGCCGTCCTCGCCCGCGATCTCGGCCCGCCCATCGAAACCACCGAGGATCCCGACCGGCACCGTCTCCTGCTCTTGGACGTTGCCGTACGTTGGTTGGAGGCCCTGGCAGCACAACGGCACGTCGTGGTCGTGCTCGATGATCTGCAGTGGGCAGACTCGTCGACCTTCGACCTCCTCGATCATGTCATCGCCGCCCCTGTAGCGGCGCGACTTCTGCTGATCGGCGCCTACCGCCACGACGAGATCGACGGCGATGCCCGAGCGCGTCTGGCCACGCTGGGTTCGCACGCCGGCCACGTGCACCTCGAGGGGTTGACCGTCGACGGCGTGGAGCAGTTGATCGCCGGAATCTCCGGTGCGGCGGTCGCTCGATCCCGAGCTCCCCACCTGCATTGGCGCACCGGCGGTCACCCGCTGTTCGTGAGCGAACTGGCACGACTGCCCGATTCCGATACCGGCGGATCGCTCCCGACGGTCGTGACCGGCGCGGTCGCCCGACGACTGAGGACCCTGCCCGCCGACAGCCGACACGTACTCGACGTCGCCAGCGTCCTCGGGAACCGGCTCCTGCCCGATGTTCTCGGCTGGGTGACCGACCGCCCGCCGGTCGAGATCGTGCGCCTCTTCGAACCGGCCATCGAGGCCGGACTGGTCCGGACCACCGCCGACGGCGAGTTCTGGTTCACCCACGACCTGTTTCGAGAGACGCTCTACGGCGAGCTCTCCGAAGCCGACCGGTCACGGCTGCACGGGCGAGTCGGTGAAGCCCTCGAGATCCGTGTCCAGCGCGGCGCCTCGGTGTCCCCGGGCGACCTCGCCCGCCACCACATCCAGGCGATTCGAAGCTCGGATCCGGCACGAGCGATCCACTGGGCTCGAACCGCTGCACTCGAGGAACGTCGCCGTTCGGCTTTCACCGAAGCCGCCGCCCAGCTGCACCGGGTGCGAGTTGCGGCTGCCGACGCCGGCTGGACGGATCGAGCCCGATGTCCTCGTCGGACTCCTCATGGAAGAGGCTGACAATCAGGCCCGCTCCGGCGAGCCGGACCTTGCCCGCACCCTGCTGGTCGAGGCGGCACATGCCGCCCCCGGTCCCGAACAACGTGCGGATGTCGCTCTTGCCGTGCAGCGCCTAGGAGCCAAGTTCGCCGCACCTCGCGGCCAGATCATCGCTCAACTCGAGGCGGCGCTCGCAGCCGTGAACGGAATCGATGTGGGTCGCCAGGCACGGCTCACGGCTGCGTTGGCTCGCGAGCTTCAGCACTCGGTGGCCCAGGATCGCCACCGCTCGGGCGCTCTGAGTCAAGATGCGCTGACCCTGGGCCGGCGATCACAGGACGACGAGACGCTCGTCGCCTGCCTGCTGGCACGCCACGATGCTCTGTGGGGACCGGGTACCGGCGAGGAGCGGGCCGAGCTGGGCCATGAGATCGCCGCCGTCGGGGCCCGGCTGGGCGACACGGATCGACTCGCCGAGGGCCTGCTGCTGGAGGCCAACGGCCTGCTCGAGAGTGGATCAGCGGGCTTCCGCCCGGTTCTCGATCGGTGGTTCGGTGTTCTCGAGGGACGGAACGAACCACGCGACCGCTACATGGTGCTCAGCCGCCGCGCCGCCCTGGCACTTCTCGAAGCTGACACCGACACGGGCGAGGCTCTCATGATCGATGCCGCCCGTGTCGGTGAGCTGATCCACGAACCCGACACCGGCAACGTGCTGATGTCCCAACGCGTCGCCCTCGCCAGAGCCCGTCACGAACCGGATGAACTCAGGGCGCTGGCGCTCGACGCGGTCCGGTGGTGGACCGGTGCCCCCGTCCTGGCCCATTCGGTGGCGGCGGGCGCCTACGCCACAGCCGGCGATCACGAGCTCGCCGCCAGAGAGGTGGCGTCGGTCTCGGCGGCCGGCGGATGGCGCAGCGAGGGCTCGTACCTGCGGTCGGTCCTCGTCGCCCATCTCGCAGAAGCCGCGACCGCCCTCGGCGACACCGAATTGTGCCGTGGCCTGCTGACCGACATCGAACACCTGACCGATGGCTGTGGTGTCAACGGTGCTGTCGTGGCCTTCGCCGGTCCATTCGCTCACACCGCAGGCCTTCTGGCCGCTGAACTCGGCGACAGCACAACCGCCGCCACGATGATGCGCCGGTCGATCGAAACGGCGCGGCGGCTGGGTGCCACGGTCTGGGTTCGCCAGGGTGAAGCTGTGCTGGAGTCGGTCGTGCCTGGGGGCCACGTGACCGGGGAGGCCGGGGAACCCGACGTGGTGTCGTTGATCCGGGCCGGCAGGGTGTGGACGATCGCCTGGGGCGACGAACGTGGCGCTGTCCCGCATGTGAAAGGTATGGCGGACCTGGCCGTGCTCATCGGTCATCGCGGCCAGGAGGTGTCGGCGTTGCTTCTGGCCGGTCGGCCGTCGAGCACTGGAGGGCGTGGCGAGGAAGTGATCGATGTCCGCGCACTCGCTGCCTATCGGGATCGTCTGGATGAACTGGCTGCCGAGATCGACTGCGCACGGGAGGATGCCGACCTGGGCCGGATCGAGGGTCTCGAGGTCGAGCGCGATCTCGTGCTCGCCGAGATCCGGAAGACGACAGGCCTGGGAGGGCGGCCACGCACCGTTGCCAACGATCCGGGCGAACGGGCCCGCAAGGCGGTCAGCGCCCGCATCAGGGACGCGATCCGACGTGTCGAGGTGGTTGCGCCCGAGCTCGCCGCTCACCTCGACCGCTCGATCCGGACCGGTCTGCGCTGCAGCTATGCGCCGGTTGGACCCGATGCCGCTATCCGCTGGCGGGTGGACGGCTGACCCCAGGCCCGCCAGGACGGCTCGGTGAGGTAGTGCTCCAACCGTGCGAGCGCCTCGATCTCGTTGTCTCCGACGTCCGGTTCTGTCGTGCCCAGTGCACATCGACCGCCAAACGACGTGTCCAGCCCACGTTTTTGGTGCAACCCACACGATTTTTCGGGAAGGAGGGGACCGATTCTGCACGTCGGTGACGGTGCTCACACGTCTCGTCCGTCCCGCCCGACCGAGCCGGCGTTTCTCATCGGTCTCGTCGGTCCGGTTCGCTCCGGTAGCCGACCGACTGCATCTTGGACAGGACCTCATCCATCTGCTCGGCGGCCAGCTCCGGCGGCTCACCCAAGGAGAGTGCAGCGATGAACTGGCCGGCCAGCACCTCGACCTCGATCGCAAGAGCCAGGGCCGCATCGAGCGATGAGCCAACGGCGACCACACCGTGGTGGGCGATCAGACACGCGTTCCGGCCCGCCAGTGCAGCCTGCACGTTGTCCGAGAGTTCCTGGGTGCCGAAGGTGGCGTACGGTGCGCAACGGATGTCGTGACCGCCGGCAACGCCGACCATGTAGTGAAACGGTCCGATGCCCCGGCCGTGCACGGCCAGGCCGGTGGCGTTGATCGGGTGGGCATGCACGATGGCCTCGACGTCGGGTCGGTGCCGGTAGATGTCGAGATGGAGTCGCCATTCCGACGATGGCCGCCGGTCGTTCTCCGCACGCCACGTCGTGTCGGCTCGCATCACCACGATGTCGGCGTCAGCGATCTCGTGATAGGGAACCCCCGACGGTGTGATGAGCATTCCATCGGCGGTACGCACCGACACGTTGCCCGACATTCCGGCGTTGATGCCGGCGTCGTTCATCGCCAACGCCGCTGCGATGATCCCCGAGCGACTCATCGTATTATTGCCTCGGTGACGCTATGGAGGTCGGAGAGGCCATTGCCGCTTATCGGTCCTGTCATCGCGCCGACTCTAATTGCGTTCCAGAGCTGGTGGTGTCGGAGTCGGCTAGCGTCGGCGTGGAGGCTGACGCTTCGAAGATCACGAGGTACGTCATGTCAGAATCGAGCGTCAAAGCCCCACGACTTCCGCCCCGGTGGTTCATCCGCCTGGCCTGGTCGACTCATCGTGGCCTGTACCGCCTCACGGGTGGGCGTGTGGGCTTGTGGCGGCCCAAGCCGAACGGTTGGGGTGCGATGCGCCTCACGACGATCGGACGCAGAAGCGGGCGGGAACGCACCGTGATAGTCGGCTACTTCGAGGACGGCCCGAACCTGGTGACGATGGCCATGAACGGTTGGGGCGATGGTGAGCCGGCGTGGTGGCTGAACCTCCAGACTCACCCTCTCGTGGAGGTAGAAGTTGCCGATGGACCGCGCCAGGTGATCGGCAGAGCCGCCCGCGGCGAGGAACGGGACCATTTGTGGGCCCGTTGGCGAGAGATCGACAAGAACCTCGACGCCTTCGCCGCCCGCCGCTCCACCGGGACAGCGGTCGTGATTCTCGAACCAGCGACCGGATCCTAGAACCCGTGTCGTTCGTTCCCCCGGAGTTCGAGGTCCCGCCGGGTCTGTCCGGCGACGGCTTCAGGCTGGAGCCTCTCGGTCCGGAGCACAACGAACGCGATCATGCTGCCTGGATGTCGAGCATCGAGCACATTCATTCGACCCCTGGTTTCGACGTAGCGGACAGAACGTGGCCGGTTGCGATGTCACTGGAGGAGAACCGGTCGGACCTCGTGATGCATGCCGAACACTTCCAGGGGCGGACCGGCTTCACTTATTCGGTCCTCGACGGCGACCAGGTCATCGGGTGCGTGTACATCTATCCGTCGAAGCGGTCGGGCTTCGACGCCGACGTCGAATCCTGGGTCACCGAGGGTCGAGCCGAGATGGACATCGTCGTCTGGGAAGCGGTGTCGGCCTGGCTTGATCAATCGTGGCCGTTCACCAATCCGCACTACGAGCCGAGGCGCTGACCGGACGAGGGGGCGCCAACCGCTCTTACGCGGTACTCAGTACCCGTTGCTGGCAACGCTTGTGCCGACAAGCTCGCGACTTACCTCGACAGTCGACGTCTGGAGTGGTGGCGCTGATCGGCGTCACCAATGACAACGTCACCGGCAAGCGGTGAACGAAAACAACAGGAGGGCCTCGTGCTCCAGGAATTCAAGGACTTCATCAACAAGGGCGGCATTTTCGAAGCCGCCGTCGGCCTGATCATGGCGCTGGCGTTCGTGCCGGTGGTCGCATCTCTGGTCGACGACATGATCATGCCGATCGTCGCCCGCATCTTCGGCCAACCCGACTTCAGCTCATTGAGCATCGGCCTCGGTGGCAGCCAGGAAGTCACCCTGGACGACGGCACCGTCGTCGTGCAGGAACCGTCGATCATGTACGGAAACTTCATCAACGAGATCGTTGCGTTCATCATCATTGGCTTCGTCATCTTCATGCTTGTCAAGGCGTACAACCGGGCCACCAACAAGGTGGATGAAGAAGCCGGACCCAGCGATGTCGAGCTTCTCACCGAGATCCGCGATTCGCTGAAGACAGCCTGAGACCACGAGCCCGGCAACCGATGGTGGCACGACGGCGTGTCGCCATCCGCCGGTGCTCAGACCGAAGCTCGGCGGCGCGGTGTGCGCCTCAGATGTCGAGACCGGTAGCGGCGACGGGGGTATACACCTTCATCTGCGGGGGACCGGCCAGCAAAGCCATGAATGCGGGCATGACCTCCCTCAGCGAATCGGCCTGCGCCGTGTGCTTGGAGTGCATCCTGGGAGGTGAACAGAGCGAAGAACGAGTACTCGTTGTCCTCGCCACGGTGATAGGAGTAGACCTCCACGCCGTCGAGATCTGCCGCAGCCGCAACCTGGGAGGCGAGCACGGCATCCATCTCGTCACCCTTGCCCTCCACACAGCTCAAGGTGGCAAACATCGCAACTTTTCCCATGTCTGACTCCCCTTTTCGACGTCGTGTCGACCCTACACCTACTCGGCGGGTGCGGCGACGGGTTCGTGGTCGGGAGAATTGCGAAGCGTCAGGTGTGTGAACTAGTCGCTCATCTGCTCCAGGTACGACTTGTTCGACTGCAGGACCGCCTTGCCGATGCTCTTGCTCCCCAACCGCTGGTAGAAGAAACCCAGGAATCCGGGGGCTTCGACGTCGCTCATGACGAGGTGGTGTTTCACACCGCTTGCGGTCGACGTGAACTCTTCTCGGAAGTGTGAATGAGCGGTCACTTTCGACCCGGCTTGGTACACCTCGTCGAATTCGACCACCGCGCCCCCCACCGTCATGGCCGTGGTGATATTCGTCCGATTCATCATGCCCTCGTTGGTCTCGATCGTGACGAAGTCCTCTCCCTGTTCGATCAGCTCGACGGTGGTGAGACCGGGCATGGGACCGACGACGCCGACGAAGTGTTGACCGAGATCCTGCAGTGAGTCCTTGACCTGCTCGATGGTGCAATCGATCTCGCCTTCGCCTTCGAACCAAACCGACATGCTCAATCCTCCAGAATCGAGTGTGCAAGGGATGTAGACGCTATCTATAGCAGCCGCGAACAGATCATGCAGGCCCAGTCCGAACAGCGCGGTCAACGCACAACCTTTGCGAAATGAACCCTGACCACTTCGACACCGACCGGTCGAGCGACGCGTACAGTGTGTGCTCGAACGAAGGCAACCCAGAGTAGGGAGAGGCAATGGTGGAAAGGGACCCGACGGTCGCGTATTTCTGTATGGAGTACGGGCTCGACAGCGACTTGAAGCTCTATTCCGGGGGGCTGGGGATTCTGGCCGGCGACTATCTCAAGGGCGCCCGGGACGAGAACCTGCCGATCATCGGCCTCGGTATCAAATGGAAGCAGGGGTACACCGATCAGTACGTCGGTGACGATGGCCGACCCTACGACAGCTACCCCAACTACGACTACGACCTCGAGGACACCGGCATCACGGTTCCAGTGACGATCCGTGACCACGAGGTCTGGGTCAAGGTGTGGAGGACACAGGCGTACGGGAACGCAGATCTCTACCTCCTCGACACCGACATCGATGAGAACCAGGGCGACGACCGGTGGATCTGCGGGCAGCTCTACGGCTGGTTCAAGGAGGAGCGGCTGGCCCAGGAGATCGTCCTCGGCATCGGTGGGGTCCGAGCGCTGCGGGCGTTGGGTCTGCATGTCGACGTCTACCACTTCAACGAGGGTCACGCGGTCCTGGCCGCTCTGGAACTGATCGAGGAGGAGAAGTCGCGGGGCCTCAGCTTCGAAGAAGCCTGGCGCGCCACCCGGGCGCGGGTGGTGTTCACCACCCACACGCCGGTGATCCAGGGCAACGAGACCCACGAGCTCCGCACGATGGAGTTCATGGGCGCCTTCCGCGGCCTGACCGAGGAACAGATGACCAGGATCGGCGGTGACCCGTTCAACATGACCGTCGCCGCCCTCCGCCTCGCCCGGAACTCGAATGCGGTGGCGATGCTCCATGCGGAAACGGCCAACAAGATGTGGCGCCACGTCGCCGGACGCAGCGACATCGTCGGGATCACCAACTGCATCCACACGCCGACCTGGGTCGACGACCGGATCAGCGATGCCTACGAACAGGGTGAATCGCTGCTGCCGGTCCACAACACGATCAAGGCCGAGTTGCTGGAGTTCATCGAGGATCGGACCGGTGCTCGCCTGAAGCCCGACCGGCTCCTGATCGGCTTCAGCCGGCGGGCGGCACCCTACAAGCGCAGCGACCTGATCTTCTCCGACATCGAGACGATCGAGCCGTACCTCGAGAGCGGACGGCTGCAGATCGTGTTCTCCGGCAAGGCCCACCCGCTGGACGACACCGGAAAGGAAATCGTCGCCAACCTCGTCGAGATGATGCGGGCCTATCCCGATGCGGTGGTCTTCCTGCAGAACTACGACATGGACATCGGACGTATGCTCACACGAGGCTCGGACGTCTGGCTGAACAACCCCCGCCGACCCCAGGAAGCGAGCGGGACGAGCGGGATGAAAGCCGCCATGAACGGTGTGTTGAACTGTTCGATCCTGGACGGCTGGTGGCCCGAGGCCTGCGAGGACGGCGAGAACGGCTGGCAGATCGGCGACGGCTTCGAGTCGGACTCAGTGGACGAACTCGATGCTCACGACCGCGACGCCCTGTACGACGTTCTGCTCAACAAGGTCCTGCCGACCTACTACGACGATCCTGGCAAGTGGGAAACGATGATGCGGGAGAGCATCGGTACCACGTCGGACCGTTTCGCCATGAAAGAGATGCTGAACGGCTACTACACCAAGCTGTACCGGACAGCGGCCGAGTGAGGTTTCGCACCCCTTGGCGGTCGCTCCGGTGACGGCGACGACCGGTGGTTCGCACGTGACAGGAGGATTGATCACCGACGACGGCATCGAGTACTACCGGATCGATGGCGTCGAGGAAATGGATCCCTTCCTGATGACGGTCGTATCCGGATCGGACCTCTGGATGTTCGTCTCGAGCACGGGTGCACTCACCGCCGGGCGCCGGGACGCCGATCATTCGGTGTTCCCCTACGAGACCGATGATCGGCTGCACCGCGCCGCCGGGCTGACCGGACCGGTCACCGTGATCGCCAGGACCGTCGACGGGGGGCGTGAGGTGTGGCGACCCTTCGGGAGCGAGTGCGAAGGCGGCTTTCCGTCGGGCGATCGCCAAGAGCGTTCTGGGTGACCGGCTCGTCTTCGAAGAACGCCATCCCCGCTGGTCTCTGATGTTCCGCGCCACCTGGGCGCCGTCGGATGTCCACGGCTGGGTGCGCACCGTCGAACTCGTCGACGAGGACCACCACGAAGTTGAGTACGAGGTGCTCGACGGCCTTGTCGATGTGATGCCGGCGGGGGTCGATGCGCACACCGAGCAGATCCGCTCGAATCTGGTCGACGCCTACAAACGATCCGAGGCCGGGCCGTGGGGATCCCTGGCGGTGTATTCGGTCGAGTCGCTGGTCACCGACCGCGCCGAACCGGCTGAATCGCTCACTGCGAACGTCGTGTGGTCCGCCGGATTCGATGGGGCGGAACTCGATCTCGATGGTCGCGGCGTGCGGCGCATGATCGACGGTCAGCCGTCGCGCCCGACGACGCTGGTTACAGGTCGACCCGGGGCCTACCTATTGCGTGGGCCGTTGACGGTGCCGGCATCGGGCAGCATCTCGTGGACGATCGTGGCCGACACCGGTCTCGGTCAGGCGGACGTTCAGCGAGCGGTGTTGGCGCTCGACCGGGAGGACCTGGTTCGCGTCGGTGAGTGACGAGATAGCGAGCTGGATCGTTGCGTCTGCGATCTCTGACTCGAAGATGCAGATGCGATGCAATCGACAGCGGACCCGGTCGTAGATGCGCACCACCTGTCGAACGTACTGTTCAACTCGATGCGCGGCGGCGTGTTTCCCTACGGCCACACGGTGCCGGTCGGCTGATCTGATCGAGTTCGTCCGGCACCGAAACCGGCAGGTCGCAGCTCGGCACGGAGCAGTGGCTCGTCTCGCTCGGTGACTGGATCGACGTCGCCGAGCTGCGAACCGCGGCGCTGGACCACGGCGACCCGGACGTGATCCGACTCGTTCTCGAGTACCTGCCACTGACGTTCTCACGTCGCCATGGCGATCCCAGCCGGCCGTGGAACCGGTTCTCGATCAGACGTGAACGACGAGACCGGGGCACGGATTCTGTCCTACGAGGGCAACTGGCGCGACATCTTCCAGAACTGGGAGGCCCTGCTCGACTCCTACCCCGCCTATTTCGACAGCGTCATCGCCAAGTTCGTCAACGCGTCCACCGTCGACGGCTACAACCCGTACAGGATCTCCCGAAACGGCATCGACTGGGAGGTCCCGGATCCGGACGATCCCTGGAGCCACATCGGCTACTGGGGCGACCACCAGATCATCTACCTACTTCGCTTGCTCGAGGGGTGGGAACGGCATCGACCGGGCGTGGTGCAGGAGTGGATGGGTCGCCGTGTGTTCACCTACGCCGATGTGCCCTACACGATCGCACGGGTACGACTCGATCGTCGACGATCCTCGCAACACGATCACCTACGACGAACATCGTGCCGGCCTCATCGACCGACGCGAAGCGGAGGTCGGCTCCGACGGACGCCTGCTGGTCGACACCGAAGGTCTCCTGGTCCGGGTCGACCTTGTCGAGAAGTTGCTCGTTCCCGCCCTGGCAAAGCTCACCAATCTGGTACCCGACGGTGGCATCTGGTTGAACACACAACGGCCGGAGTGGAACGACGCCAACAACGCCCTCGCCGGCCCGGGGCTCTCCATGGTCACGCTCTACCATCTCCACGCCTACCTACGCTTCCTGGGTGATCAGGTCCACGCCGTCCCCGAGACGACCGTCGCTCTGACCGCGTCGGTGGCGGAGTGGCTATCCGACGTCCTCGCCGTGGTCGAAGCTCTACCATCGGAGGCTCAGCCCATCGACGATCGCCTTCGCCGCTCCATCGTGGACTCGCTGGGCGGCGCCGGGTGGGCGCATCGCCGTCGGGTCGGAGCCGGAGTCGACAGCGCGACCGTCGCCGTCGCAGTCGACGACCTCCGACGCCTGTGCAGCCAATCCTGTCGCTACCTGAGGGACTCGATCCGATCCGCTCGACGCACCGACGGGCTCTTCCACTCCTACAACCGTCTTTCGTTTCCCACCGATGACGAGGCCCACGTCGATCACCTCGGCCTCATGCTCGAAGGGCAGGTGGCCGTGCTGTCGTCGGGTGCGCTCGATCCCGAGGAATCTTTGGAGGTGCTCCACGCGTTGTTCGCCTCCGACATGTACAGGACCGACCAGAACACGTTCATGCTGTATCCAGCAACCGTTCTGCCGTCGTTCCTCGACCGAAACCTCGTTCCCGAGGAGGCGGCGGCGATGGTGCCGGCGCTGTCGGGGTCACTCGAGGAAGGGCTGCAGCGAATACTCGATCGAGGCCCTGACGGGCTGCTCCACTTCCGGCCCGGCATCGCCAACGAAACCGTACTCGACGAGCTACTGGATCGATCCGACTGGCCGCCGCCGACCGGAGCCGCGTGCAACAGCTCTACGAGGTGGTCTTCGACCATCGATCCTTCACCGGTCGATCGGGGAGCATGTACGGCTACGAGGGCATCGGTTCGGTGTACTGGCACATGGTGGCCAAGCTCCTGCTCGCGGCGCAGGAGGTGTACTGGTCGGCTCATCGATCGTGGCGACTCCGTTGAGGTCATCGATGGTCTTCGAGCGAGCGTACGGACGCATTCGCTCGGGTCTCGGTTTCAGGAAGGATCCTGCGACCTTCGGTGCGATCCCGACGGACTGTTACTCCCACACGCCTGCACACGCGGGTGCTCAGCAGCCCGGAATGACCGGGCAGGTGAAGGAGGAACTGCTGACCCGGCGTGGGGAACTGGGAGTCAGGGTGGTCGACGGTCGGATCACACTGATGCCTGGGCTCCTCGACCCCCATGAGGTGTTCCCGGCCGACGATGGCGGTGGCTTCGGTGCGGTCCATTTCACGCTGTGCTCTCTGCCGGTGACCGTTCGCGCGGGTGCGGCCGATGCGGTCGCACTGATCCGCTCCGACGGCGCATCGGAACACGGCGACGGGTTCGACACTCACCTTGGACCAGTCCGATGCGGTGTTCGCCCGATCACCTGCGCTCGCCGGGATCGAATGGACCCTCGGAGAGGACACTCTGGCTCAGCGGGTTGGGGTCGAATCGCCAAGCTGAACTCCGGTGTCGATCGGACGCTGGTCGGCTGCGGGCGTATGTGTTTCTCGATGTTCAGAGGGTGTTCTGTCACCCGGATGGGACCCATCGACCGTCTGTCAAGAAACGGGTGTTCGAATTCGCCCCGTAACCCGCATAGACCGCTGGGCAGACAGAGGCTCGAAATGCACGACTCGACCGGCTATCGACGAGGTGACGACGTCGGCGCTCACAAGGGGGCAGGATCCGGCGTGGTTCCGATGATCACGACCGTCAGAGGTCGGGAGCGTCACGAGCAGCTCCGAGTCCGACCCCGCCCACAGGTTCGGTGGTGCCGAGGTGTTGGAAAGGCTGCGGGTGCTCGTCGTCGCCGGAATCCCGGTGGGAGTTCTGGTCGCCGGCGGAGGTAGCCGCGTGGCGATGTTCGTGCTCCGTCTCACCTCACCCGACTGGGTGCGCGGTCTGACCAGCGACGACGGCTTCGTGATCGGACGCTTCACCTTGAGCGGCACCTACAACCTGTTGGCGCTGGGAGCGGCGGTGGGGATCGTCGGTGCGGCCGCCTACCGGGCGGTGTCCCCGTGGCTCCTGGGACCCGGCTGGTTTCGGAGGTTGACGGTTGCAGCTGCCGCCGGAGCGGTGGTGGGATCCATGCTGGTCCACGCCGATGGGATCGACTTCACGGTCCTGGAGCCGACCTGGCTGGCGGTCGGCCTCTTCGTCGCCCTCCCGGCCGTCTTCGGGGCGACGATCGGCGATGCGGTGGACCGGGTGGCTGTTCCCGGCTCGTGGACGACACGAGGCCGCCACCGATGGGTCCTTCCCGTGCTCCTCCTCGCCGCCTTCCCGCCGTCGTTGTTCTTGGTGATCGTGTCGGCGTTCGTACTGGTGCTGTGGGTTCCGCTGCGTCGACAGATCGTGCAACGGGGCGGGGCGCCGTTCGGTGTCGGACTCGTCGTGAGGGCCGGGTGGCTGATGATCGCCGTCCTGGGTTTGGTTGCGCTGCTGATCCGACATCAGCGCCCTCTTGTGATGCCGGTCGTGTGAGCTCCTCGGGGAACAACCTGGGGAAACGCCGATTCGGCACCGAAGTTCTCGCGTCCGGCCGTCGAGGGGTTGGAGCGGGCCGGCAGTGCTCCGGCCTCGGTCGTTGACAGCACACCCAACGTGGGTTTTGCTGGCGCAGCTGTCATGGAAAGGGCTGCAGCATGATCGTTTCACTCGCCGGCACGCGGGCATTCGTCACCGCCGGCGGTGCAGGCATGGGACGGGCCACAGCGCTGGCCATGCATGCGGCGGGCGCCGAAGTGTTCACCTGTGACATCGACGCAACGGGGCTCGACACGCTGCCCGACGACGTGGTGATGGTCTCGACCCGGGGTGGTGCGGGACATGTACGCGATCGGGACGTCGATGCATTGCGACGTCGACCCGGCAGGAGATTGCCGACCTGGTCGTGTTCCTGTGCAGCGATTACGGCAGGCACATCTCCGGGCAGATCATCGGGGTCGATGGACACACCGAGACGCTGTATCCGCGTCTGTGAACCAGCCGAGGTCGCCCACCACGGTTGGGCGATTTCAGTCGATGGCCGTGGTCGGCTCCGAGTCGGCAGCTTCGTCGGCGTCGCTGCACGCCGGGTGGCGAGCTATCGATCCCGTCGATCGTGCGCGATGATCTAGCCATGCTCGATCATCTGTCGATCCGATGCTCCGATCCCGCCGTCAGTGCCCGCTTCTACGACACGGTTCTGGCGCCGCTCGGCGGTGCGAGACTCATGGACTTCGGTCCGGTCATCGGCTACGGCACGCCGCCGATGCCCGACTTCTGGATCGGCCCTCATGACAGCGGCGAAGGATTCCGCGAGTCGCACGTCGCGTTCACGGCCTCGGATCGTGACGCGGTACGTGCGTTTTTCGACGCTGCGGTGTCCCTCGGTGCCGAGGTGCTGCACGAGCCCCGACTGTGGCCTGAGTATCACCCCGACTACTACGGCGCTTTCGTGCGCGATCCCGATGGCAACAATGTCGAGGCTGTCTGCCATGTCCCGGAATGAGTCGAGCCGACCTCTTGAAGTGACCGTTTCGGCATCTCCGCACATCCGTGGGCGGTCACTGCACGACGGAGCGTGAGCCAGAGGAAAACGAGTTCAGCCTCTACCTCCGGTTTCCTTCGAGGATGAATCGGTACCGAGCGAGTCTCGGCCAGTGGGCGCGTCGGGCCGACGATCTGACGGTGGTCGTTGCTCAGGAGCGCTCGGCGTAGGCGCGAGGGAACCTGGCCAGGAACGCGATCGCCAGGCGCAGTTCCCGCTGGTCGACGAACTCGCCGATCTTGTGGGTGTTCTGTTCGATCCCTGCGCCGAAGCCGAACATTGCGGGGTGCTTGAATCCACCTGCTTCGACCCACTCTTTGCTGGTCGGGACATCGATGGTGGTGTCGGTGGCGGGAATGGGATAGCCCACGCCGTCGGTCGAGAAGATCCACCGGTCCACCCGGGCTTCGGCCCGCATGCCGCCGTCCTCACGGGGTGAGGGCACGACATGGGGTGATACGACGGACTCATAGACGTCGACGGCTGTCTCGATCGCCTCGTGCTCGGCTGGCGTTGCCCAACCCATGTAGATCTGTGGGTTGCCCGGTGCATAGCCCCGCCACGTCACACCTTCGTAGACGGGCACCTCTACCTCCACGGTCAAACCGGCGTCGCGGGCGGCCCGCACCGAATCGAGTGCTTCGACGTCGGCACGCGCCCGTTCCGGCAGCTCGCCCACGGTCAGCCGGCGGTCGAAGCGGAACGTGAACCGATCGGGGACCGCGCAGTCGCTGGGCGTAGCCAATTCGGACCACGAAGCGGTACGGGTGCCGAGCAATACGTAACTGACGCGCCCAGACACAACA
>CAWCAF010000022.1:0-81471 GCA_963793385.1 uncultured Acidimicrobiales bacterium
CGGCCTCCGCCGACCATTCCCATTCTAAGTTTGCGGTTCAGTGCATTCGTGCTGCGGTTGTTGTTGGGTTCGTTAGATGGACACGGGTGCGCCGGTTTCGGCGGACTCGTAGAAGGCGTCGATGATCTTCATCAGGACGAGCGCCTGGTCCGGGGTGTTGAGCGGTTCTTCGTTGCCTTCGATGGCGCGGATGAAGTTGGTGGCCGAGCGGATGCGTCCCATGTCTTCGCACTCCTCGACCTCGATCGTGCGGTTGACCGAATTGCCGTGTTCCTGGAGTGTAGAGTTCGCAGGTGTCGATGGCGGTCTCGTCGAGGCCGTCGGCGCCGAACAGGCGCTCGACCTTGCCGCCGGCGCTTGGTGCCCTGGAAGACGACCGAGACCTCCTCGCGCTTGACCATTTCGGCCCACGAGACCTGCAGGCTGAGGACCTGGCCGGTCTTGAAGGTGACGAAGCCGTGGGCCGCGGCCTCGACGTCGGTGACGCCCTCCTTGTTGTCGGGAATGCCCCACGGGCCCTTGAAGTTCTGGATCGGTGATGAAGTCGTCGAAGGTCTGGCCGAGCACGTGGGCCGGCTCCGGGTAGCCCATGAAGTACAGCGCGAGATCGATCATGTGCAGCAGGTCGATGAGCGGGCCGCCGCCGGAGAGGGCCTTGTTGGTGAACCAGCCGCCGAAGCCGGGGATGCCGGTGCGGCGGATCCACTTGGCCTGGGCCGAATTGATCGTGCCGACCGTGCCGTCCTCGATGATGCTCCATCATCGCGTAGGACTCGGGCCGGGCGCGGTTGTTGAAGTTGAACATCAGCGTCTTGCCGGCCTTGTTCGGCGGCCGCGATCATCTCCTCGACCTCGGCGGCATTGAGGGCGGGCGGCTTTTCGCAGAAGACGTGCTTGCCGGCCTCGAGCGCCTGGATGCGCGAGCGGCGCGTGAAATTTGTTTGGGACGATGATGCTGACCGCGTCGATGTCGCGCGTCGGCGAGCATCTCGGCGACGTCGCCGAAGACGTTGCGGAATCCCGTTGTCGTCGGCGACCTTCTGCGCGGCGTTCGACGTTGACGTCGGCGATCGCGACGATTTCGGCGCCGGCCGTCTCTGAAACCCTGCGATGTGATAGCGGACCATGCCGCCAGCTCCGATGATTCCGACCTTGGTTGCCATGATGATGAATAGATGAAGAGATGTAGTTGGGTAGGTGAGGGTGAGTGGCAATGCCAGCCCGTTCTCATCTGGCCGGGTGGCGAGGCGCACATGTTTACCTATATTCCTTCGCGGATTCAACGCTTTTCTGAGCTGGAATCGCATCGCGCTTGCTCCTAGCGCCACCCGGCAAAATTCGTTCCCCGGAGACAGTCCGCCCGAGCGGGCTGGACTGGGCCATCGATGCACCCAGAACCTCTAGCGCTCAGGGCGCCAGTGCTGGCTTCTGATGGTTGACGGCAGCTGCAGGGGCGAATTCGTGGAGGTGCAACCACCATCGAGGCGCAGTGGGGGCAGGGGGCGGCGCGCCGGCGATCGCTAGGTCGCGGAAATGTTCAGGACCGCCATGCAGGCTGGGCAGTTGAAAACGAGCGTCTGAGGGAGGGCGGGGGTGGGGTTGGCCTCGGCATGGATGCCGGTTGCCGGGCGTGGGGACGGCATTTCACGCGGCTCGCATCTGGAGGCGAGAGCTGGCGGGGAGCGGTCTGGACATTGCCAGGGCCATGTGGAAGGAGTTTTCGGCTGGTTGCGGAGGAGCTTGCGACGGCAGGTGCTGGGCTCAAAGGAGTCGTCCGAGGAGAGCGCGACCTCAGCATCTCCGGATGCGCAGGTGTCACAAAGGTGGGTGCGGGATCCGGATTAAGCGCCCACTGGGCCAGTAGGAGGTCGAACAGCGAGCGCAGGTGGGAAGAGTTTGATTCATAACTTAACCGAAAAATTAAGATAACCATAATAATTGGGGCAAGCAATAATTAAAGTCTGTGCTCAATTGGGTTCGCCTACTTCCTTGTCGTGCCTTGCGGATGGCTAGTCTGCTAGAATTCTGCGCAAGGAGCGGATCAGACCGCCTACGAGGTCGATTTTTGCTGGTTGATGGGCACAGTATGATTTTTGCTTGGGATGAACTGCGCGAATTGCACGAGCGCCGCATGGGCTTGGCCCGTGAGGCGCTTTGTCAACGCTTGCAGGCCTACCAGGACGCAACCCCGGGAGAGCTGTGATCGATCCTGCCAGCGGGCTCGATGCGGTTCGCGACGTCGCGGTCGCGGGCAGTAAAATTGCCCAAATTGGCGTGGATATTGATCACGTTGGCCACCGAGGACATCCCGCACGCCGTCGGTAACGCCAGGACTGATCGATTTGCATACGCACGTATACTGGGGCGGCACCTCCATCGGGGTGGACCCGGATGCGCATGCGGATAGTCGGCCTGGGCACTACGCTGTCGATGCTGGAATCGCTGGTCCGGGGCAACATCGCTGGATTCGTCAAGCACGTAATCGAGCCGCGCGCGTGCGCGTGGTTCCGTTCCTGAACCTGTCCTTCGCCGGCATATTCGCTTTCTCCGAAACCGTCATGATCGGTCGAGCGGACCGATCTCGATCTGCTCGTATCGGAAGTGGTGCCGACCGCAGTCGGAGTCGGCGAGCATGTCGCTGGGATCAAGGTGCGTACGGTCTGCATGCCAGCGGCAGCATGGGCATCGAGCCGATGGCGATCGCGCTGCTGAAGTCTCGCAGGAAGCCAATCTGCGCCTGATGTGCCATTGATCATCCGCCGCCGGCGCGCCGCTACGTGGTGACGTGGCTGTGCTCCGCGATATTCCGACCCATTGCTTCAAGCCGTTTCCAAATGCGCCGCGCGCTGCGCGACGGTGAAATCGACCCGGAGATTCTCGACGCGCGCAAGCGCGGGGTGATCTTCGAAGATCGGTCAGGCGGGTTGGTTGTTCCGACCTGCGGCGCAATGCTCGCCGCCGGTTCAAAGCCAGCACGATATCGAGCGATATCCATTGCTGAAGCGTCGACGCCCGGTTTACGATCAGCTGTCACGCTGTCCAAGTTTCACGCGCTCGGTATGTCGCTGAGCGAGGTCATCGATTGCTCCACGCGCAGGGCGGCGGATGCGATCGGGCGTCCCGATCTGGGGCGGCTGGCGGTTGATGCCGGGGCCGATATCAGTATCCTGCGCGTCGAACCAGGTGAATTCGAGTTACGCGACGCCGATGGCGGCATTATCGACGCGGCCAACTGCCTGCGGCCGGCCGGAGTGGTGCGAGGCGGTATCTATTGGAGCCTGCAGACATGATTGTGGGCGGCACATGGCGTCAGCGATCAAAAGGCAGTCAAGCACGACGATCCCGCCGATCTGGAACAGCCCGAGGTTGGCTCCGGTTTAAGATAACACAGCGTCGGCACCAGGCTGCCGTCGGGCATTCGAGCGACTCGGCTCAAAGCTCGATGCGTTCTTCTTCGTCGGGGTGACCGTAGGAACAGAGGAACCCGCCGACGAACTCGATCGCCGGATCGTGCGGATCGCCCGGGCCGACTTTGGCTTCGACCTCAGCGCGGTGATCCTCGGCGCTGTCTTTCGGTTTGTAGCCGAGATGCGCGACCTTGTGGTTGGAGAAAAAAGCTTCCTGGTTGTCGGAGATACCGTAGACCACGGTGTGGCCGATTCGCTCCGACACCGACAGGCAGCGCTCGACCAGGTGAACCAGGTCGGCGAAGCTCAGCCAGGTTGCCAGGTGGCGGCGATCGGCCGGTTTGGGGAAGCAGGAGTTGATGCGTAGGCAGGCCGACTCGATCCCCAACTTGTTGAAGTAGAGCTTGGCCAGGTCCTCGACGAAGCACTTGGAAACCCCGTAGAGGGTATCCGGGTTGTGCGGCGTGTCGGTGTCGGCGCCGACCTCGCGGCGTTCGTAGCCGACCGCGTGGATCGAGCTGGCGTAGACGATGCGCTTGACCCCGTGCCGTCGTGCCGCCTCGTAGACGTTGTAGCCGCCCATGATCGAGCTCTCCAGTACTTCCGGCCAGGGCCGCTCCACCGGCGCCGCGCCGAAATGCACGATCGCGTCACAGCCCTCCACCACCTTCATGATGCCGTCGAAGTCGCTGAGTTCGCAGGGCATGATTTCTTCGTGATCGCCATAGGATTCCATCTCGACGCGGTCGGTGATCCGCAGCGTGGTGGTCAGGTGGGCCAGACCCCGGCGCAGTTCGCGGCCGAGGTTGCCCGCGGCGCCGGTGATCAGCAAACGATTGAAACGCGGCATGAGGTTCTCCAGTTAACTGTGTTTTGGTTATTCTAACCCAAATGCCGGACCGCGAAATCCGTTTAGGCAGCCCGCGCTGCTATGCTAATCTTGAAACTTCGTTCAATGCCTGGTCCCAATGTCAATGGACAGTATACTTTCCGATCGAATCAGCGACGTACCGCGCTCGTTCATTCGCGAAATTCTCAAGGTCGCGCTCGAGCCGTCGATGATCTCGTTCGCCGGCGGTCTGCCCAATCGCGAGTTCTTCCCGCAAGCGGAGCTGATCGCGGCCACTTCGAAAGTTTACGCGCAAAAGGGCCGCGATATCTTCCAGTACAGCAACTCGGAAGGCGAGCGCGACCTGCGCGAGATGATCGCGGCGCGTTACCGGCGCCGCGGCCTCGATATCGGCGCCGACAATATCCTGATCACCAGCGGTTCGCAGCAGGGGCTGGACTTGCTGGCCAAGACCCTGCTCAACGAGGGCGACGGGCTGGTCATCGAAGAGCCGGGTTATCTCGGCGCGATCCAGGCGTTCTCGATATTCCGCCCGTGTTTCATACCGGTCGCGGTTTCCGAGCAAGGCATGGATATAACCGGCCTGCAGGATGCCATGGAGCGCGGCCGGCCCAAGCTGATTTACGCGGTGCCGAATTTCCAGAACCCGTCCGGGATTACCTACAGCGACAGCAATCGGCGCGACATCGCGAAACTGCTGAACGGCAGCAATACCTGTTTCATCGAGGACGATCCCTACGGCGAACTGCGCTTTCGCGGCGAGCATCAGGTCTCGATGCTGCAGCTCGCGCCGGACAACACAATCCTGCTGGGATCGTTTTCCAAGGTCGTGGTGCCCGGTTTCCGCATCGGCTGGCTGGTGGCGCCGGATCACATCCTCGAAAAACTGATCATCGCCAAGCAGGCCACCGACCTGCACACCTGCCAGTTCACCCAGAACATCATCCTGCAATACCTGCGCGACAACGATTTCGACGCGCACATCGCCACCATCGTCGAGGCCTACAGCGGCCAGTGCCAGGCCATGCTCGATGCCATCGATCGGCATTTCCCCGCCGCTGTGGAATGCATCCGGCCCGAGGGCGGTATGTTTTTATGGGCGCGGCTGCCGAGCGATATGAGCGCGCTCGCGCTGTTCGACGTCGCGGTCGAGCAGGGTGTCGTGTTCGTGCCGGGCGATCCGTTTTAGCATCGACCGCAGCGGGCTCAACACGATGCGACTGAGCTTCTCCACGCTGGACCAGGACACGATTCGACGCGGCATCGAAAAACTGGGGCACGCGATCGACCTGCTCGGCGCCCGGCCTGCGGAAGCCAGCATCGCATCGTGATTCCGTACTCCGATAAATCGCTCGACTTTCAGCAGCGGCTTGCCGCCTTCATGGACGAGCACATCTACCCGAACGAGCACGCCTACGACGAGCAGTTGCGCCACGCCGAAAACCGCTTCGCGCCGCTGCCGATCATGGATGAACTCAAGGCCAAGGCAAAGCGGCCGGGCTGTGGAATCTGTTCATTCCGCCGGCCTCGCCGAGTACAGCGATCACGGCGGCCTGAGCAACCTCGACTACGCGCCGCTGGCGGAGATCATGGGCCGGGTGCTGTGGTCGCCCGAGGTGTTCAACTGCAACGCGCCGGATACCGGCAACATGGAAGTGTTCATGAAGTACGCCACGCGAGGCGCAGCAGGCGCAGTGGCTGCAGCCCCTGCTGAACGGTGAGATCCGCTCCTCCTACGCCATGACCGAGCCGCAGGTCGCCTCCAGCGACGCCACCAACATCGAGCTGTCGCATCGAGCGCGACGGCGACGAGTGCGTGCTCAACGGCCGCAAGTGGTTTATCACCAACGCCATGTACGAGCGCACCAGGATCTATCATCGTGATGGGCAAGTCCGACCCGGACAATGCCAACCGCCACAAGCAGCAGACCCAGGTGCTGGTGCCCAAGGATACGCCCGGGGTCGACCGTGGTGCGCCCGCTGACCACGCTGGGCTACGACGACGCGCCGCTGGGTCACGCGGAGATGCATTTCGACAACGTGCGGGTCCCGCGGAGAACATGCTGCTCGGCGAAGGCCGCGGCTTCGAGATCGCCCAGGGCCGCCTGCGGCCCGGGCCGCATCCATCACTGCATGCGCCTGATCGGCGCGCCCAGCGCGCGCTGGAACTGGCCTGCCGACGCGTGGCGAGCCGCACCACCTTCGGCCGCACGCTGAGCCAGCACCAGTCGGTGCGCGAGGACATCGCGAAGATCTTTCGGCGAGATCGAGCATGGCGCGCCTGCTGGTGCTGAAGACCTGCCGAAAGAATGGACGAGGTGGGCGCCAAGGCGCGCGGGACCTGATCGCGGCGAGCAAGATCACGGTGCCGATGATGGTGCAGACCGTCATCGACCGCTGCATGCAGATGCACGGCGCCGGTGGCCTGACCGCCGACTATTTCATGGCCGAGGCGTTCAACTACGCCCGCTGGTGCCGACAGGCCGACGGACCGGACCAGGTGCACAGATGGCGCTGGGCAAGCAGATCATCGAACGTTCCGGCGCGGCGGCCGGATGAGCCGGCGGCATGGGTGAGGACATCCGGACACTCGACGGTCCCGCCCTCGCCACCTGGCTCGAGGCCGCTCTGCCCGGCTTTCGCGGCCCACTCAAGGCGCGCAAGTTCAGCGGCGGGCAGTCGAATCCGACTTACCTCGTGGAAGCCGTCGGCCGGCGCTGCGTGCTGCGCCGCAAACCGCCCGGGACGCTGCTGAAGTCCGCGCACGCGGTCGATCGCGAATATCGGGTGCTGCAGGCCCTGCACGGGGGCGCGGTGCCGGTGGCGCGGCCTCTGGCCCTGTGCGCGGACGACTCGGTCATCGGCAGCATGTTCTACCTGATGGACTACGTCGAAGGACGCATCTTCTGGGACCCGGCATTACCGGAACTCGTGCGCGAACGCGCGGCCCGATTTTACATGGAGATGGTCCGGGTACTCGCGGCGATTCACGATGTGGACCTCGCGCAGGCCGGACTCGAGGATTTCGGTCATCCCGGCAATTACTTCGAACGCCAGACGAACCGCTGGACGCGGCAGTACCGCGCGGCCGAGACAGAACCGATCGAGGCAATGGAGTATCTGATGGAATGGCTGCCGGCCCACCTTCCCCCCGACGACGGTCAGGTAAGTCTCATCCACGGCGATTACCGCATCGATAACCTGATTTTCGACCCCGGCGAGCCCGCGTGCGCGCGGTCCTGGACTGGGAACTTTCGACCCTGGGTCATCCCATTGCGGACCTGGCCTACCAGTGCATGCAGTGGCGTATGCCGCCCGACTGGGTCATTACGGGCTGGGCGACATCGATCGCGCCGCACTCGGTATTCCGCCCGAGGACGAATACGTTGCGCTTTACTGCGCGCGCCGCGGGCTCGAGGCAATACCGCACTGGGAGTTTTACCTGGCGTTCAGCTTTTTCGCTTCGCCGCGATCTTGCAGGGTGTACTCAAGCGTGCGCCAGGACGGCAACGCCTCGAGCGAACTCGCCTTTGACTACGGGGCGCTGGCGCCGCCCCTGGCAGCCATGGGCGCGGAACTGATCTAGGTCAAATCTGGTTTGAATCTGGATTATTGGGGGACACAAAGACATGTTCACGGCAATTCAGCGGTTTCGCGTCGAATGGGCGCATTGCGACCCGGCCGGCATTATTTTCAATCCGAATTATTATCTTTGGATGGACGCTGGCACCCATGCGCTGATCCAGGCGGCAGGCTTCGATCTGATCGGCAACACGCATGCCGATCCGCTGTTTCGCGGCTGCCCGCTTGTGGCGAGCAACATGGACTTCATGCGGCCCTTGTATTTCGGCGACGTCACCGCGCTGACCTCGCGGGTGGAAAAATTCTCGGCAACACCTCGTTCGTTGTCAGCCACGCGTTCCGCAAGGGCGACGATCCACAACCGGTCGCCACCGGCAAGGAAATCCGGGTGTGGGGCTATTCCGACCGACGAACCGTCGAAGCTGATTGCGGTTAAGGTGCCGCAAGACGTGCGCGACCTGTTGTCGGTGGAAAACACGGTCGAGGTTACCGTATGACGGCCGGAATCATTTATAATCGGGACGCAGACGATCCGCGGAGGAAGCGAGCGTGGTAACATTCATCATTCTGATCAACGTCAAGAAAAACAGGATCACCGAGACGGCGGAGGAGCTGGCCGATCTGCCCGAGATTTCGGAAGTCTACTCGGTGACCGGAATCTACGACCTGGTCGCGATCGTGCGCACCAAAACCAACGACGACGTCGCCGAACTGGTAGCCGGCAAACTCGGCACCATCAAGGGCATCAAGAAGACCGACACCATGCTCGCCTTCAAGGCCTTCTCCAAGCACGACCTGGAGTTGATGTTCTCGATCTAGACGCGCGGCCAGATGCGGTCGGCTAGACGCGGTCGGCCAGACGCGGTCGGCCAGACGCGGTCTGCTAGACGCGGGGCCCGATCGTCGTTGTCAGCATACCCAGCCCCTCGATTTCGATCTCGCAGACGTCTCCCGGCAGCAACGGGCCGACCCCCGCGGGCGTGCCGCTGTAGATCAGGTCGCCGGGCGATAGCTTCATGCTGCGCGACAGGATCGCGCGTCGATTGGATCATCCAGCAGTACGGCACAGCGCCCCAGCGTGTGCTGTGCACCACCCATACCCGCGTCTGGCTCGACACCAGCAATGTGGACCAGCTGTCGTTGTGGATGCAGTGGGCCGACGGCCGCGAGGCGACGTTCCGGCAGAGCGACGTCTGCGCCATCCGCCGCCCCAAGTTCCACATCGAAGGCACCCGCGGCACCCTCGAAGGTCAGTATCGACCGGTGAGTATCGAGACGATTTCGGCCGGCCGGGGCTATCGCAACGACATCTCCCACCACGCCGAAGCACCGGTCGACCTGGCCGTGGCCACCTACGACGGCGACCACGGTCTGATCGAATCGGTCGTGCGGCCCGCCCCCGACCCGGGTTGGGCGTTCCACCGGAACCTCGCCGACCACCTCCTTCTCGACGAGCCGCTGGCCGTACGGCCCGAACAATCCCGAGACGTCGTCGCCGTGCTCGAAGCCGCCCACCACTCGGGCGACAACGGCGGCGAACTCGTCGAGTTGGAGTGATTCCGCTCCGATTCGGAGTCATCGGCGCCCGATCGATGGTGGCGGAACGGGCGGTGCTTCCGGCGATCGATCGGTCGGAGACCGCCGAACTGGTTGCGGTCTGCTCGGCCGGCGGGCCGGTACCGGGAACGTGGGCCGACCGGGCGGTCGAATCATATGATCGCGTCATCGATCATCCCGGTGTCGAAGCCGTCTACGTGCCGCTGGCCAACCATCTGCACGCACGGTGGACCGAGCGGGCGGCAGCCGCCGGAAAACACGTCTTGTGCGAGAAACCCCTGTCCCTCGATGCGACAACTTCGCTGCGCATGGTCCAGAGCTGCGCCGACGCCGGCGTTGCGTTGGCCGAGGCCTGGATGACTCCGTTCGATGCCCGGTGGTCCACGACGATCGAACTGGCCCGGTCCGGTCTGATCGGGGAGGTCGACGGGATCGACACCAGCTTCACCTTCACCATCGGCCCTGAACACGATCACAATTACCGGTGGCATGCCGAGCAGGGTGGCGGCGCGCTGCTCGACGTCGGGATCTATTGCTTGGGACCCGCCGTGGAGCTGTGGGGGCCACACCCCCACAGCATCGATGTGAAAGATGTCCGTTGGCGCCACGGCGTCGACGCCGATCTGTCTGCGACGCTCGAGTGGGAGGGCCCTCGCCGTTGCACCATCCGCTGCTCGTTCGTCGCGGAGGAATCTCAAACGATCTCGATCCGGGGCTCTCAGGGTGCGCTGGATCTGACATCGGACGCGCACACCGGTGGCGGTGGGGCCGTGACGATTCTTCACCGGCACGCGGCGGGGACCGACGCGATCGAGGTGATTCCATCCGATCCCTACCAGACGATGATCGAGACCTACGCCGGGGCCATCCGAGGCGCCGGGGAATGGCCCAGGCCGATCGAACGGTCTCTCGAGATGATCCGATTGCTGGGTCGCATCAAGGCTGAATGGCACACATGACCGACACCCCTCTGGTCCGCTATCACGATCTCCCGTCCGGTGTGACGCTCCACACCCTCGACTGGCGACCCTCTGGCGACCTGATCACTCCCGCCAGACCGTGGCTCGTGACCCACGGGCTGGCGTCGAATGCGAGGTTGTGGGACGGCGCCGCTCGACGCATGTGCGCCATGGGCCATCGCGTGGTCGCCGTCGACCAGCGGGGCCACGGGCTGTCCTCCAAACCGGCCGGGGACTACGACATCGCCACCTGCGCCGAGGACCTGGCCGATCTGATCGGCGTCCTCGAACTCGACCGACCGGCCGTGGCCGGGCAATCGTGGGGAGGCAACGTGGTACTCGAGCTCGGCAGCAGCCACCCCGAGTCCGTCGAATCGATCTGCTGTGTCGATGGCGGCTTCATCGACCTCGCCTCGAGGTTCCCCCAGTGGGACCAGGCGAAACAGGCCCTCTCTCCGCCCCATCTCGAGGGAACCCCGGTCGGGGCGATGCGAGAACGACTGGAACACTTCGCCGCCGACTGGCCTCCCGAAGGCCGAGCCGGCACGATGGCCAACTTCGAGGTTCGCCGCGATGGGACCATCGCTCCCTGGCTCACCTTCGAGCGTCACCTTCTGGTGCTGCGCGGACTGTGGGAACACCGACCGTTCGACATCTTCGGAGAGATGGAGGTTCCCGTGCTGCTGATCGCTGCCGACGACGGCAACCACACCTGGGACAAGACCCCCGAGGTCACCCGGGCCTTGGATCTCCTGCCGGTGGGACGGGCGGAGTGGTTCACACCCGCACACCACGACGTGCACGCACAGAAGCCCGACCTGGTCGCTTCGCTCCTCCACGAGGCAACCACCGACCCGCATTTCTTCACCGATCTCTCACCTCGCAAAGGCTGACGATGACACTCCCTCGACTACTGGTGCTCATGGGTTCAGGCGAAACCGCGCCGACGATGACCGGCCATCACCGGCGCATCTTCGAGCGCCTCGGTGGCCACCACGTCGGCGGTCGCCATGTGCCAGCCGTCATGCTGGACACCCCGTTCGGCTTCCAGGAAAACGCTCCGATCCTGGCCGACAAGACCACCGAATACTTCCGGGAGTCGGTCTTCCGGCCGGTCGAGGCGGCGGGACTGCGCCGCATGGACACCGGTGACGTCGTGGCGATCGAGTCGGGCATCGCCAAGGTCAGGGCGGCCGAATGGGCGTTCGCCGGACCGGGCAGCCCGACGTATGCGCTGACCCAGTGGGCCGGGACGCCGGTACCGGGACTGCTCGCCGACAAGCTCCGCAACGGCGGCGCCATCGTCTTCTCGTCGGCTGCGGCCCTCACGCTGGGTGTCGCTACGGTGCCCGTCTACGAGATCTACAAGGTGGGCATCGACCCATTCTGGCTCGACGGTCTGAACCTGATGGCAGAACTCGGGATCAACGCGGCGGTGATCCCTCATTTCAACAACACCGAAGGCGGAAACCACGACACGAGGTTCTGCTACCTGGGTGAGCGCCGACTGGCGATGCTCGAGCCCGAACTTCCCGACGGCGCATTCGTGCTCGGCGTCGACGAACACACCGGCATCGTCATGAACCTCGACACCGACACCGCCGAAATCGTCGGAAAAGGGGTGGTCACGCTCCGGCGCAATGGCACATCGGTCGAACTCGACAGCGGCGCCGTTGTCGCCCTCGACGTGATCCGATCCGGGGGTGACCTCGGTGCCGGGCAAACCCCATCAGCTCCACTCGCCGCCCCGACCGCCGCTGCGAGCAATATCGCACCACCGACCGATTCACTCGAGCGGGCCGTTGACGTCCAGCGACGCAACTTCGAGGAGGCTCTGGCTGGAGGCAACGCCGACGGTGCGGTCGAGGCGATGCTCAACCTGGATACAGCCATCGTCGAATGGTCCCGTGACACGCTTCAGTCCGATCAGGTGGACAGGGCCCACTCGGCGCTGCGTTCGATGATCGTGCAGTTGGGGGCAGCCGCAACCCGGGGCTTGCAGGACGTGCGAGTCGTGCTGGGTCCGGTTGTCGAAGCCGCCCTCGAAGCGCGCCGCATCGCGCGCAGCGAGAAGGCCTGGGCGGTGTCGGACGCACTGCGCGACGGTCTCGACGGCGCCGGCATCGAAGTGCGCGACACCGCCGACGGTGTCGAGTGGTTGGTGCGCTGAACCGGGCTTCCGCGGTGGCGATGCCAGCGTTCAGTCGAGCGCGTTGGCCAACTCGTACACTCGCCGCTTCGAAGCACCGCTGATGGTCGCGACCTTGACCACGGCGTCGCGAGTGGACACACCGCCCGCCCGTTCGGCTTGCAGCTGGCGAATCAGATCCTGGTCGGAGATGTTGCCTTGGACTGCGGTCGACGGTCCGATCACGACCACGAACTCGCCCTTGGGTGGCTCATCGAAGAAATGCCGGTGAAGCGATTCGAGGGTCCCCCGCTGCACGTCCTGGTAGATCTTGGTGAGTTCCCGAGCCGCTACCGCCGGTCGGTCCCCACCGCAGATCTCGGTCAGTTCGGCCAGCGTCCGGACCAGCCGATGGGGGGCTTCGTAGAGCACCACGGTGCGGTGCTCGCGGGCGACCTCGGCGAGTCGTCGGGTCCTCGCTTGCCCCTGTCGGGGTAGAAAGCCCTCGAACACGAAACGATCCGTCGGCAGACCGCTGAGGACCAGAGCAACGACGGCCGCGGTCGGTCCCGGGGCAACATCGATGTCGACCCCCGCCTCGACGGCGGCGCCGATCAATCGATTGCCGGGATCGCTGATCGCCGGCATGCCGGCGTCGGAGACGAGTACGACGTGACCGCCGGCCTCGATCGTGCTCAGCATCCGGCCGATGGAGCCGACCTCGGTGTGCTCGTTGGCCACGAGCATCTTCGGCCCGCTAATCCCCAGCTTGGACAGCAGGCCACCCGTGCGACGGGTGTCTTCACACAGGACGAGATCGGCCGAGGCCAGGGTCTCCCGAGCGCGATCGGTGAGATCACCCAGATTGCCCAGCGGTGTCCCCACGACGGTCAGCTTGCCGTTCATCGGCATTCCTCGGAGATCTCCAACTCGTCACCGGTTTCGATCCCCCAGGACTGGAAAGCGCCGGCCTCGGCCTCGAGCACCGCGGCCGCATGAACATGGAAGCCGCTGAAACGGTGGGGTGGAAGCGAGAGCACTTTGATCACCCTGTTCCCATCGTCCAGAAAGGCCACATCCAAACCGAAACGCATGCCGAATGTGTGCACCGACTTGGTGTGGGGAAACAGCATCGCACCTTCGATCCCGGGCCGGCCCAGCAGCCCGCGGATTCGATGCCAACGTGACCGTGCCACCTCCAAGGAGGCGAGAACGTGCCCGTCCTTCACCAGCCAGTGGGAAGTGGTGCGAAGGTCGGCATCAGGTTTACGAGGTGGCGCCATGGCACTCGGATACGACGAGGGGGTCTTCTACACATTGAAGCGGATTTCCATGACGTCACCGTCCTTGACCACGTAATCTTTGCCCTCCGCCCGTAGCTTGCCGACGTCGCGGGCCTTGCTCCAACCGCCGATCTCCAGAAGATCGTCCCAATGGATCACCTCGGCCCGTATGAAACCACGCTGCATGTCGCTGTGGATGCGTCCGGCACACTCCGGGGCCCGAGATCCGGCTCGGAAGGTCCAGGCCCGACTCTCCTTTTCGCCGGTTGTGAAGAAGGTTCGCAGACCCAGTTCTCGGTAGGCGGCAGCGATGAAACGGGGTAAGGCACCTTCGCCGAGCCCGAAACCCTCGAGCATCTCGGCCCGATCCGCCGCATCGAGCAGGGCGGCCTCGGCCTCGAGCTGAACACACGCCCCGAACACCGCACTCGATGCCGGGCCGAGCTCGTCGATGACCGGCTGGACCACCTCGGCAACCCCGTCCAACTGGGCTTCGTCGATGTTGACCAGGGCCAGGACGGGCTTGTTGGTGAGCAGCTGATAGGGCGCCAACCTCTGCCGGACCTCGGCGGCAAGATCCGACCGGTAGATCGGCGTGCCACCACCGAGCCTGTCCAAGGCGCTCTCGGCTGCGGCGACCTCGTCGGCCAATGTCCGATCCTGCACCGCCGCTTTGCGCTTCTTGGACATCTGGTTCTCGAGCGTTTCGAGATCGGCAAGGGTCAACTCGATCTCGAGCACACGCAGATGCTCGAGCGGGTCGGTCGGACCGGGCACATCAGGGTCCTCGAACGCCCGCAGCACGTACACGATCGCATCGACTTCGCGGATGCCGCCGAGAAACCTGTTTCCGAGACCTTCGCCCTTGCTCGCTCCTTCGACCAGCCCGCCGATGTCGCTGAACTGCACCGAGGTGTGGACGACGTTCTTGGATCGGCTCATCGCCGCCAATCGGTCCAGACGTTCATCGAAGACCTTGGCCACGCCGATGTTGGGGTCTGTCGTGGCGAACGCGTACGGAGCTGCGAGAGCTCCCCCGCCCGTCAGAGCGTTATAGAGGGACGACTTCCCCGCGTTGGGCAAACCGACGAAGCCGAATTTTTCCATCGGTCCGAGCGTACTGGGCAGCGGTGACGCGCCATGACGGCCCGCACCGACGAACCGGCCTGCTACACGCGAGAAGTGTCGGCCGCCGCCAGGAAATCCTCGGCGCCGACGGCGCCCGAGAACAGGAACCCCTGGGCGAGATCGCAGCCGACCTCGGCGAGGGCAACACACTCTTCTTCCTTCTCGACACCGATCCCGATCACCTCGAGACCGAATCCGTTTGCTTCGATCACCAAACGCTTCGTGCGCTCGAGGGTGGACTCGTCACCGGGAAGCTTCATCACAAGATTGCGGTGCAACTTCAGGTACGTGGCTCCGATGTTCGAGATTGCCGCCAACGGTACGTCGAGATCGGACCAGCGATCCACGCCGATCTCAACTCCGGGGCCGAGAGATGAGGCAGCCCGGCGCATCACCGACGGGTTGTCGATCGCGAACTTGGCGCCGACCTCGACACCGAGCCGGCCGGTCGAGTGCGTCCTGGCGGGAGAGCTCGGCGAGCAGTTCCATGAACTCGGCGTCCTGAAGCTGCGATGGGGCGGCGTTCACCATGACACGTCGACGTTCGGACGGCTCGACGAGCCAATCGCCGAGTTGCTCCTCGACACCTTCGAACACCAGGACCCCGAGCGCTCCCATGAGACCGGCTCGCTCGGCGGTGGACACGACCTCGGTGGCCGAAAGTCCCACATCGCCACCGACCCGCAGGAGAGCTTCGGCTCCGACGATCCGGCGATCGTCCAGTCGTACCAGCGGTTGGTAGGAGAACCGCACCTGACGGTGCTCGATCGCTCTGCGCAGCTGGCGCTCGACGGTCAGGATTCGTTCGTGGACCGATGGCAGGTCGTCCCGGGAGAGCACAACCCTGTCCCGGCCCCGCCCTTTGGCCAGTTGGACGGCAGTCTCAGCGGCCGCCAGGAGACCCTCGGCGCCCTGGTTTTCATCGTTGACGGCGACCCCGACACTGGCGGTGACGGTGAGTCCATCGGCGGGCTCGGGGATCGTCGCGATCGCCGACCGCACACGCTCACCGAGTTCTTCGGCATGGGCCGCCTCTTGTAGCCCGGGAGCGAGGATCAGGAACTCATCGCCCTGAAGGCGGAACAGCGAGTCGGTCGCCCGCATGGTGCTGGACAGCTTTCGGGAGATCTGTTCGAGGACTCGGACGGCTTGCAGGTTGCCGACAGCCGACACGATGCGTTCGAATCGGTCGATGTCGACGTACACGGTTGCGACACTGTTGGGTTCTGCTCCTTGCAGGGAATCTGCGATGAGCCCGAGGACCTCGGGCCGATCGGTGATCACCTGACCGACCCCAATCCGCTCGATCGCCAGAATGGTCACGAACTGAGTGCCTCGTGCGGTGCTCGCACCGACCAACACCAAGTCGTACAGGGTTTCGTCGCCGTTCTGGTGGGCGAGGGTACGCGATCGGCGCCAGCTCTCTCCGGCCGGCGGCAAAGGAAGTTCGGCGAACTCGTGTGACGTCGGCAGGTGCCGGGCCACCGTCTCGACCGACCCAAACCGATCGAGCCAGGCGTCTGAGCGCCATCGCAGCCGTCCCGTTGTTCGCTCGGCGACGGCCACGACCAAGTCGGCGGCGGTGATCGCCAGCAGCGGGCCATAGGCGACGATGTCATCGATCTCGGCCGCCGTTGCGCCCAGTGTGCGTGGGCCTACCGGTTCGGTCGGTGAGGCCTTCTGGGCTGCGCCCCTCATTCGTGAATCCCAGGTTCGTGTCATGCTCTTGAATATTCGGCCTGCCGGCACGTAACTAAAGCAAGTGCTGGCGGCCACACGCGGCGAACACAGCGACCCCTGCTACGGTTGAGCGCCTATGTCGAAGCGTCGTCGCAAGAAACGCCTGTCGGCCCGCCGCAAGAAGGCCAACCACGGCCGCAAACCCACGGTCGGCCGCAACTCCTGATCGGGTGCTGCCCGAGGCGCCTTCAGAGCCTCTCGGCCAAGGTGGCAGTGAAATGGCGGAGCCTGCCTTCGGCCTCCTCGGGGGTCCCCACCGCTTCGATGTAGAACTTGACTTTGGGTTCGGTCCCGCTGGGCCGAACGATGATCCTGCTCCGGTCCGCATACCGGATCACTACACCTGGTGTCGGCGGCATCGTTTGGCCGAGGCTGAGATCGATCACCTCGCTGACCGCGGTCGGGCCCGTGGGCGGGTCGTCGAGAACCATGGCCAGGATCTCGTCTGGACCGGGTCCCGCATCCGACAGGCGGTGGGAGAACGAGTGGGTTCGGTAGGCCCCGTGCTTCCGGTCGATCCCGTCGAGAACGTCCCAGACCGTCGTTTCGGACGTCTTGAGCGCAGCCAGCATCTGCATCGCGACGAGGGCGGCGCTGATGCCATCCTTGTCTCGGACCGCCCCCCCTACGCAGTACCCGAGTGCCTCTTCGTAGCCGAGCAGATATGCGGCATCCGGCTCGTCCACGATCGGACGGGCCACCCATTTGAACCCGGTCAGGGTTGTCCGGCATCGGACACCGGCGTCGGCGGCCAGGGCCTCCATCGCCTGGCTCGACACCAGACTCTTGGCCACCACCGCATCGCCACCACCCGACGCCAGATGCGCACGAATGAGGTGATCGGCCAGGAGGATCCCGACCTGATCGCCACTGAGCGGCGTCCACACATTCGGGTCCGGTCCCGGGACCGCCAATGCCAACCGGTCCGCATCGGGGTCGTGCGCCACGATCGCGTCGGCCTTGGTGGCGGTGGCCAATTCGAGCGCAAGATCGAGCGCACCTTCCTCCTCGGGATTGGGAAACGAGACCGTAGAGAAGTCGGGGTCGGGATCGAATTGCCGGGACACGATCCGGGGACGGGGGAAACCGGCATCGAGAGCAGCGGCTAGGAATGGGGCCCCGCCAACTCCGTGCATCGGGGTGTACACCACCTGGATCTCGCGGTCGGCACCCGGGATCAGCTCGATGGCGACTCGGCGGTGGGCGTCGATCCAGCGACGGGCCGGCACGATGTCTACTGCGGCAGCGAGACCGAACGATGCGATGTCAGCGCCGGCCGCGATCTCGTCGATGGCGACGGCGATCTCGGCGTCCGCAGGCGGGATGATCTGAATACCGTCACCGAGGTACAGCTTGTAGCCGTTGTCGGCGGGAGGGTTGTGGCTGGCGGTGATCATGATGCCCGCATCGGCCTCATGGGTCAGGAGGGCGAGGGCGAGCACGGGTGTCGGCACGACGTCGTCGCAGATGATCGCTTCGCCACCGGCTGCGCCGATCACATCGGCTGCGGCGGTGGCGAACTCGTGCGATCGGTGCCGAGCGTCGAAGCCGATCACGATCTTGGGTCGGCCGACGCCCTGATGATTCATCCAACGGAGTAGCCCCAGGGTCGTTTGCCTCACGACGAGTCGGTTCATCCGGTTCGGTCCCGGTCCCAGGCGGGCGCGCAGGCCGGCGGTGCCGAATGCCAGCCGGCCGGTGAACAAGTCGGCCAGAGTCTGGGTGTCACCGCTGTCGAGGAGCTGTTCGATCTCGCGGCGATTGTCCTGGTCCGGATCCTGAGACATCCAGTCGCGGGCCCGATCGATCAGTTCCATCCGCCGAATCTAGTCCGCTTGCGGACACCGCCAAGCCTTGCGTCAGTAGAACACCGACCGCGACCGGTGCCGACGGTGAGCCTTGTAGCGAGGTTCGCCTCCTCGCTCCCACAGCCACTCGTCCACATGCATTGCCCACACCCGGGAGTCGCCGATTCGACTGACCAACTCCTCCACGCCCACGACGGCGGCGGCTCGCAACTCGACTTCTTCCGGGGAGCCGGGGGTGAGCCGGTCACCTCGTCCGATCCGAGCGGCCAGGTGGTCGTCGATGATCAGAGCACCCTCGATGCGGAGCACGTGCGGGACGAGGTTGTCGGCAAATGCGGTGAGCTGGTCGAGATCGTCGAAGTGCCAGAGATGCCGTCGATGCAGGTCCGCAGCGGTGATCTGGGCCCGCTTGTAGAAGCTGACCGGGCACCCGTAGTAGCTCTCCCGGTCGATGTAGAAAGGCATCGCCGTCAGCGATTCGACCAGCCCGACCGCCGAGGTTCCGATTGTTTCGAGGACCGATTCGGCCGTTCCCCCTCGCTCGTACACGAATGAGCCGAGATCGTTGAATGCGCTGGCGAATCGAGTGATCAGTTCTTCGAGGGCGCCACCATCGAGTTCTTGACCGAAGATCTGGGAGCAGTCGGTCGGTGTGAGCGCTGTCAGGCGTCGATGGGTCAGCGGTCCGGTGGCGTCGATATACCGGTTGAGGTGGGTGTACATCGTCCGAGCTCCCGACAGTCCCGGCAGCTTGCGGACCACATCGTGGTAGCCGCTCCCGAAGTTGATGGCGTCGGCAGCGAGAACCCGCATCGCCCGATGTTCATCGAACTGGGTCGGAACCGGGGGGACGACGAAGCGCTCCCGGGGAAACTCTCGGGCGAGGCGACACAACGACTCGCCGTCGATTCGGACGAACGAGGCGCGGTCCATGACCGAACGGCAGCTGATGCGTACGTGATCCGTCAGCACCATCGCGTCGAGGTTCGGAGGCCGACGCGGTGGCGATGGCTGCCGATCGAGCCCATGACCCGAGTGTGACATCTCGGGTGTCGGACAGTGAACACGACCACACCTTTCGTGGCTGACGGGGCGGGATGGAGTGGGCAGATGCTCCAGACGATCCGGTTAGTCTTCGTGGCCGGCACAACAGTGACTACGGTCTAGTGCATGGCACTCGCACCGCTGTCCACTCGCTCCCCGGTATCGATCGGCGCCGACATGGCAGTGCTGATCGGCTCGACCGATCCCAAGCTTCAGGCAGAAGCGGAGGAGTTCGCCGCCTCGTATGCCGACGTCGTCGACATACGAGGGCACAGTAGCTGGCTCGGTGTACACGACGCCGACGGGTTCGCCACCGCGATGATCAGGGCGTTCCCCGACCGCCTCCGCGACATTCGTCTCGCATTCGCACCCGCGGGCCTCGACCCGGCGGAGTGGAACCGATACGCATTGTTGGGAACGACCCTGTCCCGCCACGCCGCCCGCCTCGGCCTCACCAACGACCCCGACGCCGAACCCGACCGGTACGAGATCCGATTCCAGCCGATCGTGTCGCTCAGGAAACGAACCGCTGTCGGGTTCGAGGCTCTGGTTCGGGGGATTGGACCGCACGGGGTGATCGATGCCGAACAGCTGATCGCCAATGCCAACAAGACCGGACGGCTCGGTGCGTACGACCAGCTCATGCGCAACCTGAGCCTTCGGGCTGTCGAAGCCAGTTGGCTGGGCGAAGGCCTGCTGTTCTTGAACCTCAGCGCTCCCGGCGGCCAATTCGATACAGAGGCCATCCACTCCTGCATCGATCAAGCCGAGGCGATGGGACTCTCCGCCGACCAGATCGTCCTCGAAGCGGTCGAGTGGAACCGCTACAACAACATCTCCGCCGCCGCCCGACAGCTTCGTGAGGTCCGCACACGGGGCGTCCGCATCGCAGTCGACGACGTCGGGGATGGGTTCGCCGGCCTGACGGTGGTGGCCGAGTTCGCTCCCGACATCGTGAAGATCAGCGGCCGGTTGACCCGCACCATCGAGGACAACGCATCGGCTGCGGTCGTGACCGCCGTGGTCGACATGGCCCACAGAATGGGAGCATGGGTGGTCGGGGAGGGCATCGAGTCGTGGAACGAACTGCGCTCGCTTCGCAACCTCGGCGTCGACTGGGGCCAGGGCCATTTTCTGGGAGAGCCCACCTCGGCTCTCGCCGGCGCCAACGTCCATTGACCCAACCCGAGCGGGCGGGTGACAGGGCGCCCGCGAGCGCGCACGCGTTTCCTGTGTCGGCAGGGGCGGGGCGACGCGCCCCCGCCGACCTGATCGTTTGTATCACGAATACTGCGCCACGGCGCATCCTCAACGACGTCGACGGTTGGGCAAATACCCTCTGAGAGCCTTGACGACGGTTGTTTCCTGTCGGAGTCTGCTGGGCTTCTCGCCGACAAACGGGATCGTCATCGGCCTGGCCACGACGAGAGCGTCACTCCCATCCGGGTCCAGCCGTGGCTACACCGCAGGGAAACCGTACGGGTACTTGTTGATGAACTCCCTACCGGCGGCGAACCAGCGGATAACGCTACCCCGCGACAATCCTCGGTTCATCCCCTCCAGCCAGTAGGCCTTGCCGGGCAAATCGGGCTCACGGTCGAGGGCGTTGGCGTACACGAGGTCGAGGAACGACGAGTTGGACACGGCGACCCCGTAGGTGTTCTTGAACTCCTGGGAGTGGGCAAAGAGCCAGGCGATCTCGTCGAGATTGGTCCCACGGTCGCGCACGCCGATCCAGTAGCGGGCACCGGCCACGTCCGGCTCGCGGTCGAACACCGCTCGGTAGAGACGGAGCACCTGGGCGTCGCCAGCATCGTAATCGGTGGCAGCCATCAACTCCTCGAGGGTGGTGGCGTTCTCGATGAGGTCGCCGGTGTCGAATCGGATCTGCAGCGTGACGTCCCGGGGAGGTACGACGAAGACCTGGGAGTTCTCGACGGTATTCGACCAGCCAACCTGCGCGGGGAAGACCGAGGTGTCCGCTGGTCCGTCCAGACGGTGGTTGAAGCCCACCACCGTGTCGATCACCGCAGGGGTGACCCTGGTCTCGCCGTCCAGACGGAACGTCGCGTTGGGGATGTTGGACGTGACCGTGAGGTTCACCTTCTCGGGCAGGATCCTCGCCTCCTGCGACGACCGCAGACCCTGGTTGTCCCGGGCGGCGAGGATGACCCGGAGTCCGGTGCGGGACTGGTAGTCGTGACCGGTCGTCGGAACCGTGAAGCTGAAGGTCGTGCCCGGCTGTTCGGTCACAAGCGGGT
Organism: uncultured Acidimicrobiales bacterium; assembly: GCA_963793385.1. Lineage (GTDB taxonomy): Bacteria > Actinomycetota > Acidimicrobiia > Acidimicrobiales > SZUA-35 > JABDIY01. Next base: position 21,748 of record CAWCAF010000022.1, read on the forward strand.
GACTATGGTCGTCGTGATCGAAGACCAAGGTCCACCGGAGTTGAACCGGAGCCGACCCGCCGGTCGATGAACCCTGGAGCTCGAAGGTGTCACCGGCCCGGAAAGTGGCGGGAGCGCCCGTGATCGTGGGAACCGGCGAGGATCCGGCGCTCACGGTGATCGGCGAGGACCGGCTCAGGACGCCGTTGGAGGTGACGGTCAACTGGGCTGTGTAGGCGCCTACCTGGGTGTAGCGGTGCTGCGGGGCCGGATCAGTCGACGTCGTACCGTCGCCGAAGTCCCAGAGGTAGTCGGTCGGCGAGCTGGACGAGACATCGGCGCTGAATCTGGCGTCGAGCGGAGCCGGTCCGATGTCCGGGGTGGCGCTCACCGACCGGATGGTCGCCCCGGACGTTGCGCCCGGCAATCGGAGACGCCGGATCTGGCTGGCGGTGAAATCGAACTGGAAGTCGATGTAGTAGATGTGACCATCAGGGCCCCGGCCGACCCACACCGGGAATCGCTCCAGGTAGGCCGAGAACAACTCGTTGTCCGAGTGCACCGAACCGTCCGGGTTGAGGGCGAGGAATCGGATGGCGCCGACCGCATAGTCGGCATAGAGAAACGATCCCTCCATCTCACCGGGAAGGTTCCCTCCGGAGAGGATCTCGCCGGCGGCGACCGCCGAACCGAAGAAGGGGAGCTCAGGGTTCTCCGGGTGCGCCCATGTGAACGTCGGCGCCACAATGCCCGCAGGGCACACCGGACCGTTTTTCGGCGCTTGGTTGGGACCCTGGCACAGCGGCCACCCGTAGTTGCCACCGCGTCGCGAGGCGGTGGATCTCCTCATAGGCGGTCGGGTGATCGTTGCCGCCCACATCGCCGAACCAGACCGTGCCGGTCGCATCGGTGGACATGCGGAACGGGTTGCGCATGCCGTAGGCCCATATCTCGTCGATGTTGGGTCCGGCGCCGTCGTAGAACGGATTGTCGGTCGGGGCCTGACCGGTGCTCCGGTCGATCCGCAGCACCTTGCCGAACACGTTGGTCAGATCCTGGGAGTTGTCCGCTCGCTCCCCGTCCCCGATCGAGACGAAGATGCGAGTGCGGTTGTCGCTGAAGGTGATCGAACCGCCCAAGTGGTGCGAGCCATAGCTCGAATGCAGGGGCCCGGGATTGGACCAGATGCGCTGGAGCGAGCCGGCATCGGCTCCTGAATTTCCGGTGAACTGGAACCTCTCGACGACGAGCTGGCTCGTGTCGAGCAGCGACCGGTAAATGAAGACCTCCGAGGTCGTCCGATCGACGAGGATGTCGAGGATCCCTCGCTCCCCCTCAAACGCCGTGTTCGGAATCGAGAAGTACTGCTGGACCGACCCGTTGGTCACGTCGACCACGTAGATGTCGCCGACCTTGCCGGCGACGATGGCCCGGCCATCGGGAAGCCAGTCGAGGGCAGTCGGTTGCCGGAATTCCAGGCCACCCGACGAACCGGCGACGAACTCGTCGACCACATCGATCGATTCGCCCTCGTGGGCTCCAACCGAGGTGGGTGCCTGCGTCGCCGAAAGGACCAACACCAGAGCGGCCAGTGCCGCAAGTTTCCGCCTTCGCATATCTCTCCAAGCGCAACGGCGGCCGTCCGAACCGCCTCTTCATGCCGTCCCACGTGGGGATGTCAGCGCCGATCCGGGTCGGGTCGACACCGCCGAAGGTACGGCTCCGACCACAGAGAGTGATATAGGCCTCGGGGGAGCGAAACGACCCAAGTCGCGCCGCCTCCGAGTCGCCGATGCGCTAGTGGTCGATCCAGCTCCGACGATCGACCCGTGCGTGGCCGAGGCGCAGCGTCGACAGCGGGATCCGCGGGCGCGGGCCTACGTGCGTGATGACCTCGGCCGCGGCCAGTGAACCCAGTCGTCCACACTCATCGAGTGCACGACCCTGGCTCAGGCCGAACAACACGCCGGCGGCGTACTGGTCGCCGGCTCCTGTCGTGTCCACAACGGAGCCGACCTCGTAGGCAGGGATCCTTATCTGCGTGCCACGGTCGATCAGAAGCGAGCCGACGGTGCCGAGGGTGACACAGCCGAGATCGACATCTTCGCCGAGCTGCTCGAACGCGTCGTCGATGCTATCGGTCTCGTACAGACGCAAGAGTTCGGCCCGGTTGGCGAAGACCGTGTCGACCGGACCGGCGACCAGCTCGCGAAACTCCCGGTTGTGGCGATCGACGCAGAACGTGTCCGACAGCGACAACGCGACCCGATTGCCGGCATCGATAGCGGACTGCATCGCCGTGCGAATCGCCCTTTTCGCCGACTCCACATCCCAGAGGTAACCTTCGCAGAACAGCAGCGTGCATCGCGCCACGACGTCGTCGTCGACATCGTCGGGTTCGAGCATGCTGGAGATGCCGAGGAAAGTGTTCATCGACCGCTGGGCGTCGGGGGTCACAAGAATCAGCGACCGTGCCGTGGCCGGACCGCGGTTTGCGCCGACGACGTCGCAGGCGACTCCGACCGAGCGCATGTCGTGGATGAACACTTCCCCGAGTTGGTCGGCGTGGACCTTGCCGATGAACGCCGCGTTGCCTCCGAAGGACGCTATCCCCGCCATCGAATTGGCCACCGAGCCGCCACTCGCCTCGATCCCAGGACCCATCGCCGAATACAGCTGATTGGCTCGTTCTTCATCGACCAGGGTCATGCCGCCCTTTTCGATTGCCTGGTGTACGAGGAACTCGTCGTCACAATGGGCGATCACATCGACGATCGCATTGCCGATACCGAGCACGTCGTATCGAGGGGTCATCAGAATCTCCGGTAGACAGTGGCGGTAGGAGACCGTATCGGACGGGTAGCCTCGCGACGTGTCTGAGTCAGAAACGGTTCTGGAGACCCACCGCCTGCCATCGGAGGTGGTGCCACGCCATTATCGCCTCTTCATCGAGCCCGACTTCGCCAACGGATCATTCAGCGGAACCGTCGACATCGACGTGGACATCACCGAACCGGTGAGCTCGATCGTTTTGCACAACGACGGTCTCGACATCGCCGCCGCAACGTTCCGCGGCCGGGCCGTCGAGTTCAGCGTCGATTCGCCTTCGGAGCAAATGACTCTGCACGTCGAGGCGCCCGCCGGCGCAGCGAAGCTCAGCCTGTCGTACGAGGGCCATTTCAACGACAAACTCGTCGGGTTCTACCTCAGCACCTTCACCGATCCTGATGGCACCGAGTGCGTGATCGGCACCACACAATTCGAGGCCCCCCACGCCCGCAAGGCCTTCCCGTGCTGGGACGAACCGGTGCACAAGGCCACATTCGAGATCTCGCTGAGAGTGCCCGCCGGAATGGAAGCGGTCTCCAATGCCGGCGAGGTCCGGCGGGACTCACACGCCGACGGCTCTCACACGGCCCACTTCGCCAGGACGATGGTGATGTCGACCTATCTCGTCGCCTGGGTCATCGGGCCGCTCGAGTTCAGCGAAACCAGATACGTGGACGGAGTGCCGTTGCGGGTGGTGTCGCGGGCGGGACTGGCCGACATGACCGTATTCGCTCTGGATGCCGCCGAGTTCGGCCTCCGCTACTTCGCCGACTACTTCGATGTCGCGTACCCCGGCGACAAGGTCGATCTCGTCGCGATTCCGGATTTTGCTTTCGGCGCAATGGAGAACCTGGGTTGCATCACATTCCGAGAAGCCCTGTTGATGGTCGACCCGGAGGTCACGACCCAGACCGAGATGCAACGTGCGGTCGACGTGATCAACCACGAATTGGCCCACATGTGGTTCGGCGACCTGGTCACCATGGTGTGGTGGAACGGCATCTGGCTCAACGAGGCGTTTGCGACCTTCATGGAGATGAAGTGCACGGATGCATATCACCCCGAGTGGAAACGATGGGCCGACTTCGGCCTGTCCCGAACCGCCGCCTTTGCCACCGATGCGCTCGCATCGACCCGACCGATCGAGTTCACCGTGAACACCCCCGAGGACTCCGAGGGGATGTTCGACATCCTCACCTACGAAAAGGGGGCGGCGGTCGTCCGGATGCTCGAGCAGCACCTAGGAGACGACCGGTTCCGAGACGGCCTGCGCGCCTACATGGCCGACCATGCCTACGGCAACACCGAAACGACCGATCTGTGGGACGCGCTCGAAGCCTCGTCGGGTCAACCGGTCCGGAAGATGATGGATGGGTGGATCTTCCAGGGAGGTTTTCCTCTCATCACCGTCCAATTCGACGGCGCTCGAGCAACCCTCGGTCAACGCCGCTGTGTGAACGTGGGCGGGGGGACAGAGGCCTCCCCCCACACTTGGGACATTCCCCTTCGGTATCGCCAGATCGGCCCCGGCGACTCCGCCGTCGAGCGGCTCGTACTCGGGCCCGAACCGGTCACGATCGATCTCGACCCCGACTCGCTGTTTCTCCTCAACGCCGAGGGTGCCAGTTTCGTCCGCGTGGCCTATCCCGACGACCACGTCGAGAGCCTGGCGGCGCTCGAGATCGATGCGCTCTCCGAAGTCGAGCGATACGCCCTCATCGACGACACGTGGGCCACCGTGCTCGCCGGCGGAACCACCTCGACCACGTTCCTGACACTGCTGGAGGCGATGGCGGCTGAGACCTCCTGCTCGGTGTGGGAACGCATGATCCACGCCCTCGACGATCTCAGCCGGCTGGTCGACCAGGAGGCGAAGAAGGCCTTTGCCGACATTGCGCACGACATCCTGTCGCCGATGCTCGCCAACCTAGGGCTCGTGCCCGTCCAAGACGAGCCACACGGGCACCGCCGATTGCGGGCCGATCTCGTCAAAGCGATAGGAACGATCGCCGAGGACCCCGATGTCCAGGCCGAATGTCAGCGGACGGTCTCGGTAGGCCGGCGTGATCCCACCCTCGTCGAACCTTCCCTGCTGGCTGCTGCCGTGCACGTGGCCGCCCACGTCGGCGACGAAGCGGACTTCAACGACTTCGTGACCGAGTACCGCCGAAACACCAACCCCCAGGAGCAACTGCGTTACCTGTTCGCCCTCACCCGGTTTCCATCCGACGAGCTCACCGCCCGTTTCCGTCAGATGGTCCTCGATGGCGACGTCCGGAGCCAGAACGCTCCCTTCGCCCTTCGCTCGGCATTGACCAACCCGGCGACGGGAACCCAGACGTGGGAGTTCATGAAGACGAACTGGGACCGGCTACTCCACTCGCTGCCCTCGGGTTCGATCGGGCGCATGCTCGAGGGATTGACCTCGTTGGATACCCCGAAGATGGTCAAGGACGTGGAATCATTCCTGGGTACCCATCCGGTTCCCGGAGCGGAGAAGACCATCGACCAGGTTCTCGAAAAGCAGCGCGTGAACGCCTCCCTCCGCTCACGCGAATCCCAACGCCTCTCGTCGTTCGTGGCGGGCTGAACGGCGTCGTGAGTCTGCCCTGGCTCGCCCCATCGCCGATACAGGTGTGGGCGGTCGAACCCGGAGCAGCCCAGCTCACATGGGGCCATTTGCCCCGCGGGCAGCTGACCGTCGAGATCACCAACCGCCAGCCGATCTCGGCGGTACACGAGGGCGGTCCGGGATCGTTGATACTGGAGAACCTCCAACCGGGTCCGACCGACATCCAGTTGCGCTGGGTGGGTGGGGTCACCCGACTCACTACAACGATCCCGCCCGCTCCGCCCGGCCGGGAGCTGATGCGGATCGCTACCGTCTCGGACCTTCACCTGGGTTCGAAGAACTGGGGGGCACTACGGACCATCACCGATATCCAGACCGACGACGATGACCACTACGACATGCGCTGTGCGACGGCTGCGATCAACGAAGCGATCGATTGGGGTGCGTCCCTGCTGATCATCAAGGGTGACGTTGCTCATCACCGACGAGACCGGGACTTCCAATTGGTGGGTGAACTGGTGGATCGTTTCCCGAGACTTCCCATGATCATGATCCCGGGGAATCATGACATGGACGATGCATGGCCGATTCCGGTGCCGAAGACGTTCGGGCGCCGCGGACTTCGGCTGGAGACCGGCGTGGTCAGCCACGACTTCGAAGGCGTGCGCGTGATCGCGGGGAATACGACGATCGAACACAAGGGTCATGGAACGATCGTGCCGATCGCGGAGGAGATCCTCGATCTGGCCGCCGAGTCGCCGGTTCAGAATCTCCTGGCGCTCCACCACCAGTTCCAGACCTTGCCTATGGCCACGTACTGGCCGCCCGGCATCTCCAGTGCCGAGGCCAACCCATTCCTCGACAAGCTGGAGCGGGCAGCACCTCGCACATTTGTCACCTCGGGCCACACCCACAGGAACCGAAGCCGGCGAAGCGGGCCGCTGGTCCTGACCGAGGTCGGCGCCACGAAGGATTGGCCGGGCACGTGGGGGGGCTACAGAGTCTTCGAAGGGGGCATCTACCAGACGGTGCGACGCATCGTCGCGCCGGAGTCGATCTCGTGGACCGAATACAGCCGTCGCGCGCTTCTCGGCCTGTGGTCGCCGTGGTCGCCGGGCGAGATCTCGGACCGCTGCATCGCGCTATGAGGTGCGCCAACGCGGTCCTCGGGCACATGCGGGTGCCATGATCAGCCGCAGGTGCTGCACAGGTTCCCGGCCCTCATGCAGCGGGGCCAGGATTGCCGTACCGAAGGGCCGCCTCTAGTCTCATCGTGTGGTTGCACCATCGCCGGTCACGAACCTGTCCGGACGGGTCGTCGTCATCACGGGTGGCAACGGAGGAATCGGGCTGGGCATGGCCAAAGGATGTGCTCTCGCCGGTGCGGACGTGGTGATCTGGGGGCGCAACACCGACAAACTCGCCGCAGCCGAGAGGGAGTTGCTCAGCCTGTCCAGTGGTCGGGTCCTCGCCCAGCACATCGATGTCTCGTCCGAAGCGCAGGTCGACAGCGGCATGGCCGACGCAATCGACTCCCTCGGGCGTCTGGACGCCGTCGTCGCCAACGCCGGGGTGAGCGCACAACCCATCCCGTTCATCCAGCAGACGGCCGAGCAATGGCATGCACTCCAGGCGGTCAACGCCGACGGTCTCTTCTTCACCTTGCGCGCCGCCACCCGATTCCTCATCCAACAGGGTGAGGGCGGAGCGTTGGTGGGAGTCTCGTCGACGTCGGCCATTCACGGAGCCCCCATGGCCCAGTCATATGCAGCGTCCAAGGCCGGGGTGCTCGCCATCATGCGAGGCCTGGCGGTCGAACTGGCCCGCCACAACATCCGATGCAACACGATCGTGCCGGGCTGGACCGAAACCGAAATGACCGAACCGGGGCGCCGCAACACCAAGTTCCTCGCGGCAACAACCTCACGTACACCGATTCGCCGCTGGGGAGTTCCTGACGACTTCGCCGCCATCGGCGCCTACCTCGTCGATCCGACGCTCATGTACCACACCGGTGACGAGATCGTTCTCGACGGCGGCTACACACGCTTCTAGGAGGACACATGTACGTCGATGTCGACAGGAATCTGTGCGAATCGAACGGGGTGTGCGAAGCGATCGCCCCCGACCTGTTCGAAATCGACGCTCACGACAGCCTGCTGATCAAGGTGGGCCTGCTCACAGCGGAGCAGCTACCCGACGCCGAGTCAGCGGTTCACCGATGCCCCAAACAGGCGCTGCGGTTGGTGAGCTAGCGCATGGGAGCCGACGAACTCGTCGAAGTGGTGGACACCGAGGGCCGGGTCCTGCGAGTCGTGAGCCGAGCCGAGATGCGCCGCAGTACGCTCCGCCACCGCTCCACCTACATCGTTGTGATCAGGAGCAATGGTGCGTTGGTCGTGCACCGGAGATCGGACTGGAAGGACGTGTACCCAGGTTTCTGGGACATCGCTTTCGGTGGCGTTGCCGCAGTCGGAGAAGACTGGGAGACCGCGGCCGCACGCGAACTGGCCGAAGAAGCCGGCATCACCGGCGTGACCCTGCAGGACATGGGAAGTGGCAGCTACGACGCTCCCGACGGCCATGTCGTCGCCCGCCGGTTCCTGGCCCGCACAGACCTGGACGTCACCTGTCCCGACGGCGAAGTCGTCGAGGCCGGCGAGGTCTTGCGGTCGCACCTCGACGAGTGGCTGTCGACCCATGACGTCTGTCCCGACAGCCTGTCGTTGATGCTGCCGTTGCTGACCGGCGGAGGCGAGCCGGACCAGGTCACAAAGCGCTGATGACCTCGAGCACCTCGTCGGGCGGGAAGATCCCCCGCCAACCCTGAACCGGATTCCCATCCTGATCCACGAGTATGGCGGTCGGTTGCCCGCGTCACCTCGTAGTACCGCCACGTGTCGAAGCTCTCATCCCAGATCATAGTGAAACTGGTCGTTCCGGTGCTCTGGACGAAGTCCTCGGCCAAGGCCAGGCTGTCCTGCGCGCCCATACCCACGACCCGGACGGTGTCGGTGTTCTCTCGAGCGAACTGCTCGACGTCCGGTCCTTCGGACCGGCAGGTGGGTCAATGAGGAGCCCAGAACCACAGAAGGACCGGACGGTCACCACCGGCGAGCTCCTGTTTGAGGTTGAGACTCCCACCGGTGGTTATCTCGACGACATCGATGTCGGGAAAGACATTCTCCGATACGGCGTCGGAGGACGAGGTCTGGCCGGCGGCCGTCGTCGATGTGGCGCCTTCGGTCGACGGGCTCGATTCGTCGCTTTGGGTCGCCGAGGTCACGGTGAGCGGGCCGGCTCCAACCTGTTCGGTGTCCGAGGTACCGCAGGCGGTGAGGGTCAGGAATGCCGCAACCCCCGACAGGAGGGCGGCTCGATGTCGGGAGAATGTCACGAACATGGTCAACCGACCGTAGCGCCACTTGATTCCAGCTTTCGGTCGTCTTTACTACATGACCGGCACCGTAGGACCACCAGATCCAGACCTTGACCGACCCAACGCTTCCGAGGACCTCTTCAATATGATCTCCCAAGACACCGAGCAGCCGGCACCCCGAACCGGGATCGAACCAGTCGGGCCCCGGTGGGCCGGAGCCTTAGCCGGCATCATCGCCGGTGGCGCCGCGCTGGCAGCCGGCGAAGTCGCCGGGGCCATTGCCGCCCCACGACCCGGGCCCGTGATCGCCGTCAGCAACCGGGTGATCGACGAGGCTCCACCGTGGTTCGTTGACTTCGGGAAAACGGTCTTCGGCCTTGCTGACAAACCGGCACTGATCGCCGGCACGATTCTCATCTCGATCGTGTTCGCAGCCGTGCTGGGCATGTTGTCGCTGCGGCATCGTCTGGTCGGGGTAGGAGGGATCGTCGGGTTCGGTCTGGTCGGTCTCGTGGCCATGGGCGTCGACGCCCAGGGTGGTTGGGGCTACGCCTTGTTCGTATCCACGATTGCAGTTTCGGCCGGTATCGGGACGCTACTGCTGATGCTCGCTCGGGTGCCGGCGGAGCGGCCCCAGGCCGACACGGGCGCGCGCCCCGCCAATGTGGCGCATCAGCCCGCAGTGGCGCGCCGGTCATTCCTGACGTGGGTCGGCGCCGCTGCCGCAACGATCGGCGGGCTCGCGCTCGGCGCCCGGCAGCTCCGCGGCCGGGCAGCGGTCGAGGAAGCCCGCCAGGCCGTCGAATTGGTCCCACTCGACGGGGCCTCCGAGATCGACGCTGCCGTGCAGGCCGCCGAGATCGACCGAGGTCGCCACGACGCCCGGCATCTCCGAGTTGATCACCCCCAATGAGGACTTCTATCTGATCGACACCGCGGCCCTCGTTCCCCAGGTCGACCCCGCCGACTGGACGCTGACGATCAAGGGAATGGTCGATCGCGAAGTGTCGTATACCTACGACGACCTCCTCGCCAGAGCGACGACCATCGTGCCGGTCACGCTGAGCTGCGTCTCCAACGAGATCGGCGGGAGGCTCGTCGGCAATGCCGTGTGGCAGGGTGTCCCGTTGGTCGAGCTGCTGGACGAAGCCGGCATCCGGGACGAGGCGACGCAGATCCGCAGCCAATCGGTTGATGGGTGGGACTGCGGTTTTCCCACCGAGGTCGCCTATGACGGTCGGACCGCGTTGGTCGCCGTTGGGATGAACGGCGAGCCACTCCCGGTCGACCACGGATTCCCGGCCCGCCTCGTCGTTCGGGCCTCTACGGATACGTCTCGGCAACCAAGTGGCTGAAGGAGATCGAACTCACCACCCTGGAGGATTTCGACGGCTACTGGATTCCCCGGGGCTGGTCCAAGTACGGCCCGATCAAGACCCAGTCCCGGATCGATACGCCGCGCCGGGGCGCGAAAATCGTCGCGAACGGGCAGATCCCGATCGCCGGGGTGGCATGGGCGCCGAACAAGGGGATCACCAAGGTCGAGGTACAGGTCGACGATGGGCCTTGGACCGAGGCGACGCTTGGAGAATCTCTCGGAGCGAACGCATGGCGGCAGTGGTCGGTTGCATGGACGGCAACTCCCGGCTCCCACACCTTGCGGGTTCAGGCCACCGACGGCACCGGTGAGTCCCAAACGATGGAGAGGACCGAACCGGCCCCTGACGGTGCTTCGGGATGGCACACGATCGAGGTCGAAGCGAGCGCCTGAACACCGCCGGCTGTCCTTAAAGTTCCGGTCAGGGCAGGTACGGAAGAGGGTCGATCGGGCTGCCATTCAATCGGAGTTCGAAATGCAGATGGGGTCCGGTGGACCATCCCGTGCTCCCCACATACCCGACCACGTCGCCCATCACCACCTGCTGGCCGGCGGACACTCCGATTTGGGACTGGTGCGCATACAACGTGCTGAACCCATCACCGTGGTCTACCACCACGGCGTTGCCGTACCCCCCGCGCCAACCGGCGAAGATGACCACGCCCGCCTTGGCGGCGTAGATCGGTTCTCCGGGGGTGGCGCCGATATCCAGCCCCGTATGCATTCGACGCGTCCCGAAGATCGGGTGTACCCGTGGGCCGAAACCTGACGACAGGCGTCCGACGAGAGGCCAGTCGTATCCCTGCACCGACGGATCACCCGGTGGCGGAGCCGTGGCAGGACCGACGCTCGACGGTGGGGTGTTGGCGATGATGTAGTCGGTCAGCTCCCTGATGTCGGAGTCGCGTTCGGCGACTTTGGTCTCCCATTCGGCGACCCGCTCCTCGTATTCGGTCTTGAGCTCCTCGGACTCGATCTGATTCGATTCGAGCGCTGCAAGTTTGTCGGCGAGGTCAGCCTCCAGCTCGATCGTCTGCTGGGCTGCTTCGGTCACGGCTCGTTCAGCCAACCGTCCTTCTTCCTCGACGAGACGCATCTGGTCGAGGAGTTCGGCCGGTTCCGCGTTGGCCTCGCGGATCAGGGAGTCTTGACGGTAGGCATCGCTCAGCGAGCCGGAGCCGAAGAAGGCTTCCTCTTTACGGGTCGACCGCACGAACCCGGCCACTGCAATCGTGGCGATTTCCTCTTCGAGCCGTCGGGTCTCACCGATCGCGTCCTGCTGCAGCTGCCGGGCCGCGCCGAGCTCGGCTGCCACGACCACCAGCTCATCCTGGAGCATGGTGACCGCCAATTCGGTGGTCGCAATCTCCGTGCCGAGGTAGTTCAGAAGCGTGGCCAGTTCTTCGTCTTGGAGTTTCGCAGCCTCGAGCTCTCGTAGAGCGTTGGCGCGGTCCTCACGAACCTCGTCGCGCTCCTTGCGCGCTTCATTGACCGAATCCTGGGCGGTGGCGTACGGGACCGCGAGCGCACCACTGCACAAACAACCGATCACGAGGACCGAAGAGAGGCGGGATATTCGACGGCTTGTGCTCATCGTCTTTCTCATCACCTCGACCTCAACCGTAGCTTCGGGCCTTCACGACCGGGTCATGCTAACCCTTAGATCGATGCCTTGCTGCAGGGCGCAGAGTGCGCCGCGGGAAGTGTCGAATCTGACGGTCGGCTCCGTCGAGCTTTCGGCGTGGCGATTCGCCGCCTATCGTATTCGTGAGACCTGCACGTATCCGCCGGACAAGAAGGCAACGATGACCAGATCGATGGTGACCGGTGGCGTGACCCTGGTGATGATCGTCGTCATCGTGCTCAGCCTCGTCGGTGTCTACGATGCGTCTCCTGCAGTCCAGTTGAGCTGGGGGCTGGTGGGGTTCTTGGCGACGATCCTCTTCGCCCGTTTCGGCGGCTTCAAGCCGTTTTTCGAGTCCGATGCCGGACCCCCGGCAGACGTAGAACCCACCTCGCCTCCCGAGCGAGCCACAGGGAGGCTCATTTCGGTCGGTGCCACCAACGACGCCGTGATCGAGCCCGCGACGGCTGTTCAATGATCGTCAGCCGTTCGAAACGCCGCCGGTCGATCAGGTTCCCGACGACGGCGACGACATTGCAGTCCTCGACCGCCGCAGGGACGACGATGTGGACGCTGACGAGCCCGACACCTCCCCCATCTTCAACGAGACACCCGACGACGACGCCACCGACGACGACGAGCCCGACACCTCCCCCATCTTCAACGAGACACCCGACGACGACACTACCGACGACGACGAGCCCGACACCTCCCCCATCTTCAACGAGACACCCGACGACGACACTACCGACGACGACGAGCCCGACACCTCCCCCATCTTCGACGACACCACCGACGACGAACTCGACACCTCCCCCGTACTCGACGACGAACCCGACGACGCGCCGCAACGGATCCAGACCGGTCTCTTGAGGTTGTCCGTCGCCCCGGGTACAAACGGACCGTCGGTGCCGATCTTTGACGACATGGCCAGACCGGCCATCACCGACCCGGAGCACCGAATCGAACGACGGCGCAAAGCACCGGGCAGCGGTGTGGGCCGAACCCTCGTTGCGGCACCGGCGAAAGCTGACCTCACCGTCACGACCGCCGGCGGTTCGGAGGTCGAGCTCCACAAATACTCGTCATCTGAGATCGCCGCCGTCGTCAAGGCACAGGAAGGTGCGTTGGTCGAAACGTTGATCGACGAGGGTCTCCTGACCACCGATGGCCCCATCACCGATCGTGATGTACGGACGATGGTGTTCGTCGCGGTGAGCAGCAATGAGCTCGTGGAGCTACTCACCTCCGAACACGACGACGAACAGCACTTCTGGCCACCTCGACCAGCCGAACTGGCCGAAGGCGGCGCAGCCTGATCGTCGGGTCGCACAGGCGGCTCACTCATTGCAGGAGGTTGTGAACGTGGGAGTCGTGGTTTCACTCGATGCCGGTACCACTGGTGTCCGGGCTCTGGCGATCGACGAACGATCCGAGGTCAAGGGTCTCGCCTACACCGAATTCACGCAGTTCTTTCCCCAACCTGGATGGGTCGAACACGACGCCGAGGAGATCTGGAGCTCGATACAGAAGGTGATTGCCGAGCTGGTCGCTCATCTGGACGAACCTGTGGTGGCGATCGGGATCACCGATCAACGAGAAACCGTGGTCGCCTGGGATCGTCGAACCGGTCGTCCGTTGCATCGTGCCATCGTCTGGCAGGACAGGAGAACCGCCGGGTTCTGTGACCAACTGAGTGCACAAGGCCACGTCGACCTCGTCCGGAACACGACCGGTCTCGTCATCGACCCCTACTTCTCCGGGACGAAGTACCGGTGGCTGCTCCACGAGGGTGGTGTGGCGAACGACGAACATCTCGCTCTCGGCACGATCGACTCGTGGCTGATGTGGAAGCTGACCGACGGCGCCGTTCATGTCACGGAGCCGTCCAATGCGTGCCGGACCCTCCTCCTCGACATCGACACCCTCACCTGGTCAGACGAGATGTGTGCGTTGCTGGACGTGCCTCGGTCGGCGCTGCCCGAGGTACGGCCGACCAGCGGTCGCTTCGGACTGACCGCCGACACGACAGCACTGGGGGCCGGGATACCCATCGGCGGGATCGCCGGTGATCAACAGTCCGCCCTCTTCGGCCAAGCGTGTTTCGACCCGGGGATGACCAAGAACACCTACGGCACGGGCAGTTTTGTGCTGATGAACGTCGGTCACAGCAAACCGAAACCTGTCGAAGGTCTTCTCTCTACCGTCGCCTGGCAACTCGGCGAGAACGAGCCGGCGACCTACGCCTACGAGGGCGCCGTGTTCGTCACCGGCTCGGCCATTCAGTGGTTGAGAGACGGACTCGGGATCATTTCTGAATCGGCTGAGATCGGGCCGCTGGCCGCCAGCGTGGACTCCACCGGCGACCTGTTCATCGTGCCCGCATTCACCGGGCTCGGCAGTCCCTACTGGGACCCGTATCCGCCCGCGGAACGATCGTGGGGATCACACGCGGCACCGGGCGGGCCGAGCTGGCCCGGGCGGTTGTCGAAGCGATCGCTTACAGTGTGCGAGACGTCGTTGATGCGATGACCGACGGCTGCGGCCAGCCGCCCGCGGAGTTGCGAGTCGACGGGGGCGCCAGCGTCATGGATCTACTGCTGCAACTGCAGGCCGACCAGCTCGACGTGCCCGTCACCAGACCGGCCCACATGGAATGCACCGCCCTCGGCGCCGCCTATTTGGCCGGGCTGGCCGAAGGCTACTGGGCCGACACCGACGAGGTCGTGCGGTCCTGGACGGCCGAAGCCCGCTTCACCCCGGTAGATGATCGCACCGAGGCCGAAGCCCTCTATGCGCGTTGGGCCGAGGCGGTCGAACGTTCCCGCTCCTGGGCCCACTAGCGGCCGTCGAGCGGCCCGTTTCGGATCAGGCCATCTCTTGACCAGCTGGTCAAGAGAATGTTCTAGACTCTTCGGTGATGTCCGTTGCTCCCGATCGCAAACTGACCTCGAGAGGCCAGGAACGGCGCGATGAGCTCGTGCGGTATGCGGTCACCCGGTTCGCCGAAAGGGGTTACCACCCGACCTCGGTCGCCGAGATCGTCGCCGGCGTCGGTGTCGGCAAAGGTGTCTTCTATTGGTACTTCTCGTCGAAGGAGGACCTCCTGCGGGAGATTCTGAGCGAGGGGCTCCTTCGCATTCGCCGCCATCAACAGGCGGCGATCCGTGACGAACCGAACCCGCTGCGCCGAATCGAGAAAGGGGTACGTGCCTCCCTCGAGTGGCTCGGCGACAACACCGAGGTCATGCGGCTCGTCGATTTCGCGTGGACCGAGGACACCTTCGCCTCCGATCTCCGCCGGGGTCGGGCGATCTCGATCGAAGACACCGCCAAACACCTCCGCGACGCCATGGATCAGGGTCTGATCGCTCCCGGGGATGCCGTCACGATGGCGACCGCTATCCGTGGCATCACCGAGGAGGTCAGCCGTTTGCACGCCGACACCGACGCCGATCCATCCACCATCCCGGCTGACGACGTGGTGCGGATGGTGCTGACCGGTATCGCCGGCTGACCCGTTCCTCAGCGGCCGAAGAACAGATCTCGGGCGCTCACAGCTGCACCGATGGCCCCCGCTTCGGCACCGAGGCGAGCCGGCACAATGGGTACCTCCGGACGGTAGGCCGCCCCCATCACGGTCTCGTTGACCCGTTCCTGCACATCGGAGATGAAGTGGCGGTTGATGGCGGTGAGGCCGCCTCCGAGCACGATGATCTCGGGGTCGAGCAGAGCGATCAGGCTGGCCAGGCCCTCGGCTACCCACCATCCGAACCGATCGAGAACGAGCGTGGCATCAGTGTCTCCCTCGGCGATTGCAGCCGACACGTGCTCGCCGCGGATGTGCGCCGGCTCCCCGCCCGCCAACTCCAGAATTCTCGTCGCCCTTCCCTCGGCGACGACCTCGCGTGCGATGTTCGCCAGCCCGGCGCCGGAGGCGACCGACTCCCAACATCCTCGTTTGCCGCAGGCGCACAGATGCCCGTTGGCATTGATCATCATGTGACCCGGTTCGCCCGCAAATCCGTTGGCGCCGCGGTGGAGGCGGCCGCCGATGATGATGCCACCGGCGATGCCGGTGCCCTGATTCACGACGAGGGCATGCATGGTTCCCTGAGCTGCACCCAGCCGGTGCTCGGCGAGTGCTGCGCAACTGGCGTCGTTCTCGGCGATGACGGGCAACCCGAATTCCCTTCGAAGTTCTCCGGCGATGTCCAGCCCGAGGACCCCTGGCACATTCGGGCCGTAGTGAAGGACGCCCTGATGATCGACCAGGCCGGGGACGCCGACACCGACCCCCACCGGTCGACCGGCGGCGTCGATCAGCTCAGCGACCACCTCGCCGATCGCTCGAGGCAGTCGTTCGGGGTCGGATGAGGGCGTGGGAAGCTTACGACGAACCTGGATTTCGCCGGAGGTCGGGTCGGCCACAACCCCCATGATCTTGGTGCCGCCGACATCGATACCGATGAACCGATTGCGGGCTTGGATGCTCATAGACCCTCCAGTATGAGGGCTAGCCTCGTCGCGATGGAGTTTCGACGGATCAATCATCTTCCGCCGTACGTGTTGGGAGTGATCAACGACCTGAAAATGCAGGCGCGCCGCGACGGTATCGACGTGATCGATTTCGGTTTCGGCAACCCTGATCTCCCGTCGCCCGACATCGCGGTCAGGAAGCTCACCGAAGCGGCAGCCAAAGAACGAAACCACCGCTATTCAGCGAGCAAGGGTATCCCCAAGCTTCGGTTGGCTGCGGCGGATCTGTATCAGCGCCGGTTCGGCGTCACACTGGACCCTGACACAGAGGTCATCAGCACGATTGGCGCCAAAGAAGGCTTCACCCACCTGATGTGGGTTCTGCTTCAACCGGGTGACGCGGCACTCGTGCCAGCACCCAGTTATCCGATCCACATCTGGGGTCCGATCTTCGCCGGTGCCGCCATTCGTGAGGTGGCGCTGGCCGAGGGATCTCAGTTCATCGCCAACTTGGAGAGAGCGTGGGAGTACTCGTGGCCCAAACCACGGACCCTGGTGATCAGCTTTCCGCACAATCCGACCACGGTCTGCGTCGACCTCGATTTCTTCACCAAGGTCGTCGACTTCGCCCGTCGCCGTGATCTGATCGTCGTCCACGACAACGCCTACGCCGAGATCGGGTTCGACGGTTACCAGCCGCCATCGATCCTGCAAGTCCCCGGGTCGATGGACCACTGTGTCGAGCTGTACTCCATGACCAAATCCTTCAGCATGGCCGGCTGGAGGGTCAGCTTCCTGGTCGGCAATCCCGAGGTGGTGGCCGCTCTCGCCAAGCTCAAGAGTTACCTCGACTACGGCACGTTTCAACCGAT
Organism: uncultured Acidimicrobiales bacterium; assembly: GCA_963793385.1. Taxonomy (GTDB): domain Bacteria; phylum Actinomycetota; class Acidimicrobiia; order Acidimicrobiales; family SZUA-35; genus JABDIY01. Next base: position 38,860 of record CAWCAF010000022.1, read on the forward strand.
CCAGATCGCCGCAACCGTGACCCTCAACGAGGCGTCCGAGCATCCCAAGTTGGTTCGCGACGTCTACCAGAAACGGCGTGATGTGTTGTGCGAGGGCCTCGACCGGATCGGCTGGCACATCGAACGACCACGCGGGACCATGTTCGTATGGGCCCCGATTCCCGAACCCTATGCCCACATGAGTTCGGTCGAGTTCTCGAGCTATCTGGTCCGCGAGGCGGGAGTGGCGACATCGCCCGGTGAGGGGTTCGGACCCGGCGGGGAGGGAAACGTCCGATTCGCACTGATCGAGAACGAACAGCGGACACACCAGGCGATGCGCACCCTGAAGAAGGCTCTACCCGAACTCAGCTGCTGAGCGTCGCTGTCACACCGAGTTTGCCCGTTCGAGACCGACCGAGGACGCCCATTGTTGGGCCCGATCCCGCTCGGTGACGACGATCAACTGGAAGTGCTCGGTGAACGCCTCGAGGCTGAACAACAGATCCTCGACCTCGTCGTCGGTCAATTGGCCGAACTGTCCGGTGAGCACGACGGGAACCGACGTGCCGGCGTTGCTGTGGATCCGCTCTAGGTGCGGCAGGATGTAGTCGAGAGCTTCGGCTGCACTGGCGCGAACGGACTGTTGCGAACGGGCGATCTGGAGCTCGAGATGTTGGGCCTTGTGCGCGGTCTGTTCGGCGCCGGCTTCCATCTGATCGATCCGGGCCATCGCCTTGGCATGACGTCGAAGTGAGTCCTCGGCCGCAGCGATCTGATCCTCGATGTCGTCGGGGGCGATGCCGGCTCGTTCACGAGCGTCCCGTTCGGTGATCTCGATCCACTCCTCCGCCCACTGCGGGAGGTCGACGGGATCCATGTTCTCCGGGATCCGGATCCGGCCTGCGTGAGCGCGTCAAAGAGTCTGGTCAAGCCCTCGATCCATAGCGGGTTTTCCGTTCGACCACGTTGGTCTCCAGCAGCGGACCGAGGTCTTCCGGAAGGACTCGACCGAGGTACTCGGCTGCCTCGTCGTTGATGCCGGCGCGGTCCTCCTCGAGTTCGCGGGTGACAGGATCAAGCGATAGTTCGGCCCGTGCTTCTTCGAGTTCGGCCCTGTTGCGCGCGACGACGGCGTTGGCTGCATGCAATGCCGCCTGCTTGGCGGGCGGCGGCTTGGGATTCATCCGATACATCGCATACGCGGTGTAGGTCGGGAGCCCGACCACGTCGAGGATCTTCTGCAGCTCGACCTCTTCCTTCTCTGTGCGTTCGCGGGCCTGCTCTTTCCCGCTTTTCGACAACCGGGCTGGCCAGCTGCTCGAGACGCGCTTCTTCCTCCGGGGACAATGTCACCGGCTGGACGTCGGCTTCGGCCTGCATAAGGGCGATTTCGGCCACCTTGACCTCGGTCACGCACGGCGATGCGCGCCTCGAGTTTGGCGATGTGATCGGCATGACGGTTGTCTCTTTGCCTCATAGGTTCGCCACCGTTCGAGCAAACCCGCCATGCCCGCAGCCGATTCGATCAGTGTCGGCGGTTGCTCCAAAACGGAGGAGAGCGCATGACCGACGTTGGCCAGGTTGGCGGCCACACGGGCGTCCATCAGCGCCTCGGTGTTGCCCGCCTGATAGCTGCGGAGATGCTGAAGGCGGGCGGCCGCAGCGGGGTCGAGGTCGGCCCGAATCATCTCGACGGCGACCGCTTCGATGCTGGCGCGGGCGTTGGAGCTGATCGAGTTCGGCTTGGAGCGCCGGTGCGGGAGCGCTGCCGCCGGCGGCCTCGTCGCTGTCGATCACGATGTTCTCTGTCGTCACCGGGCAGATCAGTTCAGCAGGTGGTGTGCCCGCAACCTCGATCAATCCCATGTTGGTCTCCACTAGGCCGTAGACACCGGAACCATCACCATTGGCCAGCGATCGTGCGGCGTTGATGACCGGCTGGCGGTCATCGACTCCCCGGCGCTGCATGACCGTGAGGAACGGATGCAGGTTCAGCGAGCTCGATTGACCTCCGAGGTCGAGACGGAGCAGGCGCATGGCATTCCCATCGACCCGATACGCCCATGGGTGTAGGAATTCGGATCATGGATTCTGGTGCGCTTCGGCCACCCGCCGCGTCACCTCGTTGATGAACCTGTCCAAAGCGGTCCTCATCAGGAGGTCTTCGGCCCGGCGACGTACGAAGCCAGGGATGGGGATGATCAGCCCCACCTCGAGTTGATAGATCACGTCGGTCTGGTCGGGCTCGTAAAGGGACGGTGCGAACCGGTAACTCCCGTTGATCGTGCGGACGATGTCGCCGCTCTCGAGACTCCACGACAGTTCGTGGGGCAGATGACCGGTGTTGTACAGCAACTCGTATCTGACCGCTCGACCATGGGCGGTTGCGGTGAAGAGTGCCCGCCGCACGTGGTCGTTCTCGTCCCGTTCGGTGATCTCGGCTGTGCTCACACCTTCGGCCCAGCTCGGATAGGAGTCGACATCCAAGGCCACGGCCACACAGTCCTCCACCGATGCATCCACCGTGCGCCCCACGAGGCGCTGTTCGGTACGCTCGGTCATGCAGGCCGAATCTACACGGTTGGACCATTCGGCCAGGGACCTCGACCGAATCCTCGAATGCCCTGATGGAGACGCCGGGCGAGGACGTCGTAGTCGAAGTGCTCCACCGCTCGACGGCGGGCGGCGCGACCCATCTCCGCTCTCCGGGCGGGATCGTCCAACAGCCCAGCGATGGCTGCGACGACCACCTGCACGGATCTCGGCTGATCGATGACCAGACCGGATATGCCATCGGCAACCGCTTCGTGGGCACCCCCACTGCGACCGGCGACCTGAGGAATGCCACTGGCTGCGGCCTCGAGAAATGCGATCCCAAAGCCTTCCTGTTCGAGTCCCCACCAGCGCTCGTGGCACAGCATCGCCATGAGATCCGATGCTCCGTACAGCTCGCCGACATCACCGTCGTCGAGGCGGCCGAGCAGGGACACCGGTGCCCTCAGTTCCCTGATGACCGCGGAGAGTTCGTCGTGCTGTCGGCCGGCCCCTCCGATCAGAACCCGAAGGCGGGGGTAGCGGCTCCGGAGTTCAGCCGCCGCTCGGATCAGCACGTCCATTCCCTTACGCGGAACCAACCGGCTGACCGCAGACACGACGAGATCGTCATGCTCGAGTCCGAATCGGCGTCGAGCAGCCGCTCGCTGTTCGCTGTCGAGCGGGCGAAATCGCTCGATGTCGACCCCGGGTGGTATCACGATCGAGCGCAAGACCGAGCCGGCACACCGCTGTGCCTCCTCGAGCGCGTACTCTCCTGCCGAGATCGTCACCACCGCACGGCGCAGGACCCGGCCGAGTATTCTCCTGGTCACGGGGAGCCGTCCGGGAATGGTGACCTCGGCCCCGTGGAGAATCACTCCGTAGGGGTGGCGCAAGTGTGGTCCCACCAGTCCGAGGGGCACCGCCGGATCGAGGAGCACCAGCTCGGCACCGACCCGGTCGGCGATCGCATCGATCCGGCTTGGCAACCAGGGGTACGGGATCAGCCATGGCTCCGGGGACCGTTCGATCCAATACCGCTCCCGCACATCGAATGCGACGCTGTCGGCGTAGGGCGTGCAGTAGACGGCGACGGACTCGGGAGGCAGTCGTCGCCACAGTTCCCACAGGTAGTTCTGGATCCCGCCGACCTTGGGCGGATAGTCGTTGGTGACAAGAAGATGCCTCATCGGATCAGGTGTTTCGACGTTTCTCGACCCGCATACGGGCCCACCGAGCGTGCTCGCTCAGGACCGGATCGTCGTCGTCGGTGTAACGATCGATCGCTGCGATGCTGAGGGAGTCATCGGGATCTGCGGTGTTGCCGAGCACGATCAGAGCGGTCCGACGGATCACATCAGGGTCACGATTGGCTATGTACCACCGCCCGAGGCGCCCGAGGATGTCGGCGTCGCCGGCATTCAGCAACCACACGAGATCGATGGCCGCCTCCGATCCCGGTTCGGCATGCTCGGCATCATCGAAATGGGCGGGTGGACAGACGTCCTGGCAGTCGTCGCATCCGTAGAGTCGGTCGCCGAGCGCCTCCCGGTACTCAATCGGGATCGGATCGGGGCCCTGCACCAGCCATGCGAGGCAACGCCGGCCGTCGATGACGCCGGGGCCCACGATGGCACCCGTCGGACACCCGTCGAAACAGCGCCGACACGATCCGCAGCCGTCGGCGACGGGTGCGGTGTTTGGGGCGAGAGGGGCGTCGGTGACCACCGACCCGAGAACGACCCAGCTCCCCAGCCCTGGCACGAGCAGATTGGCGTTCTTGCCGTACCAGCCCAGCCCCGCCCGCCAGGCGACGTTGCGGTCGACGATCGCATTGTCATCAGCTTTTATGACGGCTCGGTACCCGGCCGCGACGAGGACCGATGCGATCTCCCCAGCGCGGCGCGGAGCTGGGCGTAGTGATCGCACCCATGCGTATCGGCCACACGGCCGAGTGGAGCGCCGATGTCGATGACCGGTGTCCGCCGTCGATAGTCCCACGCTCCAGCGACGATGGACCGGCAGCTGGGCAGGCTCGAAGCCGGGTCGGTGCTGCGTTGCGGATTGCGGTAGGTGAAGGCCATCGATGCGCCGAACCCGGCATCCTTGCGGGCCGACAGCACGGTGCGGGCCGGTTCGAGAACCTCGGCGGTGGTCACGCCGACCGCGGCCAGTCCCGCAGCACGGCCGGCGGCCAGAGCTGCGTTGGTCAACTCGTGATCCACCACCCCGATACTACGTCCGTCACGAGCGCAGCGAGCCCGGAGCGACCCGTAGTGAGGCACGAACGCAGGCGAGCGGAGGCCATGTCACCACCCGCAAGGCTGACCGCCAGAGGCGGGCAGCACCAGACGCACAACGCATTGGTCGAGCGCAGCGAGCCCGGAGCGACCCGTAGTGAGGCACGAACGCAGGCGAGCGGAGTCCATGTCACAGACTCGCACAGCGCTCGCAGGAGTGAGGATAGTGTAAGACCCGTGAAGTCATTGGAGTTCTCCCGGTCCGAGGCTCGGTACGTCGCCGCTGCGGTGGCGTCGAGAATCCGGTCCGGAAGCGCTGCCGCCCGGTCGCCGCTCGCTCTGGTCGAAACGAGACCCAAGGAGCTGCCCGGGGAGGGTTGGCACCGCATACGCACACTTCTCGCCGGAATATGTGGGAGCGATGTTGCGACGGTGGAGGGTCGATCGGCGCGCTACTTCGACCCGTGGGTGTCATTTCCTTTCGTGCTCGGCCACGAGGTCGTCGGACTCGACGATGACGACCGTCGGGTTGTCATAGAACCTGTTCTCGGCCACCGGGCGCGGGGATTCGAACCGCCGTGGGACGGTGCGGCCCCGGGCGACGGCAATGACTATCGCCATCTGGTGTGCGGGCATCTCGAGCCGGGTATCCAGACCGGCTACTGCGCCTCCACCGGTGGTGGATGGTCGACCGAGTTCGTGGCGCACGACTCGCAGATCCGCCCAGTTCCCGACGCCCTCAGCGATGAGGCCGCGGTGATGATCGAACCGACCGCCGTCGGGGTGCACGGGGCGCTGAGGGCCAAGGTCGGCAACGGCGACTCTGCGGCGGTGATCGGTGCCGGGACGATGGGTCTGGTCACGATCGCCGCCCTGCGGGCGTTCACCGGTGCCGGTGACATCCTGGTCGGTGCGAAGTACCCCGAACAGAAAGCGCTGGCGCTGGCGCTGGGGGCCACGACCGTTGTCGACCCCGGCGAGCTGACCCGAGCGGTCCGACGGTCGAGCGGCAGTTTCACGATCGGCGACGATCTGAGCGGGGGCGCCGACGTCACGATCGATGCGGTCGGCTCGGCCGCCACGATCGACCAGGCGATCGGTATGACCCGACCCCGCGGTCGCGTGGTTGTGATCGGGATGCCGGGCAGGGAACAGATCGACCTCACTGCGCTCTGGCATCGTGAGACCGAACTCGTGGGCGCCTACACCTACGGCACGGAGTCCCTGGGGGACGGTTCGACGGCGAGGACCTTCGATCTGGCCACCGATCTTGTCGGCTCGGCCGATCTCGGTCGACTCGTCGGTCAGACCTATCCACTCGAGCGGTACGCCGAAGCCTTGGACCACGCGGTGAACGCCGGACGTCGGGGCGCGATAAAGATCTGTTTCGACCTGCGACCATGATCTCCTGACAGACGACCGCATCGGATCGACATCGTCGTCCGCCAACGGTGGATTCGCTGCGCGCCATGAGGCCGGCGCACCCTCCTTGAGTCCGAGGCGATGTTACGATGTGTCGGTGGACACAGTGACCGAGGACAACACCAGCGACGCCGCCGAATCGACTGCGACCGCCCATGAGGCGGTCGATGAACTGGTCGAGGAAGAACTGCTGCTCGAAGAGATCTCGATCGATGGCATGTGCGGTGTCTACTAAGACGCCGAAGTGAGTTTCGATCAGACCAGGAGATGGCGGCTGCACCCGAGGGTGGCTCTACGTCCTGAGCCGTTCGGCGCGATGGCCTATCACTACGACAATCGCCGGCTGAACTTCTTACGATCCGCCGACCTGGTCGTGCTGGTGGAGCGTCTGGGCGACTTCGAGACTGCGGAGGACACGCTGAGGACGCTGCCGCTCGATCGACGGCCCCGGTTTGCCGAGGCCCTCGCCCGTCTGGCCGCCGGCGATTTCCTCGAACCGGTGGGTCTGTGACGCTCACCGAAGATCTCAAGCGGGGGCTCGACGCCCCGATCTGCATCACCTGGGAGTTGACGTATGCCTGCAACCTGGCGTGCACGCACTGCCTGAGTTCGTCTGGTCGGAGCGATCCCCGAGAACTCTCGACCGAGGCGGCGATGGCCGTCATCGACGAACTCGCATCGATGCGTGTGTTCTATGTGAACTTGGGCGGCGGCGAGCCGATGCTGCGCCCGGATTTCTTCGATCTGGTCGAGTACGCCACCGCCAGCGGGGTCGGGGTCAAATTCAGCACCAATGGCACCCGGATCAACGCCGACCACGCAGCGCGGTTGGCAGCCCTGGACTACCTGGACATACAGATCTCGCTCGACGGCGCGGACCGACCCACAAACGATCATGTACGCGGCGCCGGTTCCTACGATGACGCGATCGCAGCGATGGAGTGCCTGCGAGCCGCCGGTTTCGGTGAGTTCAAGGTGAGTGTGGTCGTGACCCGCCACAACGTCGCGCAGTTGGACGAGTTCCAAGCGCTCGCCGACCACTACGGCGCACAGTTGCGCCTCACGAGGTTGCGACCATCGGGCCGGGGAGCGGACTCGTGGCACGAACTGCATCCGACCCAGGAACAACAGCGCCGTCTGTACCACTGGCTTCTCGACCATCCGGACACCTTGACCGGCGACTCGTTCTTCCACCTCAACGCATTGGGTGCCGAACGCCTCCCGGGGCTGAACCTCTGTGGGGCAGGACGGGTCGTGTGCCTGATCGACCCGGTGGGTGATGTCTACGCCTGTCCTTTCGTACTGCACGATCAGTTCAAGGCCGGCAATGTCGGCCAGCCCGGCGGGTTCGAAGGCGTCTGGCGCAAGAGCAGCCTGTTCGCCGGACTTCGGGAACCGGAGTCAGCGGGTGCGTGCACGGCGTGCGGGCAGTACGACGCATGTCAGGGTGGCTGCATGGCGGCCAAGTTCTTCACCGGCATTCCCCTCGATCAACCCGATCCCGAGTGCGTCACGGGTCACGGTACGACCGTGCTGGACCGGGTCGCCCCGGGTTCGAGCCCGACACCGACCAGCGATCATTCGAGGCCGGGCGCAGTGATGGTCCGGCTGAGCCGGTGAACCGCCGGGCACCCCTCGACGACGCCAAAGGCGACGGGGACCCCGGCCGCCCCGGCCGGGGTCGTTGCTCCTAGCCTCCAGTGATGACCTCGATGATCTCGGTACGGGGCCTGTCCGTTCATTTCGGCGACCTCAAGGCTCTCGACAACATCGACCTGGAGATCCCCAAGAACCAGGTGCGGGGGTTGCTCGGACCCAACGGTGCCGGCAAGACCACCCTGGTCAGGGTGCTGGCCACCCTGTTGGAACCGACGTCGGGAGCGGTGAGGGTCGGCGGCCATTCCGTCGAGCGTCAGCCCAATGCGGTTCGGTCGATGATCGGTCTGGCCGGGCAATATGCGGCAGTAGATGATCTGCTCACCGGACGGGAAAACCTGGAGATTGTCGGACGGCTGTATCAGCTTCCGAAAACGGAGGCCCGCAAACGAGCCGACGAGTCGTTGGAGCGGCTGTCGCTCACCGATGCGGCCGATCGTCTCGTGCGCACCTACTCGGGCGGTATGCGCCGTCGCCTCGATCTGGGTGCCAGTCTGGTCGGTCGTCCCGAGGTGTTGATTCTCGATGAACCGACCACCGGACTGGATCCGCGCACCCGCCTCGAGCTGTGGTCTTTTCTGCGTGACCTGGTCACCGAGGGCGCCACGGTGCTCTTGACCACCCAGTACATGGACGAAGCCGACGAACTAGCGGATCGGATCACGGTCATCGACACCGGACATGTCATCGCCGATGGCACCGCCGATGAACTCAAAGCGAGGGTCGGTGGAGATCTGGTGACGGCGTCACCCAAACGCCGGGCTGATCTCGCTCGCGTCACCGAGTTGCTGACCGACATCGGCTCGGGTGCGGTGCGGGTCGACGAGAATCAGCTCACGGTTTCGGTACCCGTCGACGCCCACGTCGACGCCCTGGTCCGCACCGCCCAACGGTTGGACGAGGCGGGGATCGAACTGAGCGATCTCGGTGTCCAGAGACCCTCGCTCGACGACGTATTTCTGGCGATCACCGGCAAGGTCGGCACCGCCACCACCGCCCCGTCCGAGACCAAACGCCAGAGGGGACGCCGATGACTTCAGCGTTGACCGACGAGCACGGCTCCTCGACCGCATTGGCTCACCGCACCGGCTCGATCGGGTTGTTCAACGATGCGGTGGCGATGACCCGCCGCAACCTGCTGCGGCTGTTCCGAACGCCTCAGGTCATCGTCTTCTCGACGATCCAGCCCGTCATCTTCGTTCTCCTGTTCAATTTCGTCTTCGGCGGGGCCATCGATTTTGCACCCGGCGTCACCTACATCGATTACCTCGTTCCCGGCATCCTCGTGCAGACGTCGTTGTTCGCATCCGGCAACACGGCGATCGGATTGACCGACGACCTCCAGAAGGGAGCCATCGACCGGTTCCGATCGTTGCCCATGCGCCACAGTGCCGTCCTGATCGGCCGCACCAACGCCGATGCGCTGCGGGCGGCGTTGACGATGACGATCATCACGATCGTCGGTTTCCTCATCGGTTTCCGAACCGACCACTACCTCGGACTCTTGCTCGGTGTGCTCTTGGCGATCGCATTCGCCTACGCGTTCAACTGGGTCTTCGCCGGGTTCGCGCTGTACGTCAAGAGTCCCGAGGCGGCCCAGGCAGGGGCCTTCCTACCGGTGTTTCCCCTCGTGTTTGCCGCCTCGACGTTCGCGCCCGTGGACCAGATGCCCGGATGGCTCCAGCCGTTCGCTCAACACCAGCCGGTCTCGGTCACCGTCGATGCGATCCGGGCGCTCACCAGGGGTGAACCGGCGGCCACCAAGGTTCTCCAGTCCTTGGCCTACACCACTGCCATCATCGCGGTTGCGGTGCCGATCGCCACCCGCAAGTTCAAGCGGTCCTGAGACGACCGCCGTGAAGCCTCAGACAGGTTTCAGGCGCGGCCGGCGGCGGCGAGGAAGCCGGCGCCGAATACAGCGGCGAGAATCCCGAAGAAGATCGCCAGCTTGACCACCTTCTTTGCCACGAACAGCGCGGCCAGACCGGCCAGGCCGATCGTGGTGAGGCTGTACTGCGCAAGGTTGTCCTGAATCCAATCCATCACGAGAGTGATAGTAGGAAATCGGGAGGTCCAAGTGGTGGCGGGCCCGTCGACTCGCTAGACCTTGGGTCATGAACGAACGCCCCTTCCAGGTCCTCGGTGTGCAGCAGGTCGCGATCGGCGGCCTCGACAAGACAGCCCTGGCGGAGCTGTGGACAGGACTGTTCGGAATCCCCAAAGTCAAGGACTACCAAAGCGAACGCGAGAACGTGGACGAGGATGTACTCCTGCTCGGCACAGGCCCTCATGCGGTGGAGGTCGACCTCATGCAACCGATCGATCCGGAGCGATCTCCCCGGGTGCATGTACCACCACTCAATCACATCGGCCTGTGGGTCGACGACCTCGCCACCGCGATGACCTGGTTGTCCGATCGGGGTGTCCGGTTCGCGCCCGGTGGAATCCGCAGGGGCGCCAGCGGTCATGACGTCTGTTTCGTCCACCCTCGCGGCAACGACGACAGCCCGCGCAGCGGTGAAGGCGTCCTGATCGAGTTGGTGCAGGCCCCGCCGGAGGTCATCGAGGCACACGCGTGAACCACGGGCGTGGTGTGTTTTCGAGATTCCTTCACCTCTGGGCTACATTCTGATCCAAGAATGCGCGCCGCTTGCGGCCTGGCACAACGACGTGCTCTCACCGACGGTGAGCCCGGCGTCGGCGCGTACCACTGACAAGGAGCTGCTCGTGACCGAGTCTGTCACCATCACCGACAACCGCACCGGCGAGAGCGTCGAGATCCCCATCGAGAACGGTGGGATCGATGCCAAGACTGACAGCAAGCTGATGCCCGGCATCTGGTTCTTCGATCCGGGGTTCGGTGTCACCGCCAGCACATCCAGCGCGATCACCGAACTCGACGGCGGCAACGGGATACTCCGCTACCGCGGCTACCCGATCGAACAGCTGGCCGAGCACTCCACCTTCCTCGAGGTCTGTTACCTGCTCCTGAACGGCGAACTGCCGACCAACGAGCAGATCGACAACTGGACACACGACGTCACCTACCACACGTTCGTCCACGAGAACATGCGCAAGCGGTTCATGGAGGGCTTCCATCACGATGCCCACCCGATGGGCATGCTGGTCAGCGCCATCGCCGCGCTGTCGCACGTTCTACCCCGACGCCAAGGACATCGACGATCCGGAGATCCGCTATCAAGCAGATCAACCGTCTCATCTCCAAGATGCCCGACCCTGGCGGCGATGACCTATCGGGCCAGCGTCGGCATGCCGTTCGTCTACCCGGACAACAATCTCAACTACGCCGAGAACTTCCTCTCGATGATGTGGAAGGTCGACGAGCCGATTACGAGCCGAACCCAGTGCTCGCGAAGGCGCTCGACGTGCTGTTCATCCTCCACGCCGACCACGAGCAGAACTGCTCGACCACCACGATGCGGGTCGTCGGTTCGACGCCATGCCGATCCCTACACCGCAGCCGCGGCCGCAACCGCGGCCTCTACGGCCCTCGCCACGGTGGCGCCAACGAGGCGGTCATCCACATGCTCAACGACATCGGCACCTACGACAACATCGATCCATTCATCGAAAGCGTCAAGAACGGCGAGGGTCGACTGATGGGCTTCGGGCACCGGGTCTACAAGGCATACGACCCGAGGGCTCTGATCGTGAAGGGACAGGCCGATGCGGTGTTCGAGGTGACCGGCAAGAGCCCGCTTCTCGACATCGCCCTGAAGCTCGAGGAGATCGCCCTCAACGACGACTACTTCAAGAGCCGCAACCTCTACCCCAACGTCGACTTCTACACGGGGCTGATCTACCAGGCGATGGGCTTCCCGCTCGATATGTTCACCGTGCTGTTCACGATCGGGCGGATGCCGGGTTGGCTGAGCCACTGGCAGGAGATGCTCGAACAGGACCAGCGGATCAGCCGCCCCCGGCAGCTGTACATCGGCCCCGCTGAACGCCAGTATGTGCCGGTGGACCAGCGATGACGGCGATTCGAGCGCGCCGCTGACGCCCCACTCAAACCGTTCTGACGTTGGCCAGGGGATTTGTTGGCCAGCGGCGCAGGGTGACCGAGGCGTCGACCACCACGATTCCTTCGTTGGAGACGAGGAGAGGGTTCAGCTCGACGGCGGCGATGTCCGGTACGAACTCAGCGATCGTCGATAGGCGTTCGCACAGCGGTCGGAGCAAGGCAGGATCAGCCTCACCGAGCAGTTCCCGAACGCCGGGTGCGGACAGCAGCATGTCCACGTCGGCCTGATCGGCGGGGAGGACTATTTGAGCGATCGGCTTCAGCAGCGAACGGCTCAAGCCGCCGATACCCAGGTAGAGGTGTGAGCCGATCTCAGGGCTCTGAGTCATCATCACCCGAGCGTGAGCGCCGGGCGGCTGCATCGACTGCACGATCATGGGGCGGTCCGCTCCGCCGCCCATCCGGCTGAACGTGCGGCGGAGGTGCTGCTTGTAGCGGATGTCGAGAACGGTCCCACCAGCCTCACCCGCGACCCGCTTCTCCTTCCACGCCGCCTTGAGCGCCACCGGGAACCCGAGATCGTCGGCGGCGGCGACCGCACCGCCGCTCGATCGCACCTCGACCGATCGTGCGACCGACAAGCCGAGGAGTTCGAAGAGCTCAGCCGCCTCGGAATCCGATCCGAGCAGGGTGCGTTCATCGTCGTCGGCGAGCAAGTCGTCCACCGCCGCACGGATCGACTCGCATGCCTCCGGATCACCAGCCACAGGCAGCTCGGAATGGGTCTTGCGCCATTGCGAGTAGGACGCCATACGACCGAGCGCATTGGCGGCCTGTTCGGGGAACGCGAACGTAGGCGGCCCGTTCCCGTGGCTCAGATCGCCGACGAGGTTCACGGCGACGACCGGCTTGTCGACCGCACGGTCGACATCGTGGACGATCCGACGCAGGTCGTCGAATGGCAGGCTCAGGGTCGGCACCAGAGCCAGGAACACCGAGTCGACCGACTCCGAGACCGCAGCGGTCACCACCGTTGTTTCGAATGCCGCCGCATCGGTTGTCGGGGTCAACGCCACCGTGTCGGCATCGTCGATCAGGACCGATCCGGACGGCACGACCGACGCGTTTCGATCAACGATTCCCGCCGGCGCCACGACATCCAGACCCGCCTTCAGGCACGCAGCTCGCGCCAGAGACGCAACCGACGCTGCGTTGGAGACGATCACGACACGGTGCCCGTTGGGCAAAGGTTGCCGGCTGAACAGGTTGACCTGGTCGACCAGTTCGGACACGTGGTCGACGACCACCACTCCCCCGGCTCGGGCCACCGCCGTGAGATCTGGATCGCCCGGCCCGACCGCGACCACCGGTTTGACCGCACTTATGTGGCGCGCCACCTTGACGAAGTTGCGCGGATTACCGAAGTTCTCCAGGTAGAGGGCGACGGTGGCGGTTGCGTCGTCGCCCAACCAGTACTGGAGGACGTCGTAGACCGACACGTCCGCTCTCATGCCGGCAGACATAAACGTGCTCACGCCGAGTTTCTCGATGGCGAACTTGTTGAGCAGCGCGGCGCCGAGCGGACCCGACTGTGACAGCAGCCCGATCGAGCCGGCCGGTACACCGACGGGTAGGAAGTGGGCGCTGAGTGAGACCTCGGGATCGGTGTTCACGACTCCGAAGCTCAGCGGGCCCACCATTCGGACGCCGTTCCCGCGGACGAGGTCGACCAGCGCCATCAGGCGTTCCTGACCGGCCCGATCGACGTCGGTGAAACCGGACGACACCACCAGGACAGCCTTGACACCTGCTTCGATGCACCGCTCGACAGCCTCGAACACCGCCGGGGCCGGGATCGCGATGATCGCCAGGTCGATGTCGCCGTCATAGTCGCCGATCGCCTTGACGGTGACGACATCGAGGATCGTGTCGCTGGCGTTCTGGTTGACGGCGACGACGTTGCCGGTGAACCCGCCGTCGACGATCGAACGCAACAGTTCGTGACCGATCGACCCGGGCTTGCGCCCGGCGCCGACGACAGCGACGGACGAGGGACGGAAGAACCTGCCGACCGCCTGGCTACGAGCCCGCTGTTCCCTCGCGTCGATGGCGTGCTGGGCGACACGGGTGTCCGATATCCCGAGGACCACGGCGATGGCGCCGTCATCGAATCGAGTCGACACATCGAACCCTGCGTTCTTGAAGACCCCCAGCATCTGATAGTTCTGCGGCAATACGGTCGCGGTGAAGGTGGTGATGCCCCGGTCCCGGGCCCGCTGGGCCAGGTATTCGAGCATGAGGGTGGCGAGTCCCCGATTGTGGTGTTGATCGTCGACGAAGAACGCCACCTCCGCGGATGTCCCGCTTTCGCCCTCGTAGCGCGAGACCGCCACCAGCTCGTCGCCGACGATGGCGACGAACGCCATTCGCTCTTCGTAGTCGATGGTGGTGAAGTAGGTGAGTTCCGATTCGCTCAGCTCGGGCCGGTACCGAAAATACCGGAAGTAGATGCTCTCCTCGGACTGGCGGTTGTGGAAGCGTCGGAGGCGTTCGGCATCATCGGGTCGGATGGGACGGATCCGGACGGTGGAACCGTCCTTGAGAAGCGCATCGGTCTCCCATTGCGACGGGTACCCCTCGGGAAGTTCGCCCACGAGGCAACCCTAGCCTCGGCCGATCATCGGACTACCGAAGCGAACCTGTCGACCGATGTGCCGTCGGGCACTCCACGTTCCGCTCAGTTCAGCAGGGCCACCAGCCCGGACGCCCGCCGGATCGGGTTGCCGATCGCAGCCCGCACGGCGGCCTCGGTGGCGACGACGGTGACCTGCTCTTTGGCCCGGGTCACGCCGGTGTAGAGCAACTCTCGGGTCAGGATGGGGGATCCGGCGTCGGGCAGTGCGATGACGGCGTGGGCGAACTCCGATCCCTGGCTCTTGTGGATGGTCATCGTCCACCACGTGTCGAGCTGACCTACTTGGGCCGGGTCGAGAGGCTCGGGGTTGGCCGAGTCGGGAAACACGATGTGCCGGCGATGGTCGTGCTGAACGACGATGCCGGTGTCGCCGTTGAACAGGCCGAGCAGGTAATCGTTGGCGGTGGCGATCACGGGTCTACCGACGTACCACCGTCCCCGGTGGGCGCGGCCGGTCGTCGCGGACAAGATTCCGGCCTCGATGCGCGCCTGCCAGGTGTCGCGCCCGTTGTCACCCCTGCGGGTGGCGCACAGCAGCTTGGTCTGGCCGATCCGATCAAGCGCACTCTGCCCGTCGCCGTCGGCCGCCAGCTCGAGGGCGGCGCGGCCATTGACGACAAGTCGCTGGAGGATCGGCGCCGAGTCGGCGGGGTGGGTCAGGGTGACATCGCTGAACGTCGGATCGCCGAGGATGTCCAGCGCACGGTCGGCGTCGCCGAGCCGGATCGCCTCGGACAGTGCCGCCACACCCGACGACTCCGCAAATCGGCGAGCCTCGGTCAGCGCGACGATGGATGCGCCCACAATTCCCTCGCTTCTGGTGATGTCGCCGAGGACAGCCCCTGCTTCCACGCTGGCCAGCTGGTACGGATCGCCGACGAGTATGAGACGAGTGTCGGATCCTATGGCGTCGACCAGTCGGCCCATGAGGGGCAGCGACACCATCGATACCTCGTCGACGATCACCACGTCGAAGGGGAGCGGGTTGTTCCGGTCGTGGCGAAAACGAATCCCGTCGCGATATCCCAGGAGCCGGTGCACCGTCGATGCGTCGAGATCGGCCAAGGCAGCACCGACTCCGGATTGCGGATCCACGGCCGCTGCGTTGATCGCCTCCTTCATCCGGCTGGCCGCCTTGCCGGTCGGCGCTGCGAGACCGATCCGGACCGGACGTTGGGCATTGGGCCCCAGTGCGGCGAGGACCCTCGTGATCGTGTAGGTCTTACCCGTCCCAGGTCCCCCGGCGATCACGGTGAGACGCCGGGAGACAGCATGTTCGGCTGCGCGCCGCTGAGGTCCGCCCTCGGGGAGAAGCGAGGCGATCGCCTGAATGGCCTGGTCCGAACCGCCCCCCATCGTGTCCTGGGCCAGGTGCCGTAAGGCCACCGCGACACGCTCCTCATAGGTGAAGTACCGCTCGAGGTACAGCAGTCCGTTGGCGAAGACCATGAGCTTGGCTGCATCGCCGGTGTCCAGCCGGTTCTGGCCGTCCCGCATCACCGCGTCGAGCCGACCGGTGGTGAAGAGATGCTCGAGCGTATGCAACCACTCTTGGGGGTCAGGCCAATAGAGCTCGTCGACGGGAGGGACCGAACCGCGCTCGGTCGGTGGTGGCGTGGTGTCGATCGCAGCGGTGTCGGCCACCGTCGCGATGTCGACGGCCACATGGCCCCGCCGCGGTGCTCGTGAGCACAGCGCAGCTGCGAGGACCACCATGCGACGTCGGTCTGCCTTGAGCGACGACCCCGGCACCAACCGGTCGACGAGAGCACCGAATCCGACATCGACGGCGGACAACAATCCGGCATCGACGAAGGGTTGGAGCCAGTCGAGCCCGACTGGAACCTCAGGTGTAAAATGGGACCGGCTCACTTCTGCACCCCTCGGTGGAGCAGGTCGCTCAGTTCGACCACGAGCTCGTGTGGGATCGGCCACGAGAAGACGCCGTGGGGCGCCGGACCGGTGAGCGGAGTCTCGGGTCCGATCATCCCGCGGACGAACAGATAGGCGGCACCGCCGAGGTTCTCAGCCGGCCGGTAGGCGGCTTTCAAACGCCACCGCAGATAGCGGTGAAGTGCCACCGAATACAGGAGTGCTTGGAGCGGATAGTCGTGGTCGGCCATCGCTTCGGCCATCCCGTCGACCGAATAGTCCTGGAGTTGCAGCGGAGTCCGGTAGGTGCCGAGCCGGTTGGTCTTGTAGTCGACGATCACATAGCGGTCCGGATGATCAGCCGATTTGACCCGGAAGATCCCGTCGATCGCCCCGGTCAAGTGACCGGCGAGGTCGACGTCGATGGCTCCGGCTGCCACATCCTCAGCCCAGCCGATCAACGGGTCATCGGAGCCCAGATGGCGGCAGATCAGCCCCCCGACATCGGCAGCTCGGGGTCGCATGGCGGCTTCGGCATCGGGCGCCAACTTCAGCTCGAAGGTCATCTCGTCGAGGCGGTCCCGACGATTGAAATCCCGCAGGGGCCGATCGTCGAGCAGTGGTCCGAGCGGAGTGGTGAGCGCCGAAGCGAGACCCGCGGTCAGCTCGGAGCGCTCGACGTTCCACCGTGACCACGCAGCTGCGGTCCCCACGTGTTCGTCGAGTTCTGCGAGGATGTCATCGGCGGCGAAGTCGACCAGTTCGAGGACGCTGTGGACGAGGGTTCCGAAAGCGGCCCCCCCGGCGATGTTGCCGAGCGGCAGGATCGAGCCGGCCTCGTCGGAATCGTCGACGGTGAGCCCGTCCGGTGTTGCCTCATCGCTGGCCCCCTGATCCGGCCGGGACCCCTCCGACGAGCCGACATCGCCACCCGTAGCAGCTCCGGCGGGCTGGGCCCGCAAGCTGCTGATCCGGGTGAACGACCAGCGGCGGGGGGCCCGGTCGAAGGACCGGTCGATCGTAGCCACCGCAAGATCGGCTGGTTCGGCGACGTCGCTCGGCGTCCACACCACAACTCCGGTTCCGATGTCGACGACCGACGCCGAGAAGGCCCCACCGGAGCTGGCCTTCCGGCCGGCCAGTTCCTCGACTGCGTCCTCGGACGTCGGAGGCGCCACCCCACCGAAGAGCAAGGTGTCCAACGCCGACACTTTCTTGCCTCTCGTGCGCGCCGAACCGTAGAACAGGACCGCCTTGTGAGCGGCGCGGGTGACAGCCACGTAGATGAGACGACGCATTTCACCGTCGACCTCGCTGCGAACGCGGTCGTCGAATTGGGGATCGGGCCACACGTCCTTGGTCGGAACCATGATCGTGCGGCCTTCCTCGGGGTCGTCGAGCGCTGACGGTCGACGGTCGTTGGGCCTGGTGTGGAGACCCACCGCGATCACGACCGGGAACTCGAGGCCTTTGGATGCGTGCACGGTCATGATCTGCACCGCGTTGTCATCGGACTCGGTGCGGCGGGCGAAGGACTCGACTTCCTCGTCGTCGTCGACCTCGGACATCATGACTTCGAACCGCTCCACCAGCCGATGGATGTGCTCGGCCGACCCGTCCTGTTCGAGCAATTCGCGGATGTGGTTCAGATCGGTCAGGTTCCGTTCCCCGTTCCGCCGTGCGAGCAGCCGCTCGGCGACTCGGTTCGCCTGCCACAGCTCGTCGAAGAAACGGTTCAGCCCATCCCGTTCTAGGGTGTCGGCCCAGGCGCTGAGGGTCGTCTGGAGATCGGCAACCACCGAGGCGGCCCGGTCGAGATGATGGTCGCCGTCTGCGATCCGATCCCACGGATGACCGAAGAACCAACCGAGTGCCGCAGCACGGACTCGTCGCTGGCTGGCCGGCGACGCAACGGCGCGCAGCACGGTGAGCAACTGGCTGGCAGCTTCGGTGCCCAGGACCGACCCGACCTTGCCGACCACCGATGGCACCCTGGCCCGGGTGAGCTGGCGTTGGATGGGTGGTGCCTCAGCATGCCCTTTGACGAGGATGGCGATGTCGCGGGGAACGACCCGCCGGATGCCACCGGTTGCGAGGTCGGGGATCGTTCCGGAGTCGAGAAGCTCGACAATCATGCGGGTCAGATCGGCGGCGATCTCGACTCGACCGACCTCGGCGGGAGCCTCGACGTCGGGCACGAACCTCACCTCGACGCCCGATCGGCACCGGTTTCCCACCTTCAGCGTGCCACCGTTATCGTCTGCGCACCTCACGTCGACGAAGGCGATCTCGTCGTTTCCGAACGTCGCTCCGTCGAAGAGCGCTCGAGCGCCCGCCAGCAGACGATGATCCGACCTCCAGTTCGTCGCCAGCGTGTAGCGCTCACCGCTCCTGCTCACGGCGGCGAGGTAGCTGTTGACGTCGGCGCCTCGGAACCGGTAGATCGACTGCTTCGGATCACCGACGGTGATCAACGTCGATCCGCCGAAGAGCGTCTCGAGCAGCTGCCACTGCACACCATCGGTGTCTTGGAACTCGTCGATCAGAGCGACGGCGACCCTCGACCTGATGATGTCCACGACGTGCCGACCGTCAACCGGATCGGTGACCAGGTCGCGGGCGGCGCTGAGCAGGTCGTCGAAGCCGAGCACGGCCTGTTCACGTTGAATCGTTCGTACCCGCGCAACGACATCATCGACGACCTCGGCGAGGACTTTGGTCTCTTCTTCGCTGTCCCGGAAGCTCTTTCGGGAACGGCGGTCGGCGGCTTCGTTCTCCACCTCGGCGGTGGTGGGACGCAGGTGGGCATGGCTTCGCTGCAACGCCATGACCGCTCCAGCTCGCACCGATCCGGCACTCACCGGTGTGCAACCGGCGGCGCCTCGACTGGCGAGCACGTCGGCCAGGCCCTGCTCGAGAACGACCTTGGTGTCCTCGGTCAGGGTTGCGTCGGGATTGCTGGTGGCCGAGAGTCCCTGCTCGGCCAGGAGATTCTGGGCGAACGAGTGAATGGTGCCGATCGTCGCGGTGTCGAAGTCGGCGAGCGCCAGTTCCAGGCGGGACAGGCGACGATCGAGCTCCGCGTCATCACAATCGAGAACGCAACGCAGCACCGGATCGTCGAGAGAGCCCAGTGGGCCTCGCCCTCGTGATGCAGCCGCATCGTGGGCCCGGACCAGTTGGGCACGGATCCGATCCCGAAGTTCGGCTGCGGCGGCCTTGGTGAAGGTGACGACCAGGATCTCTCCGATCTCCGCGGCCCTCGGCGACGTAGCGTGCGACCAATCCCGCGATACTGAAGGTCTTGCCGGTGCCGGCACTGGCCTCGAGTGCGGTCCGACTGCTGGGCACGGCGGCACCGAGATCGAAGTTCACGTACGGGATCGGTGAGGTGGTCACTTCAGGTCCTCGGTTGTGATGCTGGTCTCCCGGAGCTCATCGATGAAGGTTCTGAAGCGAAGAAACCGTGACGGGTTCAGCGGATCTCCAGGATCGCCCGGAACGGGCCTCAGATCCAGGAGTTCAGCGCCGCTCACCTTGCCGAAGGCGGCCAACACGTACGGGTCGTTCTGCATTCCGTACCGATCCTCCCACCCCTTGAGGTAGGGGGTTTCTGCGGTGCCGACGACCCGTACCTTGGCCAGGATCGGGAGTGGTTCTCGAAGGGCGCGCCCGTGGAGGTCGACGAGTCGGGTGAGCACATGTGATGCACGGGCGGCACGTTGGGCGGAGGACTCGCCCCGCATCCGGAGTTCGCTGACCCGGGACCCGGCGTTGCCCTTGCGGGACACAAGGATCGCCCGCCAAGGCGTCTCCGGATCGACGAGGGTGAGAGCACAGAGGTCGATCCACAATGGCAGGATCCGGCGATCATCCTCCGTGGACGCCGTGATACGGATCGGCCCTATGGCCTCCGGTTGGTGGACACCGTCGAGTTGACCGGCGACACGATGCCCGTCGACGGCAAGATCGACCGACACCGTCTCGCCTCGGTCCCGGATCCCCAGCCGGCCCAGAGTATCGACCATCGCCTCGGCCAGTTCGGTCAGTCTGATCACCTCGTCGTCGCCGGCCGGCCCTGGAGGAAACGATCCCCGGGCACGGATGACGTTGATGAACGACGTGACGTCTGCGTGTTCGCGCGTCCGATCGATGCACTCGGTGAGTGTCCGCCAGTTGAGTAGCGCATCCCCGGCGACCGGCAGGTTGTCGGACACGACGTCGCTGACGCCGGGGAAGGAGGCCTGAAGCCGATCCTGGAAGAAGATCTTGGGAGCGCTGACGACCACCCGGCCCAGCTCGCCGAGCTCGATCACGTCACCGGGTGGCGGGTCGAGAATGGCGGCGGTATCGCCATCGTCGACCCGCCGCGCCCTGGCTCGGGCGGCATCGAGTGCGCAGGGGTCGAAGCTGAAGGGCTTCGCCGACTCGAAGTTCTCGATCGCGAAGTTGTGCCGCGGGTGGAATCGTTCGATCCGGCGTCGGAGGCCGGCGCTGCTGTCCGGCGCGACGATCGATTCGATCTCGGCGAGGAGTTCAGCGGTGGCGACGCTGTGAGGAACCTCGGAGTTGGACCTGATGTCTCGTCCCGTGCGTGTGATGACCAGCCTGTCGGTCGCCGAGAGAACCACCTCGAGCAGCGACTGGCGCTGGTCGGCACGGCGGTCCGGGTCACCCAGGTCCGGTTTGGCGCCCAGCAGGTCATCACCGTTGACCGAACGACGCTCCATGGCGTCCTCATCGAGTCCGAGTATGCAGATCATCCGGTGGGGAACCCATCGAAGAGGCCGCAGTGAGGTGAACGTGACCGCTCCGTCGAAGAAGCGAGGACGGGCCGCACGTGCGCTGAGCGATTCGTCGAGCAACTGGGAGACCTCACGCACCGACAACTCGACTGAACCGGCTCCGGCAAGCTCAGCGTCGACGACGACCGCGGCGATGGCGCTACGGACTCGTTCGATCTGCCATTGTTCGCTGAACGGCAGCCGGAAGAAGTCGATCACCGCATCCGAGAGCCGGGAATTCCACTCGTGCAGCCGTGCGGGCTGGTTCCACTCCTCTTCGATCTTCTCGAGGCGGTGGATCAGCTCCATCAGTCTGTCGAGGACATCGACCCCTCCCCCTTCGACACCCCACGCAGGCACGTTGCCGGGACCGAGCACCGGCCGATCGTCGTGTACGGCCATGCCGACCAGCAGCTGGTCGAGACCGCGTCGCCAGGTGTTGGTCGGGAGGTCGGGCACACCGTTCCTGATCCGATTCGACTCGTTCAATCCCCATCTGATCTCGGTGGCGCCGAGCCAGCGCTCGATCTGATGGAGTGCATCGGTGTCGAACATGAACGCATCAGCAACCGGCCCACGACCGCAGAAATCGAGCACCTCGCTGGCGCTGTAACGACCGCCGACCAGCCGCACGAGTGACGTCAGTGCGGCGGGGAGCGCATCGTCGATGCGCACCCCGCGGTCCGAGATCGTGTAGCGCAGCCGGGGTGGACCGCGTACGCCGGGCGGCGCCGGAGTCGGCGGAGGGTCCGAAGGCGGCGGGTATCAACGGGGCGAAGGTGGCCAGATCCGGACAGACGACGAGGATCTCGGACTCCTCCAGCGACGGGTCATCGGCAAACGCCCCCAGTAGGACGTCTCGCAGCACTTCGATCTGGCGCATGGGACCCGGGCAGGCATGCACCTCGATCGACCGGTCGTCCACGCTCACATCGTGGTGTGGCATCGGTGGTGCGTCGGCGCGGAGATGACGCTGAAGGGATGCGAGGAGCGTGTCGTCGACCGACGGCGATTCGGCCGGCAGGGACATCGGATCGGAGAGCCCGAGGCGTTGCAGGAGCAACTGCGCCTCGCGCGACGGACGACCCCAGCTTCGCAGCAGCGGCTGACGGACGGCTGCGCCCGAGTGGTCCTCCGAGCGTTTCAGCTCACCGACGTGGCCAAACTCTTCGATCAGGCGGGCGGTGGTCCGCGGCGCAGGATCGAGCATGTACAGATCCACGGATCGGCGCTCGCCGAAGGCCCGGAGCAGGTCAGCGAAGTCCTGGCCGCCGGGCAATGACGAGACACCGAAGATCGAGAACCTGTCCGGTAGATCCAGCTCGATCGCATCCGCCCGAACAGCATCCAGGAGTTCGGGGAGTCGTTCGGCAGGGCTCGGCACGCCCAGGTGGGCGCGCAGCAAGCGGAAGAGATGCGGCTGCCAGAGATGGGGCTTGGCGAGATTCTGACCGGTGGGATCCACATCCTCCCCCCTGGCCCAGCGCCGAAGGAGATCGGTGCGTCTGTTGCCATAACGGTCGAAGAGATCGGCGATCCGCCGGGCCCGCCCGAACAGGGTGGCGCCGGCCGGGAGGCCCGCGATCGACTCGAGACATCGGTCGCGGTGGTTGGTGACGAGGGTCTCGTACACCGCCCACACGAGACTGCGGAGTTGCCACGGGTCGTGTCCTGCGCCGAGATCGGCAGCGAACAGGCGACTGCGGAGCACACCGGGAAACGGCATGTCGATGTTGGCGGCGATCCCGTCACCAACCCCGGGTGCGGCACCCACCGTGGACGCGAGCTGCAGGCGGAGCCAACGCTGGAGACCGACCGAGGGGACCGCCACGAGTTCGGGCTGCATGGGGTCGTCGAGCGGATCGTCGAGACGCCCGGCGAGTTTGTCGGCGAGCGGCACGAGACCGTCGGCCACGAAGATGTTCAGGGGCATCGGAGCCCGCACCGCTCAACCATCGATCCACACCGTAGCGACGAGGTGTGACGGTCGATGCCGATCCGGGGCCGGACACCCGCCATGGCCAAACGATCGGGAGGACGTCAGGAGAGCAGGTCCCGGACGCGCTGTTTGGGGCGGCCGATGATGGCCTTGTTCGGCGTGACGATCACCGGACGTTGGAGGAGCTGTTTGTGTTTGACCAGGATGGCGACGATCTGGTCCTCGGTCGCGACGTCGTCGTCGGTGAGTTCGAGCTTCTTGAACTTGGAGTCCCGCCGGACGAGGGCGGTCGGTTCGTCCTCGAGCTTGCCGATGATCGCTCTCAACGTCGATGCATCAGGGGGCTCGGCGATGTAGTTGATCTCGTCGAAGTCGACACCCAGTTCCTCCGCAATGCGCACGGCATTGACCGAGGAGTTTCAATGGCGGTTGTGGTAGATCTTGACGGCTGCCATCTCGAAAACGTATCCCGCCTATCGTGATGAGGTGCAACCGCCGCCACCAGGGCAGGGACCGGGCGGTGTCCCGCCGGTGCGGGCTCTGCCCCCTGCGCCCCAGACGAGGCACACCCCCGCCGGCTGGTACGCGGACCCGTGGGGGCTGAGCCGATGGCGTTGGTGGGACGGCTGGGCCTGGACCGGACACGTGGCCGACAACCGCACCTCGAAACCCAGACTCGCCGCATGGCTGTCGTGGCCGGTGATCGTCGGGGCGGTCATCGCCGTTCCGTTGACGGCACTGCTCGCCGTCGACTCACCCCTCAGCGTGGTTCTGGCCTTCATCCCCGTCTGCATCGTCGGGCCGGTTCTGTGGTGGCTCGATCGGGTCGAACCCGAACCGCTCGACGCCCGGGTCCACGCGTTCCTGTGGGGGGCGACGATCTCGGGGGTGGTGGCCGGTTCGATCAACTCCGTCGTGTTCGTCGTCTCGAGCGAGACGTGGGCGGCGGTGGTGTCGGCACCGATCACCGAGGAGGTGATGAAGACGCTCGGCATCATCTGGGCCCTGCGCCGAAAGGAGATCGACGGTGTCATGGACGGTGTGGTCTACGCCGGCTGGGTCGCCCTCGGTTTCGCGGTCGTCGAGAACTTCCTCTTCTTCTCCGACGCCGGCGAAGCCGACGCCCTGCTGGGAACGGTCGTCGCCCGTGGGTTCCTCACCCCGTTCGCCCATCCGTTGTTCACCGCCTGGTCGGGCCTGGCGATCGGCTGGGCGGTGTCACGTCGGATCGCTGTCTCGCTCCAGCTCGTCTGGGGGCTGCCGCTGGCGATCGCAACCCATGCGGCGTGGAACGGCTCGCTGGCGCTCGCCCAGGACGACGAGGTCATCCTGCTCGTCGCCGTCCCCGGTTTCGTTTTGTTGTTCGTGGCGGCCGGACTGACGGTGTCGACGATCCGGCGCCGCGAGCGGCGCCACTTCATCCAGATCGTCCCGATGCTCGCCGATCGATACGGTCTCACCGCGCCGGAAGTGGCGGTCTTCGGTAACTGGCGGACGATGCTCAGGACACGACGACGTCTGGGCCGCCGACAGCGCAGCGCCTTCGATCAGGTGCACGGCACCCTGGCCCGCCTGGCAGCCCTCCATCACCGGCCCGGCGATCTCGACACCCGCACCGAGGCCGTTCTGGTCCACCGTCTGCATCAGGCTCGGGCAGCGCGGTGAACCCTCGAGGGGCGCCGTTCTCGCCGTGAGGCCTCGGGGTGCCGGTCGTCGGACCGATCACCCAGCTACTGAGCGGATCGGGTCGACGCGTGGGCGGCGAGCCTGTCGATGCCCTGATCGATCGAAACCTGAGGCGTCCATCCCAGCAGCTCACGGGTCCGGCGCTGATCGAACCAGTGAGCGGTTCCGAGCTGTTCGGCGAGGAACGTGGTCATCGGCGGCTCGCCGTCGAGGCGCAATGACCGCCACGCCCGCTCGGCGACCCACCCGCCGGCGAAGGCGAGGGACCGGGGGACCCGCACACGAGGTGGCGCCAGCCCGTGAGCGGCGACGATGCTGTCGACCAACTCGCCGATCGGTCGCGGTTCGCCGTTGGACACAACCAGTGCCTCACCGGCGGCGGCCTCGGCCCGATCGATCGCCGCCATCAGCGCGTCGGCGGCGTTGTCGATATAGGTGGAATCGATCAGTGCGGCACCGCTCCCGACGTAGGCGAGCCTGCGCTGTCGTGCCCGCTCGACGATTCTTCCGACGAGCTGGGTGTCACCGGGGCCCCAGATCAAGTGGGGGCGCACGGCGACGACGCTCATCGACGACGAGTTGGCGTCGAGGGCGATCCGTTCTGCTTCGGCCTTGCTCTTGGCGTAGTGGCCCCTCGCCGTCGTCGGGTTCGCCGGGCCGGCTTCGGCCCCGACGAGGGCGGACCCGCTGTGGGCGGCCGACGGGGACGACACATGAACGAACCGAGCGACACCGGCGTCCAGCGCCGCGTGAACCACAACCCTGGTGCCGACGATGTTGGCCTCGGCGAACTCGCCCCAGCTGCCGACGATCCCGACCTTGGCGGCGACGTGCACCACGGCATCGCACCCGGTGATCGCCAGACGGACCGCCGTCGGGTCGGCGACCGACCCGAGAACCTCCTCCACACCAGCGAGATCGGCGGGCTGACGCTGGAGCACCGAGACCTTGTCCCCTCGCTCCAGCAGCCGGGCGACGAGCAGACGCCCGAGAAGGCTGCTCGACCCGGTGACGAGCACTCGCACGCTCAGCTCACCACCGGACCGGCCGCTTGCCGGCAAGGACCTTCTCGGCCCAAGCGGCCACCCGCGTGCGATCGACCTTTGAGTTGTGTCGTTTGTCCACCGGGATCGACGCAATGGCGAGTACCGCAGCCGGGCCGGGGCATCCCGTCTCGGCCACCTCACGGCGCACGGCATCGGTCACTTCGGGGCCAGGCAGCGGATGCCGGCTCCGGTCGGAGGTCTCGATCACGATGACCGGTACCTGCGTTCCGACCGGACCCACACCGACGGCCGCAGCTCTGATCACCCCGGGCAGGCGTTCGGCGGCGTGTTCGTACACGACCGGGGCGAGCGGTCCGTCGGCGGTGAGCATCAGATGCTGGAGCCGTCCACCGATCCAGAGGAAACCGTCGCCGTCGAGATGACCGACATCGCCGGTGCAATGCCACCCGTCGGCGGTCCGGGATCGATGTTCGGTCCACCAGAGCCGATCGTAGGAATCCTTGCCGTGCCGGGCCCGGACAACGACCTCGCCGAGCACGCCGGGTTGATCCGTCGGCTCCGAGCCAGGCCTCCCGTCGGTGTCGATCGGATGGATCCTGACGCCCACCCCATCGACCGGCTTCCCGACACAGGTGCCGTGGCCCTCCCCGACCGCCATGCGCTGCGAGAGTGAGATGTCGGCGACCGGGAGAACCTCGGTCATGCCGTAGGGGGTGTGCAGCGCGGCAGCGGGGGTCAGATCAGCCATCGCCTGCAGCAGGTCGAGCCGGACCGGCGCGCCGGCGCACAGCACCAGTCGCACCCGGCCGAGGGGCGCCCGCTCTTCGGCGGTGAGCTCTCCGGCGGTGGCGACGACGTTGGCCATGGCGGCGGGCGAAAGGAACACGAGCGTGGCATCGATCTGTTCCACCGCGGCGCAGAGCGCTCGGCCGGTGAGCGTGCCCGGCCGGGTGATGTCGAGGTCCGGGACGACCGATGCAATCCCGAGCGCGGGGCCGTAGAGGGCGAACGGAGCGAACGCCGCCACCAGACGATCTGTCGGTCCGATGTCGTACAGGGCGGCGATCGCATCCCGCTGGGCGCCGAGCTGGGACCGCCGGTACCGCACACCCTTGGAGGGTCCGGTCGACCCAGAGGTGAAGCCGACAACGGCTGGTGGATCCCCTCCGGGGTCGTGGTGTTCGTGTGATCCTTCGCCGGCGAACTCGGTCTCCCGCAGCGACCGTTGCACCCGCAGGCTGCGACGCAGAGGAGGATCCATTTCGCCGACCACGATCCTTCGCCCGGGCCATCCGAGCGCCCGGGCGGCCACCATGGCCGGCGGGATGCCCACGAGCCAGTCCGGATCGGCGGCCCGCACCGCCCGGTGCATGTTGCGGATGCCCAGCCCTGCGTCGACCAGCACGACGGTGAGACCCGCCTCCCAGCAGGCGTACACGACCGCGGTCAGGTCGATCCCGGGAGGGATCATGACGGCGACTCGGTCACCGCCGGCGACTCCGGTTGAGCGAAACCCGGCGGCGAGGCGGCGAACCCGCGAGAGGAACGTCGGCGCCTCGACCGAACGCCACCCGTGCTCTCGCCACTCGGTCACCAGTGCGCCGTGAGCACCTTCGGGCACGGTCAGCAGCGATGCCACCGGTTGAGGCTCATCCAACGCAGGGCCCGACCCGGTCACCCCTTTCCTCGACAATCTCTCGTCGATCCAGTCCCACACCGCGGCGGCGACGGGCGCGTCTTCGGTGACGAAGTGGGCGGCGTCGACAAACCGGTGCACGTCGGCGTGGGGCAGGCGGTCCTCGAGATCGTGCAGGTAGCGCTCACCGAAGACCGGGTCCCGGGTGCCCCACATCAACAGCGCCGGTACGTCGGCGAACAGCTTCAGGTCCAGCGCAATCTGTTCGAGCGTGGAGGAGGTCGGGTGGGTCGGGTGCAGCGGAATGTCGGCGACGAACGCCCGGATACCGGCCCGCCGATCACGGGTCCGGTAGGGAGCCAGGAAACCTCTGCGCACGGAGGCGTCGGGCTCGGGTGAGGACATCCTGAGAGCGGCACGGATGAAGAGAGGGGTGCGTTGGGTCACCGCCCTCAGCACACCGGGCAATCGGGCGGCCGATATCAGCACGGGAGGGGCTGTAGCACCCTTGCCGACCGCGGTGTTGGTGAGGATCAGCCCTCGTAGTTGAGCGAGGTGTCGCCGAGCCCAGCCCAGTGAGATCGGACCCCCCCAATCGTGGGCCAGGGTGACGACGGGCCCGTCGATACCGATGGCGGTGGTCAACCGGTCCAGATCATCGATCCGGTCGCCGAGGTCACGATCGGCGCCGGTCCTCTCGGAGAAGCCCATGTCGAGGTGATCGCACGCCACGACCCGAACCGTCGGGGGTGCCTGGGCGATCACATCGCGCCACAGGTACGACCACGATGGGTTTCCGTGCACGCACAGGACCGTCAGCTCCGGATCCGGCACCTGGGTGTCGAGTACGTGGAACCTGCGATTGGTTCCACCGGCATCGACGATGTCGACCAGCCGAGACCACCCCGGTCCGAGGCCGGGCAGTGTCGGAGGCAGCGTCGCTTTCTCGTGTGCCGGCGGTCGGTTCACCAGACCAGTTCGAGCACACCGGCGTTGAGGCCCGAACCGATGCCCATGCACAACACGCGATCGCCCGCGTTCAGCGAGTCGGCGGTGTGAGCAAGCGTGAACGGGATGGCAGCCGGTCCGATGTTGCCGTAGTACGGGAACGTCAGGGGTGCCTTCTCGGCGTCGATGCCGAGAACGTCGATCATCGCCGCGGTGTGCACCGTCGAGACCTGGTGGAGGATGTAGCGGTCCATGTCCATCCATCGGCTCTTGTCGGCGTGATCCCATGCCAGTTTGGCCAGGTCGGTGCCGGCATCGAGTAGCGCTCGTGCGTCGGTGCTCATGTTCTCCAGAGAACCGACGCACAGCTCGTGGTGCCTGCTCTCGGCCCGGAAGAAACCACCGACCACGCCATGGCTACCCGGGTTGTCGGTGTGTCGACCGAGGACCATGGCCGCCGCCCCCGAACCGAGCGTCAACGAGGCGAAGTTCTCCGAGAAGTCCTCGCTGCCCCGGCCGTGTTGGTTGAGCCGCTCGATCGTGTTGCCCTGGATCTCGCGCGTGCCTTCGCCGTCGACCACCAGCGCATAGTCGATCTGACCGGAGTCGATCATCAGGCCGGCGAGGTGCATTCCGTTGAGGAATCCGAGACAGGCATTGGAGATGTCATAGTTCATGCACGACGGGGAGAGACCGAGCAGGTGGTGCACGGTGACGGCGGTCGATGGCTCGAGCCGTGCCCGGCACACCGATGAGTCGATGAGAAGGCCGATGTGGCTGGGATCGACGCCGGCTCGAGCGAGCGCCAGTTCCCCTGCCGCTGCCGAAGCCTGGGCGAACGTGAAGCCCTCCGGCCATTGCCGGTGCTCGTAGACACCGGCCATGTGTTCGAGGAGACCCGGGCGGGCGCCGCCCCGGGAGAAGAAGGGTTCCAGCAGGCGGTCGATGTGAGCCGAGGTGACGACCTCGGGCGCCTCGACCCGAGCCAGCGAGACCACGCCGACATCTTTAAACTCGAAGTTGGCGTTTTCTGCCATAGGGAAGCCTTTCACGAACCGTTCAATCTCGCAGTCTCGCAGCAGCGGCCGAGAAAAGCTGGTTCCGGGAGCGGGTTGGTCGCCCGGGGCGGACCTCACCCGCCGGGGCGGTCGGCACCGCCGGGACCCTGGAGTCGACTCCGTACGCCGGACCGGCTGCTGGCGAAGGTCGTGGTGAGACAGAATGTGATCGTGAGAACGCAATGGCCGGGTCTGCTTCTCATCCCCGTCGTCGTTGCGTGCACGTCGGGCGCGGGAGCCCGCAGCCATGCGGCGACACCGACGGCGGCTGAGGTCGAGGTCGCCGGTATCGAACAACGACCGATGGCGTTCGGTGCCGACCGGGATCAGCCGACGACAACGATCGCTCCGCCGGTGACGATCGCCGGTGGCGTCGAGCGACGGGTGCTCGCCACCGACGCGTCGGGTTCGGTCGTCGTGCAAGCCACCCCGTTCGCCCTGCGGGAACGCTCACTGCCGACCACCGACCGTCTGGACCCGCCCCCCGACGACGGTGTGTTCCGCTCCTCGGTGGGTCCGCTGACCGGTGAGCCGCTGGCCCGTTCCACCTGGATGGAGGGCTGCCCGGTGGAGCGCGCCGACCTCGCCTACGCCACCGTGTCGTTCCGCGGGTTCGACGATCGACCGCACACCGGGGAGCTGATCGTCGCTTCCGACCATGCCCTTGGCATCATCGCGGTCTTCGAGAAGTTGTTCGACGCCGGGTTCCCGATAGAGGAAATGCGCATCGTCGAGCCCTCCGATCTCGTTGCGCGGTCGGACGGCGACACCAACAACACCGCCTCGTTCGTGTGCCGCCCGGTCACCGGAGGATCGGGCTTCTCCGAACACGCATACGGGCTGGCGATCGACCTCAACCCGTTCCAGAACCCTTACGTCCGGGAGACGAACGTGATCCCGTCCCTGGCCGGATCCTTTGCCGACCGGGCCTGGGCCCGCCCCGGGATGATCGAGCCCGACGGTATCGCCGTCAGGGCATTCGCCGCGATGGGGTGGCGCTGGGGTGGCGGCTGGAGATCGCTGAAGGACTACCAGCACTTCAGCCACAACGGGCGCTGAATGACCCCCTCATCTGTGACCGACTCGCGTCGGCCGGCTGAGGCGATCGCCTTCGATGAAGGTGCGTCGAGCGGACGAGCGCTGACATGAATATCCTTGTTACCTGAGTCACCGAACAGGCCGGTAACCTTCCCAACCTTTGCCGGGTCACATACGTAATAGAGAGGAACTGTCGCCTCGATCCGCTGTGGCTCGCGGGGCGATGATCCATCATGACAAGTCGCATCGAGCGCCCGAGCATCATCCAGGGCGGGATGGGCGTCGCCATCTCGGGTTGGCCGCTGGCCAACGCCGTCGCCCGAAGAGGTCAGCTCGGCGTGGTGTCCGGCACCATCCTCGAGGTGGTCATGGCCCGCAGGCTCCAGCTCGGCGATCCAGGCGGGCATGTGCGGCGAGCGCTCGACCACTTCCCGTTCCCGGCCGTGACCGAACGGATTCTCGACGCCTATTTCGTGCCGGGCGGCAAGGGCGACAAGAAGCCGTTCAAGAACGTCCGCACCTTCACCGTCGAGCCCGACCTGGCCCTCCAGGAACTGACGGTCGCCGCCAACTTCGTCGAGGTGTTCCTCGCCAAGGAGGGCCACTCCGGGCCGGTCGGCATCAACTACCTCCGCAAGATCGAACTTCCGATCCCGTTCTCCGCATACGGGGCCATGCTGGCCGGAAGTCGACTACGTCATCGTCGGGGCGGGGAACCCGAAGGACATGCCGGGCATGATCACTCGCCTGTCGCGCCACGAGCCCGTCACGCTTCCGTCTCCGGGTTCAGGGGCTCACCTCGACCGACGAAGCCGTCGAGGTGCGGTTCCGACCCGGCCGACCTCAACGGATGTTCTCCCCCGAGCCTCGGCCGCCCGGACTTCCTGGCCATCGTCGCCTCGGTCGAGCTGGCCGAAGGACTCGCTGCGTTGCCGGAGCCGCCTGACGGCTTCATTGTCGAAGCGCCGAGCGCCGGCGGCCACAATGCTCCGCCCCGCGGTCCGCGAGTCACCGACGAGCTGGGGCAGCCGGTGTACGACGAGCGGGATGAGGTCGACCTCGTCCGATTGGCCGGGCTCGGCCTGCCGTTCTGGCTTGCCGGATCCTTCGGGACGCCCGCAGGCCTGAGCCGACGCACGATCGCGAGGGAGCGACCGGGATCCAGATGGGGACGGCTTTTGCCTTCTGCGAGGAGTCGGGTCTCACGCCCGACCTGAAGGCCAAGATCGTTGCCCAGGTGGCCGACGGCACCGTCGAGGTGCGTTCCGATTGGCGGGCCTCGCCGACCGGATTCCCGTTTCGGATCGTGCAGGTCGACGGGACCATCTCCGAAGAGGATGTCTTTCTGAACCGACGGCGGGTGTGTGATCTCGGGGCTCTGCGGGTGCCCTACATGACCGACAACAGGCTTATCGGGTACCGCTGTCCGGCCGAGCCGCTCAAGGCCTACAGCCTGGTCAAGGGTGGTCGGGCAGAGAACATCGAGGGACGGGCCTGCTTGTGCAACGGTTTGCTGGCCAGCGCCGGTCTACCCCAGTACAGAGTTGCGGCCGGCGTTGAAGAACCCCCGATCGTCACCGCCGGTTCCGATTTCGCCGGCGTACGTGAGCTCATGAGCCGGGTCGCGACCGGCACCGCGTTCTACTCGGCATCGGACGTCATCGACTACGTGTCGGGTACCTGAGGCGAGCCGGCGCCCAGAAGGTTTTTCCGCTGGCAAAGGGCCCGAGGGCTGTAGCCAGCCGACCATCCCCGACTGTGTCACACCCCTTCGTCATGCTGGTCGTATGCGCATCCTCCACACATCAGACTGGCATCTCGGCCGGTCGTTCGGGACCTATGGCCTACTCCCGGACCAGGAGGTGTTCCTGGACTGGCTGGTGGCGACCTCCATCGCCCGCTCGGTCGACCTGGTCGTCGTGGCCGGGGACATCTACGACCGATCCAGCCCTCCGGCCGAGGCGATCCGAGCCTTTGATCGCACGGTGGGATCGCTCAACCGGGCGGGGATCGAGATCGCGGCGATCGCCGGCAATCACGATGCCCCCGAGCGGGTTGCGGTCTACTCGGCGTTCACCGAGAACAGCGGTCTCGTGCTGCGGGGAGGCTATCCGAGCGGCGGCGACATCGTCATCCGGGATTTCGCCGACGGTCCCCTGGCGATCGCGGCGATCCCGTTCCTCGACCCGAGGATGATCCCGCCCGGATTCGACTTGCTCGATTCCGATGACGGCCCGTTCACCCACAACACCGTCCTGGCCGCCTGCGCCGAGGCGGCCGCCGATGCGATACCCGAAGGCATGAGGTCACTGGCGATCGCTCATGGCTTCATCGCCGGCGGCAAGGGCAGCGACTCAGAGAAGCTCCTGGTCGCCGCCGTCGGCGGCTCCGACCACATCGGTGCCGAATGCTTCGCACCCTTCAGCTACACAGCACTCGGCCATCTACACAAGCCCCAGACCGTCCGCTCCTGCGACACGATCCGATACTCGGGTTCACCACTTCCGTACTCCTTCGGTGAGACTCAGCAGAAGTCGGTCGTCCTGGTCTCGATGGATCACGCCGGCGAGTGCGGGATCGAGTTGATCGATGTTCCCGTGGGCAGAGGGGTCCGCACGATCCGTGACGAGTTCGCCAATCTCGCCAACTACGATCGCGACACCGATCACCTCGTCCGGATCGAGCTGACCGATGTCACCCCCGTGCGAGACGCCAAGCGTCGCCTCGATGCGATCTTTCCCCACATCATCGAACTGTCACTCGTGAACCTGCGAGCCACGGCCGGGCGCACATACACATCGGATTCGTCCCGCTCCTCGCTGGCCCACCAGGTGAAGGACTTCCTGGAAGTTGCGACCGGTGAGACCGCTCGGCTCGACTACTTCGACCTGATCATCGACGCCCTCGGCGCCGTCGGTGCCGACCTCGAGTTTGTCGACGACGTGCGGGGGAACCTCACCGACCAGCCCGCACCCAGCCGACCCGGCGAGGCCGCCTGATGGAGTTCGAGCACCTCCGCCTCAGCGGGTTCGGTCCCTACGCCACAACACAGGAGGTGGACTTCGTGGCGCTGACCGGTAAGGGTCTGTTCAGTGTGAGCGGCGAGACCGGAGCCGGAAAGACAACCATCTTCGATGCGCTCACCTATGCCCTCTACGGAGACGTTCCGGGGGCCCGGCCGGCGTCATCGATCCGCTCCGACCACGCCGGACCCGGTGATCCCACCTCGGTCGAACTCGTCTTCGTGGCCGCCAATGACCGCTGGCGGGTGGTGCGATCGCCGGATTACGAACGAGCCAAGGCGCGGGGCCGTGGGACCACGACCGAACGGGCCAAGGCTGCCCTCTACCGGTGGGTCCACGGTGACTGGGAACCCCTGACGACGACCAAGTCCGAGGTCGACCGGCAATGCCGGGATCTGGTCGGGTTGGCCAAGGACCAGTTCGAGCGCGTCGGACTGCTACCCCAGGGTGAATTCCGGCGATTGCTGCACGCCAACTCCAAGGAACGCAAGAACCTGTTCCGCACCCTGTTCGCGACGACGTCGATCGATGACGCTGTCAAGAAACTCCTCGAACGGGCAGCAGCCGCTCGTGATCAGGTCCACGATGCCGCACTCCTCAGCGACGACCATGGCACCGAAGCCGATCTCCTGGCCGCCGAGTTGGCCGAGCTCGTGGTGCGGGAGGCGCCCGACGACGTCGTCAGCCTCGCTCGCATCGGCCACGAGGCCACCGATGATCCTCTGCAACGGCTGCAGGCCGTCGCTCAGGAGGTCGACACATGCGTCCTCCCGCTCCTGTTCCACGCCGAAGACAAGGCCACCGCGGCGGCCCGGACCGCATCGAGTAGGGCGGTCCTCGCCCAGGAACAGGTCGGGCAGATGGCGCGGCTGCACGAACTCCAGCAGCTGCGGCGCCACCTCGATGACCGCCGGGCCGAGGTCGAAGCCGATGCCGCCCGAGCCGAACGGTCCGTCCGGGCCCGGCCGGTGATCCACGCCCATCGGCGTCTCACCGGTGATCTCGACCGGCGGCGCACCGCTGACGAAGCTCTCGACACCGCCCGAAGCGAGGTCGACGAGTCACTGTCCACAGCAGGACTGATCTTCGACCCAGCAGAATCCGCCGATGGCCAGCGAACATTGCTCGAACGTCGGATTCAACGGATGGGCGATCTAGCCGAACTCGCCGCCGAACGCACCGCGCTGGCGAAGAACATCGCCACCGCCGACGGGGATCTGGCCGATCGACGATCACACCGTGACCTCACCGTGGCGCGCCGCGACGAGCTGAACGACTTGCTCGATCACGCCCGCCGCCAGGCCGAGGGCTCCGTGACCGCAACCACCGAACTCGCCGGCCTGCGGTCGGGGCTCGAACTGATCGCCGAAGTCGTGCGGCACGCCGACGTCCGTGACGAGGCGTCCGATCAGATCGACGCCCTCTCGGATCAGCTGGGCGCGCTCGACCAAGAGCTGACCGCACTGAGCGATGAACAGCAACTCGTCACCTCTGAGATCGCACGTACCCAGCCGCTGGCTGACCAGGTCAATGCACGCGCCGAAGTCCTCGATCGGTGCCGTCATCGCGTCGAGGAGTTGCGCAAGGCCGAGAAACTCGCTCACGAACTCGCTTCGGCGGAACGGATCCTCGACACGACGAGCGCGGCATTGCACGAGGCCACCCGAATCTATGCGCTGGGCGTCGCACCCCGTCTCGCCGGCCAACTCCTCGACGGTCAACCGTGTGCGGTGTGCGGGAGCTGCGAACACCCGGCTCCGGCCACCTTCGACCCCAGCACGGCCGAGATCGACGAAGATGGCCTCCAGGTGGCCACGGCGCTCCGGGACGACGCTCTTGCGACGGTCGCCGGGCTTCGCCGAACTCTGGAGCTGCTCCCGCCCAACGACGCGACGTTGACCACCGAGCACGCCGCCGAATCGATGCGTGAAGCCAAGCAGGCATGGGAGGGGTCCGTCCTGGCCCGACAGGACGTCGAGATCCTCGGCGAACGGTTGGAACAGATCACCCTCACCCTCCAGGACCGGGCCACCCAGCGTCTGCGCCTGGTGGGTGAACGCGACGCTCGAGTGGCGGTCCGATCCACAGCGAACGCCTCCCTCGCCGAGCATGACGAGACCGAGACCGTCGAGCTACACGCCCGGCTTGCCGGCCGGCGAGCCGAACTGGATCGCGTGCAGGAACTGGCCGACCAACGACAAGCCCACGAGACCGCTCTGGCTGAAATAGAGGCCGAACTGGCCGACCTGGTTACAGCCCTCGCCGAGGTCGACGCCGAGATCAGCGCAGCAGAAGCATCCCGGAAGGCCCGAGCCGAACAACTCGAGTCGATGATCGAGAAACTCGCCGTTCTCGATGGGAGAGATCCGGTCGATGCCCTCGCTGACCTGGCGCAGGCAGCTCGGTCGCTCTCCGCCATGGAAGCTGCGGCGAGCGAACTGGCCAGGGTCGAGGCCGACGTCCAACGCAGCGAAGCAGATCTCGAGGCCGTACTCCACGGAGCTCAATTCCCGACTCTGTCCGAGGCGCTGGAGGCCGAGCTGACCGAAGAGGAAACCACCCGCTTTCGGGACCTTCACGAGGGGTTCGTGACCCAGACACTGGAGTGCGAAGCCGGCCTGCGCCAACTCGCCGAGCTGCGCATACCCGAAGTGGCGCCGGACCTGGAATCACTGGCGCGTGACGCCGAGATCAAGGCGACAACCGCCTTGGCCGCGACCGAGAAACGGCTCACGGTCCAGAGCTCGGTGACCAGAGCCCGGGACATGGTCGACAGCCTGACCCTGCGGCTCAGCGACCTTCGTCGCCTGGAGGCCGAGGCCGACCGGCACGAACAGATCGCCAACCTCTGCAACGCTCGCGGCGCCTCCAAGATCGGCCTCGAGGGATTCGTGCTCCGGGGCTACCTGCATCACGTCGTCCATCAGGCCAACCTGCGGTTGCAGTCGCTCAGCGGCGGTCGGTATCAGCTGATCCTCGCCACCGAAGCCCTCGACGGCCGGGGCGAATGGGGACTCGACCTCACCGTCAGCGACGCCCACACGGGCGAAGAGCGGGCCGTCACGTCGCTCTCGGGCGGCGAGACCTTCTACACCTCGCTGTCCCTGGCCCTCGGCCTCAGCGACGTGCTCAGCAACCGTGGGGCCACGAGCATCAACTCGGTCTTCATCGACGAGGGTTTCGGCTCCCTCGACGACAACGTCATCGATCTCACGATCGATGTGCTGTCCCAGCTCGGCGCCGACGGGGTCACGGTCGGGGTCATCACCCACGTCGACGCCGTGCGGGACGCTCTACCTGCGGGCCTCATCGTGGAACGACTGCCGACCGGCGACTCGCGTGTGATCCAGCCGGCCTGACCCGCCTGAGCCCGGCGATCCGCCGGACCACAGCCGGTGACCTGCGCTGCTCTACCATTGCTCCACATGACCGACCTCGCCACGGCGGCATCGATCGCAGCGCAATCCGCCGCCGAATCCGAGCGCCTCGGTCACCTCCATCCCGACGTCGTCAACGCCGTCACCGACGCCGGACTGTTTCGTTTGTGGGTACCCCCGGACTATGGAGGGCCCGGCGCCACCATCGCTGAGGGAATCGAGGAGATCATCACCATGGGCCGGGCGGACGGAGCCACCGGGTGGTGCGTGATGATCGCCAACACCACCGCCCTCGCCGCCTATCACCTCCGGCCCGACTGGGCCGAGAAGATCTACGCCGACCCTGCCGGTTGCACCGGAGGTTTCGGAATGCCGAGCGGCACCGCAACCCCCGTCGACGGCGGGCTGCGGGTCAGCGGACGCTGGGCATGGGGTTCGGGAACCGACCATTGCAGCTGGGTCGGTGGAGGCGTGAGCGTCGTCGACGCCGACGGGCAGCCGACGACGACCGCCGACGGCGCCACCGCTCCGTTCGTGTTCTTCGATCTCGACGACATCGACTTCCTCGACACCTGGCACGTGGCCGGCCTGAAAGCGACCGCGTCGACCGACTACGCCGTCGACGGCGCCTTCGTCCCCGAAGGGCGATGGGCCCAGTTCGTCGGCGGGACGCCTCATGTCGAGGGTCCGGCCACCCGCTTGTCGTTCTTCGGCGCCCTCGCCTGCGGGGTCGCTGCGGTTGCGATCGGTCTGGCCCAACGGGCGGTCGACGAGCTCACCGAACTGGGAGCAAAGCAACCGTCGGGGTCCAGGCGATCCTTGGCCGAACGAGGTGCGGTCCAGTCAGACCTGGCGATCGCTCGAGGCAACGCCGCCCACGCCCGTTCCTATCTACTGTTCACCGCCGCCGAGGCCTGGGAAAAGGCGGCGAGCGGTCACGAGCTGTCTGATCAGATGCGGGTCGACCTGAGACTGGCGGCAACGACCGCCACGATGCGTTCGGTGGAGGCGGTCGATCTCTGTTACCACGCCGCCGGCGGGACGGCGGTGTATTCGATTCATCCGCTGCAACGGGTCTTCAGGGACATCCATGTCGCCTGCCAGCATGCGATGGTGGCGCCACGGACGCTCGAACCCCTCGGACGCCACGCCTTCGGTCTCCCCACCTCGCTGAGGGCCCTGTAGGCCCGCCTACGACTCGAGGAACTCCGGCGGCATGGCCCGCAGCGATCGGATGATCATTCCCAGCCCGGCCGCCAGTCCGAAAAGCATGATCAGGAAATGTGAGAGTTTCAGGCTGAACCAGAACTCGAGCCGGCTGAGGATCTCGACGGCGAGCAGCGCCAGTCCGATGGCGAACAGGGCCCAGGCCCACGGCCGCTTGGCATCGATGAACAACCAGACCACCGCCACGAACAGCGGCAGGAACACGATCCCGGCCGAACCGGTGTTGGCGCCCAGGGCGTTGCTGATCCATCCGTAGCCCCGGCTGGTGACGCGCACCGAATCGACGAAGAACCACGCCGAGACAGCAGCCAGGGCCGCTCCGGCGATGAAGGTCCCGAAGCCGCCGCTGGTTCCACCGACCTTGATGTCCGAACCCGGAGTTTCCATGGTCCTACACGTCGGCAGTAGAGGCCGACACTGGAGGGAGCTGCTCGACCGTCAGGAGCCGCCTCAGCGTTCTTCGCGGCGGTACGGAAGGCCGATGGCGGCGGGGGCGGCGCTGGGTCGATTCCGGGATCGGATCGACAGCGCCACCAGCACCGCGATGGTGAGCACATAGGGCAGCATGCTGAGCAGGATCGGGCTGATCTCGACCCCGAAGGTCTGAAGGCGGGGCTCGAGGGCGAGAAGCCCACCGAACAGCAGGGCCCCGACCCC
The DNA here is from genome assembly GCA_963793385.1 of uncultured Acidimicrobiales bacterium. Classification (GTDB taxonomy): domain Bacteria; phylum Actinomycetota; class Acidimicrobiia; order Acidimicrobiales; family SZUA-35; genus JABDIY01. The sequence goes on from CAWCAF010000022.1 coordinate 77,627, forward strand.
GACCCGGACGGGGTTCCATGCACCGAAGATCACCAACGCCACCGCGATCCAGCCCCGGCCGGCCACCGTTCCTTCGGTCCAGCCCTTGGCCAGGAACAGGGTCAGATAGGCCCCGGCGAATCCTGCGAACATGCCCCCGATCGCCACCGCCGCCAGTCGGGTCTTCACGACCGGTTGGCCGGCCGCATCAGCGGTGGCCGCGCTCTCCCCCACCGCTCGCAATCCGAGCCCGACCCGGGTGCGGGCGAGCACCGCCCAGGTGACGACACCCGACCCGATCGCCAGCCACATGACGGCCGGTTGCTCGAAGATGACCGGCCCGAGGAAGCGGATGGAACTGAGCGGACCGAGATCGAGTGGAGTGAACTCTGCGATCGGACGTTCGATCACGAGGTCCTCGCCGAGGAAGGCCGCCATCCCCAGTCCGAAGATCGTCAGCGCCAATCCGCTCACCACCTGATCCGCGCCCATGACGACCGAGACGACCCCATGGATCGACGCCAGGATGGCGCCGACCACACCGGCGACGAGAAGGGCGATCCATGCGTTGCCGGGGTCGACCAGCTGGACGTCGAACAGCGACAGGCCACGGACCCCGACCCAGAACGCCGTCATTCCCCCCATCGCCATCATGCCCTCGACGCCTAAGTTCAACACGCCTGACTTCTCGGCGATCATCTCGCCGAGTGCGGCCAGGTACAGCAGGGTCCCGAAGGCGAACACCGACACGAACAGGCCCGTGATCGTCGCCTCGTTCATGTTGCCCGCACCACCCGGTAGTTGGTGAACGCACCGGCGATGAGCGCACCGAACAAGATCAACCCCTGCAGAATTGCGGCGATCGACGACGACACGCCGAGCGATCCCTGGATCGCCAGGCCGCCCACCTGAACCGCACCGAAGGCCACCGCCACCGCGGCAACGCCGGCCGGACGCATCAGTGCCAGGGCGGCGACGATAATGCCGGCGAATCCCCAGCCGTTGGCCACCCCTTCGACCAGGCGGTCCGAGGACCCGGACAGTTCGATCCCGCCGGCAAGGCCGGCCACGGCACCGGAGATCACGAGCACCGCCAGGATCTTGGCCTTCAGCGAGATCCCGACGTATTCGGCGGCCTTGGCCGACGAACCGGCGATTCGCAACTCATAGCCCCAGGTACTCCGAGCCAGATAGAAGGCGAACAGGGCGAGCACCGCCGCCGCCACGAGCAAACCGACATTCGCCCGTTCGAGGAACTTGAGGCTGTCCGGGAAACCGGGGAGCCGGGCCTGTTCGGGGAGCCGGGGAGCGATCGGGAAGTTGTTGCCCTCGGGATCCTTCCACGGACCATTGACCAGGTAGCGCACGATACGGATGGCGACCTCGTTCAACATCAGCGTCGTGATGATCTCGTTCACGCCGAGCCGGGCCCGGGCGAAGGCCGGAAACAACGCCAGAAACCCTCCGCCGAGGACCGCTCCCACGAGCATCAGCGGGATCAGTACCGGGCCTGGCAGGTCGGGGCCGAGACGGGCGACCCAGGCCGCTCCGATGGCGCCGGCGATGATCTGGCCTTCGGCTCCGATGTTCCACAACCCCATCGACGCGGCGATGGCAACCGCGAGCCCGGCCAACCCGAGTGGAACGGCCCGATTCAACGTGGTGGACAGCCCACGTTGGGAACCAAAGGATGAGGTGAACATCTTGGAGTACACCTCGATGGGATCGCTCCCGGTCGCGGCCAGGAGCACCGCACCGACGAGCAGCGCCAGAACGACGCCCGTGGCAACGGCCCGCACCTGGCCCCCGGCGAGCGGTTTCTCCCGGCGGACGAGGGTCATACCAAGCATGTCTCAGGCCGCCTCGTGGCCGGAGCCGCCGGCCATCGCCGCGCCCACCTGGGTCCGGGTGGCGGTGTCGGGGTCGAATTCGGCCACTACTTCGCCCTCGTGCATGACCAGGAGTCGGTCGCTCAGCGCGAACAGCTCCTCCAGGTCTTCGGAGATGAGCAGAATCCCGACCCCGGATTGCGACTGTTCGACCAGGATCTCCTGGATGGCGGCGACGCCCTGGACATCCAGTCCGCGGGTCGGTTGGGCGGCCACCATCACTTTGGGTTCGGTCCCGAGCTCCCTGCCGACCAGCAGCCGCTGCAGATTGCCACCCGAGAGCCCGGCGATCGGTGCGGTCAGCTGCCCCACCTTCACGTGGTAGGCGGCGATGAGCCGGTCACAGGCAGAGGCGGCCGCGCCCGAGTCGATGATCGAGCGCCGGGCGAAGGCCCGGTAGGAACGCATCATGGCGTTCTCGATCACGTTGAGTCGGGGAGCCAGCCCCACGCCGAGGCGATCCTCGGGCACATAAGACAAGCCTCCAGCGTTGCGCATCTTCGGCGTGGCATCGGTGAGGTCCACCCCGTCGACCCGCACCGTGCCCGCCTCGAGAGCTCCCAGGCCGGCGATGGCATCGGCCAGTGGCCGCTGGCCGTTGCCGGCCACACCGGCGATGCCGACGATCTCGCCGGCGTGCACCTGGAGCGACACACCGTCGACGACGAGCAGATCTCGCAGATCCCTCACGGTCAGATTCTCGACCTCGAGGACCGGTCGATCCGTGGCGACGGCGTTTGTACGGCTTCGACGCTTGGAGACCTCGGTTGCGGCGCCGACCATCAGCTCGGCCAATCGGTCGGCGTTCAGGTCCTTGACCGCGAGCGACGCAGCCACCGTCGATCCACCCCGTAGGACCGTCGCTTCGTCGCAGAAAGCGGTCACCTCGTCCAGTTTGTGGCTGATGAAGATGATCGATCGTCCATCGGCTGCCATCGTCGAGACGATGCGGCCGAGCTCGGTGGCTTCGCTCGGGGTGAGAACTGCGGTCGGTTCGTCGAGGATCAGGACTTTGGCATCACGCCACAAGGCCTTGAGGATCTCGACCCGTTGCCGTTCGCCCATCGAGAGCCGCCACACCTCACGGTCCGGCGTGGTGGCGAGACCGAAACGCTCGGCCAGCTCGGCCACCTCTCCTTCGATCGCCCGGCGGGACAGGATCCGAGGAGCTGCCCCCAGTGCGACGTTCTCGGCGACAGTGAAGGTGGGGATCAGGCGAAACTCCTGGTGGACCATCCCCACCCCGGCGGCGATGGCGTCGGCCGGCGAGGCGAAGTGCCGGATCGTGCCGTCCACCTTGACCGTTCCCTCGTCGGCCCGGTACACCCCGGCCAGCACGTTCATGAGAGTGGTCTTTCCGGCCCCGTTCTCACCGAGCACGGCGTGGACCGAACCGGGACGAACCGCGAGGTTCGCCCCGGCGTTGGCCACGACTCCCGGGAACCGTTTCCAGATCCCCTCTAATTCGACTGCCAGCATCCGCCCCCCATCGCGTCAGCTCGGTGAACGGATCAGCCCTCGGTGGACCCGATGACCCCTTCGACGAAGAACCCCATGCCCAGCAGGATGCCGTCGTTGATCGTGTCGCCGACCGCACCGATCGGGTCACCGAACGGGTCCTGCAGGTCCACCAGCAGTGTGCCGGTGTCGTCGGTGATGGGGGTGCCGTCCTGGGCGGTGATGGCGCCGTCGAACACGTGGTTGGCGATGATCGCATCCTTCACCTCTTGCATCTCAGCGGCCACCGGAGAGCTTTCGGGGATTTCGATGTCGACCACGCCGTCGGCCATACTGCCCCACCACGATTCGGGCGTGTAGGTCCCGGCGATCGCTGCTTCGAAGATGTCGGTGTAGCGAGGGGTCCAGTTCCAGACCGGGGCGGTCAGGTAGTTGTCGACCTGCGCGCTCGATGTCGCTGTCATGGTATCCCGATGAAGGTGGCACCGGCGTCGGTGGCGATCTGACCTGTCGCGGTGG